>SVNP01000005.1 GCA_015066805.1 Ruminococcus sp. | reverse complement strand
GCGACGCTTTCCCAACAGGAATGGCTCCTCGTAATTTTCCATTTGGAAAAGTAAAAGAGCTGAAGGAATGCAACAACGGCATCGGCTATGAGCCGAAAGAAGAACATACGGATGAAACCGCTTGATTCGTCAGGCGGTTTTTTCATACCCAAAACAAGAAAGTGAGGAATTTACCATGGAACTGAAAGACACGATTACACTGATGCAGTCGGAGGACTACAAGGACAGACTTAAGGCTGAGTATTGGCAGACCAAAATCCGCTACGAGAAATTGAAAGCGGCTAATACAAAACAAGAAATTCTGTGCCGAATGAACCCGTTTCCTACTGAAAAAAACGAGGATGTTGTACGTCGTGAACTGATGAACGCTCAGCAACATTGCATGGGCGAATATCTGCATCTACTTGAACTTCGGGCAGAACTTGATGGCATCAAACTATAACCCACAATTCAATATCGGAATCCGGCATCTCTCAGGAGGTGCTTTTTTCATGCCCCGAAAGGAGAGTACCATGCCACAGCCCAGAGCAAGACCTGCAGGCGGCTTCCGCCCCAATCTCCGCCCCGACCACAACGGCACCCAGCGGGCGCAGTTTGAATCCAACAAAAAGAAGATCTACGCAACCCAGACCCACTGCGGCATCTGCGGCAACCCCGTAGATTTTGGCATGAAGTGGCCGCACCCGCTGTCTCCCTGCGTGGATCACATCATCCCAGTCGCCAGAGGCGGTCACCCCTCGGATATCGGCAATTTACAGTTGGCGCATATGTGCTGCAACCGCCAAAAATCCGACAAGCTGACCGAAAAACAGGTCTTTGAGCAGGGCACGGAGCTGATCTCCAATCGTGTGCTGCCCCAGACCTTCCAATGGGCGACCCTATAACGTCAAAAGGAGTGAGCCAAAAGGAATTTTGATTTATCTGCAGAAAGCGAAAAAGATACGGGGAACGTCATGCATACAAACCCCATAAGCAGTCAAAACTCACTGTAAAGGAGATGTTGCCGATTTGGAAATTTATGTCAGAGATGAAAGTTGCATGGTGGAGATCTGGCTGAACCGTCAGGAGCAGCAGAAGGCGGAAACAGACGCTTGTATCCAAAACACCGCAAAGGATTTTCACGAAAAACACTACAAGGTGGCGGTATTCCGTTCAGGAAGTGCCGACCTGTTTACCTGTGCGGAGAGCCTTCTGAAAGCCAATCTGTGCGTCTGATCTCACGGTGCGTTCACCGCACCGATACATAGTTTCCAGCATTTTCTTGTTGATGTAAAACATGCGGATATGTTACAATCATATAGGACATACCCACTAATCCATAAACAGCATGGAAGAAAGGAGCAAGCCATGAGCATTTTATACAGCATTGCGGGCTACTGCCGTATCTCGGTGGATGAGGAGCTGGACAGGGACAACACCTCCATCGAGAACCAGAAGTCTATGATTGCGGATTTTGTAAAGCGGAAATTCCCCCAATGCAGCTTGGATTTTTACGAAGACCGTGACCGCAGCGGCTATACCTTTGAACAGCGTGAGGGGTATCAGGAATTGCGAAAAAAGATGCTGATGAAGGAATACGACATCCTCATTGTCAAGGATTTTTCCCGATTCTCCCGCCGTAACAGCAAGGGGCTTGTGGAACTTGAGGACTTGCGTGATGCAGGTATGCGGATCATCTCCATCGGTGACAGCATCGACTACCCCACCTACGATGACTGGACAGCCATCCAGTTCCGCTTTCTCATCAACGAAATGCCTGTTACGGATACCTCCAAAAAGGTGAAATCCGTCATCAAACGCAGACAGGAGGAGGGCAAATGGATCTGTGCAGTCCCCTACGGTTATATCATGACCAACCATAAGACCATGCAGTTTGAGGTGGACGAGCCGGCCGCAGAGGTGGTGCGTGAGATCTTCCGGCTGTATAACGAGGGCTGGGGCTACAAACGCATCGCCAACCACCTGACCGATCAGCACATCCCCACGCCACGCATGGCGGAGAAAATACGCCGTGAGCAGAACGGCGAGGAATGCAGGCTGAAAGTCAAGCATGAGTGGAGCATTATCACAGTCAGCGAGATTTTGCAGAATGATTTCTATATCGGCACGCTCCGTCAGGGCAAGTACAAGCGGAAGAAGATCAACGGCAGCGAACACCGTCAGCACGAAACCGATCACATTGTATTCGAGAAGAATCATACTGCCATTGTGAATGAACGAATCTTTGCACAGGCACAGGAACAACTGAAGCACCGCAGCATTGCCCATTACAGAGGTGTACGGAAATTCGAGAATGTGTATTCGGGCTATCTGTTCTGCGGCGACTGCGGTTCTCCCCTGTTCTCCATGAGCCGCAGCGACCTTGCCCCTGCCTACACCTGCGGCACCTATCATAAGCGGGGAACAAAAGGCTGCACCTCCCACCACACAAGAGCAGATATGCTGGATGAGCTGCTGAAAAGCTATCTGCGGAAAGTGCGTGAGAATTCTGCGGAAATGCTGGAACAGTTGCAGGCATCCATTTCCAAGGAGAAAACGGAAACGAAATCCGGTCAATCTATCATTGAAACACTGGAACAGCAGATCGAGAATACACGCACGGAAATTAAACTCCTCACCCGTCAGCAGGCAAGAGATCTCATGAAGTATCCCCAGCGTGCAGCAATTCTGGAGGAGATCTATGCCGAGCAGATCGATGACCTGACCCTGCGGATCGAGGGACTGCGAAACCAGCTTCAGATGGCGGCGGACAAGCACAACACCATCATCCGTGTAAACCGCACGGCGAAAACGGTACTGGAGGTATTCGACAACATCCTGAACAAAGACTCTCTCACCAAAAGCGATATTGACTTTATCATACAGAAGATCGTGGTGTACACCGACCGAGTAGAGATCTTTCTGAAGCCCGATATTGACAGACTGCTGCAAGGCGGTATTCAGATGACACAGCAGGAGAAAGCCGCAAATTTTAAGCAAGGCACCGAGAACTCCGAAAATACGTCACAAATCGCCCGAATCCGAAACAGCAAGGGCGCTATTCTCAGTGTCAATGTTATCAGTGACGGCGACCCCCTTGAAATCTACACCAGTGCAGATGGTGAAGTGATCTTTCGCAAGTATTCGGCATTGGGCGAGATGAGCGAAAATGCAGTGCAGGTAGCGGAAATCATGCAGAAGCTGGCAGGCTGTCCCGTTCTTGTATTTGATCGGGATCATGTAGTGGCAGTTTCGGGCACACAAAAGAAAGAATTCATGGAAAGACGTATCTCCCCTGAACTGGAGGATATGATGGAATCCAGAAAAGGCTACCACGGCAAAGCCACGGAAAGTCCTCGGCTGCGCCCTGTGGAAGGCGTTGCCCGTACCGCACTGGCATGCCTGCCCATTCTGACAGCAGGCGATGTCACAGGTGCGGTTGCATTTCTGGATCCCGCCGACCGTGCAGCAGGTGCCCCCACCGATCTGCAATGCTCCCTGATTTCTGCCGCAGCACAGTTCCTTGGCAGACAGATGGAAGCATAACAAAAAACCGAAGGAGCCCACATACTCCTTCGGTTTTTGATTTTTTACAATGTACGCAAGTGATACACACACGCACCATGCACGGGCAGCTCCACAGAAAGGGTATCGAAGATCTGCTGCTTGGTACCCTGCCAAAGCTCCAATGCTTCCACAGATGCCGCTATTTCCAGCTCTGCAAGAGAAATTTCCACACGGCAGGCAGCTTCTCCGCAATGGAACACCGCCAGATATTCACCGCCATCCGCACAGCTTGCAATCCATGCAATGATCTCATTGCCATCTACAATTCTGCGCCACAAGGGATGTGCATGCCGTGCCTTTTCATGCATCTGCAAAATCTTCTCATTGGTGAGCAAGCCGGTGGTAAAATCATCCAGCGCAGTCAACTCACCACCGATCATCAGCGGCGAACGGAAAATGCTCCACAGGGTCATCATAGTGACCTGCTCGTTTTCCGTAAACTTCGTGCGGTTTTCCTTGCCGTAATCCTGCAAAATGGCACCTACGGGCAGCATATCGGCATCCGGCCAATGACCGTTTCCGGTATGGATGCACCATTTTTCGCATCGCTCGAACATCGCATACAGCAGCGGCCACTGATCCCAGAAATCATCGGTAATGCGCCACATATTGCCCACAGATTTCAGGAACTCCGCCTCCTCCACAGGGGCAGGCCCGGGGGAAAGACTCAGCAGCATATCTCTGCCGCAGCCACGAAGGGCATCAGAAAGCATCTGCATTTCCTCCTTTGCGTGAGGAAACTCTCGTGCGATATCGTCACATTTGATGTAATCCACACCCCATTGGGCATACAACCGGAAAATGCTGTCATAGTAGGCTCTTGCGCCATCCTTTTGGGGATCCACACCGTAGTTATCGGTATTCCACATACAAATGCTGTCTGGTTTTGCGATCTGTCTTGCCGTCACAGCCGTACCGTAAACCGGCAGATCCTGATGCACCGCCTGTCTGGGAATACCCCGCATCATATGGATGCCGAACTTCAGCCCCAGAGAATGCACATACTCTGCCAAAGGCCCAAAACCCTTGCCCCCTGCCGCAGAGGGGAAACGATTCTCAGCGGGCAGCAATCGGCCGTAGGCATCCATGCAAAGAGGAGCAAAGGGGTGGTAGGAATGAGAATCGGCTGTGGGCTCATACCATTGGATATCCACAACAATATACTCCCAGCCATACTGTTTCAGATGCTTTGCCATATATTCAGCGTTTTTCCGAACAATGTCCTCTGTCACGGAAGCACCGTAGCAATCCCAGCTATTCCATCCTCTTGGTGCGTGAGGAAAAAGTGTATGGTTCATCAAAAAAGTTCCTTTCCTGTATAATACAAACAAGAAAACCGCTGTCCGATTGCAAACAGCGGTTTTTCGTATGCTGAAAATCAGTCTTCCTTCGGCTCAATGACGGGAGCATCCACAGCATTTCTGCGTACGCTGTCAATACCATTGAGACAGCCTGCCTTGGCAACATAGCCTTCGCTGACTGCAATGATTTCACCATTGGCAGCCTTCAGGCGGAAGCGATACTCGCCTGCCTTATCCTGATACACCTCAAACTTGGGGTGCTTCTGCTTCTCAAAGCCCTCTACAGTCTGATCCTCCAGATTTGCGATGGGAGCATTCTTCGCGATGCTTGCAGCGCCGTTCTTTGCGGAATCCACAGAAGAATAGGTCTCGCCGGTTGCGATGATTTCGCCGTTGCCTGCCTTCAGGCGGAGGCCGAAGCCGGATTTACCTGCATTGATTTCAAACTTGCCCATGGGGAACACATCCTTTCAAAATTGTTTGGTACATTACTTCTTGAACTTGTCAAACAAGCCGCCCAGCTTCTCGGTCACATCGCCGGCAGCCAGCTTTGCCTTGATACCGTCGATCACAGCGTCGATCTTATCATCGGGCAGATCCTTACCGGTCAGCTTTTCCAGTGCCTTAACGGGATCTTCCATAAACTGTGCCTTCAGAGCATCATCGCCTTTGATCTTCTCAACAAGCTCTTCGATTTTTGCCTTGATATCCATTGGTGGAGTCCTCCTTATATCTTGGTAGCTACATTATAACATATTTCCCATAAAATTGCAAGAGTTTTCTGCAAATTTATCCAAAAAGAACATCTCTAGGTGCCATTTCAAAGGAAAAACGGCTGTTTTCTTCGGCAGCACGCTCTAAAACGGCAGTCAAAGCGGAAGCATACTCCCCTATTGCAGCCTGCAGGCGAGGGAAATCGCACAGCACCAGATGTACCGGCTTTGCCAGATCGGTCAGGCAATCAAACAAAGCGTCCAGATTTCTGCCATAATACCCCGGCAAAGACAAAGCTGTCTGCAGGATCTCATGGAGATCCTCTTTCGTGTGGATTCGTTCACAAAGAATAAATACTTTCATGCTGTTTCTCCTTAAGCGTCGGGATCGCCGTACAAAAGCTCAAAGCTCTCATAATGATCGGCTGTGTAGTAGATGAGTCCGTCATTGGAATACACAATGCGTTTCGGGCCACGGCTGCTTGCGCCCAGCGTGTCGATATCGCATTCATAGTAGCTGCGGCCGCTTTCCTTGGGCAGCAGACCCTCATAGTTTCCGAAATAGCTGCCGCCAATACAGCATCCGGGGGCATAAGGCTCCAAAGAACCGCCCTGCCAGCCCAAAGACTGGGCCTCCTTTTTGGTGATGAAATTCTGTGGCAGCTCACCGTAGGTGTACAAATACAGAGCAACATCTTCCTTGGTGGTGTAGCTGCCGTTGGGATCCGGCAGCAAGGCCGTAGTCGTTTCAATGGAGATGGTGGTTTCCTGTGTAGTGGTTTCTGATGTGGTTTCTGTAGTGGAAGTCGTGGTGGTGGTAGTGGTCGCATCTGCCTGAGAATAACTGCTGCCTTGGGAATCGGAGGACAGGGTCTCATCGGGCATGGTGGTCATACAGCCGCAAAGCATTAGCAGAACCGAAGTGAGCAGCACGGAGAAAACTCGCTTGAACATGGTAAAACACTCCTTAAACAAAATTGCAGGAGAGCACAAATGTACTCTCCTGCAATTATAACACAATCCGACTCAGTAGTCAATACCGGCAAGATACTTCAGGATCGCCGTAGGATCATCGGTATTCACATAAGTGTCCTCGTTCATATCGGCATTATACAAGCCCTGTGCGGTAATGGTGATGGTCGTATCCTCAGCCAGATAGCGGTTCAGCAGGATGACATCATCCACCTTTACATAGCCGTCGCAGTTCACATCGCCGCGGTGTGCGGTAGCGGGAGGATCAATATCCTCAGTGATCTCCTCGCTCTGACCGTAGTTGATGACTTCCTGATAAACAGGCTTGTGATATACACGGAAGAAATCCAGAGAACCGTTGTAGAAGTCACCCTCGGGGCCTGCACCTACCATAGATACAGACTGTGCCACGGGAGAAGAAAGATCCATCACATCATACAGCGTATAGCCGTTGCCTGCGGAGCTGAATACATTGCCGTTGTTGATCTGCATGGACAGTGCGCCGTTTTCCACAGCAACCGTCACCAAAGACCACTCACCCAAAGCCAGCGCCTGATTAGCAGCCACAACCACTTCACCTTCGCCGCGGTTGTATACCAGAGCCGCCACGCCATCGCTGTTGCGTGGGGTAAAGTAGCAGTAGGTATCAGCATCACCAATGTAGAACAGCTTCTGGTTGTCGGAGCCGCCTCTCCACAGGGTACTGAAGTGCATACTCACCGTATCAAAGGCAGCAATGGCATCATCCACATCCAGATAATCGTTTGCACCGTCAAAGGTCATAACGCCCGTTGCACCGGTACGGGAAGCCTCCCACTGTGCGCCCATGTTATAAGCATAAGTGCTGTTGTAACGCTCTTTTGCGATCTCACTGCTGTCAGAATCAAAATCATATGCCAGATACAAACCATCGGTGTAGGGACGATTGCTGCAATAGGTCTGGGTATTCCACCAGCCGTAGCAGGTACCGGCATTGACGGTATTGCTGCTGTCATCGTAGTAATCGCCATCTACAATGCCCTGGCCGTTAAGTGTACCGTCTACCATACAGAATGCCACACCCTTGGCAACAGCCTCGCCGGAGATCTTGTAATTGCCATAAATGCAGGCACTTTCAATGACCTTTGCATTATCGGTCACAGTGGCATTGCCCATGACCATAGCGTAATCGCCCACATAAGCATTGCCGGAGATGTTTGCACGCTCCGCAATGATGGCATAGCCATCAATGACAGCATTGCCGGTCACGGTAGCATTGCCCAGCACGCAGGCATTGGGGCCTACATACACGCTGGCATCCACTCTTGCGGAGGAAGCCACAAAGCCACCGCCATTGCTGTGGAAGCTGCCCCAGTTGGTGTTGATGGTACGGGTCTTGATGCCTGCACCCTCAATGGTGACCTGATAGGGGTAGCGATGCTTTTCGGTAAAGGGATGATTCTGCTCATTGAACTCGGAATCATCGGTGTGCCAGGTCAGACCGCAAGGGCAGTGCAGAGATGCATCAGGCGTTGCCACAACAGTCAGATATGCGGAAACCGCATTGGCAGGAACGGTCAGGCTGGCAGTCTCGCCGTCTGCAAACAGCCCGGAGTAGTGGGACTGTCCCGCTGCATCCTCCACAACGATACAAGCACGCCAATCGGCACCGTCCAGATCAGACATACCGTTGAGCGTAACGGTAATGGTATCACCTGTAATGGTCAGAGGACAAACATTCACACCTGCCTCCTGAGGGGCACGCTCAGTGGGAACCGCATAAGTGTTGGCAGTATCATCCACCAGCTCCAGCATGGTGTAGATCTGCTGCCAGTTCCACTCACCCTGAGAAAGAAGCTGATCCAGACGCTTGCGGTAGGATTCCTGATGGGCAAAATCCAGTGTAGCCATACGCTTTGCATAATGGCCCAGTGTTTCAGCCAAAGTAGCATCTGCCAGACGCTCGATCATAGCATAGGGGTATTCATCCACCTGACCCTGCTGCAGCATGGTGCGAACAAAGGTATTGCCGTAGCCCGCCAGATTGTCGGGATTCTCGGTAAGATATTGCAGGAAAGGCCAGGCAGCGTAGTAATCTCTGCCCAGCGGAGAGGTAAAGCACATATTCTTCAGATAAGTCTCAAAGAAATCCGTGCCGTAGCCCTGAGAAGGATCATTGATCCAACCGCGCTCCTCGGAGATAGCATACAGCCATTGCTCACGGAACCAGTTGCCCAGGCTCTCCCACCAGGCATAGGAGTATTTGTTGGAATTCCAACCAAGCTGATGTGCCGTCACCGCATGACCGAACTCATGGGGCAGCACCCAGGAGGGCGGATTGTACTGCATGGCACCCACACAGCAGAACAGATAAGCATAACCGTTGTTATCATAGGACATATAAGCCCAGTCATCAGCCATGCCGGAAAGACCTGTGCCGGAAATGTACAGATTGGTCTTGTAGTGGTTGCCGTCGCGCATGGAAAGATTCACGGACTGAGAAGGAGGCTCCATTCCCAGATCAACCATGAATACATCCCAGCATTCCTCCAGATTTGCGGCATTCTGCTGCAAAAACTCTGTGGTAACGGAAGCAGCATCGCCGCTGTTGCCCCAGATGAACTGGAAATGCTCCGACTCATAGTAGTTGTAGCCGCTGCTGTAATTGAAAAACGGATCTCTTGCCAGATAGGTAACATCTGCCGAAACGGTATCGGTGAGATCCATGTAGGGCATTGCGCCCAACATCATTGTGCCTGCTGCCAGCAAGGCGGGGATGCGCCGAGATAATCGCATAGTGATTCCTCCCTGTTTCGCTGCACCGAGGGGATGGTACAGCTTCTTTCTTTTTTACAGTTTGTATAAAACTGTTGTTTTATTATAGCACGATTTCCGGCGTTTGTCAATGCGATTTGTACCGAGTCATTCACATTTTGTACTCTTTTGGAAATCTGCTGCGAATGGCATGGCAGATATCAGCGGTCATATCCTCCAAAACAGCACGGTTCTGGGCTGCGATATACGGTTTTTCCAGTACATCATGTACCGCAAGAGCCTCCTGCAGCAGCGTAATTGCCCGCTGTCGGAGCAGTTTTTCGTTTTTCTCGGCAAAGCGGTGCAAGCTGCGTTGTCTGCGAAGCAATTCGTTGTGATAAAACCGCTGCAGATCAATGGTGCTGACCACCTGTGTTTCATGCTCCTGGGGCAGAACACAGCTCACCATTGCCAATTTGCACTGCGGCACCAGCAGATGCACCGCAGGCTTATCACGCAGCAGCAAATCACGGCTGAGTACACAACCGATCCCCGCATGGGTCAGCAGATCGGCAAAGCGGCTGATCAAAAAGCAGGCAGCGGCACCGTAACTGTCCTTGATGTGTACAATGCCATGATCCTCAGGCACCAGCAGCAGATCCCCCTGAGGTGTGCAGGCATTGCATTGCCGATAGCGGATCTCACCCATCTCCCCGCCGCGACGTACTCCCTTGGGCATCAGCCGCTTGCAAAGTCTTGCAGCAAAGGCAGAAAGCTTTTCTTTGTGCAAAGCCTCCTCACCAATGTTCATAGAAACAGTACGCATAGCAGCAACCGCCCCCAATACACTGCGGCATTCCCGATGCAGCATACCGTTTTCCGCCGAAGCACTGCGGATCTCCTCGCTGTGTTCCGCTAAGCTCACAGGGTCCAGTGCCCTTGCCAGATCCACCAGCTCCCCTGTCACAAAAGGCAGAGAAACACTCATTTCATGGGGTGCGGTAGCATCTGCCAGAAATACCCCTCTGTCCTCCAGTACCACCGCATCCAGTGAGCGGGGATCGGAAGCACAATGGTACAGCGATACCCGTTCATCCGCAAAAACCGATGCCACCGTCCGCATCAAAGTAGATTTACCCGTACCCGGCCCACCTTTCAGCAAGAACCCATACCGCATCGCCTGTTCCTTTGGAAAATCCGAGTAAAAGCCTTCGGGAGAAGCACCACCGAGAAAATATCTGTCCTGCATAAAAAACCACCATCTTTCCATATGAATCACCGCCGCAAACCCATGCCTGCGGATCGACTTATCATATGCAAAAACGGTGGTTTTGCTACCATTTCACAAAAAAACTTTGGTTTTTTCCTCAGTGGATAAACTTTGCGTAGAGGATTCCCAGAGCAAACACGATCAGAATCCCCCATACCAGATACAATGCGCCCTTGGATACCCCATCTGCCGGCTCCTGTGTGGTAGTAGTGGTTTCCGCAGATGTGGTCTGCTCCGTGGAAGAAGTCCCCTTTGTGCCGGAAGTGCCGCTGCTGCCGCTGCTCTGGCTTTCGGTATCCGTCTCGCTTTCCGATGTGCTTTGGGTAGTGCTGCTTTCGGTGGATGTAGTCTCCTTTGGCAGCTCTGTCTGTGCAGGGATCTGCCGCTGCAGCGTGTTTTTTACCATCTGCTGATATGCCTGTACCGCAGCAGCATCACATCGGGGGGTATACTGCACAAAAAATACGGGAGCCTCTTCCAACAATGAAAGTCGTTCCTTGGCAAGAGCAGCATCCCACAAGCCGCCCCTTGCCGCAGGATAGGTATTCACATTCCATGTGTGCGTCACACCGATCTTCTCATCATCCACCAGAAAATAATCATGCAGCAGATGCTGTGCTCCGCCCTCAGCCACGGGGTCATCCCAGGTGGCATCCACATGGTAGTACCCATCCTCCAGGCGGATCATATTCCAGCCATGCCGTTCCGATGCGTCACCTTCCACATACAGGCATTCAATACCCGCAATGTCCATCAGTAGCTGATATGCCTCCGCATAGCCCTCACAAACCGCATTGCCGTTGATCAAAGCACCGTATGCGGAATGATTCTCCGCAGCGGAGTACACCGTATCATTGTAAGCGCAGCGATTCACCAGCGCATCATGGGCCAGCAATGCCAGAACCGCATCATCGGCATTTTTATAGTACAAGGATCTTGCCAGACGTAGGGCCTCAGCCTCCGTCTGCTGCTTTCGCCGCAGCAATGTCTGCGGATCCTCCTCATATTCCAGCTTCAGCGACATATACAGGGCATCGGTGTAGTTGTTGATCCAGATCTCCCAGCTACGGGAAGAAAGCATAGTTCTTGCCAGCATGCATTCTGCAAAGGTCTGATTAAAAATCCCCGCTACATCCTGATCCCGCATGGATACCGGCATAAGAATATGCACTTCCTCGCAGCAGAGAATAGCCGCCGTTGCAACGGTCTGCTGCAATTCCGCCACGGAATCCACCTGAAAAACAGGCAGCATCTCCGCATTGCGATAGTCCATCTCCATGGTAATGATCTCCCCACGGATCGCACCCTCATAGCCGTTGAAATCAAAACCCAGCACAGGATATGTGCTCAGCACCTCCTCCAGCAGACTGTCAATGCGGGCAGCGTCTGCTTCGATCACTGCCGTGCGCTGATACAAAGCAGCAGCCAGCGTTTCCGTATCCGTCACGATCTCTGTTTCTCCATGCACGGGAAAAGCCAGCAAGGAAACAAACAGCAAAACGGCGAGAATACTCAAAATCAGACGATTGGATATTGTTCTCATAAGCCATCTCCTTTGGTGGTTTCGGAACAAAGCATCGTACCGTTATTCTTCCATCAAAGCCCGATACAGATCCCGTTTGGAAAAACCCGTATCAGCAGCCACCTCACGGCAGGCATCGGCAGCACGCTGCCCCTGCCCGATGCGACCGCGCACCATCTCCAGAGCATCCTCCATAGAAAAGCTCTCTGTGTCCGCAGACTCATCAGCACCTGCAATGACCAGCACAAACTCTCCCCTTGGTGTATGGGATTCGTAATACGCAACAGCATCGCCAAAGGTGGTTTTATGTACCTCCTCGTGAATTTTCGTCAGCTCTCTGCAAAGGGATACCGAACGATCATCACCGAACACAGCCCCCATATCCCTGAGGGTCTGCAGCAGCTTGTGCGGAGCCTCATAAAAGATCATGGTGCGTGTTTCATTTCGCAGTGCTTCCAGATGAGCATGCCGCTGTTTTTTGGTCACGGAAAGGAACCCCTCAAAGCAGAATCTTCCCGTATCCTGTCCGGAAACCGCCAGCGCAGAGATCACCGCACTGGGGCCGGGCACTACCTGTATAGCGATCTGTGCCTGCTGTGCCTGCAGCACCAGCTTGGCACCGGGATCGGAGATGCAGGGCATACCCGCATCGGTCACCACCGCCACATTTTCCCCCTGCATCAGTCTGCCAAGCAAACCGTCAATGACACTCTGGGTACTATGCTCATGGTAGCTGACCAACGGCGTGTGGATATCAAAATGAGAAAGGAGCTTACGGGTCACACGGGTATCCTCGGCAGCAATGATATGCACCATCTCCAGCACTTCCAACTGGCGGGATGTTATATCTCCCAGATTTCCGATGGGTGTACCCACCACATATAATGTACCGCTCATAAGTACTCCTCTCCAAAATGGCAAAGCTGGGCAGCCTCAGAGGTCATGCCCTCACCGCTGCGCATAAACAGCGTGGGTTCGATCTGTAAAAAAGGCTGTGCGCCCTTTTTGCCTTCTATCAGGAACAGCCAAGGGGCACTGTTATGGGATTTACAAACCAACCGCAGCCGTTTTGGCTCGATCTTAGCCTCCCGCATGGCACACATCACATCGGTCAGCCGTTCGGGGCGGCAGCAAAGGCATAATCTGCCGTGATATTTCAGCAGCTTAGCGGCAGCCCCGCAGATATCACGGATATCGCAGGCCACCTCATGCCGGGCAATGCGTATGGCAGGATCTTCCGAAGGGATTCCCGCATCCGCACATTTATAAGGAGGATTACAGGTCACCAGATCCAACTGCCCCAAAGGAGCCCCCGGCCATAGCTGCTTCAGATCCGCACAAACAGGATGTATCGCCACAGAAGATCTGCTTTTTTGCAAAGCAAGGCGCAGTTGTTCTATGGCCTGTGGCTGAATATCCACAGCAAACACCTCTTTGGGAGGAGCCACTCTCTGCATCAGCAGCGGAATAATACCGCAGCCCGTGCCCAGATCACACACACGATCCTTGGCACGGTATCCGCTGAAGCCTGTCAGCAGAAAGGCATCTGTCCCAAAGGAGTGAATATCGCTGCGGCAGACAAACAGATCTGCCTGCAAGGTTTCAAATTGATATTCCATGATCGTTCAATTCCAGTCTATCATTCGGTCTGTATCTAAAATGCCGATATAGCTTTTCCCCACATTGAGCACCAGCACATCACCATTGGTGCGAAACAGCTCTATGGGGGCATCATCAGCAGATTTTTTCCAAATCAGCGGCAGCTTTGCACCTGCCGAAAGGTAAAAGCCGGAGCCGCCCTCCAAAGCCACATCCATCAGGTAGCCATCCTCACGGGGAGAAATCTCCGTCTGTAAGATCAGCACATTGGCAAAAGCAAGCTGCGTCTGCGTGTGGCTGTCCATATGGGGCTTTCCGTTGTGTGATTTCAGATAAACACCGGCCGCCGCATCATACACAAAGGCAGATGCGTAATGGGATGAAAAGTGCAGCACCGCCGCAGAGCAAGGCTCACCCTCGCTGTGCAGCGCATGAGGAGGATAAAAGGAAAAATCCGCATCCTGTTTCCTTTCCGTGCGAAATCCCATATCGGCGATCACCTCAGGCAGGCTGCTGCCATCCAGATACCCCGTATGCTCCACCGCATACACTTTCCGCCGTTCCTCATCCCGAAAAAAGCATTTCAGCCAGCCATTTCCCGCACCATCAAGGCGATCTATCCGCAAACGCTCCAGCGTATCGGCAGCAATGGTACGGTCAGTCCCCCAGTGGCAGTAAATGGCATCATGTCCGTAAGCGATCAGCGGATAATAATAGCGGCAGCTTCGCACCGAACAGACATCGGGTACAGCAGAATAATCTGCATACAATGCCATCAGTCGGGTGATACCTGCCTCCACGGGAATCTCATACAGAACATCCGCAGCGGCAATGCCGTACTGTGGCAGAGAAACCGTCACATTGTTGACCATAACGGCCACAGGACGTTTTCCCACCGCATGAGCAGGAAACCCCGTTTCCCCCGTCAAAGGATTGATACTTCCCATGGGAGAGGTCGCCGTGGTTTCCGCTTGGGATTGTGTTGCTTCCGTTGTTGTCGTTGTCATTTCGTCTGAAACAATGCTGTCAGCCGACGAGGATTCCGCAGCAGAACAGCCGCAGCCCGTCAGCCAGAGTGCAAACGCCGCTATGGGCAGAAAAAAACATTGCTTCACAGAAAGAAAACTCCTTCAGCGTTCAAAAAAGATTCATAGAAAGATAATGCTCACCGCTGTCAGGGAACAGGGTAACGATCAGCTTGCCTGCCATAGAAGGCTCCTTGGCAAGCTTTGCGGCAGCGCAAAGAGCAGCACCGCCGGAAATACCAATGAGAATACCCTCCAGCTTTGCCACTTCACGGCAGGCAGCAAAGGCTTCCTCCTCGGTAATGGGGTAAATCACATCACAGATTCCCGTGTCCATGGTCTCGGGAATAAATCCGGCACCAATGCCCTGCAGCCCGTGGGAGCCTTTTTCACCGCCCGAAAGCACAGCAGAACCCGCAGGCTCCACTGCCGCAATGCAAACAGCAGGGTTTTGCTCCTTCAGGAATTTCCCCACACCGCTGAGCGTTCCGCCGGTACCCACACCGGCCACAAAGGCAGCCACAGTGCCATCGGTATCCGCCCAGATCTCAGGACCGGTAGTCATATAATGTGCGCGAGGATTGGCAGCATTCACAAACTGTCCGGGTATCACCGCACCGGGGATCTCACGCTGTAAGGCTTCCGCCTTGGCAATGGCACCTGCCATCCCCAGTGTACCCTCGGTAAGAACCAACTGTGCGCCATGGGCCTGCAAAAGCTGTCTACGTTCCAAGCTCATGGTGTCGGGCATGGTCAGAATCACCCGCACACCAAATTCCGAAGCAGCCGCCGCCAGACCGATACCCGTGTTGCCGCTGGTGGGTTCAATCACCGTATCCCCTCGATGCAGCAGCCCACGTTCCATCAGATCCCGCAGCATAAAAACCGCCGCACGGTCTTTCACACTGCCGCCGGGATTATACCACTCCAGCTTTGCAGCAACAGAAGCCCCCAGCTTGTGATGCTGCATATATTGTTCCAGCATCAGCAGGGGTGTATGCCCTGTCAGGGCTGAAAAATTACGGTAAATGTTCAATCAGAGCTCCCCTTTCCCACAAAAGCAACCGATTCTCCGTGCAATTCCTTGGAGGCCATCGCATTGAGGCTTTCATCGGCAGTGATCCCCGCAAGATAGTTATAATACGCCTGGGAAGCGATCATAGCGGCGTTGTCACCGCACAGCTCAATGGTAGGCATATACAGGGTGATGCCCTCTTTTTCGCAAGCCTGCAAAAGCTTTTGGCGCACACCGCTGTTGGCTGATACTCCACCCGAAAGGGCAATGGTCTTGTAGCCGTATTCCTTTGCGGCAGCAATGGCTTTTTCTGTCAGAACAGAAGCAATATTCTCCTGCAAGGATGCCGCCAGATCATTGCGGTCGATCTCCTCATGAACCTGCTCCGCATGGTGCAGCATATTGATGACAGCGGTTTTCAGACCGGAAAAGCTGAAATCATAGGGGCTGCCCTCCATTTTGGGTCTGGGCAGAGTATACGCACAGGGATTCCCCTGTTGTGCGGCACGATCCACATGCAAGCCACCCGGGTAGGGAAAAGACATGGCACGCGCGCATTTGTCAAAGCATTCACCCGCAGCATCGTCACGGGTCCTGCCGATGGTTTCAAAAACGGTGTAATCGGTCACAGCAGCAATGCGTGTGTGGCCGCCGCTGACGATCAACGCAAGATAAGGCGGTTTCAGCTCGGGGTGCAGCAGATAGTTTGCCGCAGCGTGACCCTCTGTGTGGTGTACAGGAATCAATGGCTTGCCCGTTGCCAGAGCCAACCCCTTTGCAAAGCTGACACCCACCAGCAGCGCACCGATCAGACCCGGTGCAAAGGTCACGCCGATGGCATCCACCTCATCCAGAGTCATATCAGCCTGCCGCAGGGCTTCCTCCACCACATACAGAATATTCTCACAATGGCGGCGGGATGCCAGCTCAGGCACCACACCACCGTATTGCTTATGCTCCTCCGCCTGAGAAGCGATCACATTGGAAAGCACACATCTGCCGTCCTCCACAACAGCAGCCGCAGTTTCATCACAGGAGCTTTCAATTGCCAGAATCCGCATTTTGGGTCTCACCTGCCGTATCATTTTTTCGCATGGCATCCATAATATAAAAACGGGATGCCTTTCCGTTGGTTTCGGGATCATCCGCAGAAAGATTGCGGTAATAGGTCTTACCGCCCCAGCCGTCCACATTGGCACGGCGCATAGCACCGAACACTCTTGTTTTAAAGCCGGGGTTCTCCCTCTCCTGCTGCCGTACGAAATCCTTCATTTCCTCCCGCTTGGTGTGGCCGTCCACAGGGCAGCGGGAGCGCAGGATCTCAGGGATATTCGCCTTTGCCGCACGGCGGATCTCACGCTCGGGGGCAAAGCTCAGCGGACGGATCATGGTAATATCTTTACGAGAAAGATAGGATTTCGGCGCATAGCACCCGATCCGCCCCTCAATAAAGAGATTCATCAGGAAAGTTTCCAGCGCATCATCATTATGATGCCCCAAAGCCAGCTTATTACACCCCAGATCTCTGGTTGCATCATGGAGTGCGCCCCGGCGCATTTTGGCGCATAAGCTGCATGGGTGTGTTTCCTTGCGGGATTCAAACACAATGGTGCCGATCTGTGTCCGCAGAATATGGTAAGGCACGCCCAGCGTAGCGCAAAATTCCTCAATGGGTGAATAATCCGTTGCGACCCCTTCAAACTGCAGATCCAGTGTTACAGCCACCAGCTCATAATCCAGCAGTCCGAACCGTTGAAAATCCCGCAAAGCACGCAGCAGCACCAGACTATCCTTACCGCCGGAAATACCTACCGCAATGCGGTCTCCGTTCTGTATCAGATCAAACTCATCCACCGCACGCCGCAGGTAACCGAGTATTTTCTGCATATGATCTCCTTATTGTGATGTATTCAGCGGCTCAGCAGACGCTGCATAATGGTATAGCCGGGCTCCACCAGCAAGCCGGTTGCCTTGGCAGTTTCCTCATGGAATACAGCCACACCCTCCTTGGGCTGTGCGCTGTCGTAAATGAAATAGGGCACAGGATCGGAAGTATGTGTCATCAGGCACAAAGGCGTAGGATGATCGGGTGTGACCAGTACACGGTACTCACCCATTTCAGCCAGAGCTTCACACACAGGCTTCAGCACCTTCTCGTCGATCAGCTCGATGGCACGCACCTTGTTTTCGGGTTCATTGCGGTGACCGCACTCATCGGGAGCCTCCACATGAATATACACCAGATCGGCACCCTTGCGGAAAGCCTCCACAGCAGCCGCAGCCTTGCCCTCAAAATTGGTATCCAGATATCCCGTTGCACCATCCACATGAATGACCTGCATATTGGCAAACTTGCCAATGCCCTTCAGCAGATCCACCGCAGAGATCATAGCACCGCGCACACCGTACTTCTCATAGAAATCCTCAAGCTGTGCCCGTTTGCCCTCGCCCCAGAACCATACGCTGTTTGCGGGCCGCTTTCCCTTCGCCACACGGGCAAGGTTCACAGGATGATCCTTCAGCAGCTCATAGGAACGCTTCATCATATCCAGCAGCTTTGCCGCATTGGGGTGCATGGGCAGATATTCCTTCACGGGCTTACCCGTAATATCATGGGGTGCAGTCACAGAGCCAAGCTCAGTGGTACCCTTGTGCCAGATCAGGCAATGGCGATAGCTGACACCGCTGTACAGCGCAAATTCCTCATTGTTGAAATGCTCTGCCAGATACTTGACCAGTACAGCAGCCTCCTCAGTGGAAATATCATCAGCGCAGTAATCCAGAATGGTCTTGTCGGCGTAATCAGCCTCATCGGTCACCGTCACCAGATTGCAGCGCAGAGAAACATCATCATCGGCCATATCAATGCCAATGCTGCCGGCCTCCAGCGGAGAACGACCGGTATAGCAAGCAGCGGGATCATATCCCAGCACCGCCAGATTCGCAACATCGCTGCCGGGCTTCATTCCATCGGGAACGGTTTTGGCAACGCCCACCTCAGCCTTTGCCGCCAGAGATTGCATAAAAGGCGCATTGGCCATCATCAGCGGGGTCTTTCCCCCAAATTTTTCTACAGGGTAGTCTGCCATGCCGTCGCAAAGCATCACAAGATATTTCATAACGGGTTTCCTCCTTCAAGCTATGGAAAAACGATTGTATGTTCATCACATCACATTGCTGCGGTGTTTCAGATATAAAATAAAAAACGGGATGAGCCTCAGACGCCATCCCGTTTTATGCCATTTCGGCCGATTACTCCTCGGCGCCGTCCTCAGCATCAGATTTCTCGGATTCTTCCTCTGCGTTATCGGCATCTGCAGCGATTTCCTCACAGGCAGCCTCATCGGGAGCATCCTCGGAAGTCTTAGCATCCATCTCATCTTCGCAAATGTCGCAAACGCCGCAAGCGTCGCAGCAGCACTCGTCTTCGTACTCGTCTACCTCGTCTGCATCATAGCGGCAGGCAGCATCCTGCTTACGCTTTGTCAGGGCAATGGCAACCGCGGTACCTGCGGCTGCAGCGGCAATCAACGCAAGAATTGTCAATTTTTTCATTTGAATTCCTCATTTCTCCGCATGGACAGAATAGAGAGTGTTTCTGTAAGAAAAGCACCCTCGCAGGTGACCGTTGCTTATGCGGTGTGCAACGATCCTGACAAAATTATTATACCACAGTTCTCGGAATATTTCAAGGGGTTTTTTGTAATTTTATGGAAAAACAGCCCATGATCATTCGGCAGGGGCAATGGTTGTTTCATGAGGGCGGAAGCGGCTGCAATCCAGCGTAAACCGACCTTTTCCCAAGGGCATCATACCGCATTCGGCGTAAAAATCGGCCACCATGGCATTTTTCTTTGTGGGCAGATATTCTCCGATGAGCGTATCAAAGCCCTCCTTGCGTGCAAGCTCGGCAATGCAGTTGAACAAATACTGCTCCGCCCCTCGCCGCAGCACACGGCAGCTCATAAGCCATGTGTCAATAAACAAGCCGTTGGAGCGTTTTTCAAGGATCACCACACTGACCAGCCCATGCTCCCCAAACCGATCCTTCAGCGTCATGTAGCGTGTGATATAGCGGTCATCCTCCGCAATGGCAGCGATCTCCGCCTCGGTGTACCGCACCGTACGCAAATTAAACTGATTGGAACGCTGTGTAAGCTGTGCAATGCGTGCGTAGTAGAAGGGCACAAAGGGAGCAACCTCAGCCTTCATCTCCAGAGAAGCAAGGTAAGCATCATAGGAAGCAAAGCTCTGTTCCGCCTCATCCCTGCTGATCTGTGCCTGATATCTTGCAGTCCGTACCCGATCCTCTTCAGAGCAGCCCGCAGCCTCAAACAAATGCAGAGATTGCAGATAGGGCAGCACCAAAGCAGGGTCCTCCGGCAGCTCAGGCACCGTGACCTCAGGCAGAACCGAAGCCACCAGATTCCTTTCAAAGGGGTTATCATCCAGAAAAACCAGCGAATCCATACCAATATTCAGCACACGCTGTATTCTTCGGATATTGGAAGCCTTGTCCTCCCAGTTTGCCACAAACATGGTGATATCGGACATCCGCAGCACCATATCGGGGTGCTTTTCAAAGACCTCCGCCGCCACATCCTCGTTGTTCTTGCTGCAAACCGCCAGCAAAACACCCCGTTCCTTCAGATTCTTCAGCCAGTGCTGCAAAGCGATATAGGCAGGGCCTGCGCCCAGCTCGCCCAGCTCAATGCCCTCCAGGCCGTCATCACCGACCACACCGCCCCAAAGGGTGTTGTCCAGATCCAGAATCACACATTTTTTGATCTGTCCCCGCAGCGAACGGATCACATCCAGCACAGCAGCAGCAAACAGCGGCAAAGCCTCGGTACGCACAGCCATTTTTGCCAGATGCCACATTCTGGGATCAAAAAACCGTTCCTGACCGAGCTGCACCTGTATCTCACTTAAAGCAACA
This sequence comes from Ruminococcus sp., assembly GCA_015066805.1. Classification (GTDB taxonomy): domain Bacteria; phylum Bacillota; class Clostridia; order Oscillospirales; family Ruminococcaceae; genus Firm-04. Next base: position 96,902 of record SVNP01000005.1, on the reverse strand, counting down.
GGATATACATTGGGATATTGATGATCCATCGTCTCGGAAAGCTTGGCATTCAGCAGCCGCTGCTGATAGGGAAAAGAATCCGCAGTCCGCAGGGCACCGTTGCCGAACACCCCGTCAGATGCGGCAGGAAAATCCGTAAACAGCAGCTTTGCCTTGCAAAAGCGGCCGATGCGGTCAAACAAAGCGCAATATCGTCTGCATTCGGCATCGGCAAACAAGGCTCTTGCTTCGGGTGCCGTCTTGCGATACCGCAGCAGCAGCTTTTCCACACAAGGAAAAATCAGCACATAATCGGGAGAAAAAGCATACATTGCAGAGTCGGGATCCATGGTCTGTGCATCCATCTGATCGTAATCCGCATCAAAAACCTGAACATCCAGACCGTAAGCCGCACCCATACCACGCAAAGCAACCGCAAGCTGCTGCGTGGCACTGTCACCCAGCACAGCCAGACGTACCGCAGGCTTGCCTTCACAGCCTGCAGCGGCGAGCTTTTTCAGCTCATTGTATTTCATGGATCGCAAATCCATCTCGTCCCCTTCCGTCAGTCCTTACTGCAAAGCAGCCGGCTGATAAAGATCCTCATCGGTGCCAAGCTCCACAATACCGCGGGCAATGGCAGCAGCGTATTCTTCCAAATGGGTATCAAAGTTGATATTATCCTCATCCGCCGTCAAAAAGCCAAGCTCGATCAGACAACTGGGCATATCGGTGTGTGCATTGACATAGTAGCTGTCCGCCTGATTATCGCTGTTTTCATCGGTCACACCGCGGAAGCCGTATTTCAGGCCACGGTTGCGGGAGATCCCCACTTCCTCCAGCAGCTCCAGAATATATTCTGCCAGCAGCTTGTCCACACGGTCATCCGCATTGTCGATCCAGATCTCCACACCATTGCCCACAGCAGCGCAGTTGCGGTGCAAGGAAACAAACAGATCAGCCCCCGCCTCATTGGCAATATCGCATCTGCCCTGCAAGCTGATAAACTCATCGGTGGTGCGTGTCATAAGCACAGTTACATCCTTGTACTGCTCCAAAGCCTTCTGTGTGGCCAATGCCAGACGCAGATTGTCATCCTTTTCCAGACGGGTCACGCCATCAGCGGTAGAACCGCCGTCATAGCCGCCGTGACCGGCATCAATAACCACCACAAAGGTATCTTCGGACTGAACCGGCAGATCGGAAGCGGAAGAGCTGATGCCGGAATTGTCCCCCTTGGAGGATTCAGGCTTGTCATCCCCCTTGCCGCACTGTGTAAAAATCAGCAGACAGATCACAAACAAAGGGATCGCCAGCATGGCAACACGGTCCCAACGGATTCTTCTTCTTTCCATATTCTGCTCCTATCCGATCCAAAAGATCTCGGTTTGATCAAAGATTCTATCGTCTAAGTATACCACATTTCGACAAGAATTGCAAGGGATTTCCCCCCAACGCAAAATGTTACAAATTCTGCGGAAAATTCTTGCAATTTGTCGGAATATGTGGTATAATGGTATCATGCACCTCGGTGCAAATTTTCATCGAATGGAGTGTCCTCGTCATGTACAACGCAACTTTGTCAACTTTATTGCTCGCATTTGAACTGGCCGACCTCAACCTGAAAACCATCATCCCCATCGCCATCGCCGTAGTAGTGGTGCTGATCATTCTGTTCACCGGCTACCTGAAGGCACCGCCGGATACCGCCTACATCATCTCCGGTCTGCGTAAAAAGATCATCATCGGCAAAGCCAGCGTCCGCATCCCCTTCTTTGAGCGTGTGGATAAGCTGAAGCTGCAGCTCATCGCCGTAGATGTCAAAACCTCCAGTGCAGTACCCACCGCCGATTACATCAACATCAATGTAGATGCAAACGTCAATATCAAAGTCAGCAGCGACCCCGAGCTCATCAAGCTGGGTGCCGAAAACTTCCTTAACCGTGATACCGACTACATCGCCAAAGTAGCCCGTGAGGTGCTGGAAGGTAATATGCGTGAGATCGTGGGCCAGATGACTCTGGAGGCCATGGTCAACGACCGTAAGGCATTTGCCGAAAAGGTACAGGAGAATGCCGCCCCCGACCTCAACCGTATGGGTCTGGAGATCGTCTCCTTCAACGTGCAGAATTTCACCGACGATCAGAATCTGATCGAGAACCTGGGTATCGACAACACCACAAAGATCCAGAAAAAGGCAGCCATCGCCAAGGCAGAGTCCGAAAAGGAAATCGAGATCGCCAAGGCAAAGGCAAAGAAAGAAGCCAACGATGCCCGTATTCTGGCAGAAACCGAGATTGCCCAGAAGAACAACGAGCTGGCCATCCGTCAGGCAGAGCTGAAAAAGGAAGCCGACACCCAGCTCGCAATCGCAGATGCCGCCTACGAGATCCAGCGCGAAGAGCAGCGTAAAACCATCGAGGTTTCCAAGGCAAATGCAGATATCGCAGCCTCCGAAAAGGACGTTGAGCTGAAGACCAAGGAAGCCGAAGTCCGTGAAAAGGCCCTGGATGCCGAGATCAAGAAGATGGCAGAAGCAGAACGCTATAAGGCACAGCAGGAAGCCGACGCAGAGCTGTATAAGCTGAAGAAAGCCGCCGAAGCAGACCGTTTCCAGCGTGAGCAGGAAGCAGAAGCACAAAAGGCAGAAGCAGAAGCCCAGAAGTTTGCAAAGCTGCAGGAGGCCGAAGGTATCGCAGCCGTCGGTCAGGCAGAAGCAGATGCCATCCGCGCTAAGGGTCTGGCAGAGGCAGAAGGTATCAACGCCAAGGCAGAAGCTATGAAGAAGTACGGCGAAGCCGCTGTGCTGGAAATGTACTTCAAGGCCCTGCCCGATGTGGTCAAAAACGCCGCTATGCCTCTGGCACAGGTGGATAAGATCACCATGTACGGCGATGGCAATTCCAGCAAGCTGGTAGGCGATATCATCGGCTCTACCACCCAGATCACCGATGGTCTGACAGAAGCCACAGGCGTGGATCTCCGTGCATTGCTGGCAGGATTCCTCGGTGCAAAAATGGCAGATAGCTCCGCCGCAGCCGTACCCGCAGCCACTCCCACCGCACCCGTAACCCCCCCCGCATCTGCCCCCGCAACCGAAAGCTTTGAGCCGGTTCTCTGATACAACCGCAAAAAAGCCCGTGCTGTATTTTCTGTACAGCACGGGCTTTTCTTATTCATCTTCATCCGCAGCACACATCTCCAGAAAATCCTCAATATCAATTTCAGGGAGTGCATTCAGATTCTCCGGAACATATTTGCCGCTTTTTTTCCATTGTCTGACGCATTCTGTCAGCAGATATTCGATCTGCCCGTTTACCGATCGGAAATCACTTTCCGCCCAGCGGATCAGATCTCTGTATAATCTGTCGGAAAGCCGCAGCAGCATTTGTTTTTTGCCGTTCTTGTCGCTCAAACGTTCCCTCTCCTTTCATGCTCTCTGTCTCAGAGCCGATACAGCCTCTTAGTACAGGCTGCCGGAGTTCACCACGGGCTGTGCATCCCGATTGCCACAAAGCACCACCAGCAAATTGGAGACCATAGCAGCCTTTCTTTCTTCATCCAGCTCCACGACCTGTTTCTCATTCAGTCGCTCCAGAGCCATTTCCACCATGCCCACAGCACCGTCAACGATCATCTTGCGGGCATCCACAATGGCGGAAGCCTGCTGCCGCTGCAGCATCACAGCCGCAATTTCAGGCGCATACGCAAGGTAAGTAATGCGGGCCTCAATGACCTCAATACCTGCCTCATTCACCTTCTGCTGGATCTCATCACGAATCCTTGCAGCAACCACCTCACTGGAGCCGCGCAGACTGCCCTCATCGGCAATGCCGTCACCCGTAGTATCCACATTGGGAGCCACATCATAGGGGTACACGCGCACAATATTCCGCAATGCACTGTCGCACTGCAAGCTGAGGTATTCCTTGTAGTTATCCACATTGAATACCGCCTTAGCAGTATCGGTCACACGCCACATCACGGCAATGCCGATCTCCACGGGATTACCCAGACAGTCATTGATTTTCTGGCGATTGTTGTTCAGGGTCATGATCTTCAGAGAAATCCGCTTATCGAAATTCGTAACAGAAACCTCTGTTTTGCTCCCTGCCTCGGAGGAAGCAACTGCAAAACCGCTGCCAACGCCCGAAACATCACCGCTCTGGCGCAGCTTGGTATTTGCCGCAGGATTCACAGCCGAACAGAAAGGATTCACATAATAGAAGCCCTCCTCCTTCAGCGTGCCTACATACTTACCGAACAGCGTAAGCACCAAAGCCTCATGCGGCTTGAGAATTTTCAGGCCCATAAACGGGATCCACCCGATACAAAGCCAGATCAGACCTGCCACCAGCAAAATAATCGCCAGCGGACTTGCGCCTTTGGTTTCCAGCAGCATGGCACCATACACAGTAGGCACCACCGCTGCCAGATACTGCACAATGATCAGCACCAAAGCCAATGCGCCCTTTTTCTTGTTGTTCAGTACGATCTCTTTCATAACGATTCCCTTTCCGTCATAAAGACTGTAAGTATTCTGCCCAAAAGCGAACACATGGTACAAGTATTATCACACAGATATCTATGTGATATCAAAATGATATCACATTTATATCATTTTGTCAAGAGGTCAGAGAAATTTTCCACAAAAAAAGACTGCACGGCATTTTGCCATGCAGTCTTTGCAGTTTGATCAGAGTTCCTGCTGGGCGACAGCCACAGCATCCGCCAAAGTCATACCGGAAAAACGCTGCCCATGGAAGATCCGTCCGCTTTTGCCATCATTGACAAAAGCACCTACGATCACACCGGGCAATGCAGATTCAGGTGCATTGGGTGCGTGGGGACCGCCCAGATCGGTTCTGCACCAGCCGGGATCTGCCAGACTGATGATCACATCGGTACCCTCAACTGTTGTGCCGAGATCACGGGTCACCTTATCCAAAGCGGCCTTGCTGGCGGAATAACCTGCCTGCTGAGGCTCTTTATCAATGCCGCTGGTCGTGTTGATGATGCGTCCGAAGCCTGCCTCGATCATTTTGGGCATAAAATGATAGCAGATCATCATGGGAGCAATGGTATTGATGCGGAAACTCACATCGTAATCCTCTGCGGGGGTGGTAAAATACTCGGTACGATATGCGATCTGCACGGCTGCGTTGTTGCAAACCACAGAAACCGGTACCCCAAGAGCATCAATCTCAGCCAGCATTGCCTGCACCTGTGCAAGATCCGAAAGCTCGGCTGCCACACAATGGGCAGAAACGCCCTTTTCGGTAACTGCCTTGTAAATCTCCTCCAGATGGGCAAGCTGCCGGCCGTGCAGAATCAGATTCACACCCTCATCTGCAAGCTGCAGCGCAGAAAGCTTGCCGATCCCTCGGCTGGCACCGGTGACCAGTGCCCATTTCCCTCTCAATGAAATCATGATAGATCCTCCTCTTTTTTATTATAAAACAAGCGCATGAATGGAAATATCATGCGCTTGTTTGAGATAATGGTAAAACTCAGCCCAGAGTTACAACAATGTCATTGACATCAGCCAGCATATCGGAAGTCAGATAGTTGCCTTCCACAGCCTTGCCGTTTACCGTCATGGACTTTACGCCGCTCTGAACGTGGTTGGGGTTCTCCACAGTAATATGCAGCATTTTGCCGCGGAACAGCTTATGCATCTTCATGCCATCCCATGCAGCGGGAATGGAAGGAGAAATGGCCAGACCGTTGAGATCGGGACGCATACCGCAGATACCCTCTACGCAGCCGACCATAACGGTGGATGCGGTACCGGTGAGCCAATGCACATGAGAACGGCCTGCAAAGGGAGAACGGGTGCTCTCGGTGAACTGGCCATGGACATAAGGCTCCATCACGCGGACCTCTGCCTTATCGTTCATGGATGCGGGAGAGCTTTCGGTGAAGTACTCAAATGCACGGTCGCCGTGACCCATGAGAGCCTCGGCAAGGATCAGCCAGCCCTGAGACTGGGAGAAGATACCGCCATTCTCCTTGGTATCGGGGTTAAAGATGTGCATGAGTGCGCCGTCAAAGTAGTGATCCACATAGGGGGGCTCCAGCAGCTTTGCGCCGTAGGGTGTGTTGAGGATATCATACACACTGTTCATGGCCTTTTCAGCCTGCTCTGCGGATGCAAAACCGGAAATGACGCTCCAGCTCTGGGGGTTCAGCCACATATTGGCCTCGGGATCCTTCTTGGCACCCACCACAACGCCGTCCTCTCGGATACCGCGGATGAATCTGTCCTCATCCCAGCACTTTGCCAGAGATGCAGCCAGCTTTTCTCTTACGCCTTCGATATATGCCTGATACTCGGCATCGCCCTTGGCAATTGCCATATCGCGGATCACATTCATGGCGTAGTAGAGCTGGAATGCGACGAAGGTGGACTCACCCTTTGCACCCATACGCAGGCAGTCGTTCCAGTCTGCGTGGAGACCTGCGGGCATATCATGTGCGCCCAGACGCTCCATGGAGAACTTGATGGCACGCTTCAGATGCTCGTATACGGTATCCTCGCCGCCGTTTGCGTAAACGATGACCTCATCCAGGAATGCCTGGTTGCCGCTCTCACCGATATACTTGACGATGGTGGGGAACAGCCAGAGGGCATCATCCGCACGGTAAGAGGGATGGCCGGTTTCCTTTACATACTCGGGATCATCGGGGGTATTCTCATGACCTGCATTGTGATTGAACTTTACCAGAGGCAGACCGCCGCCGTTATCCACCTGTGCGGACAGCATGAAGCGGATCTGGTTGAGGGCTCTTTCGGGATCCAGATGGATGATACCCTGAATATCCTGAACAGTATCACGGTAGCCGTAGCCGTTACGCTCGCCGCAATAGATCAGGGAAGCGGCACGGCTCCAGATAGAGGTGATGAAGCACTGGTAGGCATTCCACACATTGACCATGTTGTTGAAGGCATCGGAAGGCGTTTCCACCTCAAAGTGGGAGAGCTTCTCGTGCCAGAATTCTCTCAGATTTGCAATCTCGGCATCGGCAACGCCCTCCTGCTCATACTTTGCAAGGATCTCGGCTGCTTGTGCGCTGTTGCGCTGACCGAACACATAGACCAGTGTACGGGTCTCGCCGGGAGCAAGGGTGATCTCGGTCTGGAGCGCACCGCAGGCATTGGCGTTATAGTTCATGGTGCCGTCGCACACACCGTTTTCTACGGCGATGGGGTTTGCATAGGTGCGGTATGCGCCGATGAAGCTGTCCAGATTACCGTTGCCGGACAGCACGGGGGCACCTACCATACCAAAGAAACGCTCACGGTAGTTGGAGCCGGTGGCATCCTTGCCGCTGTTTTCATTGATATGCTGCACGATACGGTTGCCTTCCAGGCCGGTACGGGTGATGAACAGGGTGTATTGCAGGTTTACCTGATCCTGATTGTAGTTGTTATCGTTGGTGAACTCTACAAAGCCGAACACGGACAGGGTTCTGGGACGGTCGGTGTTGTTGGTCACCTTGCACTGCCAGACCTCGTAGGTATCGGGCACATAGTAGGTAGTCTCTGCGGTGATGCCGGCGTACTCGGAGGTGATGACGGTATAGGCGGTACCGTGACGGCACACGCACTTGTAGGTATCCAGGGGCTTGGCAACGGGCTGCCAGGAGGCAGACCAGTAGTCACCGTTTTCGGCATCGCGGAGATAGATATAACGTCCGGGCAGGGACATCATGGAGTTGAAGCGGAAACGGGCAATACGGCCGTTTGCGCCGCTCTTGACGAAGCTGTAACCCGCTGCATTGTTGGTGATGATAGCACCGTACTCGGGGTCACCGAGATAGTTGGACCATGCAGCCGGGGTATCGGGACGGGTAATGACATACTCTTTGTTTTTCAGATCAAAGTAACCGTAGTTCATAAAGAAAATCCTCCTAAAAAAATAAAAAAACGCAGGGTTAGCAATATTCTACCATAGAATCAGAAAAAAAGCAAGTGCTATTTGCAAGATTTTCGCAAAACCTGCGGAGATCTTACAGGGCGGCTTCGGAACGGGACGTTTTGGTAATGAACCAGCCGAAGATGCAGCCGCAGATACCGCCGATAATATGACCCATCTGGGAGATATTATCTCTTTGGAACAGGCCGTCGATGATCTCACCGCTGAGGTAGATCAGTGCAACAAGGATCAGGGTGATGGGGATACGGCCCTTTTCATAATTGGCAAAGGAGCTCAGCAGGATCAGCATAAATGCGATGCCGCTGGCACCCAGCAGGGCGGTACCGGGGAAGAAGATCACCTGGATGAGGGCGGTAACCAGTGCTGTCACCGTCATCATCTCCAGAAGCTGCTTGGAGCCGTATTTTTCTTCCAGCATAGGACCTACCAGCAGAATGATGGTGAAATTGCTGATAAAATGGGCGTAATCTGCGTGACCCAGCACATAGGTGAACATACGGACATACATCATGGGGTCAAACAGACGGCTGCGGTAGATGCGGAACAGGAAATCTGTGGACGCACCGCCTGTGATCCAGCCCAGCAGCAGGGATATAAAGGACAACAGCGTAAAGGTCAGGATCACGGGGGCGTTGTACTGAAATTTTGCAAAGAATGCGGCTATTTTTTTGGACATGAAACATACCTCCTTTTGGAACATTATACCATACTCCCACGGGAAATGCAACAAAAACAAACCGCTGCTTTCAAAAAAACAGCGGTTTGCGGAAATGGGTCTTCGGTTCAGCTTTGGGTGCCAAGCTCCTCATAGGTAATCATGGCTGCCAGATACTTCAGGATCAGAGTGGAATCCTCGGGGGTCTGGGCACCGTCATGGGCACAATCGGCATTCAGCAGGCCCTGTGCAGTAACGGTAACGGCGGTATCCTCTCCGATAAAGCGGTTCAGCAGGATAACATCTGCAACTGCTACGGTACCGTTGCAGTCTACATCGCCGTAGTTGATTTCGGTTATAGGCTCCTGCTGCTGCGTAACCGCCGCGATGTAATTCACGGCACTGCTCATATTCACAGCACCCAGTGTTACTGTTTCACCGGCAGAGAAATCTTTGCGATACACTTCATAGGTCACAACGGGATTTCCATCATCAGTCAGCGTGTCATTGGTCAGGGTCCAGTCATTGAGCCATGCCGGAACGGGTTTAACGCGGGAATCCAGACCGACAAATACGGTGACATTATCTCCTGCCACAAAGGAGGCTTCCGCATCGGTATACTTTTTGGAATCACAAGCGGTACGGATCCATTCAGCTCCCTGCATGGACTGCGGGACAGACACAAAGGTGAAATCACGGTCACCGAACACTTTATCACCCACTTGCAGATTTTCTGCAATGGACCAGTCGGCACTGTTGGTATAATCGGCGACCTGAAGCTGCGTTACATATTTGCCGTCCGGAATGGGTTCGGGTTCATAATCGGCGGTTTTGACCAAGGAGAGATCGTCCATTTTCACCCAGTTGCCTGCGTTGCCATCGGTGGCAAGACCCACACGACAGGTGCCGTTGGTAATCACCACATCAGAGATCACAACCTCTGTCCAGGAATCCATTTTACGGTTAACGGATACGCTCTTTTCATCGCCGCCGTAGCCGTTGATGAACACCTTGCTGCTGTTCTGGCCACCGCTGCACTTGACCCATGCTTTCAGGGTATATGTACCGTTGGGCAGTTTGATATCCTGATACATGGTGCCGTTATGTGCGGAGTCGCTCCAATGCTGCATACAGAATCTGCCTGTTCTTGCACCGGATGCATTACTGTTGCCGCTGCCGCTGTTTTTCCAGCCTGCAAGCGTTGTCTGGGACACACGATCTGCATCAAAGCTGGGATTCAGGATCCAGTTGTTGCCGTCGCCTACCTTCCACTCGCCGGTCTCTGCATTAAAATGCCACTCACTCATGGAATTGAAAAAGGGTACATCGCCATCAAAAGAAAGGGGGACCCACTGGTTATAACCGATGCCGTTACCTGCAAAATCGCTCCAACGGTCACCGCAGAAAAGTACAGTTTCTTCCTTGCTGCCATGAACTGTCACAAAGAATCCGGTCTGGGTCACATGAGAGAAATCTTCATCTGTACCGGGCATAACATACCACTGCGAATACGGACCATTGATATGATCCGCTACCATGTAGTAGGAATGTGAAGCATTCCATCCATGCAGATCTGAAGCACAGAAGTAATACTTGCCCTTATACTTGAACATACAGTTGCCTTCTCTGCCATGACCGTTTGCAACACGGACGGCAGGTTCTGCTGCCAGATAATCGGATTCCCGCAAAGGCACCACATACTGATTGCCTCTGCCGCCCTTATTGGAACAGATGAGATACGCCTTGCCGTCGTCATCAATAAAGATGGTCTGATCACCTGTACCCTGCTTTGCTACGTTCGTGATGTAATCCTGAATATTCTCCACCACAAAGTTGCCGGTAGGAGTATCACAGGAGGCAAACAGAACACTTTCGTTATGCTGGGCTACCAGCACATACTTCTTGGTATTCTGATTGTAGCACACGCCCAATCTGCCAAACCAATACGCCCATGGGAAATTCTTGCTGGAAGGGGTCAGCACATTGTTCTCAAACTTCCAGTTGACAAGATCCTTGGATGAGTAACAACTGACCGCCTTAAAGCCGGTATCGTCGTTCTTCTTGGTGGGGTTGGCTGCGTAGGTCTCTGCGCCGGAATAATGCACTCCATACCAGTAGTAGGTATCACCAAAGAGAAAAATACCGCCGCCCTGCGAGTAGATGTTGTTTCCGTTGGTATCCTTCCAGAACGTGTTGTTCCGGATCAGATCAGAGGCTGCTTCTGCATGCACAGGAGCCTCCGTCTTGGTACGGGTAACGGAAAAACCGCCCAGGCTGACACAAAATGCCAGCGCCAAGGTCACTGCCTTGGTCAATAAACTCTGTTTCATATCAAATCCTCCATCAAAAACTGTCAGCTTACTCTTGCACATGGCCAAAGTCTCCGACTATATATATATATTACATTGTAGCATTTTTCACGCAAATTGTCCATGCTGTTTTTGGCTGATAATACAGCAAATCACGCCGATTTGCAAACAAAAAGCAACCCCCCTGTATGCGTATACAGGAGAGTTGCTTTGATTTACTGCTTCATTTCATCAGCTTTGAGGGCCAAGCTCCTCGTAGGTGATCATGGCAGCCAGATACTTCAGGATCAGAGTGGAATCCTCGGGGGTCTGGGCACCGTCATAGGCACAATCGGCATTCAGCAGGCCCTGTGCGGTAACGGTAACGGCGGTATCCTCTCCGATAAAGCGGTTCAGCAGGATAACATCCGCTACTGCTACGGTACCGTTGCAGTCTACATCGCCGTAGTTGGTAACGGCAGGATCTTCACCTGTAGTACGGGCGGCGGCTGCCAGCCCATAGTTCACGCAGCCGGAAGACTGACCGTTGCCGCCGATGGTAACGGTTTCCCCTGCATCCACATCCAGCGCATACAGATCGAAGGTCACATCCTTGCTGTTGGTCATGGTCATATCGGTGAGATCCCAGCCGGAAAGCCATGCGGGAACGGGATCCACGCGATGGTCGAGAATCACATACAGAGTAATATCCTTTGCTGCGGTGATCACTGCCTGATCGGTTGTGGCTGCTTTGGCATCGCAGGGGGTCTGTACCAGTTCGGCACCCAGCAAAGCATCGGGAACCGTGATATAAACCACATCACGGTCACAGAACACGAGATCGCCCACTTCCAGAGCAGTATCAATGTTCCAGAGGGTATACATGGAGGTATCCTGCACCTCCAGAGATTCAATCAGCTCACCTGCCAGCGGATCATATTTGATGGCAAGGATCCACTTCTGGTTGGCGGAGTTATCCTTCTGCCACTGGATGACGGATACGCCTTCATCCTTGGAGCCGCCTGTTACACCCAGACAGGAGGCGGCATCGCTGACCTTGGAACAGATGGTATAGGTACCATCGGCATTCTTTACAAAGCGGAACAGCTCTGCATCGGTAACGGCACCTGCGGTTACTTGGATATTGGCACCGTTGCTTGCGCTGCCATCGGCAACACTGAGGAAATAGGTCTTGCCGTCAGCGGCTTCGGAGCAAATAGCATAGTAGCCATCCTCGGCAGCCTGCACTGTCCAGCCGATGAAGCCTGCAGCACTCTGCACCACATCGCTGCCATCGGCGGCATCGGTTACGGCAAGAGGCAGACCGCTGTTGCTGTTGGTAATGGTATACTTATAGGCTTCATCAATGACTGCGGGAGTGCCTGTGCTGATGCCGGTACCGTATACCACGGGATCCCCTGCCAGCTCGTTGAGGAACATTTCCACATTGGTATAGCCCTCATCGGAAAGATTGATGAGCGCACCGTCGGAAGCATCGTTTGGATTAAGACCCTTGGCTTCTTCCCATGCATTGGGCATACCGTCACGGTCGGTATCGTTGGTGGAGTTACAAACACCGTCATTGCTGTGGGCAAACTTGGAGCTGTTGGGATATCCGCCTGCATCATTCTGGCTGTCGATGATACCCTTCAGGCCTTGCTTGCTGCCGGTATAAGTATAGGTACCGTTGGTGACCTCGGTGATATAGCGGCTGTCGATGTAATCCCGGCCGGTGGCGGAGGTACCGCCTGCGCCTACGTTTGCAATGACGCTCTTATAAGCATTCTCGGCGGTTTCGGTATTCACATAGGACTCGAAGAAAGGAGAATTGCTTCTTACATCGTTGACAGTTGCGCCGCCCTTACCTGCGGTAACAGCCTTGCCTGCTGCCCATGCATCATCCGATGCCTTGAGGATATAGGAACCATCGGTTTTGGTCATGACGTTGCCGGAAACATACATCTTCTGCATATCGCCTGTGGAAAGCTCGTTGCCATCAATGGAAACAACATGCAGACCGGTATTGCTGACTGCGCCCGCCTTATAATAGTTGTTGACAAAGTTCAGACGGCGCACACCACCATCGGTGGTTCTGTCACGCCAGTTGTAGACTACGTTGTTGCGGACATCCACCTGACCGCCGTAGGTGACTGCATCCTGTTCCATGGCGCCTGCCAGCGACCAGTTACGGCCTGTGCAGTCGATCAGCAGATTATGGTGGAAGCTGCCTGTATAGCCGCCGATGGAGGCTGCAAAGGAGTGAGGCTCGGTCTGGGTACGGTCGGAATCCAGATAGTGAACGGAATCGTGAAGGGACTCGCCGATGATGTTCCACTGGAAGGTGATGTTGGCTGCATTACGGGAGCTGAAGCCTTCATCTGTTGCCCAGGAGATGGAGCAGTGGTCTACGATGGAATAGTTGCAGCTTGCAAGGCCCATACCGCCGCAGGATGCACCGCTGACATCACCGATCCGCACACGGACATCACGAATCACCACATCGGTAGAGCCCATGGCACCGAAATCATAGTTGATCAGCGTAATGCCGTCGCCGGGGGCTGTCTGGCCTGCGATATACACGCTGCCTGCGTTATCGGGAATACAAAGGGTGCTTTTCAGAGAGATCACGCCGCCTACATCAAACACAACGATTCTGGGAACGCCCCTCCAGTCAGCGGTCTGCCACTGAGCATCGCACAGTGCCCAGCGCAGAGAGCCTTCGCCGGAATCATTGAGATTGGTAACGTGGATCACGGCACCGCCCTGTCCGCCTCTGGCATAACGACCGTAGCCTTCGGCAGTGGGGAATGCAAGTCTTGCCACATTGAAAGAATTGACAGAGCCTTTGATCACGTTGCCGCTGTTGTCAATGGTATCCACACGCCAATAGTAGGTAAAGGCAGATACATAGGTTTCATCCAGTGCATAGGTGGTACCGCTCTGGTTGCCCTTGAAGGCTGCGGAGCTTGTGGTTGCGTTGAACACCTCATTGTAATCCATGCCGATATACACATCATGGCTCTTGGCATTTTTGCCTGCCTTCCAGCTTAAGCCCTTGTCAGCTTCCAGATGGGCTTCCTGATCGGCGGGGTACACATGGTTGACTCCGTTGACGGGATCGCCGCCATCCAGCTCAAAGGCATTGAGCCATGCATTGCCGGAGGAGGCTTTGATGGTCACGGTGGTGGAAGTGCCGGTAAAGGTCACATAGCCAAGGCCTGCATCATCGGGATGGGTGACCTGCGAGGGACAACTAATGCCGCTCATAGAGGTGCCGCCGCTTGCGGAAACGGTAATGCCGCTGACAGACTGATTGCCTGTTACACTATGATAGGTCTTAAGGGAATGGGTACCATTGGAAAGACCGGAGATGGTCAGAGTCAGGGTACCGCCGTTGTCGGTATCTACCGTTGCGCCATCCATGGTCAGGTAGGAATACTCGCCGCTTTGCTTTTGCAGCTTTTTGTTGTTCTCCGCACGGAGAGAGCCGCCGCTTGCAGTCAGGGTAAAGGTAACACCGTTTACCGTCTTGCTGATGGATGTATCATTGTCGATGATCCAGTTGACGGCATTTTTGGCATAGGATGCTTTACGGCCGTCGTTCTTGTTGAGATCCACCAGAATACGGCTGCCTGTCTCGGCTGCCTCAACAGTCAGGCTGCTTTGCGGAATCTCATGGTACACCATGCCTGTATTGGCACAGCATACACCCATTGCCATGATGAAAGCAACGGTTTTCAAGAGATTTCTGTTTGTTTTTCTCATATGGAACCCCCATTTTCTGATTTCTCTGCATTTTTGCCTGTATGATGCAGTAAGCGGAGCAGCTTTCGCCACTCCGCTTACCAGTATAACATACACAAAATATGGGGTCAATGCTTTTTTGTCATGCAAATGTGATTTTTTGTACACATCGACACAAATTCCGCTTTCAGGATTTTACGCCTGCCAGCATCTTCAGAATACCCACAGCATCGTCGCTGTTCTTCAGGCCATCCAGATTGTAGTCTGCGTTGGCAATGCCCTGATCGGTAATGGTAATGGCATCGTCCTCGGAGATCATACGGTTCAGCAGGATGACATCGTCGATCTTGACATTACCGTCGCAGTTCACATCGCCTGCCTTGTAGTCATCGTCATCGGGAATATCGGGGTCTACGGGACCGGCAGTATCGCTGACCAGAAGATAATCGTAATACGTCCAGCCCTCTACACTGACCAGCTTGATGGTGTTGGTACCTGCCTTCAGCTCTACGGCAAAGCTCTCGGATTCACCGAACATAATGGAGAACGGGAAGAAAATCTCGCCGACTTCTGCACCGTTGACGTACAGCATCTGGGTTTTGCCTGCTTTTTCGTAGTTCTGCTGGTAGCCGTAGCTGATGTAATAGGTGCCTGCCTTATCAACGGTCACGGTCTGCTCAATGGCATCATCTGCGCCCTTGAGGAACACGTAGCCGGTGCCGGAGCAATACTTATAGTCGATCAGCTCGGTACCGTCGTTGCGGGTGATGCTGCCATCCTCGCACTCGTATGCGCCTTCGACATCCCAGTTGCCGCCGTTGCCGCGCTCGTAGCCGTACAGATCGGTGGGCAGCTCATCCAGCGTAAGAACATACTCACTGTTGTAGGTTTCGTTGAGGTTTTCCTTGGTATTGGTGGTACCGTTGGTGATGAAATCACCGTACCAGGGGCAGAAGTAAGACCACATGGCACCCTCGTTGATCATGCCCTCCACGGTGGGGATCACGTCGGTCTCTGCCAGAGCGACCATTTTGGTGTCTTCGGAATAGTTCACAAGCTTCAGGAATACGGAGGTTGCGGGATCGGTACCCCATGTGTAGGGAGAGCCCTCATACTTGTCATATGCGATCATGTCTACATACTCGGGGCCGGGATACCACTCGATGGAATTATCCAGCTCATAGAGGTTCAGCTCCCAGATGCAGTTGTGAACGCCGTGCTTCTCTGTCAGCAGCGTGTACAGCAGCTTCCACAGCTCCTTGTACACCTCGGGGCCCCGGTCACCCCACCAGAACCATGCGGTACCGTCGCCGTATCTGCCGTAGTTGCCCTGTGCTTCATGCAGGGGACGGAAGATAACAGGCACGCCTGCATCCTGAAGGGTCAGCAGCTCGTTGGCAAGCAGCTCCACATTCGCCTCAAAGAACTCACGCTCCTTGGTGCCCTCGGTGAGAATGTTCTCGGTATTGAAGGTACTGCCGGTCTTCTGGTAGTTGGCGTAGGAGCACTGCTCCCAGTCCACCACATCACCGAGCTCATAGTTATCAAAATCCTTGGGGACATTCAGGTGCCAGCAGGCAGTGGCAATACCGCCTCTCTGGGTCACCCACTGGATCATACGGCCTGTGGTGCCGTCTTCCCAGCCGTACATATTGTTGTAGTTCATCATATCAAAGCCACGGATGGCAGGATACTTGCCGGTAGCATCGAAGATGTACTCGAACTCCAGCTCGGTATCGCCGTTATTGCCGCTGCCGTAGATCTCCTGCTGACCGGAAATGATGTACTCGCCGTATTGGGCGGTCAGGTACTCCATCAGTGCCTTGGTCTCTGCGGTGGCTTTGGGATCCGATGTGGTGGCGGGAACGTTCATCTCGGGCATATCGGCATAATCAAAGGTGATAGTATCGTACAGCACAAAATAGTAGCTGCCTGCACCGCTGATCTCAATGGTATGCTCACCTGCGGGAATGTAGAAATAGCCGAAGCTGAAGTCGATCCACTCCCCTTGGTTGGGAACAGGCATATCGGCAACTTTTTCATCATCCACGGTGACGGTCTGTCCGCGGGTGCCATCCAGATACATCCAGCAGCGTGCGGAGATCTCATACATGGCACCTTCTTCCAGATCAACATTGAGCTGAATGCCGCCGGAATTGGCGACCCATACAAAGCCCTCGCCGCTGTAACCGGGATACTCGGTACCGTACACATTGGTCGTTACCTGGCTGCCGCTGAGCAGGTCACAATCCTCGGCCTCCGCATAAAACAGCGGATCGGCGGCGGATACCTGCATAGCGGGAACTGCAAGCACACAGGCTGCTGCATTTGCGGAAAGCGCAAGGGCAGTCAGACCGGAGTGCAGTCGCTTGGTCAGTTTTTTCATAGTGGTAGTCCTCCCCTTCATTTCAAAGTATCTTTATTATATCATATTCCGTGAAATTTTGCAAGATATCCCATAATTTCTGTGCAATTTGTCTTTGGGGCGTAATTTACTTAAGCATAATATCAGTATGATTCACAATTTTTGCTTTGCAGATAAATCTCCGAAAAAACATCCGCCTATGAGGGATATCCTGTCGAAACAAGCACAGACTTAACATAAACTTAACATTCATCAAAACTGAATTTAACAATGCATTGCTACAATACATGATGAACAATCCTGCATTGAAAAGGGAAGGAGTATTGCGTTTGCTTTTTGCAGAACGCAAAGCACACAAGTTATGGACATTTTTTCTGTTATCACCCTGATTGGCGGTCTTGCCTTTTTCCTCTATGGCATGAACGTTATGTCGTCGGGTCTGGAGAAGATCGCAGGCGGCAAAATGGAGCATATGCTGCGGAAAGTGGCATCCAACAAGCTCCTCAGTCTGATTCTGGGTGCGGGCATTACCATTGCCATCCAGTCTTCTTCGGCACTGACCGTTATGCTGGTGGGTCTGGTAAACTCCGGTATTTTGTCCTTTGGTCAGACCATTGGTGTACTGATGGGTTCCAACATCGGCACCACCCTGACGGCATGGCTGCTGAGCCTTGCCGGTCTGGAAAGTGGCAACATCTTTATCAATCTGCTGAAGCCCAAGAATTTTGCACCTGTTTTTGCCCTGATCGGTGTCATTATGATCATGGCCGGAAAGACCCAGAAGCGCAAGAGCATCGGCAACATTGCCGTGGGCTTTGCGGTGCTGATGTATGGTATGACACTGATGTCCGATGCCATGGCTCCGCTGGCTGATATGCCCGAATTCAAGGATCTGATGACTGCCTTTAAGAATCCGATTCTGGCATTGCTGTTCAGTGCGGCATTTACCGGCGTCATTCAGAGCTCTGCTGCTTCGGTGGGTATATTGCAGGCATTGTCCCTTACAGGTGAAGTCACCTACGGCATTGCCATTCCCATTATCATGGGTCAGAACATCGGTACCTGCGTGACCGCAATGATCTCCAGCATTGGTGTGAGCAAAAACGCAAAAAAGGTTGCTGTTGTGCATCTTTCCTTTAACATCATCGGCACTCTGATCTGCCTGATCCCCTTTATCATTGTGGATGCCGTCTTCCGGCCTGCCATTATTGATGCCGCCATCTCCCCCTTTATGATCGCAGTGTGCCACAGCTTGTTCAATGTGATCACCACATTTGTGCTGCTGCCCTTTACCAAGCAGTTGGAAAAGCTGGCAAACACCGTCATCAAAGAAGAAGCTGCGCCCAAGGCGGAGGAATCCGTTGTGCTGGATGAGCGTTTGCTGACCATGCCCGCCTTCGCTGTGGCAAAGGCAATGGAGGTCACCAATGAAATGGCCGAGGCTGCGGAGGAGGCTGTTTCCAAGGGTACTACGCTGATTTCCGGCTGGAATGAACAGACTGCTGCCGAGGTCAATCAGTTGGAGGATGATATTGACTGCTACGAGGACAAGCTGGGCACCTATCTGGTGAAGCTCTCTCACACGCAGCTTTCCGATCCCGACCACCGCAAGGTTGCCAGAATGCTCCACTCTATCAACGATCTGGAACGTATGGGCGACCACGCCAAGAACCTCATCGGTGTGGCAGATGAGATCAACAAAAAGGGCATCACCTTCTCCCAGCACGCGACCGAGGAGCTGGCTGTACTGACCGAGGCACTGCATGAGATCGTAAAGCGTACCGTTAAGGCCTTTACCTCCAACGATCTGGCACTGGCTGCTACGGTAGAGCCTTTGGAGCAGGTCATTGACAATCTGATCTCCGAGATCAAGGCAAGACATATTCTGCGTTTGCAGAAGGGTAACTGTACCATTGAGCTGGGTTTTATCCTTACCGATCTGCTGACCAACTATGAGCGCATCTCCGATCACTGCTCCAATGTGGCGGTTGCCATTATCGAGGCAGAGCATGATACCTTTGAGGCTCACAGCTATCTGCATAACCTGAAGGAAGCCGAGGGGAGCGGATATCACGATTTGTATGAAAGCTACCGCACACAGTTTGCTCTGCGTGCAAAAACGACCTGATTTCCGGAGGAATCTGTTATGGAAGGATCTGTCAACACTTTGCAGCAGCGGCTGCCGCTGTTTCTTGCACAGGATGAAGCACTCCGCAAGGTGTTTTTCCGTGGACAGGATGTTGCGCTGCACATGGCTGCCTGTCTGCTGTTTTCCCGCACCGATAAAACCGATCTGCCGCTGGAAGAGGCCGCAGACCGAATTCGTCGCACGCCCCTTTGCTTTGATGAAGCCGCTGCCGAACTTCTGCCCTTGCTGACAGTCACCCTTGCAACTGCTCAGGATTGGGACCGTATGCTGTACCGTATGCAGACTGCGTTCCGTGTGCTTGGTGAGGTGTTTATTCCATCCGCACGGCTGGTGCTGCCTGCTGCGGCTTTGGCGGAAAGCAGTGTTCCCACAGAGGAATTTGACGATTACGCTAAGCGTATCTTCACTATTTTTGAAGAAGTACACCGGGCGCATCCCATTCTTACGGGATATGAAGATCTGGGAGTGTTTACCTTGTACGCTCTATATGAAACCGATGACATGGATGTGATCGCTCACGCAGAAGCTTATGCGGAACGGCTGGATGACGATTATTTCTTCCGCAATTCCGTTCAGGCTTTGGGGCATGCACTGGCTTTCCACGGCAATGTGGAGGAGGCCTGCACCCGCACCAAGCAGTTGGATGAAGCTGCAAAATCCGTAAAGATCAATTTGCGTAAGGGCAGCCTGCCTACGGTACTGGCTCCATTTGTTCTGCTGGACATCCCCCCCAGCACCTTTATCAAACGGTTTATTGAGACCGATGCGTATTTAAGCAAGACCGATGCTTTTTCTGCGCTGATCCTTTCGGCAAAGGAACGGCAGCTTTTTACCGCTATGGCCATTGCTGCCGATGCGCTGCACGCCATTACCCCCGAAACGGAACAACAGTACGCGTTTATGGCTGCCATGTACTCCGTGACCGGGTTCCATGCGGCAGACAGCACGGGGCATGTTCCCGTATAACAACAAACCGCCATCCGAGATACTTGCTCGGATGGCGGTTTTTGTTGCTTGTTTACGGCTCAATGGTATACATAGTTGCCGCTTCTTCCTTACGGATCACCTCGTTGATGGCTGCCACACGCACACGCATGACTCTCTGACCAAGGGTGATTTCCAGCAGGTCGCCGATCTTCACCTCATAGGAGGCACGGGCGGGCTTGCCGTTGACTGCCACTCTGCCTGCATCACAGGCCTCATTGGCGACGGTACGCCGCTTCATCAATCGGGAGACTTTCAGATATTTGTCCAATCGCATGATGCGTTTTCTCCTTTTTCGTCACAAGTTAAAGCTGCTTTTTGGCTTCTGCCCAGTAGGTATCCAGCACCTCCAGAGAGCAATCCTGCATTTGTTTGCCATCTGCCAGAACCAATTGCTCGGTGGCGGCAAATCTGGTTTTGAATTTCACAGCCGCATTGCGGAGAGCGGTTTCCGCATCCACACCCAGATGACGGGCGGTATTGACGCAGGAAAACAGCAGGTCGCCCAGCTCCTCCACAATCTGTGCGGCATCGCCGCTGCGGATGGCTGCCTCCAGTTCATCGGTTTCGGCTCTGATACAGGAAAAAGCAGCCTCAGCACAATCCCAGTCCATACCGGCTCTGGAGGCACGCTTGCCGAGCTTCTGGGCATACATCAGGGCGGGCAGTGCTTTGCTGACACCCTCCAGTGTATCGGCAAAGGTGGTCTGGGACTTGGTTTCCCGCTTGATGGCATCCCAGTTTTTCAGCACCTCGCCGCTGTCGGCAACGGTAACATCCCCGAACACATGGGGGTGGCGCACGATGAGCTTACGGCAAAGCTCATCGCAGATATCATCAAAGGTAAATCTGCCTGCCTGCTGTTCAATACAGGCATGGAACACCACTTGCAGCAGCACATCGCCCAGCTCCTCCCGCAGCATAGCAGGATCATCGCAGTCAATGGCTTCCACAGCCTCATAGCATTCTTCCAGAAAATCCGCACGGATGGAACGGTGGGTCTGTTCCTTATCCCACGGGCAGCCCTTTTCGCTGCGCAGCAGAAGCATGACCTCCATCAATGCGTCCATATCATATCGGGGCAGATCCCGCACGGCGGCGATCCGCTCGTCCAGCGTCATGTCGGCAGTATTCCACATGATGCAGCCTCTCCTTTCATATCCATGATACAACAGAACACGGCGGCTATCTCCAACGATCTCTCCGTTCCGCGGAGTCATCGCAAATCAGTGGAGAATACCCGCCGTTTCTCATCTTACTTGTGATCTACAAAGCCCACACGACGGTACACCTTGGAAAGGATCTTCCGTGTCATGCGGTAGGCCTGCTCACTGCCGATGGCGATACACTCGTTCAGGTATGCCTTATCGGCAGAGAGTCTTGCAAATTCGCTGCGGACGGGAGCCAGATGATCGGCAACGGCTTCACCCACGGCAGATTTGAAATCACCGTAGCCCTTGCCTGCAAACTCTGCTGTGATCTCATCCATGGTCTTGCCTGTCACGCAACTGTAAATGGTCATCAGGTTGTTGATGCCGTCCTTGCCCTCACGGTAGCAGACCTCTGCTTCGGAATCCGTTACCGCACGCTTGAACTTCCGCATGATGGTATCCTTATCATCCAGAATAAACACGCAGGCATTGGCGTTTTCATCGGATTTGGACATCTTCTTGGTGGGATCCTGCAGGGACATCAGACGGGCACCGCTTGCGGGAACATAGGGCTCCGGCACGGTAAAGGTCTGGCCGAAACGCTGATTAAAACGCACTGCAATATTTCTTGCCAGCTCCAGATGCTGCTTCTGATCTGCGCCGATGGGCACCAGATCTGCATTATATGCCAGAATATCCGCTGCCATCAGCACCGGATAGGTAAACAAGCCTGCGTTGATGTTATCAGCATGACGGGCACTTTTATCCTTGAACTGGGTCATACGGCTCAGCTCACCGAACATGGTGGAGCAGGAAAGCACCCAGCTCAGCTCTGCGTGGTTGGGGTTATGGCTCTGGATAAAGGCCACACTCTTCTTAGGATCGATACCGCAGGCCAGCATCAGGGCATAGGCACGCATGGTATTGGCACGCAGGGCAGCAGGCTCCTGCATAACGGTAATGGCGTGCAGATCCACGATGCAGTAGATGCTTTCGTATTCATCCTGCAGGGCACCCCAGTTGCGTACCGCACCGATATAGTTGCCCAGCGTAAACACGCCTGTGGGCTGGATACCACTGAAAATACGCTTCTTCTGGGGCGTTGTCATTTCTTGTTGAGACATACTGTGTTTTCGTTCCTTTCAACGGATTTATGCGGATTATTTCTGATTTGCCGCACGATCCTTCATCTGCGCACTGCGAAGCTCGCTCATAACACGCTGATACATCTGCATCAGGACACGCTCCTTGGGATTCTGGTTGGAGGTGGTTGCCTTGACTGCCAGACGATATGCGCCGCCGGTGGTCAGGAAGTACACATAGTGGGTCTGTGCCATAGGCAGCTCAAAGGAGGGTGCGGGCTCTGCAAGCTCCAAAAACTGTGCGGCACTGTTCACGAACATACGGGTAGCCTGTACCACGCCGGGATACCGCTGAGCTGCACCGGAATAATCGGCACCGTTGCTGAAATACAGGTTTGCGGCACCGTTTACAAAGCAAGCCATGGTAGTAATCACCGTGGGGGACATGGGCATATCAATCACCACGCCGTAAAGCGTGTTTTCTGTCAGATACTGGGTAAAGTTGGAAGGAGAAAGATGCAGCGCCTGGCTGCGGGTCTTAAGATACTCCCGGGATGCGGGAACTCTGGAAAGAAAGCGTACTGTAGCCATGATAAAAAATCGTCCTTTCAATTCTTAGGGCAGATGACACAGACGGTCATTCATGCACATTCGTATTTTCTATTATAGCACATATTTTCGGAGATTGCAACATAAATTTGATTATTTCCACTATAACTTTTCAAAAACACGCTGCAAAGGAGGCTCCCGCAGCGGAAAAGAACGGAGGAGATCTCCCTTATGAAGCGGCAAAGTGTTATGCTGGGCTCGGTCATACTTATGGCTTCGGTGATATTCGCAAAGCTGTGCGGTGCTTTGTTCCGCATTCCGCTGACCGGAATGCTGGGCGGCACGGGGATGGGTTATTTTTCTTCGGCGTATGCACTGTTTTTACCCGTATTTGCCCTTTCCGTTACGGGCATGAACACCGCGGTTGCCGCTATGACAGCCGAGGCAAGGGCTGCAGAAGATCATGCCATGATCCGCACCATACGAAGCTGTGCATTCCGATTATTCGGCGGCATTGGCATATGCGGCAGCCTGATGCTGTTTTTTTGTGCAGAACCTTTATGTATCAGACTGCTGGAAAACCCACCTGCCGCTGCGGCTGTGCAGGCACTCTCCCCTACTGTGTGCATCTGCTGCCTGAGTGCGGTGCTGCGGGGCAGCTTTGAAGGCTTACGCAACATGACTCCCACAGCAATTTCACAGTCGGCAGAAGGGATCGTTCGTGTGATCTGCGGTGTGACATTCTGCAGATGTGTGCTCTCGGGACAATGGCACAGATTTCTACCGGATGACAATCCCTTGGCAGCAGGGGCAGCGGCGGCGGTATTTGGTGTCACTGTTTCCGCACTGGCCGGATTGATCCTGTTGTTTTGTTTTCCGTTTCCCGTGACAAGAGGCGGCAGCAGGCAGATATGCCGAAAAAATATTTATCGCCGCCTGATCCGCATTCTCATACCTGTTGCCATCAGTTCTCTGGTGACCAATCTGACCACTCTTACGGATGTATTTACTGTGCTGCGCTGTCTGACGCAGGTGATCTGCGCCGCACCGCAGCGATTCGGGTATCTTTCTCCGCCGACACAGGCAGAGGCAGCCGAAACCGCAAACTTTCTGTATGGTGCTTTTTCGGGTCTGGCGGTTACGGTATTCAACCTAGTGCCATCAGTCACCAACATGATGGGCAAAAGTGTTCTGCCCGCCTTTACGGAGGCTTACACCCAAAAGGATCAAATGGCCATGGAACAGCACGCACGCACAGCCCTTTCGGGAACAGCTTTTATGGCAATTCCCGCAGGAATGGGTATTTTTGTACTGGCAGAGCCTATTCTTACCCTGCTGTTTCCCAATCGTACTGCGGAGGTTACGGCGGCAGCCCCTCCACTGATGATCCTGGGGATCGCAGTGATCTTTCTGGCGCTGACCCATCCCATCTTCAGCATGCTGCAGGCAGCAGGCCATGCCAATCTGACAGTACGGATCATGCTTTGGGGTACTGCGGTAAAGATCCTTGGAAATCTGGTGCTGCTGCGAATGGAGGCTGTTCATCTCAACGGCGCAGCCATTGCGACCTTGCTTTGCTATATGGTCACCCTGTTCCGTGCCTGTGCGGTACTAAAGCAGCAGACGCAGCTTTCCCTTTCTTACATACAGATCTGCGGAAGGCCTTTGTTTGCCGGAATATTATGTGCCGTTACGGCCAAAACCGTTTATCATCTGCTTCTTGACATGGGCAATGCGTTACCGTTGATCTGCGGTATTGCTGCGGGCGGCATGGTCTATCTCCTTACCATGTGGCTGATGCGAAGAAAAAAATCTGCATAAAACAGGAAAAAACAGCATACGATCCCCGCAAAACGGGAACCGATGCTGTTTTTTCCATGCAAAATTTCAGAGGAGAAATGGTAGGGTCATTCTTCACGGTAGACACCGAATGCACGGTATCTGTGATAGCGGTTTTCCAGCAGATCATATTTGGGAACAGCAGAGAGATGACAGATATCCTCCACCAGCTCACGCTTCAGATTCTCACACATCATATCAAAGTGGTCAAAATCCTCACTGATGATCTTCTCGGCAACCTGAAAATGCAGCATATCCTTTGCGGTGATATGCAGAGCTTCGCAGGCTTCCTCCACACGCTGGGCATCCTTCCAGAGGATATTGGCGCAGCCTTCGGGCGCAATGACCGAATACACGGCATTTTCCAGCATATAGACCTTATCCGCAACGGCAAGACCCAATGCACCGCCGCTGCCGCCTTCACCGATGATCACGGAGATCACGGGAGTTTGCAGGCCCATCATTTCCACCAGATTTTCCGCAATGGCTTCACCCTGGCCTCTTTCTTCGGCATCCACGCCGCAGAAAGCACCCATGGTATCCACAAAGCATACTACAGGGCGACGGAATTTTTCCGCCTGCTTCATCAGACGCAATGCTTTACGGTAGCCTTCCGGCTTGGGGCAGCCAAAGTTATGAGCCATACGGGATTGCAGATCCGCACCCTTTTCAATGCCGATATAGGTGGTGGGGATTCCGCCCAGATAGCCGATACCACCGATAATGGCCGTATCATCGGCAAAACGGCGGTCACCGTGCAGATCAATACGCTTATCAAACAGCTCCTCGATATATGCGGCTGCGGTAGGTCTTGCACCTGCTCTGGCATTTTTAAACACCTGATAAATACTCTTACTCATGCGGATTTTCCCACCTTTCGATGCTGAGAACACAGGAGTGCCAGAGTTTCCTTCATATCCTCACGGGGTACAATGGCATCAATAAAGCCGTGCTCCAGCAAAAACTCGGCTGTCTGGAAATTTTCGGGGAAGGCTGCATTTGCTGTCTGCTGGATCACGCGCTTGCCTGCAAAACCAACCAGTGCCTTCGGCTCTGCCAGAATGATATCACCCTGCATGGCAAAGCTGGCGGTTACGCCGCCTGTGGTGGGATCGGTAAGCACAGGCATATACAGGTTGCCTGCCTGACCGTGACGCTGCACGGCTCCGCTGACCTTTGCCATCTGCATCAGAGAAAGGATGCTCTCCTGCATTCTGGCACCGCCCGAACAGCAGAATCCGATAACAGGCAGCTTCTGCTTGGTGGCGTACTCAAACAACCGGGTGATTTTTTCACCTACGGCAGAGCCCATGCTTGCCATGATAAAACGGGAATCCATCACAAAGATGCAGGCGGGAACGGATCCGATCTTGCCGCGGCCGCAGAGAACCGCTTCCTTTTCACCGGTCTGCTCCTTTGCCTGACGCAGCTTGTCATCGTATTTGGGGAAATCCAGGAAATTCTTGCTTTCGATATTGGAAAACATTTCCTTGAAGGTACCGTCGTCACAGATCATGCTGATGCGATCCTTGGGGGTAACTCGGTAGTATGCACCGCAATCGGGGCAGACCATATACCGCTTCATCAGTGTTTTGCGGGAATGCTCTGTGCCGCAGTGCTTGCAGGTATAGCGTTCATCCCTATGCTCAAAACGAAACGCTTCCTTGACTTTTCGGATCAATCTCTCCATACAAACTCCTTACAGCTTCTGCACGGCAAAGGAAAACTCTGCGCTGATACAAAGGGTATCACCCACATAGCCCTTGCCGCTGGCAAAATAAAAGGGGGCTTTCTGCTTGACAATGACACATTCCGTGCGGAACTCATCACCGGGTCTTACGGGCTTGCGGAACTTTACGTTATTCAGACCGGTATACAAGGTACGCACACCGTTGGGACTGTCCGCAATGGCATCCTGCAGCAGCACACAAGTGGATTGTGCGAGAATTTCACACTGGATGACACCGGGAACGATAGGTTCTTCGGGGAAATGTCCTTTCAGAAACCATTCATCGCCGGTGATCTTCAGCTTGCCGTGTGCCACACCGTCAATGACCTCAGCCTCATCCAGCAGGAGCATCACATCACGGTGAGGCAGGATCTGCATCAATTCTTCACGATTCATGCATTCACCTTCTTGAAAGCGACACAGGCATTATGACCGCCAAAGCCCAGAGAGGTGGAAATTGCCAGAGAAACAGGGGTCTTGACGGGCGTGTTGGGGGTATAATCCAGATCCAGCTCGGGGTCAGCCTCAAGGAGATTGATGGTGGGCGGAATGATATCATTCTGCAGGGCAAGAACGGCAGCAATGGCCTCAACGGCACCCGCAGCACCCAGCATATGACCTGTCATGGACTTGGTGGAGCTGATATGCAGCTTCTTTGCATCCTCTCCGAAGGCTTTTTTCAGTGCGGTGGTTTCGGTCTTATCATTCAGAGCCGTACCGGTACCGTGTGCATTCACATAAATCTCGGATGCATGTACATCCTTGGCATTACAGCAGGCCATCTGAACGGCTCTTGCCACCTGTGCTGCTTCGGGATCGGGAGCGGTGACGTGATGTGCATCACAGGTCGCACCGTAGCCGCAGACCTCTGCATAGATCTTGGCACCACGGGCAACCGCATGCTCATACTCCTCAAGGATCAGGGTACCTGCGCCCTCACCCATGACAAAGCCGCCTCTGCGGGCATCAAAGGGCAGAGATGCCATGTTGGGATCGGTTGCACTGTTCAGTGCCATAGCATTGCCGAAGCCCACCAGTGCCAGAGGCGTAATGGCAGCCTCCGTACCGCCGCAGATGATAGCAGTCTGGGCACCCATGGCAATGGCACGGTATGCCTCACCGATGGCTGTGGTTCCCGTTGCACAGGCGGTGGAAACCGCCATGTTGGCACCCTTTGCGTTGAATCGGATGGCAATGTTGCCTGCTGCGATGTTATAGATCATCTTGCTGATAAACTGGGGTGCAACCTTACGCTGACCACCCTCCAGCATAGAAATATGCTGAGAACAGAGTGTCTGGAAGCCGCCGATGCCGGAGCCGTAGTAAACGCCCAGCTCTTCGGGCTCCAGTGTGCCGGCGATGCCGCTGTCGTTCATGGCTTCCTGAGTTGCTGCAAGAGCAAACTGTACAAAGGGATCGGTCTTGCGTGCGGTGATCTTATCCAGCACGGCTGCTGCATCAAAATCCTTGACTTCGGCTGCGAGCTGCCAGTTATACTGCGTTGCATCAAAGGCGGTAATGGGAGCAATACCGTTTTTGCCGCTGAGAATCGCCTCCCAGAAGGAAGGAACATCGTTACCCACGGGGGTAACCGCACCAATACCCGTAACTACAACACGTTTCATCTGTATCTGATTTCCTTTCTGATTATCGGTTGAATACTTCTTTCACTTCGTATCTATGCTTTACATCGCCATGCCGCCGTCAATGCGGATGACCTCGCCTGTAATGTAATCTGCCATGGGAGATGCCAGGAATGCCACCAGTGCAGCCACTTCTTCGGGCTTGCCCATACGCTTCATAGGGATGGCATTCATGACCTCGGGCTTATCCTGAAATGCTTCTGTCATATCGGTTGCGATAAAGCCGGGAGCAATGGCATTGCAGCAGATGCCACGGGGAGCCAGCTCCTTGGCAATACTTTTGGTCATACCGATCAGACCTGCCTTGGAGGCTGCGTAATTCACCTGACCTGCATTGCCCATAAGACCCGCAACAGAGCTGATGTTGATGATCTTGCCGCTGCGCTGCTTTGCCATAACGGGATATACCTGCTTCAGCACATTAAATGCACCTGTGAGATTGATATCCACAACTGTGGAAAAATCCTCGGGCTTCATGGAAAGCATCAGCTTATCTCTGGTAATGCCTGCATTGTTCACACAGATATCAATGCTGCCAAAGCTCTTGTGGATCTCGGTGATAACTGCCTTGGTTTCTTCAAAATCCGCTACATTGCAGCGGTACGCCTTTGCCTGAACGGGGTATTCCGAAAGCATCTGAAGGGTTTCTTCGGCTTTTTCGGCATTGCCTGCATAGATCAGCGCAAGATTGGCACCTGCCTGTGCCAGTGCCACACAAACGGCTCTTCCGATACCGCGGGAGCCGCCTGTTACAACGGCGGTTTTACCATTGAGCATCATGCCTGTGCCTCCTTTACCGCTGCAACGGCTGCCTGCAGGGAATCCATATCCTCCACCGCATAAGCCTTTGCTTCGGGTGCGATCTTGGCAATGAGTTTTACAAGGGTATTGCCTACGCCGCACTCAATGAAGGTATCATAACCATCCGCATACATGGAACGAATGGTATCCACCCAGCGCACGGGATGATGGATCTGTGCCTGCATCCATGCCTTTGCATCCTCGCCGTAGGGCTGTGCATAGGTATTGCCGATGACAGGCATTGCGGGTGCGGAGATCTCCATCTCGGCAATGGATTCACCAAATTCCTTTGCGGCAGGCTCCATCATGGGAGAATGGAAGCCGCCGCCCACTGCCAGTGGCAATGCACGACCGCCTGCAGCCTTTACATCGGCGGTAAATGCAGGCAGCGCATCGGTCAGGCCGGCACACACCACCTGTCCGGGCGCATTATCATTGACTGCATACACACCCTCATGCTTGGCGCAAAGGGCTTCCACTGCGGATTTTTCCAGCTTCAGTACGGCCACCATGGAGGCAGGCTGTGCGGAAGCTGCCTTGGCCATGGCCTCTCCCCGCTTGCAGGCAACGGAAAATCCCGTTGCATAGCTGTAAGCTCCGCCAAAGGCCAGCGCAGGGATCTCGCCCAGCGAAAAACCGGCAAGACCATCGGGGGCTACACCGGATTCTTTCAGTGCAATGGCTGCTGCCAGATCGGTCAGATACAGGCAGGGCTGCGTATTTTGTGTCTGCTTCAGGGTTTCCGCATCGGAATCAAAGCACTGCCGGAGGGTACCCGGACGCTGCACTTCGGCTGCATCAAACAATGCACGCACCGATGCAAACGCATCATAGAAGGCTTTGCCCATACCGCTGTGCTGTGCGCCCTGTCCCGAAAAAACAAATGCTATTTTACCCATTTTGCTGCTCCTTTCAAAAGCTGCTCTGCTTCATCACACACAGAATGCACGATCTCGGCAGCGGATTCCTCCTTATGCAGCATACCGCTGATCTGTCCTGCCAGAAGACAGCCATTCTTTGCATCGCCCTCCACAGCAGCCAGACGCAATGCACCTGTACCCAAATCTGCAACGGATTCTGCGGTTGCATCGGGGGCATATTCCTTCTGCAAAAAGCTGCGGGAGAACTGATTCTTTATACAACGGCAGGTATTACCGCCAAAGCGTCTGCCGGTAGTTACTGTTGAAACATCGCTTGCCTTGAGTACGGCTGCCTTATATGCAGGGTGTACGCCGCACTCTTCGGCAATTAAAAAGCGTGTGCCCATCTGCACGCCAACGGCGCCCAGCATGAAGGCTGCTGCCATTCCCCTGCCATCGGCAATACCACCTGCGGCGATCACGGGAATGGAAACTGCGCTTGCGACTTGGGGAACCAGAGCCATTGTTGTCAGCTCTCCGATGTGACCGCCGGATTCCTGACCCTCTGCGATAACTGCGGCGGCACCTGCACGCTCGGCCAGTGCTGCCATGGCAACCGATGCCACAACAGGAATCACGGTGATGCCTGCTGCCTGCCACTGTGCCATATATTTGGCGGGACTGCCGGCACCGGTGGTCACAACTGCGACCTTTTCCTCTGCCACAACGGCAGCAACCGCATCGGCAAGCGGATGCATCAGCATAATATTCACGCCAAAGGGCTTGTCGGTCAGGCTGCGTGCCAGACGGATCTGCTGGCGCAGGGCCTCTGCGCTTTCACGCATTCCGGAGATGATACCCAGACCGCCTGCTTCCGATACGGCAGCAGCCAGTCGGGCATCGGAGATCCATGCCATACCGCCCTGAAAAACAGGGTAACGGATCCCGATGCGTTCACAAATGGGAGAGCTTAACATAAAACGGCTTCCTTTCCTTGGTGAAATCAGGCGTTCCGGCCTTCTTCGATCTTTGCGACCAGATCACCCACGGTCTTCAGTGCGGGATCCATCTCAACGGTCACACCGAACTCGTCCTCAACGGTCATCAGCAGCTCTGCGATATCCAGGGAATCAATACCCAGGCTTGCGAACTCGGTAGACTCATTCAGCTCGGATGCGTCGCAGTCAACGTTCTCTGCGATCAGTTCGATCAGTTTTTCCTGTACCATGATAAAAACTCCTTTGAAATAAAAATGATTTATGGATATCCGGAAAGAGATTTCCGGTTATTCCCAGTTTAAGAGGATGGCTGCGCTGGATAGTCCGCCGCCGAATGCACAGAGGATCACACGATCTCCCTGCTTGATCCTGCCGCTGCGGACCGCTTCGTTCAAAGCAATGGCAACGCTTGCGGCAGAGGTATTGCCGTATTCCGCAATGTTCATGACAAAGCGGTCAAGGGAAAGACCCAGCTTGCGGGAGGCAAGCTCGATAATACGGGAATTGGCTTGATGGGGAACAATGCAGGCAATATCATCCAGAGTCAGTCCGTTGCGCTCCAGCAGCGTATTCACATCCCGCACCATGGATTTTACCGCAAACTTGAAGGTTTCCTGTCCCTGCATTGCCACAAAGGGCTGTGTGGGTTCTGCCTGCCAGAAGGGGCTTTCACCCATATAGTTTGGCACACAGATGACTTCATCATTGCCCGTGACCGTGAACACCGAATCGGCAAAAGCGGAGCCTTCGCCCAGCACTGCCGCACCTGCACCGTCACCGAAGATCACACAGGTGGAACGCTCCTTCCAGTTCACAAGACGGCTCATGCGCTCCGCACCGATGACAAGGATCTTTTTTGCCTTGCCCGCAGCAAAATACATGGCTGCGTTTTCCAGAGCAAACAAAAAGCCCGCACAGGCAGCGGAAATATCAAAGGCCATACAGGTTGCACCGATGTTGCGCTGCACCAGACAGGCCGTTGCGGGAGAAGTGGTCTCGGAGCTGATGGATGCCACCAGGATCAGATCCAGCTCCTCTGCGGAAACATTGGCGGCTGCCAGAGCCTGCTTTGCGGCCGCCGTTGCCATATCCGCGGCTGTTTCATTAACGGAGATATGTCTTTGCTTTACACCCACACGCTGGGTGATCCACTCATCGTTTGTATCCACAATTGCGGAAAGATCGTCATTGGTAACGACTTTTTCGGGCACATACATACCCGTACCTAAAATACGAAAGCTCATGGGTTATGATATCCTTTCTATGACAAGGCAATGGCTGAGACTGCGCATCGCCGAAGTGTTGTTCCGCTTATTTAGTCCCGACTCCCTCCAAAAGGTTACAGAAAAATTACAAAAAAATGACAGCGGGTCAGAAAGTTTACAGTTTGTTCACAATTCAAGACTCCGTTTTTTGTACAATAGTAGGGTAATACAAGGTAAGGGAGGGTTTGCATGACAGAGTTTGAGATCATATACAAAGAATACTACCAGCGTGTATATGCTTTTCTGTATCGCCTTTGTGATCATCACGATCTGGCGGAGGAGCTGACACAGGAAACCTTCTATCAGGCCTTCACCTCCATGCATCGGTATCAAGGCAAAAGCGAGGTTTTTACATGGCTGGCGTCCATTGCCAAGCACTGCTACTATAAATATCTCAAAAAGCATAAGCAGGATCTGCAATCTGCTAACCTGGATATGGTTGCCGATCTCATCTGCGACAACGATGACGCAAACCCCGAAATCGCACTGCAAAAAAAGGATATTGCCGAAACTGTGCGGAAAATCGTCAACGATATGCCCGAAAAATACAGGGAGGCAGTCATTCTGCGGATCTATGCCGATCTTACCTTCGCACAGGTCGCTAAAGCAATGAATATCACGGAAAATTCCGCAAAGGTGCTGTATTTCCGTGCTAAGAAAATGGTTATGGAGGCGTTGAAAAATGCGTATGAACTGTGAAATCATTCAGGATCTTATTCCTGTGTATCATGACGGCATCGCCAGTGAGGAAACCAGCCGTGCCATGCGGCTGCATCTGAAAAACTGTTCGGATTGCCGTCGGCATTATGCCCAGTACTGCCGCTCCATGCGGCTTGAGCTGGCTGCGGAAGCGGAAATCTCAAGAGATGCTGCGGGGGATGCTTTTGCTTCCCTTTCCCGCAGAATGCGCCGTCGCAGAATGCTCTCCACTGCTTCTCTTTCGGCTATGGGAGCTGTTGCGGCAGCGGCTGCCGTTCTCCTGATCTTCCGGGAGATCCGCCACAGCAACAAAAAATGACCAAGGAAAGACGGTTTTCAGCCGTCTTTCTTTTTTTCGTCCGTACATTCAAATTCATGTAAAAATACACTTGACGAAACAGGGAAAATGTAGTAAAATACTAATGTATGAGTGTGCGCCCTTCATGGGTGTATGAACACATTCAAAATACATATTCTATTCAATATCAGGAGGAAGTTCCAAATGAAATTCATCGTCGAAACCTCTGCCCGTCACGCTCATGTGACTGCTGAGACCCTAGAGATCCTGTTCGGTAAGGGTGCAACCCTTACCCCCAAAAAAGACCTCTCCCAGCCCGGTCAGTTCGCTTGTGAAGAGCGTATCTCCGTGGTTGGCCCCAAGAACACCCTTAACGGTGTTTCCATTCTGGGTCCTGTCCGTCCCGCCGATCAGGTTGAGATCTCCGCTACCGATGCCCGTACCATCGGCATTGCAGCTCCCATCCGTGAGTCCGGTGACACCGCAGGTTCCCCCGGATGCAAGCTGGTTGGCCCCTGCGGCGAGGTTGAGATCTCCGAGGGCGTGATCGTTGCAAAGCGTCACATCCACATGACTCCTGCCGATGCAGAGGCTCTGGGCGTGCAGGATAAGCAGATCGTGTGGGTCAAGATTGAAACCCCTGACCGCAGCGCCGTTCTGGGTGATACCGTTGTGCGTGTTTCCGACAAGTTCTCTCTTGCTATGCATATCGACACCGATGAGTCCAACGCTGTTATGGGCGGCCGTGACATGACCGGTGAGATCATCACCATCGACTGATTTTGATACATTTTGCACGGGGCTGCCGATCCGACAGCCCCTGTGTGAATTTATGCGGAAGGAGCTATGCTGTATGCTGAATGTCCCGCTAGCCCCCCGGATGGGAGCTTTGCCCCGTCTTGCCCTGGACTCTTTGCGCCCCGAAGAAACGCTGCTGGTCATCTGTGATATGGTCATCGGCTTTGCGGAGCACGGTGCGCTGGCATCCCCCCGTGTTGCTGCACTGACACCTGCCATCGGGCAGTTGTTGGAGCAATGCAAGACAAAGGGGATCCCCGCTGTGGCTTTTGCCGATACTCACCCAGAAAATGCCGCCGAATTCGCACGATACCCCGTGCATTGTGCGGAAGGTACCGAAGAATGCGAGATCCTGCCTGCACTGAAGGCGATCGGCGGGTATATCACCATCCCGAAGAATTCCACAAACGGTATGCTGACCGAGGCATTTCCGCAATATCTTCAGACACATCCCCAATGCCGCACAGTGGTGCTCTGCGGCTGCTGCACCGATATCTGCGTGATGCAGTTTGCCCTGACCCTGAAGGCATACGGAGACACTCAAAACCATCCCTACCGCATTATCGTGCCCGAAACACTGACCGATACCTTTGACGGCCCCGGGCATGACGGTGACACCTTTCACCTGCTGGCACTGCAGTTGATGGAGCAGGCCGGCATCGAACTCATCAGTGAGGTATCCTATGGAGCATAAAAATCTTATGACCGATTCCTTTGCACAGCGCAATCTTTCCATGCTGATGGATTTCTACGAGCTGACCATGGCAAACGGCTTTCTGGAAAACGGAATGGGAGATACTGTCACCTGCTTTGACCTCTTTTTCCGTAAGGTGCCCGATCGGGGCGGCTATGCCATTATGGCAGGTCTGGAGCAGGCCATCACCTTTTTGCGGAATCTGCGGTTTACGGAGGAGGATATCTCCTATCTCCGCAGCAAGCAGCTTTTCTCCGAAGCCTTTCTGAGCTATCTTGCAGGCTTCCGCTTTACCTGCGATGTATGGGCCATTCCCGAAGGAACACCCATCTTCCCCAATGAGCCGCTGATCACCGTAAAAGGTCCTGTGATGCAGGCACAGCTCATTGAAACTATGCTGCTGCTGTGCATCAATCACCAGAGCCTGATCGCTACCAAGGCAAGCCGCATCGTCCGGGCTGCCGAGGGCAGACCTGTCATGGAATTCGGTTCCCGCCGTGCCCATGGCGCAGATGGCGCTGTGTTTGCTGCCCGTGCCTCTTACATTGCGGGCTGCTGCGGTACTGCCTGTACAATGGCTGACCGTGATTACGGCATACCTGCCATGGGAACCATGGCACATAGCTGGGTACAGTTGTTTGATTCCGAGCTGGATGCTTTCCGTGCATACACCCGTGTGTATCCTCAGGCACCTACTTTATTGGTGGATACCTACAACACTCTGAAATCCGGTATTCCCAATGCCATTATCGTGTTCAACGAGCTGAAGGAGCAGGGCTGCCACGGCGGTGCGGTACGCATTGACAGCGGCGATATCGCCTACCTTTCCAAAAAGGCAAGAGCCATGCTGGATCAGGCAGGGCTGGAGGAGATCGCCATTGTGGCAAGCAACTCGCTGGATGAATACCTCATCCGTGACCTGCTGGTGCAGGGGGCAAAGATCGACCGTTTTGGCGTAGGTGAACGTCTGGTCACCTCCCGTTCCGAGCCGGTATTCGGCGGCGTGTACAAGCTGGTGGCTGCCGCCTCTCCCGATGCACCCGATGTGCTGGTCCCAAAGATCAAGCTCTCGGAAAATGTTGCAAAGATCACTAACCCGGGCTACAAAAAGCCTTGGCGTTTGTTTGACCGCACCAGCGGTATGGCCATTGCCGATGTGATCACTCTGGCAGATGAAATCATCGACGATACCCAGCCCTATGTGATCTTTGACCCCGAATTCACCTACAAGCGCAAAACACTGACGGATTTTGTGGCAAAGCCTTTGCAGGTGCCTGTGTTCGTTCAAGGTGAATGCGTTTACCCCATGCCCTCCCCCGATGAGATCCGTGCCTACTGTGCCGAACAACTTGCCACTGTCTGGGATGAGGTCAAGCGTTTTGAAAATCCCCACGCTTATTATGTGGACCTTTCCGAGCCACTTTGGAAACTGAAAAGAGAATTACTGGATCGCTACTTTGCGGTTTGACTTTATTTTGATTTGATTGATATGGAGGTACCGACACTATGAGCATGCAACTGCACCGTATTCACATGGGAAGTGCCGTTTGCGCCGCCGACCTGACTGACGGCAGCGAGCGCGGAGAATATGTTTCCCAGGATTATATTCTCCGCAAGCTGGGCAGACCCCACCGCAGTGTGAATCTGATGTACTGCTACTACCCCTTGGATGCCGGCTGGCCCGGCAGAGCAAGCGTTGTCCATGCCAGCCCCGATGTCAGCTTTGCCTGGGATTTTCCCTATGACGACTACTTCCCTTACACCGGCGGTCTGAACGGCTCCCGTGATGGCGAGGTATTCCGTCAGATGCAGGACATCCGCACCCATGGACAGGATGTGACCCTGACCCTGACAGTGGATCCCCATGTAACCGATGATCATCTCATCGCCATTGCCGAGGATCTTCGCCCCTACGGCAGAGTGCTGCTGCGTCTGAACCATGAAGCCACCGGCAACTGGTTTTCCTTCAACAAGCGCTGCTCCTACCAGGAAGTTGCGGATTTCTTTGTACACGCAAGCGAAGTCATCCGCACCCATGCCCCCAATGTACAGACCATCATCTGCATTGGCGGCATTGAAGATCCCGACAGCACTGAGATCGTAAAGGAAAAGGAATTTGCACAGACCATTCCCGCTGCGGATATCTGGTCGGTAGACAAATACATGGCTCTGCACTGGGGCTGGCCTTATGATGTGGCTGAGCCCGGCGGACATTCTCACAGCCGCAGCAGCTATGCCCAGACCTATGAAATGACACACCGTTCCTACCTGCGCTTTACCGAACTCAACGGCGGTGTGACCAAGCCCATGGTCATGAGCGAATTTAACGCAGACGGCGATGTGACCGGCCCCTACGCTCAGTGCGATATGGTGGATGGCTTCTTCCGTCTGGTAAAGGCCGAAAAGCAGCCCTGGCTCTCTGCCATCAACTTCTACCAGTTCCGTGACCGTGGCAGACTGGGTCTGGAGATTGAAGACCCCGCAAACCCCGGTGTCGGCATTGAACAGCCCATTCTGCACACCTACAAAAAGTGGCTGCACGATGATGTTTTCCTGCCCGCCATGACCGATTGCGGCAGTGCTTCTCTGCCCGCTACCCTGCGCTGGGGCGGTGCCGAGGATGCCGAGGGTCTGGCAATGACCGTTCACTTCCAGGGCAACCCCCATTTCTGTGAGCTGAATTTCAATGATGAAGGGAACTATATGCTGGAGATCAACGGCAGATGGTTCCATAAGGCACCTCATGTCAAGTTTGTGGATCTGATGCCTGCTTTCTTTGAAAAAACCCTGAACGGTGCCTGCGATCTGACGCTCCGCCTGTTCGCACCGCCCGCAGACGGCCGCAATGACCTTAGCCTGCCCGATGGTCTGCAGAATGCTTATGCCGTTATTTCTGAAATGCCTGAGCTGCGTGTGCTTTACACACCTGTGGAGCCCTCCCGTGACTGAATTGTTTGTCTCTGATCTGGATGGTACACTGCTGCAGAGCAGCGCAAGCCTTTCTTCCTTCGCAAAGCAGCGGCTCACCACTATGCTGCGGGAGGATCTGCCCTTTACCGTTGCAACGGCAAGAACCATTTACTCCGTGGAGCCTATATTGGAAGGCCTTCCGTTGCGGTATCCTCTGATCCTGCAAAACGGTGCTGTGCTGTATGACCCTATGACAAAAAAATACTGTCATGCGGCAATCATTGAAAAAGAAAGTGCCGCTGCCATGTTTGATTGTCTTTCTGCCCATGGGCTGAACGGTTTTGTGTACTGTCTGGCAGAGGATACCCTTCAATGCTGCTACACCGAGCTGACCACCCCCGCCATGCAGAGCTTCTATCGGGAGCGTAAGGACCGCTACGACAAGCCCTTTCGTCAGGTAGAACGGCTTTCACGGCTGGCAGGTGATGCCGTTGTGTACTGTTCCCTGCGAGGAAATGAACATCTGCTGCGGCCTGCTGCCGAGGAATTGCAGCGTATCTCCGGTGTGGGTGTATCCTTTTACAAGGATGTTTACGAGGCAGATTGCTGGTATCTGGAGCTGGCTGCCCATACCGCAACCAAATATCATGGCGTACAAAGGCTGCGGGAGCTGACCGGTGCGGAAACCATCACCGCTTTTGGTGACAACGACAACGATCTGCCTATGTTTTCCGCTGCCGATACCCGTGTTGCTGTGGCAAATGCCACGCAAAATCTAAAGAATTCCGCCGATCTGGTGATCGGTACAAACAGCGAGGACGCTGTGATCCGTTATCTGATGAACTACCATACTACCCGAAAGGAATGATCTTCACTATGAAAAAGCTGATGCTTGGTAACGAAGCATTTGCAAGAGGTCTGTTTGAGGCCGGATGCAAGTTTGCTTCCAGCTACCCCGGCACGCCTTCCACCGAAATTACCGAGGAGGTTGCCAAATACGATGAAGTGTATGCAGAGTGGGCTCCCAATGAGAAGGTTGCTCTGGAAGCAGCTCTGGGTGCATCTCTGGCAGGTGCCAGAAGCTTTGCTGCCATGAAGCACGTTGGTCTGAATGTAGCTGCCGATCCCCTCTATACTGCTGCTTACACCGGCGTAAACGGCGGTCTGGTCATTGCCGTTGCCGATGATCCCGGTATGCATTCTTCCCAGAATGAGCAGGACAGCCGTCATCACGCCATTGCTTCCAAGGTGCCTATGCTGGAGCCTGCGGATTCTCAGGAGTGCAAGGATTTTGCCGCACTGGCATTTACCCTCTCCGAGGATTTTGATACTCCCGTCATTGTTCGCACCTCCACCCGTGTGGCACACTCCCAGAGTGCTGTGGAGCTTTGCGACCGCACCGAGCTGCCTCTGCGGGAATATGTAAAGAATCCCGCCAAGTATGTTATGATGCCCGCCAATGCAAAGGGCCGTCATGTTGTGGTGGAAGACCGCACCGAAAAGCTCATCGCTTACGCAGAAACCGCTGCCATCAACAAGGTAGAGGATAACGGTGCAAAGATCGGCGTGATCACCTGCGGTGCCGCCTACCAGTATGCAAAGGAAGCTCTCGGCGAACAGGCAAACTACCTGAAGATCGGTATGACCAATCCCCTGCCCAAACAGCTCTTTTTCGATTTCGCCGCAAAATGCGAAACTCTGTACATCATTGAAGAACTGGACGGCATTCTGGAGACCCATTGCAAAGCCATGGGTATTGCCTGCAAGGGCAAGGAGATCTTCGGTTGCATCGGTGAGCTGAATCAGTCCATTATCGCTGAAAAGCTGCTGGGTAAGACCAATGTGATCACTCCCTACCCCGAGCAGCTTCCGGTACGTCCTCCCGTTATGTGTGCAGGCTGTCCTCACAGAGGTGTATTCTACCTGCTGAACAAGCACAAGGTCACCGTTTCCGGTGATATCGGCTGCTATACCCTGGGTGCTGCCGCACCCCTGACCGCCATGGACTGGACCATCTGCATGGGTGCATCCGTTTCTGCCCTGCACGGCTTCAACAAGGTGCTGGGCAAATCCTCCGAGCAGAAATCCGTTGCTGTGATCGGTGATTCCACCTTTATGCACAGCGGTATTACCGGTCTGGTCAATATCAGCTATAATTCCTCCAACTCCACGGTCATCATTCTGGATAACTCCATTACCGGTATGACCGGCCACCAGCAGAACCCCACCACCGGCATGAATCTGAAGGGTGATCCCGCTGCAAAGGTCTGTCTGGAAGATCTCTGCCGTGCTGTAGGCATCCGTCGTGTGCGTGTGGCTGATCCTTACAATCTTGCCGAGATGGAGCAGGCTATCATCGAAGAACTGGCTGCCAATGAGCCTTCCGTCATCATCAGCCGCCGCCCCTGTGCTCTGCTGAAAACTGTGAAGCACAAGGCACCCCTGGCTGTGGATAACGATAAGTGTAAGAGCTGTAAAATGTGCCTGAAGCTGGGCTGCCCCGCTATCTCCATGAAGAACGGTAAGGCATCCATTGACCATACCCAGTGTGTAGGCTGCGGCATTTGTAAGGAACTGTGCAAGTTCGGTGCCATTGTAGAATAAGAAAGGCTGGTGCGATTATGCAAACAAAATCCATTATGATCGTTGGTGTAGGCGGACAGGGCAGTCTGCTGGCAAGCCGTATTCTGGGCAATGTGCTGCTGCAGCAGGGCTATGAGGTCAAGCTCAGCGAGGTACATGGTATGTCCCAGCGCGGCGGCTCCGTTGTGACCTATGTAAAGTACGGCGATGCCGTCTATTCCCCCACTGTGGAAAAGGGCGAGGCTGATATCATCATCTCCTTTGAGCTGCTGGAAGCCGCACGTTGGGCTTGCTGCCTGAAGAAAGGCGGCAGCATCGTTACGTCTACCCAGACCCTTGACCCCATGCCTGTTATTACAGGTGCAGCAAGCTATCCTGAGAAGATCGTAGAAAAGCTTACCGCCATGGGCATTGATGTGACTGCTGTGGATGCGCTCTCTCTGGCGGAGGAAGCAGGCAGCGCAAAGGCATCCAACGTGGTGCTGATGGGTGTGGTCTCCAAGAAAATGGATGTGGATGAAAGCGTATGGCAGAAGGCTCTGGAGCAGTGCGTTCCTGCCAGATTCCTGGAAATGAACAAAAAGGCATTTGCACTGGGCAGAGAGGCATGACACCTTTTTCCCATCCGGAAGGCAGACGTGCATTCCATGACTTTTATGATTGGATGATCCCGCCGCCCGGATTTGGTGTATACAAGCCCGACTATTTTGCATTGATCTTTGATATTGTACTTTCCCCCGATCCCATGCTTGAACCGCCTTATGATCCTATCACAGACGGTGTGGAGCGGGAGATCGGATTTGACATATGGGTTTGCGCCTGCATGCTGGATGCGGTCATCAACAATACCGATTACACCCGTGAGTGCATTGGCTATGATGACAAATACCGGGAGCTTTGCCAGAGCATACAGCGTATGCTGAATAAAAAAACATTACTGCGCCGCAAACCCATTTACAACACAGATGCAACACGCCGCAAAGCTGCGGATTCTCTGCAATATATTACAGGAACCCTTTGTACCTCGGAGGTGGCGAAGGAATACCGTGCCAACCCACAGGCGTTTCTTTCCTCTGTGACTGCTCTGCGGCACAGACTGCTTCTTCCCGTCGTATCGGACAATACAGTATGCGACTGTTGATGATATCTTATACTATCAAGCGAAAGGAATGATCCCTATGGCAAACTACTGGAACCAAGAAATCGAGTGTATGTCCCGAGAGGACATGAAGAAGCTGCAGAGCGAACGCCTTGTGGCTCAGGTCAAGCATGTATACGAAAATGTCCCCTATTACCGTGATCTGATGGACAAGAAAGGTGTCACACCCGATGATATCAAGTCCATTGATGATCTGCACAAGCTGCCTTTCCTCACCAAAGCAGATCTGCGTGATGCCTACCCCTACGGTCTGCTGGCAAAACCCCTTGCTGACTGTACGGAAATTCATTCCACCAGTGGCACTACCGGCAAGCGTGTTGTTGCATTTTACACGAAAAACGATATCGAGCTTTGGCACGAGTGCTGCGCCAGAGCCATTGTTGCAGTAGGCGGTACCGAGGATGATATCTGCCAGATTGCTTACGGCTACGGCCTTTTCACAGGCGGTGCAGGTCTGGATGGCGGTTCCCATAAGGTTGGCTGCCTGACTCTGCCCATGTCCTCCGGCAACACTGAGCGTCAGATCCAGTTTATGATGGACCTGAAGTCTACCATCCTCTGCTGCACACCTTCCTACGCAGCATACATCGGTGAGACCCTGCATGAAATGGGCTACACCCCTGATGATATCCACCTGAAGGCAGGTATCTTCGGTGCAGAGCCGTGGACTGAGGAAATGCGCCGTGAGATCGAAAAATCCCTGGGCATCAAAGCTTATGATATCTATGGCTTGACCGAAACCAGCGGTCCCGGTGTATCCTTTGAATGCGAGGCACAGACCGGTATGCACATCAACGAAGACCACTTTATTGCCGAGATCATTGATCCCGATACCGGTGAGGTGCTGCCCGAAGGCGCCAAAGGTGAGCTGGTGTTTACCAGCATTACCAAGGAAGCATTCCCCCTGCTGCGCTACCGTACCCGTGATATCTGCGTTCTGACCAGAGAAAAATGCTCCTGCGGCAGAACACTGGTCAAAATGTGTAAGCCCATGGGCAGAAGCGATGATATGCTCATCATCCGCGGTGTAAACGTATTCCCCTCTCAGATCGAAACCGTTCTCATTGAACAGGGTTACTCCCCCAACTACATGATCGAGGTTGACCGTGTGAACAACACCGATACCATGGATGTCTATGTGGAACTGACACCCGAGCAGTTCTCCGATACCGTTAAGGATCTGCAGTCCAAGGAGAAGGATCTGGCTGCTGCCATGAAGACCATGCTGGGCATCAATCCCAAGATCCATCTGGTTTCCCCCAAGACCATTGCCAGAAGCGAAGGCAAGGCCGTGCGTGTCAAGGATAATCGTAAGCTGCACTGATCGCAAAACCGATTTTACATAGGGAGGATATGATTATGAATACCATTCAGCAGATTTCCGTTTTTGTAGAGAATAAGCAGGGCAGTCTGACTGCTGTTACCAATGCGCTGTGCCAGAACAATATTGATATGCGCTCTCTGAATCTGGCAGATACCTCCGATTTCGGTATTCTGCGCCTGATCGTCAACAAGCCCGAGGAGGCCTGCAAGGTCATCCAGGAAGCAGGCTATATCGTCAGCATGACTCCCGTTGTGGGTGCCAAGGTGGATGATACCCCCGGTGGTCTGGCAAAGGCTATGAATGCGATCGTGGAGGCCGGCCTGAACATCGAGTATATGTACGCCTTCGTAAACCGTGAGCCCAACTGCGC
Organism: Ruminococcus sp.; assembly: GCA_015066805.1. GTDB lineage: Bacteria > Bacillota > Clostridia > Oscillospirales > Ruminococcaceae > Firm-04. The sequence goes on along the minus strand of SVNP01000005.1, from coordinate 54,046 downwards.
CAACGTCATCTTCCGTACCGATGATAACGATCGCTGCATTGCTGCACTGCAGGCTGCCGATGTTGCTGTGGTGCCCGACACCGATATCTACGCATAAAAAGCATCGCTGCATTGTGCATACTGCCAATAATCACCGGCTTTTTTCTATGATTTCGCCAAAATCTTCGCCAAACCCCTTGACATTTTTTCAGAAATGTGTATAATAGATATATAAGCGAATCCCCCGTGGTGTGTGATGCACCATGGCTTGTACGGGTAAGGCCATTGCCAACCCCCCAATGGAAAACTGTGTTTGTACTTTGTTGCGTCCGCAAATGCAGCGGTGCTGCACGGTGATTCCGTAACAACAAATTTAGGAGTGTGTTTCATGGGACTGTTTGATCGTGTTTCCGATCTCGGAAAAGGCGCAACCGAAAAAGTTGCCAATATCTCTGAGGTCAATAACCTCAAGCGTAAGATTTTGTACGAGGAGGAGCGTATTGTTGAGATTTTTGCGGATCTCGGCAAAAAGTACTACAAGAATCCTGATGAAGACCCTGCTGTCTTCCGTGCATTGTGTGATGACATTGATGCCCGTCGTCGCCGTATCAAGAAGATGAAGTTCGAGCTGAATACGCTGCGCGGCTGCAAAATGTGTCCCAAGTGTGACGCACAGAATACCGAGAAGAACATCTTCTGCGGTGTTTGCGGTGCAAGATTGCCTGATCCTGAGGATGAGGATTTCACCTCTCTGGAAGAAAACGATTACTACACCGAGAGCAGCAACCAGTTCTTCAATGCCGACAGTACCGGCAACATCGGTCTGTAATCCACAACTACATACTGCATCAGAGCGGTTCGGCTTTCCTTGATGGGAAGTCGGACCGTTTTTTTGTCGCAAGCATATCTTGTCCCCGTGGCGCATAGGATGAAGTATCAGGAAAGGTGGTCGGAAGATGAATCGAACAAGCTGTCTGCCGCAGGCACTCCCCTATTTACCCGCCGAGCTGCGTAACCGCATCCAAAAGCTGCCGCAGCAAACCCGTGAACAGATCCAGGAGATCCGCTTGCGGACGGGACGACCCGTTGCCATTACATTGCAGGGACAAGAAGAGCTGCTCCCCCATGACGGTGCATCCGCTGTGATCTCGGCAGCCTATCTGGATGGAGTGTTCCGATCGGTATGTGAGCATTCCGTACACAGCTATCAGCAGGAGATCAACCGTGGATACATTACCATTGCCGGCGGCAACCGTGTGGGATTATGCGGCACCGCCGTTCTGCAGCGGCAGCAGGTGGAAGGCCTGCGGCATATCAGCGGTATCAATATCCGTATTGCAGCACAGATCCATGGATGCGGTGAGGAGCTGTTTCATCGCACACTGGAGGGTGATGTGGGTGGGCTGCTGATCTGTGCGCCCCCCAACAGCGGCAAAACCACTATGCTCCGCGATCTTTGTCGGATCTGCGGCAGTCGGCACAGGGTATCTGTCATAGATGAACGTGGAGAACTGGCTGCCATGCATCAGGGCAGCTCCCCCTTTGAGCTGGGAGCCATGACCGATGTATTCGACGGCTACCCTAAGGCTATGGGCATTGAAACCGCCGTACGAGTTATGGCACCGCAATATGTGGTTTGTGATGAGATCGGCGGAATGGAAGAAACCGAAGCCATTCTGCATGCCGTACATACAGGTGTTCACCTCATTGCAACGGCGCATCTGGGAGATCTGCGGCAGCTTTCGCAGCGGCCACAGCTCCAAAGGCTGATAGAAGCAGGTGTATTCCGCTATGCGGTAATGCTTGGCAGCGGCACACAATGCGGAAGGATCCTGACCATTCGCCGCATAGGACAGCCTGTATGAAGCTGTGGGGCTGTATGCTGCTGATGGCAGCCTGCATCGGAGGCGGATACTGTGGGGCTGCCAATCTGAAGAAACGGAGCATTCATCTGCGGCTGCTGATACAGATGATCACCGATATGATCAATCAGCTTCGCTATCAACTGCCTACGGTCAGTGAGCTGCTCCATCATCTGCATATGCAGAAATGCTATGGGGATCTGCCTTTTCTCGAAGATTGCCTGCAAAGCGATCCCACCGATGTATTCTCTCAACGCTGGGCAGACGCCATTCGCTGCTGCCGCTATCCCGAAGAAGAACAAGCCGTTTTACTGCAAATAGGCGAGATACTGGGCAGCACCGATGTGGAAGGTCAGTGCAGCACTCTGCTGCTTTGCCGTGATCATCTGGAATCATTGCTGAAGCAGGCAGAGGAGAAACAGCACTCCCACAGCACACTGTACCGCAGTATGGGCGTTCTTTCGGGGCTGTTTCTTGTGATTTTACTGATATAACCCATAAGAGGAGCGTTTCTTCATGGAAATTGATCTGATCTTCAAAGTCGCCGGTATCGGTATTATCGTTGCGGTACTGAATCTGGTTCTGAAACGTGCCGAACGGGAGGAACAAGCCATGCTGACAACTCTGGCCGGACTGGTCGTGGTGCTGATGCTGGTCATCGGCGAAATAGAAGCCTTGTTTGACACCGTAAAGAATGTGTTCGGGTTATGGTAAGTGCAATACAGATCGCAGGGCTGTGTATGGTGGCAGTATTGTTTACAACTCTGCTGCGCAGGCATGCACCTGAACAGGCAGTGCTGCTTTCCATGCTGGCCGTATGCGGCGTTACCTTATGGGCAGGCATGGCACTTTCTCCTGTGCTGGTGCAGATCGACACCATGCTGCAGGGTTGTGGTCTGACCGGTGCGGAGATCGGCGTGATCGGCAAGGCGGCCGGAATATGCTGCATCACACAACTGGCAGGTGATATCTGCAAAGACAGCGGAGAAGCAGCTTTGGCTACTGCTGTTACACTGGCAGGCAAAACTGCTTTACTGCTCCTTGCGCTGCCCTTTGCACAAATTCTGCTGTCCGTCATGGATGAGGTGCTGTCATGAGAAAATGTCCTCTGTTTCTGTTGCTGTTGCTGATGAGCACTTTGGTTTTTCCCACCCTTTCCGCATATGCCGCAGATACAGACATCATGCAGGACAGCCTGTATGATGCCGCCCATACCGATTCGCTGCCCATCCCCGAGGATTTACAAGCTCTGCTGGATGAGCACAACGCAAGTCTTGCCGACCCGGCTTCTCTGCTGAATCTTTCTCCCGGAGATTTTTGCAGCGCACTATGGAATATGATCACCCGGGCGGCTACCGAACCGTTACGGCTGTTGGGATCGTTTCTGATACTGACCATGCTTTCGGCGGGGCTGGGAGGACTGGGTGATGCACTTTCCGAACGGCGGGAGCTGCAACGGTTGTTTCATATGCTCTGTACACTGGTATGCGTTGGAACTGCCGCAGTTCCCTTATGCCACTGTCTGACACAGACAGCCTCTGCATTGGAGGATGCACGAGTATTCATGGTGAGCTACATACCCATTTTCACTGCTTTCATCACCGCAAGCGGACATATGGCAACAGGCATGGGATACCAGACCTTTTTGTTTTTCCTGGTGGAAAGCATCGGGCTGATGCAAACAAACCTGTTGTATCCTGCCATACAGGCGGCGGCAGCTCTGGGGCTGGCAGATTGCATCAATCCTGCCTTTGCACTGCATAAGATCGTGGAAAGCATCCGAAAAGGGGTGATCTGGCTGCTGGTAACCGTGACCACATTATTTACGGCTTTGCTTTCGGCTCGCAGCTTTGTATCGGTTTCCGCCGACGGGCTTTCGGCAAAAACGGTAAAAATGCTCAGTGCAGGGCTGATACCCGTAGTGGGCAGTGCGGTTTCCGAGGCATACGGCACCTTGCAGGGCAGTCTGCGGCTGATGCGAAGCGGTGTTGGCGTGGTAGGCATTCTGGCGATCTTATGGCTGATGCTGCCCCCTGTGCTCTCCTTGCTGCTGTACCGATTGGTGTTTTCCGTTGCTGCCCTGCCTGCCGAAATGATCGGGGCGGAGAGCATGGCAAGATTATATCGCAACGGCAGTGCTGTACTGACTGCCGCTTTTGCCATTCTGGTTGTTTACACCATGATGATGACCTTTTCCACAGCACTGATGCTGATTCTGCTGCATGGGAACGGATAGGAGCAGCTATGGATACATTAACCACTACCGTATCGGCAGCATGTATGATCGCTGTGGGTATGGCTTTTGCAGAACATCTGGTGAATATGGAGCGATTCGGCAGGCAGATTCGATGGATCACCGCTCTGCTGCTGTTGATTGGGCTGCTGCGGCCATGGAGCAATCCGGCAAAAACGTTTTTTCCCGACAATATATCGCCGCAGACCGAAAACTCATATGCCGAGCAATTGCAGGAAACCGCTGATGAGCTGCTGGAAAAAAGCATTGCCGCACAACTGCGGCAAAACTTGAATCATCAATTGGAGAGCCATGGGGTTTCCGCAAGAGTGGAGGCTGTAGATGTGCATATTACGGAAGAAGGCAGCATAGATATCAATGAGGTCACAGTATCGGGAAATCTGCTGACGGCTACGATCTATCTGCGTGAATGGCTGGGAGATGCCACAAGGATTACTGCCTTGGAACAGGAGGAAACATCATGATAAACGCAGATTCGATCCGCCGTTGGAAGCAATGGCTGACAAAGCACAAAGTAACCGCAATGGCAGCCTGCGGATTTCTGGGTATGGGCTGTATTTTGCTCTCTGAACTGCCCTCTGACAGCGATCCGCCCCAAAGGGAGCAAAGCCCTGCGGTGCAAACAGAGGCTCATGAGGATTATGCCGCATCACTGGAGCAACGGCTGACGGAAATGCTCAGCCGTATGGAAGGGGTCGGGGAGATCTCCGTTATGGTGACGGTACAGAGCAGCAAAGAACAGATCTATGCGGAGGAGGTGAAGGAATCGGCCGGAGAACATAACACGCAGCGGGAACACAAGCCCATTATCACACAGCAAAACGGTGAGGAAGCGGCTCTGATCACCAAAACCCAATACCCCGAGATACAGGGTGTGGCCATTCTTTGCAGGGGCGGCGGCAATGCTGTCATCCGTGAACAGATCTGTGATGCTGTTTCTACCATACTGGGCATTCCCGTTTCGCATATCTATGTGGGTATTCATCATTCATAACCGCCAATCAGGCAGAACGGAGCGTTATTATGAAAAAACCAACCATCATCATCGGAAAAAAGCAGATCGTACTGACTTGTATGTCCCTGGTGCTTTGCGGTGCGGTATACCTGAATTACACACTTTCCGGTCAGCAGGGACTGCTGCCTGCGGGCAATGACAGCCCTGTAGCCGATACGGAAGGTGATCTGCCCCAGCCCAACGATTACGGTGCTGCAGAGCTGGTCAGCGGCAGCGCACAATCCGATTACTTTGCAAAGGCCAGACTGGAAAAACAGACAAGCCGTGATACGGCTGTGGAAACCTTGCAGAGCATCATCGGCGGCGGCGATCTCAGTGAGGAGGAGATGGTGGTCAACGCCATTGACGCAGTGACCCTTTCTCAGCTCATTGAAAGCGAAAGCATCATCGAAAGCCTGATCTTAGCGCAGGGCTTCAGCGATTGCGTGGTTTATCTGGACGGAAACGGCGCAAAAGTAGTGGTGGAAAGCGATGGTCTAAATGCTTCTCAGGCGGCGGCCATCAAGGATATTATCCTCAGTGAAGCAGAAGTAGCGGCAGAAGGCATCCGCATTTTTGAGGTGGCAAGCGGCGCACAGGAGGATGCTGCGGAAAGCTGAATGCATTTTTCTGCGGAAATCCTGTTTTTTTTCAAAAAAAGGTTGTGTTATCCGAAAAAATTTGATATAATAGATGTGTATGAGTATACGAACTGCTCCCGGGCAGCCCCTTATGCCTGCCCCGGAAGCAGTTTCCAACGGACATCAATCACGAACGGAGGTAACTCTTATGAGCAATCAGTACCCGAAAAAGGCTTCCACCGAAGGCACCATTAAGATTTCCGAATCTGCAATTTACTCTATTGCTGAAATTGCAGCCACCGATGTAGATGGCGTGGAGCGTCTTTCTCCCCGCAAGTGCAGCCTGCTGCCCTGTGCCGACCCCATCACTATCCGTGTGGCAGGTGATATGGTTGAGATCACCGTGCATCTGATCCTCTCCGGCGGTGCCAAGCTGACCCGTGTTGCAGAGCAGGTACAGCGCAATGTCAAAGAGAACGTCCAGAGCATGACCGGTGTGATCGTTTCCAAGGTCAACGTTGTAGCAGACGGCATCAGCTTTACCTGAAAAACCCGAAAGGAATGAAAAATATGCAAGTATTGCGTCGAGACGTTCGAGACAGCGCATTTAAGATCTTGTTTGAGCAGCTTTTGCGAAATGATCCTGTGGAGGAGCTGTACGCTATCGCTGAGGAAATCGAAGATATGATCATCAACGACAGCGTAAAGGAAATGGTCAACGGTACCATGGCTCATCTGGAGGAGCTGGACAGCATCATCGGCTGTTACAGCAAAAGCCGTGAGTTGAACCGTATTCCGGCAGTAAACCGTACCATTCTGCGCATTGCTCTCTTTGAGATCCTGTATGATGCAGATACCCCCCGCCGTGCAGCCATCAATGAAGCAGTGCTGCTGGCGAAAGAATACGGCTATGATACCGATGTAAGCTTTGTAAACGGTGTGCTGGGCGCATACGATAAGGATCACCCCACAGAGGATGCTGCTGCACCCGCAGCCGATGAAGCATGAACTATCTGGGAATTGATACCAGCAACTATACCACATCCTGTGCATGGCTGTGCGGTGATACCATGGAGATCATTCAGCAGAAGCAACTGCTGCCTGTACCCGAGGGTCAGGCAGGGCTGCGGCAGAGTGATGCGGTGTTTCATCATACCAGACAACTGCCTGCTTTGATGGAACAGTTGTTTGCAGATCATACACATCCCCTGCCCGATGGGATCGGTGTTTCTGTTGCACCCCGTTCCGCTCAAGGCTCTTATATGCCTTGTTTTCTGGCGGGACAAGCCGCTGCAAGAAGCATTGCAGCAGTCAACGGCTGCAAGCTGTATGAAACCTCCCATCAGATGGGGCATATTCTGGCGGCGTTGTATTCCGCAGACCGACTGGAATGGCTGAATCCGCTGCGGAGACCCTTTCTGGCTTTTCATGTCAGCGGCGGTACCACCGATTGCGTTTTGTGTACGCCCAACAGCACGGAGCTGCTGCTGATCACGCCCGTATCCGCTTCTCTGGATCTGAAAGCGGGACAGGCTATTGATCGTGTGGGCCTGATGCTGGGGCTGGCTTTTCCTGCGGGACCTGCACTGGAACAGCTTGCGGCACAAAGCGACAGCAAACAAAAGGCTGTCGTGCGCCTGAAGGATGGCTGCTGCTCTCTTTCGGGACTGGAAAACCAGTGCAGTGCCTTGCTGAAAAAAGGCACGCCCCCCTGCGACATCGCAAAATATTGCCTGAACACCGTGGCTGCTGTTCTGACTGCTATGACCAAGGCAGCCGCCCAACAGCATCCTGACGCAGCCGTTTTGTATGCAGGCGGCGTGATGTCCAACAGGCTCATCCGTGCACAACTGGAAATGCTGCCCATGGAAACCGCCTTTGCACAGCCTGCCTTTTCCTGCGATAACGCTGCGGGGATCGCATTATATGCCGCACTCCGTCACAGAGGTGAAACCTTATGCCCGTATTGACCGTTTCGCAGCTTAATCGCTATATTGCATTAAAACTCGCCGATGACAGCAAACTGCGTACTGTGGTGCTGCGCGGCGAGGTGTCGAATTTTGTCCGGAATTACCGCTCGGGGCATTGCTATTTCTCTTTGCGGGATGCAGATGCCTCGGTGCGTGCGGTGATGTTCCGTTCCCATGCGGAACGCCTGCCCTTTGAACCGAAAAACGGTATGGTCATGCTGGTACAGGCCTCCGTTACCGTTTACGAGCGGGACGGTGTTTATCAGCTGAATGTAACCGATATGCAGCCCGATGGTGTGGGAGCGAAGGCTCTGGCTTTGCAGCAGCGAAGAGAAAAGCTGGCAAAGCTGGGCTATTTTGATCCCGCACACAAACGGCCCCTGCCTGCCATGCCTGCGAAAATCGGTTTGGTCACCTCTCACAGCGGTGCCGCATTACAGGATATGCTGCAGATCCTGGGGCGAAGATATCCTGTGGGCAAGGTTTGTATTTATCCTGCTCAGGTACAGGGTGATGCCGCCCCTTCATCCATTGCACAGGCGCTGCGGCACGCAGGCATGGATGGCTGTGATGTGATCCTGATGGGTCGAGGCGGCGGTTCTTCCGAAAGTCTGGAGGCTTTTCAGTCTGAGGAAGTCGCTCATGCCGTGTATCACTCTCCCGTGCCTGTTATCAGTGCTGTTGGGCATGAAACCGATCACTTTATTGCCGATGAGATCGCCGATGTACGGGCATCTACCCCTTCAGCGGCGGCTGAGCTTGCCACCCCCGATATCCGTGAGCTGTATCAACAGTTGGAATATGCCGAAGAAACACTGACGGAAGCCATTTTCGGCTGTTTGTACCGCAAAGAAAACGATCTGGATCAACTGCAGGAGCGTTTGGCTATGCTGGCGGTGGATCGTCGGGTGGAGATGCAGCAGCAGCAATTGCAGGGGCTGGAACATAGACTGCATACCGCTTTTGCTCATCTGCTGGAGAAAAAAGAGCATCAATGGCTGCACACGCTGCAGCAGTTGGAGGCTGTCAGCCCTGTGGCGGTGCTGCAAAGGGGTTACAGCCTGGTTTATCATGAAAAGAATCTGGTCAGAAGCACCACACAGCTTTCTGTGGGCGATCCTCTGACCGTGCAATTGGCAGAAGGCTGCTGTATGGCTGCCGTTACGGAGATTCTGCCCGAACACAAGGAGGCTGCGTGCCATGAAATTTGAAAAAGGAATGCAGGAGCTTTCTTCCATTATTGCGAAGCTGGAAGATGGCGGTCTGCCTTTGGAGGAATCGGTAAAGCTCTATGGCAAGGGCGCAAAACTGGCTGCTGACTGCCGCAAAGAGCTGGATCAGGCAAAGCTGACCGTTTCCACATTTCAGGAGAAGAAAACAAATGCAGAAGGGGAAACCGATCATGACAACAACATTTGATCTTCAGATGCGGAATAATATCGCACTGATTGAGCAAACCATAGAACAACTGCTGCCTGCGGATCCCAATGCGCCGCAGCACACCTTGCTGGCTGCCATGAAGCATTCTCTTTCGGCAGGCGGCAAACGCATCCGCCCTATGCTGGCTCTGGAATTCTGTCGTCTTTGCGGCGGCACCGATGAAACGGTACTGCCTGCTGCCTGTGCACTGGAGCTGCTGCATACCGCAACCCTCATCCATGATGATATGCCCGAAATGGACAACGACGATCTGCGCAGAGGCAAGCCCTCCTGCCATGTGGCTTTTAATTTGCCTACGGCTTTGCTGGCAGGTGATACCCTGCTGATCATGCCCTTTGAATGGATCGCTGCCGCAAAGGATACCGATGCCGAACGCAAAGTGGCTCTTTCCCTAGAGCTTGCAAAGGCTGCGGGCTTTTACGGTGCCTGCGGCGGTCAGCAGATCGACCTGGAAAATGAGACCCGCAGCGATGTGACCATTGACGGTCTGAAGCAGATGTATGCCTACAAAACCGGTGCGCTGATCATTGCAGCCTGCCGTATGGGCTGCATTGCCGCCGGTGCCGATGCCGAAACACTGGAAATCGCAACGCAATATGCGGCACGGCTGGGTCTGGCATTCCAGATTGTAGATGATATTCTGGATGTGACCAGCACCGAAGAACAACTGGGCAAGCCCATTGGTAGTGATGCCCAACAGAACAAGAACACTTTTGTTTCCTTGTACGGACTGGAGCAGGCTAAGCAGGAGGCAGCCATGCTTACCGGAGAAGCTCTGGATCTGCTGGCAAAGCTGCCTCGATCAGAGTTCCTGACCGCACTGACAGAAATGCTGCTGTGCAGACAATCCTGAAAAACACACTGCCCCAAGGCAGGGAGAAGATTGAAACATGAATAAAGAACGGCAATTGCAAGTCACAGAAGCCATACCATTGCGGAATCTGAAGCTGCCAACTCAGTTGAGGGAGCTGAATACCGCACAATGTACGGCTCTGTGTGCAGAGATCCGAGAGATTCTGATCGACACCGTAACCAGAACCGGCGGTCACCTTGCATCCAATCTGGGCGTGGTGGAGCTGACACTGGCTCTGCACCGTCAATTCCATTCCCCCGAAGACCGCATCGTCTGGGATGTGGGGCATCAGACCTATGTGCATAAGCTACTGACAGGGCGGCAGGAGCGTTTCCACACCCTGCGACAGGAAAACGGTATTTCCGGCTTTCCCAAACCGGAGGAATCCCCACATGATACCTTTGTGACAGGTCACAGCGGTACGGCAGTTTCCGCTGCCTGCGGTATTGCCGATGCCATGCGTATCTGCGGCAGCAAACATTATGCTGTGGCCGTGGTGGGCGATGGTGCCGCTACCGGCGGTATGTTCTATGAAGGTCTGAACAATGGCGGAAAATCCCGCAACAATCTCATCGTGATCCTGAACGATAACAACTGCGCCATCTCCAAAAATGTAGGCGCAGTGGCAAAATATCTGTCCAATATCCGCCACAGCACCGAGTATGTACGCACCAAATGGGCTGTGGAGCGTGCATTGGATCAGACACCTGTGGTGGGTAAGCCCATTGCCGGTGTATTGAAAAAAACCAAGGATGCCATCCGCAAAAATGTGGTAAAAAGCTCCACCCTGTTTGATAACATGGGCTTTGTGTACCTGGGGCCTGTGGATGGACATGACATCGAAGCACTGGATGAGGCACTGGAGGTGGCGAAAAGCTATCACCGACCGGTATTGGTCCATGTGAATACTACCAAAGGTAAGGGGTATGGGCCTGCGGAGCAGAATCCCGGAGAATACCACGGTGTACCCAAAATTGATGTCCTTTCCAAAAACCCTGAGATTTCTACCGATGAATGCTATTCTACGGTATTCGGTCGGGAGCTGACAGCCCTTGCCGCCAAGAACAAACGCATCTGTGCAGTGACCGCTGCCATGAAATACGGTACGGGATTGCAGTTCTTTTCCGCTATGCACCGGGATCGCTTTTTTGATGTGGGCATTGCCGAAGAACACGCAGTCACCTTCTGCGGCGGACTTGCTTCTATGGGCATGGTGCCTGTATTCGCTGTATATTCCACGTTTTTGCAGCGCGCTTATGATCAGCTTCTGCATGATATAGCCATTGCACGTTACCATATGGTGCTTGCCATTGACCGTGCAGGCATGGTGGGTGAGGACGGCGAGACCCATCAGGGTTTGTTTGATGTTGCCATGCTCAGCGCCATTCCCGGCATCAAGATCTATTCCCCTGCCACTTATGGTGCATTGCGTAAATTACTGCACACTGCCATTTCTGAGGATGAGGGTCTTGTATGTGTGCGATATCCCAGAGGAACCCAGCCCAACGGACTTTCGGTTCTGGAGGATGACAAGGCGGTGACCCATCTGGCAGGAAAGGGTATTTTGCTCATCAGCTACGGCCGCCTCACCGCACAACTGCTGGAAGCGAGATTTGCGCTGCAGCAGGCAGGCATCCCCTGCGGTGTGCTGCATATGAATACCATTTTCCCAATCCCCAAGGAAGCCATTGATGCCGCTTTGCAATATCGGAATGTATTCTTCATGGAAGAAGGCATCAAAGAGGGCGGAATCGGTGAGAAATTTGCTGCGGCTTTGCTGGAACAGGGCTTTCGCGGCAGTTATCATTGCCATGGTGTGGAGGGCTTTGTACGTCATGCACCTGTGAACCGCTGTATCGCCCTTCAAGGGCTGGATGCTGACACCATTGTACAGCTTGTGAAAAAGGAGCTGAACCATGGGAATCCGCTTTGACCTTGCTTTGACCGAACGTGGGCTTTGTGATACACGTTCCAAGGCAAAAATGGAGATTTTACAGGGCCATGCTGCCATCAATGGTGTGATCTGCACCAAACCCGCCGCCGATGTTTCCGAAAATGATGTGCTGGCTCTGACCGAGGTATTGCCCTATGTGGGCAGAGGCGGCCTGAAGCTGGCATATGCCATAGAACAGTTCGGGCTTTCGCTGCAAGGGATGCATTGTCTGGATATCGGCGCATCTACGGGCGGTTTTACCGATTGTATGCTGCAAAACGGTGCGGCTCATGTGCTGGCTGTGGATGTGGGTCACGATCAGCTTGCAGAGGTACTGCGGAACGATCCCCGCGTTACTGTAATGGAGGGCACGGATATCCGTACCCTGCCCCCCAACGAAAACGGTCTGCCCGCAGATTTTGTAAGCTGTGATGTTTCTTTTATTTCTTTGACCCATATTCTCCCGCTGCTGCCGGAGCGGATGCAGCCCAATGCCAAGGCGGTGCTGCTGGTAAAACCGCAGTTTGAAGCGGGAAAACAGGCACTCAACAAACACGGCGTGGTCAGAGATCCGAAAATTCACGCCCGTGTTCTCAAAGAGATCCGCACAGCCGCCGAAGCTGTGGGACTGCACCCCTTGGGGGATTGTCCCTCGCCGATTCCCGGCGGCAGCGGTAATACGGAGTTTTTGCTTCTGCTGGAAAAAATATGAGGTGAGATACAAGCTATGAACTTTGTCATCTGGCCCAATCTTTCAAAAAACAATGCCAAGGACACGGCTTTGGCCGTTTGTCGGCTTCTTGCGGCTCATCATGCGGAAAATACACGCATTTTTATGGCTGAAAAATACACCGAGGCTTTTTCCCACATGGAAGGCATTACCTTTCTGCCCCGTCAATGCCTGATGGAGCAGGCGGATTTTGCCGTCGCCATCGGTGGTGACGGTACCATTCTGCGCTGTGCTGAGGCTTTGCAGGGCACAGGCACCAAGCTGGTAGGCATCAACACCGGAAGGCTTGGTTTTATTGCCGCCTGCGAATCCTCGGAAACCGAACTGCTGCACCGTCTGTTTACGGGTCAGTACACCATCAGCCACAGAATGATGCTGCAAACCGAGCTGCCCCATGCAGATCATGAAAACCGCATCTACCACGCACTGAATGATGTGTATGCCACCCGCTGCGGCGGCAGATTATGCGATTTTGCCGTGTTTGTGGATGAGCAGCTCATCGGTACATACCGTGCGGATGGCATTATTCTTTCCACGCCCACAGGCTCCACTGCTTATGCACTTTCTGCAGGCGGCCCTGTTATGGAGCCGGATCTGGCTCTGATTGAGATGAATCTGATCTGTCCGCACTCGCTGTTTGCAAGACCCATGCTGTTTGCGCCTCAGCGCAAGCTCCGTGTTACCTATCGTGTGAAGGAAAGCGGCGGTCTGAATGTTTATGTGGACGGCAGAAACAAAATCACGCTGCAGGAAGGACAATCCTTTACTGTAACACGCTCTGATCACACCATACCCTTTGTGGATTTCAAGGGATATGGTTTCTACGATGCACTCAACGGCAAGCTGATGCAGCCGCTGAAGGATGCACCGGGCTTTCTAAAGGAGTAAAATATGGCAAATCCAAGACAGGAATGTATTCTGACATTGATCCGTGAGCAGGATGTGACCACACAGGAACAACTGAAGGCTTTGCTGGAGGCAGAGGGCTTCTCTGTCACGCAGGCAACCATTTCCCGTGATATCCGACAGCTTCAGCTTCGGAAAGAGCCTTCTCCCAAGGGCGGTCAGCGATATTGCCGACCCACTGTTGGCAATGCCCAGCGATTGATGTCCCATACGGTGAAAAAAATTGATTGTGCCATGAATACCGTGGTCATTCTTTGCCATGTGGGTACGGCACAGGCCGCTTGTGCCACCTTGGATGCCCTTTCTCTGCCCATGGTAGTGGGCACCATTGCCGGAGATGACACCATCTTTGTTATGACTCGCTCCGAGCAGAACGCAAAAGAACTGGCGGCTTACTTACAAACCCACATCTGGGGGTCATCATGTTAAAAGAGCTTTCCATTCAAAATCTGGCGGTGATCCCTTCGGCTATCATTCCGCTGGAAGAAAATCTCAATGTATTTACAGGTGAGACCGGTGCCGGTAAATCCATACTGATCCATGGCATTCAGGCGGTGCTGGGACAGCGCATCAGCAAGGATATGGTGAGAAACGGCTGCAAAAAGGCGGTTGTTTCCGCATTATTTGCGCCGATTCCCCATGAAACCGCTGCTATTCTTGCAGAGCATGGCTATGATGCCGAGGATGATTCCCTGCTGCTGACCCGTGAAATATCCGCTGACGGCGGCAGTATTGGCCGTATTAATGGCAGAACCGCACCTGTGAATCTGCTGCGTACACTGGGAGAAACTCTGGTCAACATTCACGGACAGCATGATAACCAGGTTTTGCTGCGCCCTGAACGGCATCTGGAGGTGCTTGACCGCTTTGGCGAGGATGATGCGCCGCTGAACGCTTATCGCCGTGAGTTTCATCAATTGCAGGCAACCGCAAGACAGCTCAATGAGCTGAAAAAAGCAGAACAGAACAAGGCCGCCCGCTTACAGCAGCTTCAGGCCATAATTGAAGATATTGCCCCCTTGGATATCCAGCCTGATGAGGATACTGCCATTGAAGAACAGTATCTCGCTGCTGCCAGAGCTGAGGAAACATCGGAAATCACTGCTTTGCTGCGGCAGATGCTTACCGAAGGGGATGAAAACATCTCCGATGCGGTGGCAAATGCCTGTGTTTCCATGCAGCAGCTTATGGCAAAGACGGAGGATGCTGCGCCCCTATATCAACGGCTGCGCTCTGTAAATGCCGAACTGAAGGATATCTCCGATGAACTGTACACACTGGGAGGCAGTCCTCTTTCTCCCGCAGAATTTGCTGCCCTGAATCAGCGGCGCAATGCCATGAATACCCTTATGGTACGATATCACACCGATGCCAACGGTTTGATACAGCTTTTGCAGGATGCGGAAAACGAGCTGGATGCCATTTCCAATTCCGCAGATGCCATTGAACAGCTTTCGCTGGAAAAGCAAAAACTGCTGCAAAGGGTCACAGAGGAAGCAAAACGGCTTTCCGCACACAGAAAAACGCTGGCAGAACAATTCGCTGCAAGAGTAGGCGAAGAACTGGCTCAGCTTGATATGCCAAAGGTTCGTCTGGAAGTTGCCATGACTCAAGGCAAGCTCACCGCAAACGGTATGGATCAGGCAGAGTTTCTGATCTCCGCAAACCCCGGTGAGCCGCCTAAGCCTATTGCCAATATCGCATCGGGCGGTGAGCTTTCCCGCCTTATGCTGGCTCTGAAGTCCGTGATCGCAAAACGAGATGCTATTCCTACCCTGATCTTTGATGAGATCGACACCGGTGTCAGCGGCAGAGCTGCACAGAAAATCGGCATAAAGCTGCGTGCGCTGGCAGCACACAGTCAGGTTATCTGCGTGACCCATCTGGCGCAACTGGCAACCCAGGCACAGCATCATCTGCTCATTGAAAAGCACAGCGACGATCACTCCACGCAAACAAGAGTAACGGTACTGGATATGCAGGGCCGAATCGGTGAGATCGCACGGATCATGGGCGGTACAGCCCCCAGTGAATTGCTGCTGAAAACCGCAGAGGAAGCTCTGCTGGCAGCACAGAAATAATTTTTGGAAAAATCCGAAAATAATGCTTGACAAACCACGGAAGATGTGGTATAATGGAAAAGCTGTGATGAAAATCACCACGAATCCCGTATTCCAAAGACAGTCGGCAGCGTTTCTTTGATCCGCAGAAGTCCGACCGAGGAGTGCCGGTTGTGTTTTGTTCCATACAAAAACATCCGCCTCTCCTTTTTATTCGGGAGAGGCATTTTTATTTGCCTCCGCTGTGGCGTTCCAATCGCAAGCAAAATTTATCGGAGGTGAAAATTTATGCCGAGTGAGAAGATCTTGCAGCAAAAGCAGGCTAAGGTTGAGGCTTTGACCGAGCAGCTGAAGGGCGCTGTCGCTTGTGTTCTCGTGGACTACAAGGGTATCAGCGTGGCAGACGACACCAAGCTCCGTCGTGAGCTGCGTGAAGCCGGCGTCAGCTATTCCGTTCAGAAGAACACCCTGCTGCGCTTTGCTCTGCACAATGTAGGTTATGACCAGTTCGACGGCGTGCTGGAAGGCACTACCGCAATTGCCATTTCCGACAACGATCAGACCGCTGCCGCTCGTATTCTGGGCGCTTACGCCGAGAAGTCCGATGGCAAGTTCACTCTGAAGGCAGGTTTCGTAGACGGCGAAGTTTACGATGCAGCCGGTGTCATGGCTCTGTCCAAGGTACCGTCCAAGGATGTCCTGCTCGCACAGCTGGTTGGCTCTCTCCAGGGTCCTTACCAGAAGCTGGCCGCAACGCTCCAGGCTCTTGTGGAAAAGAACGAAAGCGCTGCTTAATTACCTGTTCCCACCAAATCAATTTTTATTTTGTAAAGGAGAATTATCATGGCTTCCGAAAAGACTATGAAGTTTATCGAAGATATCAAGGCTCTCTCTGTTCTCGAACTGAAAGAGCTGGTTGACGCTATCCAGGAAGAGTTTGGCGTTACCGCTGTTGTTGCTGCTGCAGGCGCAGGCGCTGCTGCTCCCGCTGCTGAGGCTGAGAAGACCGAGTTTGACGTTGTTCTGACTTCCTTCGGTGACGCTAAGATGGGCGTTATCAAGGCTGTTAAGGACGTTCTGGGTCTGGGCCTGAAGGAGGCAAAGGCTGCTGTTGAAGGCGCACCTTGCACTCTGAAGGAAGGCGTTTCCAAGGCAGATGCAGAGGCTCTGAAGAAGGCTCTGGAAGATGCCGGCGCTACCATCGAGCTGAAGTAATTCATACTTTTGCTGACCAAGGGACTGTTCCGCTTTGCGGAGCAGTCCTTTTTTCTTTATTTGCGGCGGAGTTTCCGCAAAAAACGGTTGTTTTTTTCATAAATTTATGGTATACTGTCAGTATGTAACATCATAAGGAGAGCGAATATGCGAATCTATAACGCAATGCTTTATCACCACGCCACCAATTCCCTTCATGAGGGCTGGGTGGAAATTGAAGACAGCACCATTACCGGTGTGCATCTGGGCATCTGTGACCACACCGATGCGGATGATATCGACGCCAAGGGCGGTAGATTGCTGCCCGGCTTTATTGATGCACATTGTCACCTCGGCATCATAGAAGACGGCATTGATTTTGAAGGCGATGACTGCAACGAAGCCACTGACCCCTTTATGCCGCATCTGCGTGTCATTGATGGTATCAATCCATTTGATGATTGCTTTGCAGATGCCAGAAGCCGTGGTGTCACAACCGTTTTAAGCAGCCCCGGCAGCGCCAATCCCGCCGGCGGCATGATCGCTGCGCTGAAAACCGTCGGCTGCTGCGTGGATTCCATGCTCATGCGTACCGTAGGCATCAAATTTGCCTTAGGCGAAAACCCCAAAAGTGTGTATGATCGCAGGGATGAAACGCCCATTACCCGCATGGCTACTGCCGCTATTATCCGTGAGGGGCTGTTTAAGGCACAACGCTATCTCACCGATATGCGTGCCGCTGAGCAGGACTCCGAGCTTTCTCCCCCTGAATTCGATATGAAATGCGAGGCTTTGCTGCCCTTGCTGCGTGGTGAGCAAAAGGCATTCTTCCACTGCCACCGTGCAGATGATATGGCCACAGCCATTCGTATCGCCAAGGAATTTCAATTGGAGCTTGTGCTGATCCACGGCACAGAGGGTCACCGCATTGCAGAGTATCTGGCAGAGGAATCGGTACCTGTGATCGTCGGTCCTCTCATCGGCAATCGTTCCAAGCCGGAGCTGCAAAAGCAGTCGGCTGAAAATGCCGCAGTGCTGTATCGCAATCATGTCGGACTTGCAGTCTGCACCGATCACCCCGAAGTGCCCATTCAATATCTGCCCCTTTCTGCGGCAATTGCCCGCAAAAACGGTCTGCCCGAAGGACAGGCACTGGCTGCCATCACCTGCGATGCTGCCGATCTGGCAGGCATTGGTGACAGAGTAGGCCGCATTACCGAGGGCTATGATGCCGATTTGCAGCTCTATGCCCCCGATGTCGATCCCCTTTCTTTGGATGCTACCCCGGAATGGGTCATGATCAACGGCAAAATCGTAAGCCAAAAAGGAGTTGCCCTATGAGAGAATTGCATATCAGTGAAATTACCGCCGCAGTTCGCCGCCTTTGCATGGAAGCAAACGGCGTTCTTCCGGCTGCTTTGGAACAATGTATTCGCTGCGCCAAGGAAAAAGAGCGTTCCGAGGCAGGTAAAAGCGTGTTCGATGACCTGTGCGCCAATCTGGATGCTGCCAAGGAGACCGGCCTGCCTATCTGTCAGGATACGGGTATGGCGGTGATCTTTATGCGTATCGGTCAGGATGTACATCTGGTGGGAGGCGATCTCCGTGAGGCTGTCAATGCAGGTGTAGCAGCAGGCTATCTGGATGGTTATCTGCGCTGCTCTGTGGTTTCCGATCCGCTGGAGCGTGTGAACACTACCAATAATACCCCCGCTGTGCTGCATCTGGATATTGTCAGCGGTGACCGTGTGGAAATTGATGTCTGCCCCAAGGGCTTTGGCAGTGAAAACATGAGCGCATTGAAAATGTTGACTCCCGCTGCTTCTGCTGATGATATTGTGGCTTTTGTTACCGATACTGTCCGCAAGGCAGGCAGTAACCCCTGCCCTCCCATTGTGGTGGGTGTAGGCATCGGCGGCGATTTTGAGCAATGTGCTTACCTTGCCAAAAAGGCTCTGTGCCGTGATATTTCTATCCGCAACCCTAAGGCTTTGTATGCAGATCTGGAACAAAAAATGCTGGAGAGCATCAATGCACTGGGCATTGGCCCCCAGGGCTACGGCGGAACTGTTACCGCTCTGGCAGTCAACATTGAACAAGGTGCCACCCATATTGCAGGCTTGCCTGTTTCTGTGAATATCGGCTGCCATGTCACACGCCACGCTAGCTGCGTGCTTTGAGTGAAAAGGAGGCTTTTGGATGCTTTACCCCGAAATTACAGCAACAGCAAACACCATTGCAGAGCTGGGAAACCCCCTTCGCATTTATCTCATCAGTGTAAAGACAAATCACAGTACTCATGAGCTGCGGAGCTTTAAACTGGCCGTTATTGTCAAAGATGATGCGCCCAACATCTCCGAGCTGGAATGCTACCTGTATACCGCTGTGGACTGTGCGTATCCCTACGATCTGGTGCTGTATAAGGAATCGGAATGGAATGCCCTGACCGAAGACCCTCGCACCTTTGCATGGTCTATTAAGGAGAACGGGAGTGTGCTGTATGGCTAGAGGATATCGTACTTCTGACAGCAAACGCTACTATGACTGGCTCTACTATGCAGCCATTGATCTGAGAGTTGCTGAAATGCTGGCGGGGGATCGCCACTGCTACAACTCCATTGCCTTCCACTGCCAGCAGGCCATTGAAAAAGGCATGAAAGGCTATCTGCTGTGGAAACGCAACCGCCTGTATGATGGCCACAACCTGCCCTTCCTTTGCAAGCAATCCATGCAGGAGGATAAAAGCTTTGCCAAATGGCTGCCCGTCTGCGTGCAGATCACCAGATACTACATTGAAGCACGCTACCCTGCTGACTTTCTGCTGCAATTGGATGCCGATACTGCAAAAGATGTAACCGCAGATACCGAGAAGATCCTCACACTGATCAACGACCTGGTGAAGTTCGACTTTAACAGTTACCGACCCAAAAAGCCCCATTGATATCAAACACTTTGCAAGGAGATTGTATATGACCCGTTATTTCCGCTATTCTGCCATGGCAATGGCTTTGTGCTTCACTGCCGCTGCATTATGCGGCTGCAGCGACAGCTACGATATTGCCGATTATCAGGATTCCGATGCCCGCACGGAATTTAACACCAATCTGGATCTGAATAAAACCAACAGCAATGCCGAGACCGTACCCGCTGACTTCCAATGGTTTGGCGAGGCAGAGGATGCTGCCTGTACAGGCAATGTCAAGGAAGTGGATGTTAACTTCCCCGGTTTCTCCTCCAGAGGATATGTAGGCGGCTTCCAGAATGAAAACGACAAGGTAGTTTTCTCTGTGGAAGTACCTGTTTCCGGTGTGTATACTCTGTCTTTTTCCACCTGCGGCGGCAATGCAACTGCTGCCAAAAATAATCCCGCAATTGTAGATGGCGCAGGTGTAGGCAACATCACCACCCCTGTGGGTACCTCCTTCAGCCAGTGTAAGGTGGAGGGTGTATACCTCACTGCCGGTACCCATGAGATCGCTGCCGGTACCGAATGGGGCTATTATTTTGTGGATAGCCTTACAGTCACCGCCGGCACACCGATCAGCAAGGATGTGTATGAGATCACCGCACAGCTTTCCAATCCGAATGCAAACGATAACACCAAGCGGCTGTATCAATTCCTGCTGGATTGCTACGGCAAATACACCATTACCGGTCAGAACTGCGACGCAGGCATTGACGGCAAGGAAATGGAGCTCATCAAGACAAAAACAGGACAGTACCCTGCAATGCTGGGTCTGGATATGATGGATTATACACCTTCCCGCGTGCATTTTGGCGGCGGTACGGGCAAGGCTGTGGATCATGCTTTGGATTTTTACTGCAATCACGGCGGCATTGTTACCTTCTGCTGGCACTGGAATGCTCCTGAAAGCTATCTTATTAACTCCGGCGATCACCCTTGGTACTCCGGTTTTTATGCCAAGGACTGCACCCTGAATCTGGATGCCATTGCCGACGGAACCGACCCTGCCGGTAAAGATCTGCTGCTGCGGGATATTGATGCGGTTGCGGAAGCTATGAAGCCTCTGAACGAAGCTCAGGTGCCTGTGCTCTGGCGGCCTTTGCATGAGGCCTCCGGCGGATGGTTCTGGTGGGGCAACTGCAAGCCCGAAAGCTATCTGTGGCTGTGGAATCTGCTGTACGATAAGATGACCAACGAGCATGGTCTGAACAACCTGATCTGGGTTTGGAATGGTCAGGATCCTGCGTGGTACCCCGGTGATGCTACGGTGGATATTATGGGTATTGATATTTACCCGCCCGAACATACTTATACCTCTCAGAGCAGCAAATTTGCCGAGCTGACCGGTTGGAGCAGTGAGAAAAAGATCATTGCCCTCACCGAAAACGGCTGTATGCCGGATCCCGATCTGCTCATGCGGGATAATGCTGTATGGAGCTGGTTCTGTACATGGGGCAGCGAGTTCATTCACGATTTCGGCATCGCCTCGGAAAAATACACTGAGCTTTATATGTGGGAAAAGGTTTACCAAAGCGAACATACCCTTTCGTTGGAAGACCTGCCCTGTCTTTGGGAATATCCCCTGCCCTGAAAAAACAACAGCGCACTCTGCGAACAACAGAGTGCGCTGTTTTTATTGTAAATGGATGCCTTGTCGCAGTCGGTTCAATGCTCTATAAAACCGCAGATGAAACCCCTTGATACGTCTGCAGCCATCATAATGCAAGTATTGCAAACTGCGCTGAGAAACAAAAATTACAACATAGGCAGATAAATTCCCATGAGATAAGGCAATCACATCGGTATCTGCCTTAGGGTGCATGGTCTGGTGCTGTCCCAGTACAGCATACTCTACCTGCAGTTCTTGCAAAATACGCCCCCAATCCGTATGGTATCGGGAAAGCATGATACAGTCCTTTGGCTTATGGCGGATCATATGAAAAATTGCCTTAATTGGGAACACAGTCACATAAAAGCCTTTGGGCTTGGCCCAGGCTCGTGACAAATCGGGAATTGCAACTGCACAATACCCTGCATGATAAAATCGCGTAACACACACATCCAATCTGTATTCGTCTGCCGGCAAAAGCGTACTTTTTTGGGGATAGTGTTTTTTCATAAAGCTGATCCTGACCGATACCCAATGCAAATAACGTGTCGGCTTGCTCTACTACTATACTCGCAAAAAACTGCATATCGGTTTCACTTTTTCTCCTCAAAATGGAATCCTGTTTTGACATATGACCCGATACTGCCTTGTGGGGGCAGTTCAGGTGTTGTCAGCCTGCCCGATTCTTACAACAGAAACGGGTAAAATGCGTCCATGCAGCAGGCATATCTTTCAGGCGGACAGCATACAGACCCAGCATGACACCTGTAAAGTTGTTGGCAACCTCGGTGGAAAGATATTTGGATTCCAACCAGCCCAGATCGTAGGTTTCTCCTGCACATTCTGCATAAAAATGATAGCTGCAGCATTCACCTTTGATCTGCAATGTGATTTCCGCAGCCGTTCTAGGCAAAGAGATCACAGGCTCCTCATGCACCAGATTGCCCAACTGAGCACGTCGCAGCACACAGTAACCATCTTCGCAAGGGCGCACCAGCAGATCATAATGCTGTACGGGAGTCATGTACAAAGTCATACCTGCTTCCTGAGGGGCAAGGCTGAGCGTACAGCTTGCGGTAAACTGCAGTTCTTTCTGGCGGATACCCAAAAATGTAGGCGAGGCGGTTTCCATGCACAATGCGGTTTCCGTTCCGCAAAGAGAAAACTGTTCTTCTGCAAAGACATACTGCTCCCGCAAAGGATTCTGCATAAAGCACCATTCTTTGCCCACAGCGGTATTGGCAAAGGTCATGGTATCCCAGCGATGCTGCACCACTGTATCGGGCAGCAGAGGAGTTTCCATTTCCAGCCGAGCCGTACCGTTGACTCCCGCAGTAAACCAGCCCTCGGCATCAAAGGTAACAGGCACCAGAGAAACCTCTCTGCCTGTGGTATGGTGCATCAGCCATTGGTCGATCTGTCGGAAACACAGATGCACCATCCACCAGTTGCCATTGCAGTCATCTACCAGATCAGCATGGCCACAGCCTTGCAGCAGATAACCACCCAGATTACGGTTGGTCAGCACAGGGTTATTGGCATAAGCCGTAAAGGGACCATAGGGGGTTTCTCCCTTGGCATAGGTTACCATATGACCGTATTCCGTACCGCCCTCGGAAGCCATAAGATAATAGCTGCCGTCGATCTTATAAAGATGGGGGCTTTCCAGAAATCTTCCGCCGGTACCCTGCCAGATGCTGCGTCCCGGTGTGAGTTTTTTTCCGGTTGCAATATCGATCTCGCACTGGGTAATGCCGTGGATCCCCGCATCATCGGTGCCGTTGCTCATAAAGTAGGCACGGTCATCCTCAAAATACAGAGAAGGATCAATACCGCCCTGCTCTACATAAATGGGATCCGACCACTCACCGTAGATGTCATCGGTATACACATAGAAATTACCTCCATGGGTCACATTGGTAGTGACCATGTAGAATCTTCCTTTGTAATACCGTATGGTGGGTGCGTAAATGCCGCCCACAGAACCGGCACCCTCCAGCGGAAGCTGCGAATCTCGGGTCAATACATGACCGATCTGCTGCCAGTTTATCAGATCGGTGCTTTCAAACAAAGGCACCCCAGGGAAAAACTGGAACGAGCTGCAAACCATATAAAAGCGCTCCCCACAGCGGCAAATACTGGGATCGGGATAAAAACCCGTTAATACAGGATTCTGATATTTCATATTTTGTACCTCTCATTATTCAATGGTCACAGC
Source organism: Ruminococcus sp. (assembly GCA_015066805.1). Lineage (GTDB taxonomy): Bacteria > Bacillota > Clostridia > Oscillospirales > Ruminococcaceae > Firm-04. The sequence goes on along the minus strand of SVNP01000005.1, from coordinate 30,498 downwards.
CATGCATCTGCCGCCCGTTGCCTGCAAAAAAACATCCGGGCTCAGGTGGATCTGGGTACCCAGCTTGCCGCCGCTGACAATGATTTCCTCATAGGCTGCTGCATGAGCATCCAGCACCACAGGATAATCTTTTTTCATGCCAATGGCGGTACAGCCACCGCGGATATACCCTGTCACCTTCTGGATATCCTTGACAGGCAGCAGCGCAACGGATTTCTCACCCACAGCGGCAGCGGCTTTTTTCAGATCCAACGTACATGGGGCAGGGATCACAAAGGCATAATAGCCATTGCTTTTGCCCTGACACATCAGCGTCTTAAATGTCATATCAGCAGATTGCCCTAACATAGCAGCGATCTGAACCGCATCGGTAAACTCCTTACAATCATAGAAAAAGCAATGATGGGGCAGTTGCTTTTGCTCCAGAATACGCATTGCGTTGGTTTTGGGTTGGGATGCCATCTCAAAAGGCTCCTTTCTGAAACGGAAAGTTTTGTGTCTTGCAATTGATAGCGATCTGTGGTAGAATAAAAGAAAAAAGGGGGATTTTTATGCAGTTTCATATTATGCTGGCAGGCGGATGCCTGATCCTTATGATCACAGCGCTGCAATATTACATTTTACAGCATTTTCGCAAAAGGATCCGCATACACGGCAAAGAGCTGAAAAAAAGCACGCTTTGGATCCTGTCGGCTGTTCTCACAGCAGGAATGTTGCTTTGTCTGGCTGCCGGCGGTGCTTTGCCCCATATCCCTTGGCTGCAAAGCCTGATGGGTCTGCTGGGGGCTGTGCTCATGGGTACCATGTCCACCTGCTTGCTGCTGTTTCCCATTGTGGATATCATTACGATGATACTTCGACTGCCTGTTTTTCAAAAGGCGGCTGCTGTCTGGAAAAAAATCTGCATGGGCGGACTGACAGTTGCCATTGCAGCGGTTATGGTCACAGCCTATGGCATCTGGAATTCCGCAAGAATCACGCTGACGGAATACACCGTTCCTATCAACGGATTAACAGGTGAACCCATGCAGCTTGTACTGCTCAGCGATATGCACGAGGGCAGCGCATTGCGAACCGACCATTTGCAGCAGGTGGTGGAGAAAACCAATGCCCTCTCCCCCGATTGCATCATTCTTTGCGGTGATTTGTTTGACGAAAACACCGCCGATACCGAACGAGATCAGGCATACAAAACCCTTGCAAAGCTCGAGGCATCCATGGGTGTATTCTTTGTGTTCGGCAATCATGAACGCAATCTGAAGCAGGACGGCAGTATGCGTGCTGCTTTGGAGGCTGTGGGCATTACGGTAATCGAAGACGATATTACCACATTGGATGACCGCTTGCAGATCATTGGCAGAAAAGATATTACCGAACAGCGCATTCCTTTGGCGGAGCTGACTGCTAAAACCGATCCCGAATTGCCTATTCTCCTGCTGGATCATCAGCCTAAGGATACGCAAAAGGCTGCTGAGCTTGGCATTGATTTACAGGTTTCGGGGCATACCCACGGCGGACAAGTTTTCCCCGGCGGATGGATCTCCGATCTGGTGAACGAAGCCACCTACGGCTTACGCACCCACGGAGACTATCATCTGATTGTCAGCAGCGGATGCAGCATATGGGGTGTACCCTTCCGTACTGCAAAAACCACAGAGATTGTATCCATTACCCTACACGGCAACTGACACCTTGCTCATTGTATCAGATTCTATCCTCTTTGTCAACCGATCCCTTCAAACATCTCAGAATAAGTAATAAACGGTGCAGGATATATCATCCTGCACCGTTTTGTCTTTATGACATTTTCAGCTTGCGGTTTCCTGACGGGACAACCATGCAGATGCCAGCTCCAATGCATCCAGCAAAGAGCTGCGCTCACTGGTCTGGGTAATGGCCTGCATCGGGTTCAGATTCTTATCGGTCTTCATCAGGTAGCACTTGATTGCCGTTGCCACCATCTCACCATTCTGCTCCTTTTCGGTGATCACATTCATCATCACCACATACTCATTGGCCATATCACCATAGTAGATCGTCTTGCCGTTGCGTACAACAGGTCTGCCTTTATAGGTTACAAATTGTTCTGCCATGGGAAATTCCTCCTTGTTGTGTTGGATTACCATGTCATGGTAAATTCTGCGTCTGTGTGGAAGATCTCCATATTCGAGATCAGAGTGTTGACATAAGCCTTACGGCACATAAACCGCACTTCACCGTCTACAACGATATAAGCACGCATGCCGTCTGCCTCATAGAAAGCCACATTGGTGGTACGCTTGCCATCCTGCCGTTCCAGCAAAATGGATGCCATGGGTGTGCCGCTTACCGTAACATCCTCCAGCACCAGATCTTCAGCAGCGGTTTTCAACAGATAGGTATACAGCAAGCGGAAACGCTCTGTCGCAACCTCCTGGCCGTTACAGGTCACCACATAATCCTCCTTGGAGGTACCGATGCCTTCAAAATCCAGCTTCAGATCACCTGCGGTATAGACCAATCTGCCAATATCCCATACATAGGTATCCACAATGATCTTAGAGGTGACATCCTCGGGTTTCAGGTTCTCGTAGACGATGTCATCGGCGGCAAAGCCGTAAATACAATCCACGGAATCCAGATAGCCGTAGTAATAGGTTTCGGTTACCGTCTCACCTGCATCGTTGGTGGTTTCCACCTCATAGGTTTTGCCCAGTCGGAACTCCACCCGTCTGCCATCGCTGATATTGCTGACCACACGCACCGCAAAATCTTCACCGGTCAGACCGCAATCGGTTAGCTGCTGCTCGGTGGGGTGAGGGTACTCCACACGGCTGGCGGTCATGGCATAGATGCCATGGGTCGCAGCCGCTGCCTTATCGGCACTGAGCAGACACTTGATGGGCTCCTGCATCACATGAACGGCAGAGGAACCGCCGCTGCTGTTTTCTACATAGAACTCATCGTATACAAAATAGAAATCATAATCCAGATCGGCACGCTCAATACGAATATCCTCAATGTAGGACTCATCATCATCTGCCTGTTCTTCGGTTACATTGGTGCTGAGATAATCCTTCCAATCCACACGGTACTGGGAAACAGAACTGCTGCTTACGGTATACACAGTGTTGTCGCCTTCCACACAAAGGTAAGAGTAGCTTGCGGAAGGGCTGATATCGCCCAGCAAGAAGCAGATATCATCTGCATCATCCACAGTCAGCACCACACGGATGGGTTCATCCAAGCCATATTTGGCAAGGTCGCTTTCGGGCGTATCCTTCTGGATGATATCCACAGACTCCAGAGTAGCCACACGGGTTGCCAGTGTACGAATATCCACCGTGCTGGTCGGCAGATCGTCATAGCCATCCAGATAGTAGTTTTCCACCTCATCCACTACGGTCTGTCCGGTCATGGAATCAACGCTTTCCTGCTTTTCGATGACACGATGCACGGAAAAATCCTCACCATTGGGCTGCTCTACGGAAATAGCAGAAATATCCTCATCTTCCACCGACCACAGAGCAACCACATTTGGGTTCTCCACAGCAGAGGACTGCTCCACAGGGGGCTTTTCCTCTGTCAGCTTCAGTACAGCAAGGGTACCGCCCAGCACAGCTACAACGCCCACACTGCCGATGACTGCCTTGGCACCATTACTCAGACCGCCTTTTTTCTCCTTCTTCTGCTTGGTATTTTGTGCTTCATCAAAGAAAGTGAAGGTGGAAAACTCCTGCTCGGCATCCATAAGCGTTTCCGTCTCCGGAGAGAGAGTACGCTCTTGCTCGGGGTTCTGCTTGGGATCTTTGGTATTGCTCATCGGTTCTTTCTCCTTATATAAACCACAACGCCCGCGGCCGCTACCAGCAGAGGAATGATGATCACCACGATGTTGCGGGTCGTTTTGACCTGTGCATCGGTAATGGTAATGGTGGTAGTGTCCAAAGATTTCTCTGCAATGGTAACGGTGTTTTCTTTATCACACATGGTATTGACCACAGTAACAAAGTAATCGGCATTGTTGTAGGAACGCTCCTCAATGACATTTGCATCTACAAACCAGGAGCCAAATACAGCAACGGAACTGGTAAAGGTTTCCGAGCTGACGGTATTGTGCTGGTGACCCAGTGCCGCCACGATAAAGGAGCCGGTTTCTACCTTTTCATTGGAAGAATCCTCATCCTCTTTCGTAGTCAGAGGTGTCAGATAGGCAGTTTCACCGGTAACCAGCAGGGCATCGGTGGTTCTGCCGGAATTGCTTTCAAAGAGCAGCTCCAAGGGGCGGCACATAGGTGCCACGATGGGCAGCTTCTTATTGGCCAGCTTATCGGCATAGGCACTGTCGGTCAAAGTAACGGAGGGAATCTCCTTCATCATATCCAGTGCAGTGTACACATAGTTACCGGCGGTGTTATCATACACCAGAGATTTGCCCACGGAGATACCCCATGTTTCCAAAAATGCGTCCAGATTGGGGGTCTCAGTCTGGAAGGGGCTTGCGAAATACAACAGCTTACGCTCGTAGTTGCCCTCATTGTACAGGAATTCTGACAACTGATCGATCTGTGCCTGAGTCAGGTCGTTCATGGGAGCGCAAAGTACAGCCATCTCATACTTGGAAGGATCCAGTACATCCTTGGTCACATCCATTTCGGTGCACTGATAGTTATTCTTCTCCAGCAGCTCCTTGATGCTTCTGTAATTGTAAGCATCGTAGCCATGGTAGATGGTTTCGCCGCCCAGTGTTGCCAGCAGTGCCACATGAATGGGATTCAGCTCGGTAACGCCCATAATGGCTGCCAGCAGAGATTGCTCACCGATAAAGGTGTAATTATACACATAGGAGTAGGTAGCATAATCAATGCTCTGCTCGGTGTGGATCACGTCATCAAAGGCAACCACACGCACAAGATTCTTGGAAGCAACGATAATGTCGCCATCCTTGAACTCGCCGTTATAGTTTGCGGAATACTTCTTTACAGCCTCGGGATTCTTGGTCATGTTCAGGTATTCCACACTGATATGACCGTTGCCCTCTGCCTTAAAGCGGTTCAGGGTCTCATCAATGACCTTGAACATGGACACGGACTGGAACTCGGCTTCATCCGCCAGCACCACCAGCTCAATATCGGTCTGCAGCTGATTCAGGTAGGTCACAGTCTGCTCGTCGATCTCATACAAGCCGGAGGAAGTCAGGTCAATATTCCAGTGGTAGCGGTCATTCAGCACACCCACAATAATATTCACCACAACGACTGCTGCCACAAACAGGGCAGTCAGCACAGTTGCCAGTGTACCGTACTTCAGCTTTTTCATGCGCTTGACACGCTTCAGGGCACGTTCACGCTCCTGTTCGGGGGTGAGCGTTTCCTTTTTGCTCTTTGCCGCAGTGGTTTCATCCACTGCCTGCTTTGTTTCTTTCTTACTCATGGAAAAACACCTCCTCAGCTCCAGCGTCTGCGTTCAAACACACGGATGGTCAGATAATTGAAGATCACCGCAACGCTGAGATAGAACAGGACAGTGGTCACATTGAACAAGCCACAGGTCACGGAATAATAACGGGTATAGAAGGACAGGGACATCAGCAGCTTTGCCAGCCACTGCCAGGAAATGTTGCTTGCGATCATGTCGATCATGTACAGAGCCATCAGTACAACAAAGCTCAGCACAGCAGATGCGATCTGGTTTTCCGTCAAAGCGGAGATCAGCGCACCTACAGAGATGAACGCCATACCCAGCAGCAATTGTGCCAGGAAATTCGCAAACACAATGCCCCACTCCACGCTGCCGTAGCTGCTGAGGATCAGTGCATACAGGAAAGGCATAGTGATACCAATGGTATACAGCGCCAGCGCAGCCAGATACTTGCCCAGAACGATCTCCGCCAGACTAACGGGAGCTGTCAGCAGACCTTGCTCGGTCTTCTGCTTTTTCTCCTCACTGAACAATCTCATGGTCAGAATGGGGATCAGGAACACGCAGATCATAAACATGCTCTGGAACATACCGGACATATCGGTGGTGGCATATGCCAGACAGGAGCCGTAGAAGAAATAGCCGCTGAACAGCCAGAACACGGCAAGGAAGATATATGCGACACCGGAGGTAAAATACGCACCGATCTCACGTCTGAAAATCGCACCCATTATTCGTTACCTCCGTTCTCTTTTGCAGGCTGAGCTTCTGCTGCAGCATTCGCTGGCGTGGAAGGCACGGTAATGCCCTCGCCCATGGTGATCTTGAGGAACACATCCTCCAGCGTCATCTCGGCAGAACGGAGCATCAGCAGCGGCCAGCCGTTTTCGGAGAGAATGCTGAACAAAGGACGACGGATATCGGAGCCTGCGACTGCCTCCAGCTCATACTCATATACGCCGGGCTCACGTTCCATATCCGCACGGCAATACTTGATGCCGTTAATATTACGCAATGCCTTTACGATCTGCTCACGGGGGCCCTCAATACGGGCAATGATGCGGTGATCGGTAGAAATGTTCTTGGAGAGGTTATCGGTGGTATCATGGGCAGCAATGGTACCGCGGTTGATGATGATGATACGGTCACACACTGCCTGGATCTCGCTGAGAATGTGAGAAGAAAGGATAACAGTATGGTTTTTTCCCAGCTTTTTGATCAGGGTACGGATCTCAAGGATCTGCTTGGGATCCAGACCAACGGTAGGCTCATCCAGAATCAGCACGGGAGGATTGCCCACCAATGCCTGTGCCAGACCCACACGCTGCTTATAACCCTTGGAAAGATTCTTGATGATTCGATCCTGCACATCATGCACCTTGCACAGTGCCATAACCTCGTTAAGATGGGCACGACGGGGCAGCTTGCACTTTTTCAGATCATAGATATAGTTGAGATAGCCCTTTACTGTCATATCCAGATACAGCGGGGGCAGCTCCGGCAGGTAGCCGATATACGATTTGGCGCGAATGGGATTTTCCAGAATATCCACACCATTGATAAGAGCCTGACCCGATGTAGAAGAAATATATCCGGTCAGCATATTCATGGTAGTGGATTTACCTGCACCGTTAGGGCCGAGGAATCCTAAGATCTCGCCGTCATTTACAGTGAAGCTGATATCATTGACCGCGCGTTTATCGCCATAATGCTTGGTCAGATTCCGCACTTCAATCATTGCGTTCATCCTTTCATCTTACAATTTGTGAGCGTACTGTCATATTGTAGTCTGTCCATGTGAAAACTTCGTGTATATCCAACGAAATTATCAGTCGAAATATTCCGTGTCACTTTCAGGCAGCATAGCACGGCGGTGTTTGATATCCTCCTGAATCTGTGCGGAAAGGGCATCCACCGAAGGAAAACGGGATTCCGGACGCATAAACCGCTGCAGCGTTACCGTAAGCCGTTTGCCTACCAGCTCGCCGCTCCAATCCAGTAGATGGGTTTCAGCAATGGGCATGGAGCCGCCCGTTACCGTGGGACGTGTACCGATATTGGTAATGGCCGGCACACATACATCGTTGATTTCCGCCACGGAAGCATATACGCCGAAGCACGGTACACACTGCCATGGCTCAAAGGATTGATTGGCAGTAGGGAAGCCCATGGTACGGCCAATACGGTTGCCCGTTTCCACACGCTTTATAATACGATAATCGTTGCCCAGCAAACGGTTTACCGCACCGATCTGTCCGCTTTCCAGCAAAAAGCGGATTTTTGCGGAAGAAATAGGGCTGCCATCCGTATCACAGATACGAGGCACCAGCTCTACCTGAAAGCCATGCCGCTGTCCCAGCCGCACCAGATCATCCGTATTGCAGGCAGCGTGTTTTCCAAAGCGGAAATCCTCGCCGCAGACTACGGTATCCACATGCAGACGCTCCTTGAGAATACGGGTACAGAAGGCATCGCCATCCAGAGTATGGATCTCCGAGAAAGAGAGCGGATACACAGCCTGTACGCCGCATTGCAGCAGCAGATGTTTCCGCTGCTTGTTATCATACAGATAGCGCAGGGTTCTGCCCTGCTTACCGGGCATCGTTTCCACCGCAAAGGTGACCACATGGCATTGCCCCAGTGACACTGCCTGTGCCAGCACTCTGCGATGCCCCAGATGCACACCGTCGAACACACCCAATGCGGCTACAATACGTTGTTTTTGGGATTGCGTTTCCTGCTTCATATCATCGTTCCTCAAAAGTCTTGAACACCCGCAGCACTTGTGCATCACGGTCGGTTTCCGCCAGACCGATGAACACTCCCGCAGGATCATAAACCGTATATCTCTCTGCCGCAGTCACATCATGAAGCCGCTGCAGTGAAAGCTTTACACCGTTCCGATAAGCCTTTGCCTGTCCTTCGCTGAGTCTCAGCTTGGGCAGGGAGGCAAACAATGCGGCAGTGGGAAATAAAACCTCAGCCAGTCTGCCTTCCGCCATGATCTGTTCCACATCGGCAAAGCCATGGCTTTGTTCCAGCGTAAAGCCGCAGGCAGCGGTACGCACCAGTGAGGTCATACATCCGCCGCAGCCCAGCCGCTGTCCCACATCATGAAGAATGGTACGCACATAGGTACCCTTACCGCAAGCGATCTCCACACTGCCCTCCCCTGTCTGCGGATCATAAGAACGCAGACGCAGGGACTGCACAAAGACCGTTCTTGCGGGACGCTCTACGGTTTTGCCTTCCCGTGCCAGATCATACAGCCGTTTGCCGTCAATCTGCACAGCAGAATACATAGGTGGGATCTGCTGCAACTCTCCTACAAATTCAGCCAGAACCGCCGTAAGCTGTTCTTCGGAAACAGTAACCTCCGATGTGGCAAGCACTGTTCCTGTGCTGTCCTGGGTATCGGTGACACAACCCAGCCGGAACCCGGCACGATACGCCTTGGTTTCATCCGGCAAAATATCGCAGGCCTTGGTAGCAGAGCCAACCAGCACAGGCAGCACGCCTTCCGCCATGGGATCCAGTGTGCCCGTGTGCCCCAGCCTGCGGATCTTGAGAATACCCCGCAGCTTTGCGATCACATCAAAAGAAGTGAAGCCTGCGGGTTTGTTCATGACAAGAACACCGCTGATACTCATGATTGCAACGTTGCCTCCGCAGCAGCCATCAGCATATTGCAGACAGCATCCGACTGACCTTCGGCAATGGAACAGCCCCCTGCCTTGACATGACCGCCGCCGCCAAATTGTCGGCAGATGGCAGATACATCAGCATGATCTCCGGCACGCATGGAAACACGATAGCCACCTTCGGACTGTTCTTTTACCAGAATACCGATCTCCACCCCTGCGATCTGCAGCGGCAGATTGGAAACACCATCGGTTTCATCGGATGAAACCTTCAGCTCCTCCATCCACGCATAAGGCAGATACAGCAGTGCCACACGATCATCCGCAGACATCCGCACAGATTGCATCAGACGGGCATCCAATGCCATGCGGCCTTTGGATTTCACATCAAACAGCAGCCGGTTCAGGCTGGCATAGGGCAGATCAAAGCTGCGTTTCAGATCAGCAACGGCAGCAAAGGTTTCTGCACCGGCATTGCTGAATTTGAAGCAGCCGGTATCGGTTGCCATGCCCGTATACAGGCACATGGCGATCTGCTCTGTCAAAGTAAGCTGCATGGCCTTGAACAAGGCATACAGCACCTCGCAGGCAGCAGAGGCTTCAGGGTTCCAGTAATTGCTTTTGGCATAACCGGTATTGGAAATATGATGGTCGATGCAAAGATCAATGCGGCCTTCATATTGTTCACGCAGCCCCCCCAATAGCTGCAAATCTGCAACATCCACCGCAATGACGGTTTGAGGCTCAAAATCCTCAAACGCAGCATCCTCGGTCAGAAAACGGTACATAGGGGGAATCGGGTCATCACAGCACACCCGTGCACGGATGCCCATGGCACGCAGCACCGCATACAATGCGTAACCGCTGCCGATACAATCGCCATCCGGCGAACGGTGAATCAGAATATGCACATCAGAGCAGCCGCGCAGAAATGCTGCAGCCTGTTCGGTATTGAGCAAGTTCATCAAAAGCGTTCCTCCGCATACGAAAACAGGGGGGAAACACCGCACCCTGTTTTCCGTGGTTTCAGGGCTCTTTCTGATCGGACGTGCGGGGTGCGCCGCCGATCAGTCCGAGATCATTCAGCTTTTCGCTGATATCTGCCGCATAAGCAATGGAATCATCGGGGATAAAGTGCAGCTGCGGGGATTTCCGCAGGTCAAGCCGTGCAAACAGTTCTCTGCGGATATACCCTGCTGCCGAACGCAGACCCTCGCAGGATTCCCGTGCGACTTCGATGCCATCCATGGCGGAAACATAGACCTTGCAATGGCCCATATCTCCTGCCAGCTCGATACGCACAATGGTCAACAACGGGGCGATACGGGGGTCCTTCAGGGTTGGCAGAATTGCTGTCAGCTCCCGAAGGATATCCTCGGATACACGCCCGATTTTAAATCCAGCCATGGTTTCTCCTTTCGGATCACAGCCGCATCCGTTCCTCAGAACTGGATGGAGCTGTCGGGTTCGGGATTATAGTAATCACCGGTGGTTTCGGTTTCATTAAAGAAACCTTCCTGATCAAAGATCGTCTCCATATCCTCAGCCTCGGAGACGCTCAGCTCACCCAGAATAATGCGCTTGACGGTATCAAAAAACATGATGTCGATGGGACCCAGTTCCTCCCATGCCAGAGCCTCATTGCAGTACTGCACCATATCGGCATTGCTCATTCTCTCGTTATCCATGATTATCCTCCAATCTGCGTTTTTCAGGTTTCACTTGTATTTTTCCTATCATGGGGATCCGCCGCTAAGGGATCAATCCTCACGATATTCTTCCATGCGGAACGCCTCCAGAATATCTCCTTCCTTCATATCGGAGAACTTTTCCAGCGAGATACCGCACTCGTAGCCGGTAGCCACTTCCTTCACATCGTCCTTAAAGCGGCGCAGGGAGTCGATCTTATCCTCAGCGATGACGATACCGTCACGCACCACACGGATCTGACACTGACGGTTCACCTTACCATCCAGCACATAGCAGCCTGCAACGGTACCCACGCTGGAAATATGGTAGACCTGACGCACTTCGATGCGGGCATCCTGTACCTCACGGAACTTAGGAGCCAGCATACCCTTCATAGCGGTGCTGATCTCTTCAATGGCATCATAAATGATGCGGTACAGTCGGATATCCACGCCATCTCTTGCGGCGGTTTCCGCAGCAACAGGCATGGGACGTACATTAAAGCCGACGATAATGGCATTGGACGCAGTCGCCAGCATAACATCGCTTTCGGAGATCGCACCAACGGCACCGTGAATCACGGAAACACGGACTTCTTCGTTGGTCAGTCGCTCCAGGGACTGCTTCACAGCCTCCACCGAGCCCTGTACGTCTGCCTTGACGATAATGGGCAGCTCCTTCATCTCGCCCTCTGCGATCTGAGAGAACAGGTTATCCAGCGTAACCTTACGGTAGCTGCGGAACTGCTCTTCCTTGGCTTCATGCTTTCTCTGCTCCACCAGCTCTCTTGCCAGTCGCTCATCCTCAACTGCATTGAAGATATCGCCTGCGCTGGGCACTTCTGCAAGACCGGTGATCTCCACGGGAACAGAGGGACCAGCCTCTTTCACGACCTTACCTCTGTGGTTGGTCATCACTCTGACCTTACCCACAGCGGTACCTGCGATGATGACATCGCCGGTATGCAGCGTACCGTTCTGCACCAGAATGGTAGCAATGGGGCCTCTGCCCTTATCCAGACGAGCCTCAATGACGGTACCCTTTGCATGACGGTTGGGGTTGGCCTTCAGCTCTGCCATTTCAGCAACCAGCAGCACGTTCTCCAGCAGATCATCAATGCCCATACCGGTTTTAGCGGAAACAGGCACGCAGATGGTATCGCCGCCCCACTCCTCGGGAACCAGCTCATGCTCGGTCAACTGCTGCTTGATGCGCTCGGGATTTGCACCCTCCTTATCCATCTTGTTGATGGCAACCACAACGGTAATGCCTGCTGCCTTGGCATGATGGATAGACTCAATGGTCTGGGGCATGATGCCGTCATCGGCAGCAACCACCAGAATGGCAATATCGGTAATATTGGCACCACGGGCACGCATGGAAGTAAAGGCCTCGTGACCGGGAGTATCCAGGAAGGTGATGGTCTTGCCGTTATGCTTTACCTGGTAAGCACCGATATGCTGGGTGATACCACCTGCTTCGGAGGCAGTCACATTTGCATGACGGATGCTGTCCAGAATAGAAGTCTTACCGTGGTCAACGTGACCCATAACTACAACAACAGGGCAACGCTCCTCCAGAGAATCCGCAGGATCCTCTTCATCCACGATCAGTCGCTCCTCAATGGTCATGATGACTTCGTGTTCTACCTTTGCGCCCAGCTCTTCTGCCACCAGGGATGCGGTATCAAAGTCGATCTCCTCATTAATGGTAGCCATTACGCCCAGACCCATCAGCTTCTTCATCACATCACGCACCTGAACCTTCAGGCGGGTTGCCAGCTCACTGACCACGATATTATCGGGAATGAGCACCTTAAGCTGCTGCTTTCTGGCACGCTCCAGCTCCAAACGGCGCAGCTTCTCGGCCTCGGTTTCTCCACGCTGCTTGTTGGAATGCTGCTGCTGCTTTCTCTGCTGGGATTTCTGGGTGATCTTCTGCTTTTTGGAGGCATTACCGAAGCTGTCTCTGCCGCGGCCCTGAGGGGCGATCTGCTCATAACGCTCGTTGTACTTATCCAGATCCACATAAGAACCTCTGGTATCAACGGTACGTCTGGGCTGTCCGGCAGGAGATTCGGTGGTTGCGAAATCCACCTGCAGCTTGGTGCGCTCGCCACGCTCCTGTGCCTTTGCAGGCTTTTTGGGCTGCTTTTGAAAACGCTGCTCGGGCTGCGATGCTGCCGCCGGCTTGGAAGCAGGTGCCGCAACGGGCTTGGACTGCTCGGGAGCCTTTGCAGGCTGCACGGGCTGCTTTGCCGCAGGCTGTTCCTTCACCGGAGCAGATTGTGTCTTGGGCTGCTGGGGTTTCTGCTGAACAGCGGGCTTGGCGGCAGGCTGCTGCTGCTTTTGCTGCTGCTTATTCTGCTGTCTATTCTGCTGCTGGCGAGCGTTGCGCTCTGCCTGCTGCTTTGCGTACTGCTCTGCCTTTTCTCTTGCACGACGCTCTGTTTCCGCAGCAGTCAGCACACGGGGGCCTTCCTGCACGGGAGCTGCGGCGGGCTCCTGCTTTACGGGCTCTGCAGGTGCGGGAGCAGGTGCAGGTACGGGAGCAGGTGCGGCAGCCTTTTCAGCGGCTGCGGGAGCCGTTGCGGGCTGTTCCTTTGCCTTGGATGCAGCCTTTTTGGGCTGTGCAGGCTTTTCGTTCTTTTCGGTTTTCTCAACCTTTTCGGTTTTCTTGGCAGGCTGAACCCGCTGGGGCTTTGCAGCAGGCTGCTTGCTCTCTGCGAATTTTTTCTCCTCTGCGCCGCTGCCGCCCTCACGACGGTTGGCATAATAGGCATCAAAGTTCTCTACCTGGTGGGCTTTGGTATACTGCTCCAGAATGCTGTTCATCTCCTGCTCATTAAGGGAAGAAGAAGGCTTTTTGGGCTTATCGCTTTTCAGCATATCAATGACTTCCTGTGCGGAAAGTCCCAGATCAGCAGCAAAATCGCTCACTTTTGTTTTCATTGTTGGCATAGGCATTACCTCCTATATGTTCTTCAGAATCAGTCAAGCTTCGTCTCATCACAAGCGTCATCCCCCAGGCAGCGCAGCATAGATGCGGCAAAGCCGGCATCTGCAACGCCGAACACAGCGGTGCGCTTGGTAAAATACACTGTCAGATCTTCCATGGAAAAGGGCAGCTTTCTGCAAGGCAGGCCGCTGCAATGATAGCGGATCTCCTTTTCGGTTTTCGGCGCGCAATCCGATGCAAGCAGCACGCAATGCACACGCTTTTGCAGGGCAGCTTCCTTAACGGGATCAAATCCCAGCAGCAATCTGCCTGCACGGCGGCACATGGTCATGGAAGAGAGCAGTTTACGGCAATCCGCCTCATGCATGGTTTTCCACCTCGGCCATAGTGTGATGCAGCGCATCATACACCGCATCCTCTATCTTGCAGGAAAAGGCCTTTTCCAGTCTTCGGGCCTTTTGTGCGTGGCTGAGGCACGCTGCCGAAGGACAAATATATGCGCCTCTGCCCGCCATTTTTCCGGTAGCATCCAGTGCGATGGTATCATCCTTTTGGCGCACTACACGGATCAGTTCACGCTTGGGCTTCATTTCGCCGCAGCCCAGGCACATCCGCATGGGAGTTTTTCTCGTTTTCATGCGTCAACCACCTTCCGTACCGTTCAGAGGGAGCTTTCATCCTCGGCAGGCGCATCATCCTCATCGGTCTGCTCGGGAACGGAATACTCGGGCTTAATGTCGATCTTATAGCCGGTCAGCTTTGCGGCCAGCTTAGCATTCTGGCCCTTGTTGCCGATGGCCAGAGAAAGCTGCTGATTGGGAACGATGACCGTTGCAGCCTTGTTTTCACCCTCCAGCAGAGTGGTAGAAACCACAGATGCGGGAGCCAGTGCCCTGGCAATAAAGGTATCGGGCTCTTCGGAGTAGGGAATGATGTCGATCTTCTCACCGTTAAGCTCGCGCACTACGGTTTCAATACGGGAGCGGTGCGGACCGATGCAGGCACCCACAGCATCCACGTTAGGATCATTGGACCAGACTGCGATCTTGGAGCGGAAACCTGCCTCACGGGCAACTGCCTTGATTTCTACAATGCCGTCCTCCACCTCGGGCACTGCAAGCTCAAACAAGCGTCTGACCAGCTCACGATCCACACGGGAGATACGGACAACGGGCTTCTTTTCAGGGTTGGCAATGGTGGAAACATAAACCTTGATCATCTGACCTTCCACCAAGGTTTCCGCAGGGATCTGCTCCTTTGCGCTGAGGTACAGCTCGGTGCCGTCATACACAACGGTGACACTGCCGCGGCCGGGCTCCACCTGGGTGACCTTTACGGAAAGGATCTGACCCACCTTATCCTGGAACTTGCGGATGGTCTGTTCGCGGTTAATGGCACGCAGATCACCGCGGATAGACTGCTTTGCAAGCTGGGCGATGCTTCTGCCGAAGGCGGAAGGGTCGATCCTGCATTCCACAAAATCGCCGTCCTGCACATCGGGATCCAGCAAACGTGCTTCGGCAAGAGGAATCTCATATGCCTCATAGCCACGATGCAGAGGGCCATCCACAGCAGTTTTCATCATCCACAGAGCGAATTGATGGGTGCCGGGGTCGATCTCCACACGGAAGTCCTCTTCCTCGCTGTTGGGATACGCCTTTTTGGCGGCCTTGAGCATTGCTTCCTTGACCTTGTCTACCAGAAGCTGCTGCTCCACACTGTTTTCGCACTCCAATGCTGCGAGTGCTTCAAAGAACCCTTCGTTCATAGCTGACTGTTCTCCTTCATCTTATTTCGGCTGCGATGGCTCGCAGACACCGTATCAGTTTTCGTCCGCACCCTCGGGTGCATCGGCTGCCACATCCGCATTGAAGTCAAAATCGGCAAGGCGGACATAAGCCACACCTGCCAGCGGATAGGTTTCTGCGTTACCGTCGGTTTCCACAGTAACGGCTTCTCTGTCGCAGGAAACCAAAGTTCCCGCAATATCCCGCCGTCCTTTCTCATCGGGGCGAATCAGCCGCACGCTGACAGCGCAGCCTTCGCAGGCGTCAAAGTGCGTTTCCCGCAGCAGCTCACGCTCCACACCGGCAGAGCCGACCTCCAGCGTATAGCTCTGGGCGATGGGATCCTGTTCATCCAGCAGCTTATTCAGGGGGCGGGTCACATTCTCGCAATCCTGAATGGTCACTGCACGTTCCATGTGATCCAGCAGCACCCGAAGATACCAGCAGGCACCTTCTTTTTCAAACCGAACGTCCCAGACGATCAAGCCATGCTCCTCTGCAATGGGCACTACCAAATCATACACGACAGCCTCGGTATTTCCGAATTTCTTCAGCTTCATGCAATTTCCGTTTCTCCCCGTAGGGAGTGCTTCCTTTCTCCAGAATACGGTCACAAAAGGGCCGGTTGCATAAAAGAAAGGCCGGAGTGGAATCCGACCTTTCTTCATACTTCTTACATTGTTTATGATACCACATTTTTCGGGAAAAAGCAAGCATTTTTTTGTGCACGAGCGCATATTTCGCACCTTGCACAAATCGCGTTCCAAAACCCGAACTGTTTTTGGCATCTGTCTCTCACTGTGCCAGATTATTGAAGTCATCTACCACAGTATTGACCACAGACTGCCACTCGGAGCGGATCTCTGCCCAGGTATCGGGAGTGTTCTCGTACTGCAGCAGCAGACCGTCGGCCACGTTATTCATAACGCCACGGGTGCCGTAGTCATAGGTTTCGCCGTACATCAGGGAGCCCATGCCATAACCGAAGTCAAACACGGTCTTGATGTTGTTGGGATCGTACCAGGTCTGCATGAAGTCGTACTGCTCCTCGGTGATAAAACCGGTGACCTTGCCCTGAGCGTTGGTGCTCTGGATCAGAGCCTTCTCCTTAGCGGCTGCCTTGTAGGAGGGATCGGTCTCAGCAATACGCTGGCACTTGATCCACATAGCAACGGCATCGCCCT
Source organism: Ruminococcus sp. (assembly GCA_015066805.1). Taxonomy (GTDB): domain Bacteria; phylum Bacillota; class Clostridia; order Oscillospirales; family Ruminococcaceae; genus Firm-04. The sequence goes on along the minus strand of SVNP01000005.1, from coordinate 13,839 downwards.
TATCGGAATTCTTCACCAGCATGGTAGCGGCATAGTTCATGTTCAGGTAGTAGTCGTCAGACTCGGGATCCTTGGGGAAAGGAACCAGGAACAGATCACCATCGGGGTTCTTTGCATTGGAATCGGCCAAATGCCAGGGAGCCATGCCGTAGAACAGCACAGAACCATCGTTGGGGAAATAACCGTGCCAAACGGAAGAATACAGCCCCTGGTTTGCGATCTCCTCCATCATCAGCTCTGCACGCTCGATATTGGGGCTCATGATGTTGTTGGTGAACTTGCTGCCGTCGTAGGTCACAACGGTATCACCGGTAGACTGGATGAGCGCCTGACCGAACCAGCCGGCACAGCCATAGCGCACTTCCTCACCGTCGCCGTTGTTCACAAAGGTCTGCATCATATCCATGAATGCATCCCAGTCCCACTTGCCCTTCTGATACAGCTCATAGGGATCATCCAGGCCTTCTTCCTCCAGCATTGCACGGCTGTAAGTAATGGCCAGGGGATCGGCAGTTGCATAAGGGATCACATAGTAGTGGCCGTTGTATTTGAACATCTCAGCCATATCACGAACGCCTTCATACAGCTCATCGTCCAGATCCACATAATCGTCCAGCGGATCGAACATACCCTTGTTCACGCCATTGGGCACAGCATCCCACTCATAGGGGAACATATCCACAGGGTCGCCGCCGTTGATGCGGTTTGCCAGGTCATCAAACTTGGTATCGGCAGTGGTGGGCACATACTCGATCTTTGCACCGTACACATCCTCAAACAGAGTCAGGGCAACGGAACGGTCGGCATTGCCGGTAGGATTCAGGTCATACAGAGCCATCCAGTAAACGGTCTGTCCGGTGATATCGGGATCATCGGTCTTTTCCAGGTTATCGGTGGCAATGGACACGTCATCCTGAGACTTGGTACGGCCTTCGGAGCTTTCATCCCCCGCACAACCGCTGGCTGCGGCTGCAAGCATCATGGCAGAAAGAACCGCAAGAAGCTGCTTCATCTTTTTCATATGTTCTGGCACCTCATTCTATTTATTTTCGGATACTGCCGCAGGATCATCATACAGCAGCACACAATGATATCATATCATGTTTTCCCGCAAAAGTCAATTACGCATTCGACAAATTTAACCTCGCAATTTTGTTTATTTTGCCCAATGTTGGATTATATTGCCACACAGTTACTTTTTGAAATCTCTGTGCTGCTTGACCACATGGTAACCCTGCTGCCGCAGATGGGCGGTGATCAGCTCTGCAAAAGTAACGGAACGATGTCTGCCGCCGGTGCAGCCAAAGGCAATGACAAGCTGCGGACGGCCCTCCTTGACATACAAGGGAATGAGAAAATCCAGAAGCTCCCGCACTTTTTGATAGTATTCCTGTGATTCGGGGGCATTCATGACGTACTCCCGTACACTTTCCTCACAGCCGGTATGCTCCCGCAGTTCTTCAATATAGTAGGGATTGGGCAGACAGCGCATATCATACATCAGATCTGCCTCCATGGGGGCACCGTATTTGAAGCCGAAGCTCATGACCTGGATCAGCATGGCGTCACTGATATGCGCCATAAACAATGCCTTCACCTGCTCCTTGAGCTGAGAAGCCGAAAGCAGGGAGGAATCAATGAGAAAATCCGCATGGGCACGGACAGGCTGCAGCATTTCCCGTTCAAAGGCAAGTGCCGCAGGCAGATTGCCCTCAAACCGCTCCGAAAGCGGATGACTGCGTCTGGAGGTGCGGAAACGGTTCTGCAAAGCAGCATCGGAGGCCTCCAGACAGAGCATTCGGCAGCTCAGGGCCTCTGCCGCACCGATGGGTTCTGTGTTGCGGATGGTCAGATACTCGGAAACCAGCTCGGAAAAACGGTCGCAGGAACGGATATCAATAACGGCCGCTACTCTGGAAAGCCTGCCGCCACGTTCTCTGCACAGTTCCACAAACTGGGGCAAAAACGATAAGGGAAGATTCTCTACGCAATAATAGCCGATGTCCTCCAGTGCATTGATGGCACAGGTTTTGCCTGCGCCTGCCATACCGGTGACAATGATAAATTCCATGATGATGTCAGACTCCTTTATTACAACAGGTCACTTGGGGCAATGCCCAGCAGCTCCGGCTCCAGCTCCAGCGTATAGCCGGTCTGCCGATATACCTCATCCCGCACCTTGGCGCAAAGCCGCAGAATATCATCACAGGTGGCACCGCCGCAATTGATGACAAAACCTGCGTGCTTTTCACTGACTTGTGCCCCACCTACGGTGAGACCCTTCAGTCCGCATTGATCAATGAGCATAGAAGCATAGCTGCCCTCGGGACGTTTGAAGGTACTGCCTGCACTGGGATATTCCAGCGGCTGCTTGTCGATGCGTTTATGCATCAGCTCATCCATTTTCTCACGGATCACAGCAGGATCGCCCTGTGTCAGCGAAACATTCACACCCAGAATAACCATTTGATTCCGCATAAAGCAGGAGTGACGATAGGAAAGCTCCAGTGCATCTGCGGAAAGAGTGCAAAGCCCGCCCTTTTCATCCACAGCATCCACAGAGGTAACGACCTGCGACATTTCTCCGCCGTAAGCACCGGCATTCATATACACAGCACCACCCACAGTGCCGGGAATCCCATATGCAAACTCCAGACCGGTCAAAGCTGCATCAGCGGCAGCCATACACAAAGATTTCAACGAGCCGCCTGCCCAGGCGTTAAGGGTATTCTCACCCTGACGGCAAATACGGGCTTCGGGTGCAAGCATCAGCACAACGCCGTCATAGCCTTTATCGGCAACGATCAGATTACTGCCTCTGCCAATCAGGTGATGCGGCAGCTCCGCCTCTGCCAGAAAACGGCGCAGAGCAACAAAAGCATCCTTATGGGGCACCGTGACAAAGGCACGGCAGGCTCCGCCGACACGGAAGGTGGTATGCGCGGCAAGGGATTCTTCTGCCGCAAAGGAAGCTCCCACTTGTTTACAAAGGGCTTCCAGATGATCCATATACTGCATGGGTCATAAGCTCCTTTCAGGAGATGTGATATCAGTCTTCATCCACAAAGCGGATCCCCCGTTTGCGGGCCGCCATTTCCATCACGCAGTCTGCATCCAGATTTAAGACCAGCTCATGGGGGAAGTCCAGTTCCGCCAGCAGTTGTTCCGCCAACGGTGTTTTGCCCACCAGCCCATGGTAGTGGGCATCGGTATTCACAATGATGGGCACCTGCAGCTTTTTGCAGGCTGCATAGGCTGTGTATGCGTTTTTCAGCGCACCTTTTTTCCATTGCAGAGAGCTTTCGTTCAGCTCAATGATCTTGCCGTGCTCCTTGGCGCAGACAGCAACGGCTTCATAATCACAGGGAAAAAAATCTGTGGTAAAATGCCCGATCACATCCACCGCAGGGTTCTCACAGACCTTACGGTATCCACGGGTCACAGTTTCCGCATCCCGACAGAATTTCACACAATGGCTGTGGTAAGAAGCTATGACCCACTCACAGAAGGCAAGCTCTTTTTCATCCATATCCAGTGTGCCCTTTTCGTCAATGATGTTGGCTTCCACACCCTTCAGCAGCCACACACCCTCGATCCTGCGGGGCAGGATCTTGTAATTGTGAAAATGCCAGAGATGAGGCGCATCAGGCATGGCAGGTCCGTGATCGGTCATAGCCAGCAGCCGCACACCACGCTGCGCCGCTGCCTTTGCCATCTCGGTAATGGTGGAGTACCCATGGGTAGAGGCAATGGTATGGGTATGCAGATCAGCCTGAATTTGCAAAAAAATCACCTAGGTTTCTATTATTTCATCATACTGCAAACAGCAGAAAAAAATACATTCAGAAAGCATCAAAATCCCGAACAGTCTCGGTACCTTCCATATTCACGCCAAGACGCTGCATCAGCTCCTGTGCCGCATTGTAGCCCATCTTCTTCTGACGGTTATTCATAGCGGCGACCTCCATAATAACAGCCAGATTTCGGCCGGGTGTTACGGGAATGGTCAGAGAAGGTGTCTTTACGCCCAGAATGGTGGAATACTGGGTATCCACACCCATACGGTCATAGACCTTGGCACTGTTCCAAAGCTCAAGCTGAATGATCATGTCGATCTCCTGAGAGATCTTAACGGCACCCATACCGAACAGGCGGCGCACATTGATAATGCCGATACCGCGCAGCTCCAGGAAGTGACGGATGTTATCGGGAGAAGTACCCACAAGGCTGGTGTTGGATACCTTACGGATCTCAACGGCATCATCGGCAACCAGACGGTGACCGCGCTTTACCAGCTCAATAGCGGTTTCGCTCTTACCCACGCCGCTTTCGCCGGTGATGAAAATACCCTCACCGTAAATTTCGATCAGCACGCCGTGACGTGTGACACGGGGAGCCAGATTGTGGTTCAGATAGGAAAGCAGGCTGGATGTGAAATGTGAGGTGGATTCTGCAGAACGCAGCAGAGGCACATGGTATTCCTGTGCCAGCTTCATCATTTCGGGAAACACGCTGAGTCCGCGGGTCATACAAAGGGCGGTGATATGGTGGGCAAACAGCTTTTCCAGATGGTCATAGCGGGTTTGTGCATCAATGGTGGAAAGATAGGCAAACTCCATTTTACCCACCACCTGAATACGCTCGGGGTTGAAATACTCATAAAAGCCCATGAGCTGCAGGCCCGGACGGATGATATCATTTTCGGTCAGTTGTACGGTATTCAGATCACAGGGTGCATGAATGACCTCCAACTGGAATTCATTGACGATCTCTTGCAGGGTTACCGTAAATTGCTCAGACATATGAAAAGCCTCCTCTTTGTCAAATTAGTGGCAGATTCTCTTATTATCATACCACAAAAATGCGTTGGTTGCAAGTACCAAAGCAGAAAAAAGCTCCGCCCAACAGAAAGAAAGAGAACACTCCTTGTGCAGGGAGTGTTCTCTTATACATCTTGCGGGTCAGAATGCGATCTTTTCTTCCAGATATGCCACCAGATTCTCGATGGGCACACGCACCTGCTCCATGGTATCACGGTCACGGATGGTAACGCTGTTATCCTTTTCCAAAGTATCGAAATCGTAGGTAATGCAGAAGGGCGTACCGATCTCATCCTGACGACGATAACGCTTGCCGATGGTGCCGGCCTCGTCAAAGTCCACGTTGAACTTCTTGGAGAGCATATCAAACACCTCCAGTGCCTGAGGTGTGAGCTTCTTCACCAAAGGCAGCACTGCAGCCTTGAAGGGTGCCAGTGCGGGATGGAAACGCATAACGGTACGGACATCCTTCTTCTCATTGCCGTTCTTATCAACGGAAACCAGTTCTTCCTCATCATAAGCCTCGGTCACAACGGTCAGGAACAGACGCTCCACGCCCAGAGAAGGCTCAATAACATAGGGGATGTACTTTTCGTTGGTCTCGGGATCAAAGTACTCCAAAGACTTGCCGCTGGTGTTGATGTGCTGGGTCAGATCGTAGTCGGTACGGTCGGCAATGCCCCACAGCTCGCCCCATCCAAAGGGGAACAGGTACTCGAAATCGGTAGTTGCCTTGGAGTAGAAGCACAGCTCCTCGGGAGAGTGATCTCTCAGGCGCAGGTTCTCTTCCTTGATGCCCAGGCTCAGCAGCCAGTCACGGCAGAAGCTGCGCCAGTAATCAAACCACTCCAGATCGGTACCGGGCTTGCAGAAGAACTCCAACTCCATCTGCTCAAACTCACGGACACGGAAGATGAAGTTGCCGGGGGTGATCTCATTGCGGAAGGACTTGCCCACCTGTGCCACGCCGAAGGGGATCTTCTTGCGGCTGGTACGCTGGATGTTGGCAAAGTTCACAAAGATACCCTGGGCGGTCTCGGGACGCAGATACAGCTCGGACTTGCTGTCCTCGGTCACACCCTGGAAGGTCTTGAACATCAGGTTGAACTGACGGATATCGGTGAAGTTTTCCTTGCCGCAGTTGGGGCAGCAGATGTGATGGTCACGGATATATGCCATCATTTCCTCATTGCTCCAGCCGCTGGGGTTGGTGCCGTCAAAATCCTCGATGAGGTTATCGGCTCTGTGACGAGTCTTGCACTCCTTGCAGTCCATCAGAGGATCGGAGAAGCCGCCGATATGACCGGAAGCAACCCAGGTCTGAGGATTCATGAGGATGGCACTGTCCAGGCCCACATTGTAGCGGTTCTCCTGAATGAATTTCTTGCGCCATGCACGCTTGATGTTATCCTTCAGTTCCACGCCAAGGGGGCCGTAATCCCAGGTATTTGCCAGACCGCCGTAAATCTCGGAGCCGGGATACACAAAGCCTCTGGACTTGCAAAGATCAACGATCTTGTCCATTGTTTTTTCGGTGTTTTTCAACATGATAGAAACCGCCTTTCCAAAATTGCACATACTCATCATATTATAGCCCAGTTTCCTTTAATTGTCAAGACAAATTTGCCATTTTCCCATGAAAACCAAAAGGGAGGATCTGTTTTTCACAGATCCTCCCTTTTTACTGTCAGAACAATGCCAATTTTCTCAGCAGCAGCAGTGTATCCTGCAAGGTCAGCAGCCCATCGCCGTCACGGTCCGCAGCAAACATACAAGCAGCCGAAACACTCAATGCCTTTGTTTCCGCAACCATATGGCTGTGCAGCACCACATCCGCCACAGAACAGCTTCCGTCACCGTTGAGATCTCCGTCCACTGTTGTGGGTGCTTCACAATCGGCATTGAGATACACAAAGCCATACTTGTCCGCATAGGCTTCCGCAGCACAGCCCGGATAGCCGTAGACCACAAACCCATGGGGCAGCTCCGAGAACAGGGCTTCCGGATAATATGTCACAGGCACACCGCCGATCTCCGGCAGCAGAACAGCACTTTCCGCATCCTCGGCAAAACGGTAGCCTTCCGCATAGCCGCTTTCCGCATTGACCAGATAGGTCACGCTATGCTCGGTATCCTCCACCATGCTGTCGCCCAAAGGCTCTGCAAGAGAAAACATCAGGCTGTACGTCTGATTCCAACTGGAAATATCCGTAGCGGACATCAGCACATAAACAGTTTCACCTGCTGTCATGGAAAATGTCATGCTGTCATTGCGCTTGGTGGTAAAGCTGTCTGCCAGCGTACCGTCTTCATGATAAAGCTGGGCAGTCAGCAGACAGTATACATCAAACACATCCAGTTGCATCCGGCAATCACGGCCTGCGGTATAGCTGTAGATATGATAATCGCAATCGGTCTCCTCATCGCCCTTGCGAATGGCATCCAACAGTACAGGGAACACCTCCACATCGGGCAGAGCAAACAAATCGGGAGCCACCACGGAAAACTGCACTTCACAGGTACCGAAGTATTCGCCAATGCCCCGATAATGTGCCGTACCGGTACCCACATTGGTATGATCATTGCAGTATCGCAGCTCATAATCCACGCCCTCGGTCAGCAGCTTTTCGCCATCATAGAACTGTACCACAGGCACCAGCGGTTCACCTGTCCACGGAAGCTGCTCTGCGATCACTTCACAATCGGAAAGCAAATGATAATCGTTTGTCAGCCCGAAGTGAATGGTACCCGCACGCAATGTACCGTTAAATTTGATCATGATATAGCAGGTCTCCCCTGCTTTTGCATCAAAGGTAACATATTGCTCGCCTGTGCCGTAGCCCTCGCACAGCACCGTGCCATCGGCAGAAAACGCACGCATGACCACATCCATGGCCTGTGCATTGGAAAGCATATAGGTGGCATCGGTTTCCGAAACAAACCGATACACCGCCAGACGGTCCTCCAAAGTAACCTGCGTCGTATGCTGTCCCACTGTCAGCAAAGGCGCATCCTCGGGCAGCTCCACTACGATCTCAAAGGTGCCGGAAATCCTGCCGTAAGCGGTATTCATGGGTTCCAGCAGATATTCCTGTGTACCAAACATAACGGGATCGGTAAAATACCGCACCTTAAAGTCCACACCTTCTGTCAAAGCAACACCGTTTGCCGTTACCCGGTATTCGGGAGTCACGATGCCGCCTGTGTAAGTCTGCGGAGCCACAAAAACCTCAGCATCTGCCAGAGAGTGCGGCTGCAGTACGGTTACGGTATGTGCAGCAGGCTTGCCGCTGTAAACCGGATAAAACACTGCACAGTATTCACCGTCTTTCAGCTCGTAATCGGAGATACCCGTACCGGTAGCCACAAGAGAATATATTCCCGTGCGCTCGGAATACGCATACAGACTATGCCGCAGACGCTTGTTTTTGCCGTCATCATTGAAGATGCGGTACATATCGGTATTGGATTCCGCATTGCGGCTTTTTGCCGTAAACCGTACCGCCTGAATACGGGCAGCTTCGGAGAAGGAAACCCCCGCAGTACCGCCCATCTCCACAGATACCGCATCACCGCCGGAGTAGTTGATCTGATACGACCACTGTGCCGTACCTGTATACAGACCAATCCCCTGCATGATCACAACGCCCAGACCGGGCACATCATGAAAGCTGTCGATCTGCAGAAAATCCTGTCCCTTTACCAGCGGAACGCCCTCTATGCTTAAGCCGGCATCGGGGTTTGCGGGCATATCCTCCCGATAGTTATACGGAGACAGACCTGACACCTTGCCCTCTGCAACGGTATACAACTGCTTGGAAAGCACCAGCGAAAACGATGCGGCAGCCTTGGCCGTACAGGTGATCAGATATCTGCGGCCTGCCTGCAGCTTTACTTTACCGCGGAACATACCGTTGCCGCCGCTGTTATCGTTATAAGCCAGCTCGTTGCCGTCCTCATCGGTAATGCGTGCTTCCGGGTTAATGGAATAATACCGCCGGTTGGCAGGCAAAGCACCCATACGGAGATAATAGGCGTATTCCTCGGCGTAGCCGGGCAGGTAAGCAGAATAGAAATAATACTCTCCGCCGGAGCGGGGCACAAAGGCATAGGTAACCGTATCATCCTTGCTGCTGAGTGCTACGGGATTGACCGTATCTGCGTACACGGGAGCATATACGGAACAAGGCAGTACCAGACAACCGCTGTAATTCCCCAGACCAAACAGATAAATTCTGCCGCGGCTGTTGCTGCTTGTGAAGATCATATGATAATCACGCTCTGCTTCGGGCAAGGTACCATCGGGAGCCATAACGGTTACTGCGGGTATTTCATCCCCATGGGTAGGATAGAACAAAGAATCATATGCAACCGTCAGATCGGCGACAGATTGTGCCTGTTTCAGCTCTGCAGATGCACACAGGGCATAAACGCCCTGCCACATCGGAGCGGTGTGGATCAGATATTGCTGTCCTTTCTGCAAGGTCACCGTACAAAGCTCCGAGCCGTCGGGCTGCTGTGTCATCATGCCAAGCAGCTCCCCCTGTACATCGGTCACGGTACCCTGGGACATCACATCACCAAAGGACGTGAAATAGTGCACGCCATCGGCTTGGGGCACAAACAGCAAGGTATGCGATGCTGCATCGGTATAATACACAGGCTTGTGCAGCTCCAGGATCTCCTGTTCTACGGCCGTTACCGTAACATTGTATCGGGCTTCCGCCACAAGTCCTTCATCGGATTGTGCTTTACAGAGATATACGGTATGCCCTGTTTGTGAAACCACAGGAAGATACCGACAGGATTCCGCCTCAGGGATCATGATCTCGCTGCCGTTTTCATCTACTGTGTACCATTGGAAGCGCAAGCCTTCACCCACAGTCAGCAAGGTCAATGTAAGAGGCGTATACTGGGCAACCGTGCTATTGGTACCAAAGGCATACACATATGCGGGTACATCTGTTATGATATGCCCGCTTGCTTCACTGTACTCCAGCAATGCCTGAGAGGGCGATGTGCAGTAAATCTGTGTTTCGGCATCAATGGCAGAGGTATGAAGCACCGTACAGGCATCGGAAAGAATGACCCAGTCGGTATTGCTGACAGAGGCATCTCCAAGCTGCTGTGCCGCAGGCAGCTCAATGATGCCCACAGCGGCATCCGCAAAAGCCTGACCGTATACGGCGGTGACCTGCGGAAATGCAAGGACATCGGCAACCACAGCCGCAAAAGACCGATACGGAAGCTCTGTCATTGCGGAAAAAGTCGTGGTTTCTCCACGGCTGCCCAGAGAACAACCGTAGAATGCATCGGTACCGATATGTGTGACACGATCAAAGGGCAGCTCCACGGAAACCCCGAAGGTATATTGCTGCACCGCCAGTGCTGCATCACCGATCTCCGTAATCCCGGGCAGTACCAGCTGCCGCAGCGAACGGCAGCCGGCAAAGGTTCTGCGGGGCAGTGCTGTGATCTGCTCCGGCAGAGAAACACGCAGCAGCGATTCCGCACCGTCAAATACGGATTCACCAAGCTGCTCCAGTGCCACAAAGCCCAACGAACCCGCAAAAGCGGTACAGCCCGCAAATACACGGTCTTCCAGCACCGTAACCGCTTCCCAGCCGCACTGTACAGCGGCAAGAGAAGCACAATTTTCAAAAGCAGATGCACCAAAGGACTTGGCTGTGGGCAGATAAACCGATTCCAGAGCGGAACAGCCTGCAAAACAACCGGAAGGAACAGCCGTCAGCCGATCCAGACGCAGCATATGCAAAGAGGAACAATCCGCAAAGGCACTTTCTCCCACATTGGACAGTTGAGCAGCAAAAGAAACCTCCTCCAAAGCCCGGCAACCTGCAAAAGCAGCATCGCCCAACACAGTAACGGAGCTGCCCTCCACAGAAGTCAAAGCCATACAATCCGCAAAAGCAGAAGCCCCCAATGCAGAAACCGTATCCGGCAAAAGGATCTCCTGCAAGTAGGGGTTCTCTGCAAAGGCATCATCGCCGATGGCTGTAATGACCTGTCCGTCGATGACATCGGGCACTGCAAGGCGGCGCACCACACCGCGATAGGCTTTCAGCACACCGTTTTCCACTTCATAAGGATCGGGAACATCCAGACCGCCCACAGAGTACACACATTCCGCCACCAGACTATCCATACAGCCATCCTTGACCGCCACAACACGCACTCTGGTGGTGGCGGATACGGAAATGGGGCCGGTATAGCGAATCCCGTTTTGAGGACTTGGTACAGAGCTGTCCAATGTATAGTAAAGCTCGGCACCTTCGGTGGCGCATTCGATCTCAAAGGAAAAGCCTTTGCCGTAATTGCCTGCCTTCTCGGAGAATTCAGGCAAAGCACAGCGGCCGTCGGTATAGGCAAAATCCGCCAGAGAAACCAAGCCCCAGGCGTAGTCCTCGTCAAAGCCCGCCTCGCCCAGATCCACCGCATTGGCAGTCAGCATGGCACAGCAGGCTTCGGGCGTCAGCTCAGGCCATGCCAGCAGCAGCATGGCACAGCAGGCAGTTGCATGAGGTGTTGCCATACTGGTGCCGTTCCATGCTTCGGTCTTATTGTTATCTCCCAGCACACCGCTGGTAATGCCTACACCCGGTGCACATACATCTACCAGATCGCCGTAATTGGAGAAATCCGCCAGCATCATATCGCGATCAATGGCAGCTACCGTAATACAGCTTTCAATACCTCCGGGGTAATAATACCGTGCTTCATCGGAATTATTGCCTGCCGCTGCACAGCAAATAATCCCCTTGGCATCAGCAAGTGCCATGGCTTCGGCTTCCAGAGGGCTGACACCCAGACCGCCAAAGCTCATATTCAGCAGGTCCGCATCCTGCTCGATGGCATACATCAAGCCCGCATAGATCTGTTCTTCGGTAGCCTTGCCCTGGGCATCAAAGATCTTAATGGGCAGGATCTTCACCTGCTCAGGCGTCAGCTCACAGATGGTACCTGCACAATGGGTACCGTGACCGTAATCATCCTCGGCGCTGTCATCGCCGGAGCCGGAGAAATTCACACCACCCTCAACCACACGGCCGGCCACCATACTGTGTCGGGGATTGATACCCGTATCCAGAACAGCCACAATCACATCTTCGGTCAGTTCACGATCTGCCAGATATGTATCATAAAACAGGTCTGTCCGCAGATAGTTGGCACCCCATGTGTAATAAGAGCCGCTTTCCAGTCCGCTTACCGCTGCATCTGCCTGCAGATCGGCGGGCTGCCCTGCCACCGATACATAACGGGAAGGCTGAACATATTCCACATTGCTGTCTGCGGCATATATCTGATAAGCAGCATAAGCCTCCGCAGAATCTGCGTATTGCAGAATCGTCAGATCCCGATAGCCGCTGACCACTGCTCTTGCACCCAGATCGTCGATCTCACCGGAAGCTTTTACGATCAGACGTGCTGTCTGAAACTCGTTGCGGATGGTATACAGACCGTTTTCTTCGGTAACGGTATAGCCCCACCGGTCGGCATGCTCTTCAAAAGGCAGCAGCAAAGGCGATTCTGTCAGCATTCCCTTGGTAATCCCCTTGGCATTGGCGCAGATCAGCAGACCTTCTTCGCCTACCGTCAGATCACCCCTGCGAGTACCCACAGGCTGTCCGTCGGCATACAAAACCCCTGCTTCTTTGTGATACACCAGGGTATCATAAGCTTCCTCGGGATCATCAAACAGAGAGAAAACCTGAAGATCACGGGCAAATTCCGTGACAGAAAGTGTTTTTTCCGATGCACCGACAGATATGGGCTGCAATATATGGGAAGAACACACCGCTGCCTGCACCGTCATCACTGCGGCAAGCATTGCGGCGATCTTTTTGGTTCGGATAAAAGCTGTCATAATATCCCCTTTCGGAATACAAATTCATACATAGATATCATACCATAATCCCCCAGAACTGTCAACAAGAATTGTAGGGTTTCACAATATTTTCCCAAGTTCATCACAGATGGGCAATCCTCTTGACAAAAGTCATTTTGGCGTGTATAATGAAACAACAAACACCGTTACCCAACCAAAGGAGATCCTATGAAAAAAACATTGGGGCAGCTTACGGCTGCCGCCCTTTGCCTGTTTCTTGGGGGATGCAGCATTACTCCTCACCAACCCAACAGCACCCCTGACTCCACAGGTGAAGCAGTGCTGCAAAGCACGGAAGCAACTGCCTCTGCCACCACAGCTTCCGCCACAACATCGTCAACCACATCCGCAAGCAGCTCTCAGACCACTGCGGCAACTACCACACAGGAAACCACAACCTCCGTACAAACGACAACTACCGTTACCACCACCGAACGCTTTCCCGCCGAAAGCACCGATTACGGCCGTTCTGATGAGCCACACCCTCTGAATTTCACCTATGTATTCACCACAGAGGGCATCGGTCTGCGAATCGAAGGCGGAAACTATCAGACATTGCACTATGCCCTTTCAGCAGAAACCGCTTCTTATCTGGCGGAGCATTATATCATCCGTGACTGCAACTATGACGGCTGCTATGACCTGCTGCTGCCTGTCAAGGATGCTGCGGAAAACAAGACCTTTGCCTTGTTTTTATGGGATACAGGCACGCAGCAGTATCGGCAGACACCCATTGAGCTGGTCAACCCGTATTTCCGTGCATCGGAAAAAACCGTACACAGCCGTGTGAAAGGCAACGCAGTAGTTTTCACCTATGAGATCTACCGCTGGGAAGGCAGCAGCCTGCAGCGTGTGGCACAATACATTGTGAATACTCAACAGCTCACTGTAACGGCAAATCTGTATGAAAACGGCTCCATCACACAGCATAAGGTGGATACATACGAAACCGACTCCGCCCTGTATGCCTTTGTGGATGGTCTGTAAACCCACAAAAAGCCCGCACGAGATCAAACTGAACTGACACCCAAAAGTTAGACAAAGAATAATAGAAAACATTGTGCAAAGCGATTAAGCGGCAGGCTTGGTCGCTTTGCTGCATTATGCAGCAGT
>SVNP01000025.1 GCA_015066805.1 Ruminococcus sp. | reverse complement strand
CGTGAAGGGGGACACCCATAGGGGCGGAAAGAGCGTTTCACGCTTTCTCTCCTCCCCTAAGGGTTTCCCCCTTCGACCCCCTTCCACTTCACCCCTCCTCTCTTATATTGCGTCCCCGCTGCGTTTCTTGAGAATTCGCAGCACAAATCCCCCTTGACTTCACTTGGGATAGCGCAAATTAGAGGGGTGAGGTAAATTGCGCCCCTGCGTTTTTGGAAAATCACAATAAAAACCGGAGAAGCCCATGACTTCTCCGGTTTGTTTTATGCCGATGTTACCGCACAGCAATAATCCCCATCGCGATAATCCACCGTCAGCACAGACCCTGCTTTCAGGTCGTGCCGCAGCATTTGCCGTGCCAATAAATTTTCCACTCTTCTCCGCAGTACACGCTTCAGAGGTCTTGCACCAAAGGCAGGGTCATACCCTTCAGCGATCACAGCATCCACAGCAGCCTGCGTCAGCTTCAATGTCAATTGCTGCTGCTCCAGCCGCTTTGCCAGCTCCTTGGTCAGCAATGCAACGATCTGCTCCATATCCTGCTTTTGCAGCGGCTTATACAGAATGATCTCATCCAGACGGTTGAGAAATTCCGGTCTGAATTGCCGACGCAGCAGCGCATCAATGGCAGGCTGTACCGTTTCCGCAAAAGAACCCTCCTCGGTAATGCCCTCCAGCAGCACATCTGCGCCCAGATTGGAGGTGAGAATAAAGATGGTATTTCTGCAATCCACTGTACGTCCCTGAGAATCCGTGATCCTGCCGTCATCCAACACCTGCAGCAGCACATTGAATACATCGGGGTGGGCTTTTTCGATCTCATCCAGCAGCACCACACAATAGGGCTTCCGCCGAATGGCTTCCGTGAGCTGACCACCCTCCTCATAGCCCACATATCCGGGAGGCGCACCGATCAGGCGGCTGACACTGAATTTTTCCATATATTCGCTCATATCAATGCGAACCATGTTGTGTTCATCATCAAACAACGCTTCTGCCAGTGCCTTGGCAAGCTCGGTTTTGCCCACGCCTGTGGGGCCAAGGAACAAGAACGAGCCCAAAGGCTTATCGGGATCCTGAATCCCCGCACGGGAACGCAGAATGGCATCACTGACCTTTTGCACCGCTTCCTCCTGTCCGATGACTCTGCCGTGAAGGGTATCCTCCAGATGCAGCAGCTTTTCACGGTCACCCTCCATGAGCTTGGTCACGGGAATCCCTGTCCAGCGGCAAACAATTCTTGCGATCTCATCGGCAGTCACGCAATCCCGCAGTAGCTGACCCTCGGTCTGTTGGGCTTCTGCCTCTGCCAGAGCCGTTTGCAGGGCGGGCAGCTTACCGTACTTCAGCTCTGCGGCAAGATTCAGGTCATACTGCCGTTCTGCCGCTTCGATCTGTGCCCCCAGTTGCTCCAGCTCCGCACGCAGCTCCTGCACACGGGTGATGTCCTCTTTCTCCTGCTGCCATTGCAGGCGCATGGTATCAAAGCGTTCCCGCTGATCGGCAAGCTCCTCCTGCAGCTTCACCAGACGGGCAGCGGAGAGCGCATCGGTTTCCTTTTGCAGAGCCGCTTCTTCGATCTCAAGCTGCATGATCTTACGGGAGATGGCATCCATCTCAGCCGGCATGGAATCCATTTCCGTGCGGATCATGGCGCAGGCTTCATCCACCAGATCAATGGCCTTATCGGGCAAAAAACGGTCTGTAATATAGCGATGGGAAAGGGTTGCGGCTGCGATCAGGGCACCATCATGGATTTTGACACCATGGTAGACCTCATAGCGTTCCTTCAGGCCGCGGAGAATGGAGATGGAATCCTCCACCGTAGGCTCTTCCACCAGCACAGGCTGGAAACGCCGTTCCAGAGCCGCATCCTTTTCGATATACTTGCGATACTCATCCAAGGTGGTTGCACCGATGCAGTGCAGCTCACCCCGTGCCAGCATAGGCTTTAACAGATTACCTGCATCCATGGCACCATCGGTTTTGCCGGCACCCACAATGGTATGCAGCTCATCAATAAACAGCAGCACCTTGCCCTCGGAGGAACGTACCTCCTGCAGCACCGCCTTCAGGCGTTCTTCAAATTCACCCCGATATTTGGCACCTGCCACCAGCGCGCCCAGATCCAGCGAGAATACCGTGCGGTCCTTCAGGCTTTCGGGCACATCGCCCTTGGCAATGCGCTGTGCAAGTCCCTCTGCAATGGCAGTTTTGCCCACGCCGGGTTCACCGATGAGCACGGGATTGTTTTTGGTCTTGCGGGAGAGAATACGGATCACATTGCGGATCTCCTCATCTCTGCCGATGACGGGATCGGGCTGCTGCTTACGGGCACGCTCGGTAAGATCCTGCCCGTATTTGTGCAGCGCATCGTAGGTATCCTCAGGGGTATCCCCTGTCACACGGGTATTGCCCCGCACCTGCTTCAAGGCCTGTAAAAAAGCCTCCTTGTCTGCATGATGCTTTTCCAGCAAGGGCAGCACATGGGAACGCTCCTCCCACATAGCAAGGAACAGATGTTCTGTTGATACATAGGCATCCCCCATTTGCTCTGCAAGCTGCAAGGCTTGGTTCATCAACTGCTCCATGGAAGCGGTCATATAGATGTTATCGCTGCCCTGCCCTGTCAGTGTGGGGAGAGCATCCAGGGCGTTTTCCACATCCTTTGCCAGCCCATGGGCAGAAACCCCCATACGCTCCAGCAGCCGAGGAATCAGCCCGTCGGCATCGGTGACCAAAGCATACAGCAGATGCAGCGGCGCAACGGCATCATTTCTGCGCTGTGTGCAGAGAGATACTGCCGCCTGCAAAGCCTCACGGGATTTCACAGTCATACGATTCATTTGCATCATAATGTATAACACCCTTTCTGTAATGATGATTTATTGCAATTCCGACACAAAAGCATCGGTTACAAGGCTTACGGCTGCCCTGCGGTTGGGCAGGGCGGAAAAATACTGCTGCAACAGGCCATCAAAACGGCGGATATACCCTGCCATACGCTCACCCAGCAGCGCAGGCTGCCGCAGCTCTGCATGAGAAATGGGGAACAGACGGCTCCATTTGCCGTTTTCCCTGCGGATCTGCTCGGCAGAACAGACACCGTAGGCAACCTCCGCCAGAGAATACACACGGAAGAACTCGTTGACCTCTGACAGCAGCTCTGCACTCTGGGTGCGGAAGGAAGCCTGCAAAATGGCTGTGGGAGCATCGCTGTGGGGCAGAACCTCCACACGGTAGCGCACAGTGGGCTTATAGCGGTACCGCAACTGACGGCAAAGGGTCATCCAATCCCCTGCGGGGGCATCCTGCATGCGGAACTCTCCCCCAATGCCTTGGAGAATGGTATCAAAGATCTGCTGTACCTGCTGCTGTGGGGTCACATAGCCCACGGCCTCCGCCAGAATTTTATCAATGAGATTGGAACGGCTGGTGCCCTGTGCGTATGCCATACGGTCAACGGCATCAATGATTTCAGGGGTCAGCACCAGACTGTATACGGTTTTTCGCATGGTGGGAACACTCCTTTGCTGCATCTTACAATAACATTATACCACAATTATAGAATTTGTCAAGGGGATTATATAATATTCTCCGCGAGTTTTACATTTTGCATTGACGTACCCGTTTTTTTATGGTATAATATTGTGCAGAGCGACCGATATGCGCTCCCTTCAGAAAGGAGGCTATCTTATGATAACCCAAAAACTCTATGAGGCCGACGGCAGCCTCCGTGAATTTGTTGCCAAGGTCATTTCCTGCGCCCCTGCACGCAAGGGTGCCCCGCAGGATGCCGCCTATGAGATCATTCTGGATCAGACTGCGTTCTTCCCCGAAGGGGGCGGTCAGTATGCCGACAGCGGCAATCTGGGCAATGCCTGCGTGGTGGATGTGCAGGAGCTGGATGGCGAGATCATCCACTTTACCGATGTCCCCCTGCCCGAGGGCGAATCCGTTATGGGTCTGCTGAACTGGGAGGAACGGCTCCGCAAAATGCAGAACCACACCGGTGAGCATCTCATCTCCGGCATTGTGCATAAGCAGTTCGGCTATGATAATGTAGGCTTTCATCTGGGTAAGGATGAAGTCACCGTAGATTTCAGCGGCATTCTCACCGATGCGGAGCTGAGCTTTGTGGAGTACATCGCAAACCGTGTGGTTGCGTTGGATATCCCCGTGACCGCTTACTACCCCACCCCCGAAGAAGCCTGTGAGCTGGAATATCGCTCCAAGCTGGATATTGTGGACGGTCTGCGGATCGTCAACATCGGGGAATGGGATTGCTGCGCCTGCTGTGCCCCCCATGTGGCAAGCACAGGGCAGATCGGCTGCATTAAGATCCTGGATTCCGAGAACTGGAAAAACGGTGTCCGTGTGCGGATGCTTTGCGGTCTGGATGCGCTGGATGACTACAACAAACGGCTGGAAAACACCGTCTGCATCTCCACCATGCTTTCTGCCAAGCAGCATGAGACTGCCGCTGCGGTGGAAAGACTGTTGCGGAATCTGCAAAACGAGCATACAATACAAATGAAGCTGAAAGCTGCGCTGCTGGAGGCCCGCATCGCACAGCTTCAACCCACCGAGGGCAACCTCATCCTCTTTGATGATCTCCTTGACCCCGATACCCTGCGGAAGCTGGTCAATGCGGGAACCCCTCTCTGTGGCGGCATCTGCGGTGTGTTCTCCGGCAATGATCAGGATGGCTACCGCTATATCATCGGCAGCACCAAGGGTGGCCTGCGTGCAGCCGCCAAGGAATACAACGCTGCCCTGCAAGGCAGAGGCGGCGGCTCCGACCAGATGATACAAGGTACCATGATGGCAACAAAAGAACAGATCGAAGCCTATTTTGCATAAAAAAAGGCCCTGCTGCGGGTGTTACAGCAGAGCCGAGATCTATTTCACTCATGGATCCATCGGAAGTGTCATGGGGGCTGTGCCTGACTCACATCTCCCCTGCCTTCCATCCACAGTATAACCCATGGGGGAAAAAATTGCAAGGGAATATTCAGATTGTAACCGTTTTGGTTTGAATTTGAGAAGGTTTTGTCATCGTTTTGCAACTTTTGCCCGTAGTTGTTACAATCCGATGACGAGCCATATCCCCATAAACTTTGATAAAACGGGAGGCGTAGCTATGATCCACTACTACCAGACCATTGACGGCAAGCTGCAGAGTGTGCCCCGTGCGGTGCCCGGCTGCTGGATCTCCGTTTATGAGCCTACCACCGAGGAGATCGAGATCCTCACAGGGGAATACGGATTGGATGTGGGCTTTGTCCGTTCCTCGCTGGATGAAGAAGAATCATCCCGTGTGGAGCGTGAGGATTCCCAGACCCTTATTATTGTGGATACCGCCGTGGCGGTCATGGAAGAACAAAGCGATACCCTGTTGTTCTATACCGTGCCGCTGGGCATCATTACCACACCGGATTATGTGTTCACCATCTCTCTGCGGCGCAATCAGATCATGCAGAATATTGCCGAGGGTGCCGTGCCCAATGTACATACCCAGATGAAAACACGGTTCATTTTGCAAGTGCTGATGCGGATCTCCGCCGGCTTTGTTACCTACCTGAAGCAGATCGACAAGATCTCCTACTCCATGGAACGGCAGTTAAGCGGTGCCATGAAAAATCATGAGCTGGTGCAGCTTATGGGGCTGGAGAAATCTCTGGTTTACTTCTCCACCTCTCTGAAAGCCAACCTCAATACCATCGAAAAGATCCAGCGTGGCCGTGTGGTAAAGC
Source organism: Ruminococcus sp. (assembly GCA_015066805.1). GTDB lineage: Bacteria > Bacillota > Clostridia > Oscillospirales > Ruminococcaceae > Firm-04. The sequence continues at coordinate 21,087 of SVNP01000025.1, read as the reverse complement.
TCTACGAGGATGATCAGGATCTCATGGACGATGTGACCATTGAGCTGAAACAGGCAATCGAGATGGCAAGCATTTACAGCGGCATTCTGGCGGTTCTCATGGATGCCTTCTCCTATGTCATCGCCAACAACCAGAACGCTGTCATGTCACGGCTGACGGTCATTACGGTCATCATGTCCATCCCCACCATGATCTTCAGCTTCTACGGCATGAATACTTCGGGACTGCCCATAGCCAATACCTGGTTCCCTACTGCCATTGCCGTATGTGCTACGGTTCTGGTGGCATTTATGCTCCTGCGGAAGCGAAAAGATAAGTAAAACAAGGCTCACCTCCCCCAAAAGGGTGGTGAGCTTATCTTTTGTCACCTCAAAAGCCCCCCAAAAAGTTGACAATTTATCAGTTTTGTGGTATACTGGTGTCGGATGTACCACGTTTTTGTATAAAGCCAATGCAAAAAATTGCATATGAGGGGGACTTTATCTGATGGAAAAACGACTGCTCTTCGGTGTCATCATTGCGGAGTGTGAGCATATCATCCAGAAGCGTATCGTAAAAGGTATCATGGCGCAGGCAAAGGCTTTGGATATCGACCTGTGTGTGTTTGCCTGTACCTCCAATGATACAAATGCAACACCCTGCCAACGCTCGGAAATGAACCTGTTCCGTTACATGAACCTGAATCTCATGGACGGCATCCTGTATGCCCGTGCTACGCTGCACAGCGACTACGGAAAACAGCTCATCGACGAAATGCTGATGCCCCATAAGAAAAAAGTGCTGGTGCTGGATGACGACACAAGTCCTTTTGCCTCCCATCTGCTGGATGACAGCATTGGTATGGCGGAGCTGACAAGCCACTGCATTGAAACCCACGGCCTTACCGATCTTATCTGTCTGACAGGCTATGAGGGGCACCACTCTGCGGAGCTGCGTGCACAGGGCTTCCGCAACGCCATGGAAGCCCACGGTCTGGCATGTCCACCCGAACGGGTGATCTACGGCGATTACTGGTCGGATACCGCCAGAGCCTTGGGTATGGAGATCGTCAACGGCACCCGCCCCATGCCCCAGGGTGTCATCTGCGCCAATGATTCCATGGCAAAGTTTTTGTGTGAAACGCTGCTGGAGCACGGCATCGCCGTGCCCGAGCAGGTTACGGTTATGGGCTACGATGCCGCACTGATCGGTGACCAGAGCATTCTCTCCATCACAAGCTATGTGCGTAAGAATTTTACGCTGGGTGCGAGTGCGGTGCTGCAGCTTTATCATCGGCTGACAGGCTTCCACGCACAAATGGTGGAGGCGGAAAAGATCACCCTCATCACCGGAAGAAGCTGCGCCTGCGGTGATGACGAGGGGTATCTGCGCCATGCGCTGCGTACCAAAGGTAAGGCCGAAGAATACGATATGATGTTCCGCTTCAGCAATATGACCACCAACCTGACCTGCAAGGAATCCCTGGATGACTGTATGGCGGAGATCTTGCGCTATATCTTCCTCATCAGAGGCTGCAAGAATTACTTCCTTTGCCTGAACGAGGACTGGGAGGGCGGCGGCTCCGTGGAAACACAGGATGATTACCGCAGAGAGGGCTTCCCGGAATATATGATCCTGAAGCTCGCCTACTACCAGACGCTTTCCAAGCCCTTTGCCACATCCAAAATGCTGCCCGCCCTCCATGAAGCAAGAGATCAGGCAACAGCTTTTATTTTTACTGCGCTGCACCACAATGATCGCTTTTTCGGTATCTCTGTCATGGAATACGGTGACGCACCCGACAGCTACGACCCCCTGTATCTCTCGTGGAAAACCGCTGTGGATGTGGGTCTGGAGTATGTGCGGATGCAGAATTACCTCAAGCGTTTCAACAACCGCATCTACCTTTCTTCCATCCGTGATTCGCTTACCGGTCTGTATAACGCAGAGGGCCACGAGAAATTCGCCGCCGAATGCTTTGCCGCAGCCAAGCGGGAGCAGAGAAGATTCCTGCTGCTGCTGGTGCAGTGCGACGGCGTGCGCCAGCTCAACGAAAGCTACGGCCACAGCGAGGGCGACAGTGCCATTACCGTGGTGGCAAATGCGGTGAATAACTGCTGCTCCACCAATGAACGCTGCGCCCGTGTGCAGGATGGTCTGTTTTCGGTCATCGGCTACCGCGATTACGCCATTGAAGCAAGCGGTCAGCTCATGCAAAGCGTCATTGATTATCTGGAGCAGTACAACCAGACCTCTCTGAAGCCCTATAAGATCTCCGCCAGCTTCGGTGCCTTCTGCGATTACCTAAAGCCCGAGGATACCCTGGAATCCATTACCCGACAGGTGGAAGCACAGCTTCAGGAAAACAAAAACAAGGCCGAGGTGGAGCACGCCGTGCCCTACTACCGCCGCTTTGTGGATCTGCGGGAGCGTATTTACAGCAACCCCAACGAGGATTGGAACATCGACGCAATGTGCCAGTCCATGATCTTGAGCCGAGGGTACTTCCAAAAGCTGTATTCCCGCTGCTTCGGCATCAGCTTTACCCAGGATGTCATCAACAGCCGCATTTCCTTCTCCAAGCGATTGCTCGCCAGTACCGATCTCAGTATCGCTGCCATCTCCGAACGCTGCGGCTATGCAAACTATGTCCATTTCATGCACCAGTTCAAAAAGGTGCTGGGCATTACCCCCACCGATTACCGCAAAAAAGCCCAGCAGGAATGATTTTCCCTTGTGCGATATCGCCAAAGATGCTGTGGCTGATTTGTGCAAACTGCCAAAAGATTTGGAAAACTCCCCCAAAGCCCTTGACTTTCCTTCGGAAAATGTCGTATAATAGTTGTTAATCAAGTGTGATTGCTGCCCAAAGGCAGAGGACATGACCCGTCAGTCATCCGTCTCACAGAGAGAATGCTGCGTGCGCTGAAAGGCATTCGACGGAACCCGATGCGGCTACCACCCCTGCTGCAACCTTCCCCTTGATAAAGTGAAACGCTCGGGTGGAACCGTGCGAAGTTTAGCGGATCGCAAGCCTCGTACCCCGAACAGATGCCGTCATCTGTTTGGGTGACGAGGTTTTTTATCTTTCAAGGAGGATTTGTTATGATCATTCGTTTTGCAAACGGCTGCTACGAAGGCAACGGCGGTGTGACCGTCTACGATGCCGCCAAGGAAGCAGGCGTACTGACCAGAGAAGTCATCGCCGCTAAGGTAAACGGTGTGCCCTCTGACCTCACCGCAGTGTTGGAGGCCGATGCCGATGTGGAGCTGCTGACCTTCGATATGGAGGACGGCAAGCACGTCTTCTGGCATACCGCCGCCCATGTGCTGGCACAGGCTGTCAAGCGGCTTTACCCCGAAGTCAAGCTGACCATCGGCCCTGCCATTGAGCGCGGCTTCTACTACGATTTCGACTCCGAAATGCCCTTTACCGCAGAGACCATGAAGGCTCTGGAGGGCGAGATGAAGAAGATCGTCAAGGAGAACCTGAAGATCGAACGCTTTACCCTCCCCCGTGAGGAGGCCATCGCCTTTATGCAGGAGCGTCAGGAGCCTTATAAGGTCCAGCTCATTGAGGAGCTGCCCGAGGGCGAGACCATCAGCTTCTATCGCCAGGGTGATTTTGTAGATCTGTGTGCAGGCCCCCACCTGTTCTCCACCGGCATGGTCAAGGCATTTACCCTCACCCAGTGTACCGGTGCCTACTGGAAGGGCGACCAGAATAATAAGATGCTCAAGCGTGTGTACGGCGTGGCTTTCCCCAAAAAGGATATGCTCAACGAGCACCTGGCGATGCTGGAAGAAGCCAAAAAGCGTGACCACAATAAGATCGGCCGTGAGCTGGGCTACTTTACCACCGTGGATTGCATCGGTCAGGGTCTGCCCGTGCTGCTGCCCAAGGGCGCAAGAGTCGTCCAGCTTCTCCAGCGTTGGGTGGAGGATGTGGAGCAGGCAAAGGGCTGCCTGCTGACCAAAACTCCCCTTATGGCAAAGCGTGATCTGTATAAGATCTCCGGTCACTGGGATCACTACCTGGATGGTATGTTTATTCTGGGCGACCCCTACGATGAGGAAAAAGAATGCTTCGCTATGCGCCCCATGACCTGCCCCTTCCAGTATCAGGTGTTCCTCAACAAGCAGCGTTCCTATAAGGAGCTGCCCATGCGCCTGACCGAGACCTCTACCCTGTTCCGCAACGAGGAAAGCGGCGAGATGCACGGTCTGATCCGTGTGCGTCAGTTCACCATCTCCGAGGGTCACTATATTCTCCGCCCCGATCAGCTTGCAGAGGAGTTCCGCGGCTGTCTGGAGCTGGCAAAGTATATGCTGGATACCGTTGGTCTGCTGCCCGATTGTACCTTCCGCTTCTCCCAGTGGGATCCCAAGAACCCCAACAATAAGTATGAGGGTACCGCTGAGCAGTGGGAAACTGCACAGGCTGCCATGAAGGAGATCCTGGACGATATCGGTCTGGAGTACACCATCGGTATTGATGAAGCTGCCTTCTATGGCCCCAAGCTGGATATCCAGTACAAGAACGTCTTCGGCAAAGAGGATACGCTGGTTACCATCCAGATCGACATGCTGCTGGCAGAACGCTTCGATATGTACTATGTGGACAGAGATGGCCAGAAGAAGCTGCCCTATATCATCCACAGAACCTCTCTGGGCTGCTATGAGCGTACCCTTGCCTATATGCTGGAGCATTTTGCAGGCGTACTCCCCCTGTGGCTGGCTCCCGAGCAGGTACGCATTATGCCCATCGGTGAGGAGCATATCGCCTATGCAAAGGCACTGGGCGACCGCCTCACCAACGCAGGTATGCGTATCATGGTGGATGAAAAGGACGAGAACATCGGCACAAAGATCAAAAATGCACGTCTGGAGCGTGTGCCTTATATGCTCATCATCGGCGATAAGGAAATGGAAGAAAACGGCGTAACCGTTCGTTCCCGTAAGGAGGGCGAGCTTGGTCTCATGCCTCTGGAGGATCTGGTGCAGAAGCTGCTGGTTGAGGTTGCAACCAAGGCAAAGTAAAAGTCATCTCCCCCGATGTCTGCGGATATCGGGGGATTTTTTGCGAGAAATTGGGATTTGTCGCTGTAATTCCCCATTATTAGAGTTTCGCGCAAGCCTTTTCAAAGGCTTGCGGAGTCCAGAGGCAGAGCCTCTGGTCGCCATCCGCAGATGGCGAAATCCCTCATCATTCAAAGGCGCTAAAGGGGAGCCGCCATAGGCGGCGTGGGGGAAAACAAGAGTTTTCCCCCGGTCGAAGGCATAAGCCTTCGACAAATAACAGAGCCAATTTTTCTCCCACGCCGCCTGCGATGGTAAATTGCAGCGTCAATCTTTTTTTGCGAGAAAATCACACACAAAAAAGCCACTCCTGATATCATCATCAGAAGTGGCTTTTTATTTTTTGCATATGAAATTACTTCATGGCTTCCTCAACTGCAACAGCGCAAGCAACGGTCATACCCACCATGGGGTTGTTGCCGGCACCGATGAGACCCATCATCTCAACGTGAGCGGGAACGGAGGAAGAACCTGCAAACTGTGCATCGGAGTGCATTCTGCCCAGGGTATCGGTCATACCGTAGGAAGCAGGACCTGCAGCCATGTTATCGGGGTGCAGGGTACGGCCGGTACCGCCGCCGGATGCAACGGAGAAGTACTTCTTGCCCTTCTCGATGCACTCCTTCTTGTAGGTACCTGCAACAGGGTGCTGGAAGCGGGTGGGGTTGGTGGAGTTACCGGTGATGGAAACATCCACGTTTTCCTTCCACATGATAGCAACGCCCTCGGTCACATCGTTTGCACCGTAGCAGTTCACCTTTGCACGCAGGCCATCGGAGTATGCCTTACGGAACACTTCCTTGACCTCGCCGGTGTGGTAGTCCATCTCGGTCTCCACATAAGTAAAGCCGTTGATACGAGCGATGATCTGTGCGGCATCCTTGCCCAGACCGTTCAGGATCACACGCAGGGGCTTTTTACGAACCTTATTTGCCTTCTCTGCGATGCCGATGGCACCCTCAGCAGCGGCAAAGGACTCGTGACCTGCCAGGAAAGCGAAGCACTCGGTATCCTCTTCCAGCAGCATCTTGCCCAGGTTACCGTGACCCAGACCAACCTTACGCTGATCGGCAACGGAGCCGGGAATGCAGAATGCCTGCAGACCCTCACCGATGGCAGCAGCAGCATCGGCAGCTCTGGTGCAGCCCTTCTTGATAGCGATCGCGCAGCCTACGGTGTAAGCCCACTTAGCGTTCTCAAAGCAGATAGGCTGAATGCCCTCTACCATCTTATAAACATCCAGACCCTTTTCCTTGCAGATATCAGCGCACTCTTCGATGGTGCTGATGCCATACTGTGCCAGAACAGCCAGGATCTGCTTTTCTCTTCTCTCATAGGATTCAAACAAAGCCATTGTGCAAGTCCTCCTTATTCTTTTCTGGGATCCACGATCTTCACAGCATCAGCCACTCTGCCGTACTGACCCTTTGCCTTCTCGAAAGCGGTGTTGGCATCGTCGCCGGCCTTGATGAAGTCCATCATCTTGCCGAAGTTTACGAACTGATATCCGATGATCTCATCATCCTCGTTGAGAGCCAGACCGGTCACATAGCCGTCGGTCATCTCCAGGTAGCGGGGGCCCTTTGCCAGAGTACCGTACATGGTACCAACCTGGGAACGCAGACCCTTACCCAGATCCTCCAGACCTGCGCCTACGACCAGACCACCCTCGGAGAATGCACTCTGGGAACGGCCGTAAACGATCTGCAGGAACAGCTCACGCATTGCGGTGTTGATGGCATCGCAAACCAGGTCAGTGTTCAGAGCTTCCATAACAGTTCTGCCGGGCAGGATCTCGGAAGCCATAGCTGCGGAGTGGGTCATACCGGAACAGCCGATGGTCTCCACCAGACATTCCTGAATGATACCTTCCTTCACGTTGAGGGTCAGCTTACAGGTACCCTGCTGAGGGGCACACCAGCCGATACCGTGGGTGAAGCCGGAAATATCTTTGACATCCTTGACCTTAACCCACTGTGCTTCCTCCGGAATGGGAGCAGCGCCGTGAGCAACGCCCTGCTTGATCGGGCACATTGTTTCCACTTCATGTGAATAGATCATAAAATAACTCCTTTCTGCTGAGAGCGCATAAGCGCACTCTCGTACATATCTCTATTATACCGAATTTTGCTGTCAAAATCAAGGGGTTTTTGCAAATTTGTGAAAATAATCACAATTTCTTGTTTTACATAGGCTGTTTCCTACTATCTCATCAAGAAAAAAACAGCCCCGCAGCTATGGACTGCGGAGCTGTGATCAGGCGGGGGGATATTCATTCCGCACGGCACGGATGGTCACACGGTTCTGTCCGCCGATGGTGCAGGTAAACAGGGTCAGATCCCACTCCCCTTTGGCAGAAGAAAGCATAGAGGGCACATCATTGCCGGGAATGGTATCGGTATAGGTCACAAGGTACGAACGCACATTGCCGTTGACATCGGTAAAGCGCAGCTCAGAGCCGTTTTTCAGGGTATACAGTCTGCCGAAATGGCTGTTGTAGTTGTGTCCGCAGATGATCAGCGTATCATTTTTGGAACAGCCCACATAGGCGCAGGGTGCCACCTTCAGATTCTTTTTGTTCCAGTCCCGCAGCACAGGGAGCTGCAGCCCCAGCTCGGGGATCTCCAGCACACCGATGTAGGCACGGTCATCCACCAGAATGAAGTCATCCTCAGGGGGCAGCGTGGTGGTGGTGGTTTCATAGGGCGCAAACAGATCTTCTTTGTAGGTGGTGGCAGTGGTGACGGTAGTCTGCACAGGGTCAGGTATTTCATCCAGAATGGCAGAAAGAGCATCTCCCGCAAGCTGTTGGCTGCGTGTATTTTCATGTAAATTCCAAAGAACAAGGGCTACTGCTGCCAGCAGCAGCAAAGCCCCTGTTACAGTGAAAAGGATTCCTTTTCGCTTCATATTATTCCTCTCGGCTTGCAAACAGAAAACGGCAGCCCATGGCAAGGAACACCAGACCGCCCAGTGCCAGCAGGATCACAGGCCACCAGAGCTGACCTGTCTGGGGCAGCCGTTCGTCTTCGGTGGCGGTGGTGATCAGGGTGGTGGTTTCCGTTGTGGTAGTATCCTGCGGTGTAGATGTAGTGGTATCGGTTGGCTGATAAATATTCTTGATGAGATACTGGGTCTCGTTGGATTCATACTCCACACGGAAGCCCTCGGGGATCACAGTTTCAATGACACGGAAGTCGTAGTAATCCTTGTCCTTCCATTCATAGGTCCAGTTGTTGGCATCGGAAAGCACCACGGTTTCATACAGCTCCAGATCCCGATAGATCTCCACAGTGATCTCCGTGGCAGGGTCACGCAGCTCGCCGTTTTCGTTGAGCCATACCTTTTTCACGGTATAGATGACTTCCAGCTCGGAGTTGGTATGGTATTCGATCTTCGGGTAAGCATCCCAGTCCATGGTGGTATTTTCGCCGTTGATCTCAAACAGCAGCGAGGATGGGATATAGTAGCCGTCATCCACCTCCAGCACGGAGCCGCAAACCAGATACAGACCGCTTTCCAGCGCATCGAACACAAGAGTACCCTGAGCATCGGTGGCACCGGTACGGAGTGGGTCAATATCGGGGTCTGTCAGTGCGATGTTCTCATAGGTTTCCGCAAAGGCTGCCATAGCCTCGGGAGAAAAATCATCAATGATGACGGAATAGGAAGCGAACTCCCCTTCCGGCACAAAGGTATTGCCCTCGCGTGAGCCTACACGATACAGCTCCCACTGTAAATTTTCAAGGATCACATCGTCCTTGACGCAATGCAGGGTCAAGGAGCCGATATCACCTGCGGCAAAAGCGAGCTGTGTGGCAGCCGCGCCGGTCATCAGCAGACCGCCCGCACACAGAACCGCCCCAATGGTTTTCATCAGATGCTTCATATGTATCACCCATTTCCCTTTCAGTCATCATACATATGTCAGACATTGGCAGAGTAAGCGTAAACGCATACAACTCCACCATTATTCTTTTATATTATAGCGCATTTTTAGTGATCTGTCAAGAGAAATTTGTGAAATTTTCCCATTTTTGTGATTTTTTGTTGTACCTTTTTGCACCAATCACCATTTTGCCAGCTCGGATTCATACAGGATATTGAAATCCACATCCGTATCAATGCCGTCAATGCGGCCGCGGCAGCTTCTCTGCCAGAGGATGTACTCACCTGCATAATCGGTCTCCGAGGTATAATGGGCAAGCCACACGGGGTAGCCCTGCTGCACATACCAGAAATTTTCCAGATAGGTTTTGCTGCTGTACAGCATGGCAGAATATCCGTAGCCCTCCATCTCCTCGGCAAACAGCAAGAACAGCTCATTGAGATCACGGATGCTCATCCCAAACTGCTGGAAGTTGCCGAAGCGTTCCCAGTCAAAGGCCACAGGGAAGTCCAGCTCCATGCCGTCCAGTTGTTCTGCGATCCAGCTTGCATTTTGTCGGATCTCCTCCTCGGTATTGGCAATGGTGTACAGATACACGCCTACCTCCAGCCCTGCGTCCTTGGCAGCGGCAATATTCCGCAGATAGTATTCATCCATATTGATCTCATCGTAGTAATACCCGATCCGCATGATCACAAAGCTGGCACCTGCGGCTTTTACGGCTTCAAAATCCACATCCTCCTGCCAGCGGGAAACATCAATGCCAAAGCGAACGCCCTCAGCGGCGTGCTGTGCCATAAAAGAATCAAAGGAGAGATTGGGAGAAGCACCTCCCCCGCCGCCTGTGGGCATGGATTCCACCACAGAAACCGTCAGCTCCCATGAAAGCGCATTGCCGGCGGCATCGGTAACGGTAGCGCAGATGGGATATTTGCCGCAGGTGGAGGTATCCACCTCGCCCGTATAGGTAAGAACCGGTGTGGGGTCGTAGAAATCCGCATAGCCCACCCAGTCATTGAGGTCAAAATCGCTGCCCTGCAAAATGGTAGTACCCCATCCGCCGTTGAGGAGAATGGGTGCTTCGGTATCGGGAAATTCCTCCGTGGTCGTCGTAAGATATGTGGTAGTTTCCGTTTCCGTTACAGTGGTATCGGATGAAAGAGTGGTATTCTCCGTAACTGTGGTGTCTTCGGTGGCAGAAGTGGTATCCGTTTGGCTTTCTGTGGTATGGGAAACTGTATTGTCCGTAGTCGTGGAAGAATCGTTGGTAAGTGATGTGGTGCTGCTTGTACTTTGCAGCTCTGCTGTGGAGTCCGCAAGGCTGCTTTCGCCATCGGCAGAGCCGTTACAGGCCGAGAAAATACCGCCTGCCAGCAGGGCAGCCATACAAAGTGCAAGATGTTTTGTTCCGCTCATGTCAAAGGGTTCCTTTCGGTGATTTGGTCGCCCTTTCATTATACAGGATTCCCCACCGAAAGTAAAGGCTTTTTGTCGGATTTTGTCTGCCAATTTCAGGAAGTCCCCTTTGTTCCTCATAGTCAGCACAAAGCAGGAAAAATAAATCCTCCCGCAGATCGCTGCCGACCTACGGGAGGATGATACATCAAAAATATCGGAGTATGTGATCAGTCTTTCTCCACACAAACCTTTGCGGCTTCAAAGTCAGCTTCGATCGCCTTGGAGGGAGCGGGAGTGACCAAAGATACCACAACAATGCAGATGCAGGAGAAGATGAATGCAGGCAGCAGCTCATAAATGGCAAATGCACCGCCCAGACCGCTGATGACCAGCTTCCACAGGAATACCATACCTGCGCCGCCCACCATACCTGCAATGGCACCTGCGCGGTTCAGACGCTTCCAGAACAGGGAGAAAATGATCAGCGGGCCGAAGGTGGCACCAAAGCCTGCCCATGCAAAGGAAACAATGTTGAAGATGATGCTGTCCTCATCCAGCGCAATGATGATGGCAATGAGCGCAATGGCAAGGAGCGTAATACGGGTCACCAGCATGACCTGCTTATCGGACGCATTCTTCTTTGCAACGCCCTGATAGATGTTCTTTGCAAAGGCAGAAGCAGCAATCAGCAGATAGGAGTCAGAGGAGCTGATGGTAGCGGCAAGAATACCTGCCATGACAAAACCTGCCAGCATTGCAGGGAGGAAGCCCGTTGCAAGGGTGATGAAGATGTTCTCTGCATCGGTTGCAGTCAGGTGAACCGTAGGCTCCACCACTCTGCCGATGATACCGATGAACACAGCAACAGCCAGGGAAATCACGACCCATACCATAGCAATTCTTCTGGAACGGGTCAGCTCGCTCTCCTTGCGGATGGCCATAAAGCGCAGCAGCACCTGAGGCATACCAAAATAGCCCAGACCCCATGCCAGCATGGAGCAGATTCTCAGCAGGCCGTATTCAGAGGAAGCACCGAACAAAGGCTTGCCCGCCTCCACGATCTGCTCACCTGCTTCGTTGAGAGAAGGATTGGCAATGCCGAAGAACTCCAGGAAGCCGGGGATCTCACCGGCATTCTCCACAACAGCAGCCATGCCGCCTGCTTTACCGATACCGATGACAACGATAACCACCAGCGCAACGATCATCACAATGGCCTGCATGAAATCAGAAGCACTCTCTGCCAAAAAGCCGCCGAGAATGGTGTACAGCAGCACAAAAACAGCACCAACGATCATCATGACCACATAAGGTGCGCCAAACAAGGTGGAAAACAGCTTGCCACAGGTCACAAAGCAGCTTGCGGCATACACCGTGAAGAAAATCAGAATAAACAAAGCCGCCAGTGTCATAACGACCTTATTCTTTTCACGGAAGCGATTGGAGAAGAACTCCGGCAAGGTAATGGAATTCTTTGCCACAACACTGTAACGGCGCAGACGCTTGGAAACGATCAGCCAGTTGAAATAGGTACCCACTGCCAGACCCAATGCCGTCCAGAAGGCATCGGAAAGACCGCACCAGTAGGCAACACCGGGCAGACCCATCAGCAGCCAGCCGCTCATGTCGGAAGCCTCTGCACTCATTGCAGTGACCCATGGACCAAGAGATCTGCCGCCAAGGAAATAGTTTTCGGAGCTCTGGTTTGCCTTTTTGGCATATACCAGACCGATCACAATGACCGCTGCCATATAGACGATCATTGCAACCAGGATTTGTATGGTTTGACTATCCATGTTGCTTCACCTCGTATGATGTATTTATTGCAAGGAGGCACCCCCCTGCAATATGAGAGAATATTGTATCTATTCTACCATAGTTTTCTACAAAATGCAAGCAAATTTTGAATTTTTTTGTATTTTTTGCAAAATATCCCATCCGATGTCTGTATCTATCATGGCTTTTCCCTGCTCAAAAGAACAACCGTTTCCACATGCGTGGTATGGGGGAACATATCCACAGGCTGTATGCGCTTGACAGCATAGCCGTTGGCCGTGAGAAAACGTAGATCCCGCTGCAAGGTTTCAATGCCGCAGGAAATATACACGATCCGCTTGGGAGCCATCGTCACCATACTTGCCAGAAAGCGCTTATCGCTGCCGGTTCTGGGCGGATCCGTAAACACCACATCGGCGGATTCCCCCGCTTCTGCCATTTCCTCCATGGCATGACCCGAATCTGCCTGTATAAAGCGTATGTTTTTGCAATGATTCATAGCAGCATTCTGTTTCGCATCGGCTACGGCACTGCCGTTAAGCTCAATGCCAAATACCTCCTTGCACCGCTCTGCTGCTATAATGCCGATGGTGCCGATGCCGCAGTAGCAATCCAGCACACGATCTTCAGGGGTCAGCTCGGCGAACTCCATTGCCGTGCGGTACAAAATCTCCGTCTGCACGGGATTGACCTGATAAAAGGAACGTGCAGAGATCTTAAACTGCTTGCCGCAGAGGGTATCGGTAATATAACCCTTGCCGGCCAGCACCGATTCCTGTTCACCCATGGTCAGTGGCATGGGATTGGTGCAGATATTCTGTACCACGGTTTTGATCTCGGGATGCTGCCGCATCAGGGCAGCGGAAAAATTTCGCTTGGAGGGAAACGTGGGCTTTGCCGTGACCATACATACCAGGTATTCTCCGCTGTGGTACCCCTTGCGGATCATCACATGACGCACAAGCCCCTGCCCTGTATTGGGATTGTAAGGAAACAGCCGAAAGGACTGCATCAGCTTTTTGATGGTAAGGATCATACGGTCAGAAAGGAGATCCTCCAGCATACAGTCCTCACAGGGAACAATTCTGCCGCTGCCCGACTGATAAATGCCCGAAATGATCTGCCGCTTGGGATTGGTGTAAAATCCATGCTGCACCTTATTGCGATAGTGAGTGGGATCTTCCATGCCGATGATAGGCATACAGGTGCCAAAACGGGAAAGCAGACGCTCTGCCTTTTCCTGTTTCCATTGAAGCTGTTGGGCATAAGGCTTTTGTAACTGGCATCCGCCGCAGCGTTTGAATAATCTGCAAATCTGTTCACTCATGAGTCATTTTCCGCCCCACAGGGCATTCCTTTCCTTTTTGATGCTGTATCGCTGTATCTCCTTGCTATTATATCATGTCCCGTTGTGATTTTCAAGGCATTCTTTCCGGAAATACACCCCGGTGTGTTCTAAACCGGCCACAGCCCCTCATATGCATAACCAAGATTGATTCTATCAACGAGGTGGTTTATCATGAAACAGATTTGGAAGAAGCTCCGGAAGAACACCATGTGGCTTTTGCTGATGCTGGGACTATGCGGTATGGGCATCCGTGTGGCATTGATCAACAGCAGCAGCTATTCCCCTGAAGCCCTGCCTACCGTGGCGCAATCCAACAGCCAAGATGTGGTCTTCATTCTTGATGCCGGACATGGCGAATCAACTTAAACTGAGTTATAGATAGTAGGAAGCTCCCCGCAAGGGGAGCTTCCTTCTATTTATTGCAGCGTCATACGCTCGATGATACAGGTGTGTTTTTTATTGCTGTCATAGTTGATACCCACTAAAAGCACGTCACCGGTAAAATCTGTAAGCGCATCGGAATACTGTTTTTGCTTGATTTGCGCTAAGGCTGTTTCGGCAGACTTCTCGTGCTTTAACTCTATAATCATCGCAGGCGCATCCGTTTCCCGGTTAGGAATCAACACCAGATCGGCAAAGCCCTTGCCGGCAGGCAGCTCACGAATCACCGTATACTTTCTCTTAGCGGAATAGTAAGCCAACGACAGCACACACGCCAGCGCATTTTCATCACTATACTTAAGAATGGAAGTATTCTCCTGATGTGCCTGTTCAATCATCGCAGCAACCGAATCGGCATCTCCTGCAATGGTAGCGGCAAGCAATGCCTCTGATTGACAAATGGCATGCATCACAGGCTCCCAGCCGCCATCCTCAATGGAATTGATGAACTCCTGCTGTACTTCGCTGTTGGGGATACGCACTTCCGCAAGGTCAAAATCATAGCTCAGATAGCCCAGGTGCACAAGCAGAGTCAATACATCATCGGCGCTGTTGAATGTAGTCATATCATTCTGGAATTTTCCGGCATTGATCTTCACGGAATCTCCGGCAATCATCCGAACAATCTTCTCACGAAGTCCGTCAAAATTCATTTCAATATAGACCTTCAGTGCCTCGTAGGTCTCGGTGGAAGTCCAGTAATTGCTGAAATAACCTCCCGTCATAGACATCACCACACTGCGGGGATTATATACAGAAATACCCCTGAGCTTGTATCCGTCATACCAACGCTTCGTTTCCGCAAAGGACATATTGTACTGCAAGCAAAGAGCCCTGACTTCTTCTTCGGTAAAACCCGTAAACTCAGCATATTCACGGATATCCGTTACAGAAACTTCGGTAAACATATTCAGGGCAGAATGCTCGCCATATTTTTTGATCGGCAAAATACCCGTCATATAAGCCAGCGCCACATAGCTCTTGTTTTTCAGCAGATCGCGAAGAAAATTGAGATAGATCGTCTGTGCATTGAAATCATGCTTATGCACTCTGAAAATACAATCCCATTCGTCGATAATGAAAACAAACGGAATCTGCTTTTCGGCGAACACTTCTTCCAATACACTGATCAGATCGTTCCAGTCAAAGCAATCCACATCACCAAACGACTTTTTCAACTCATGCAAAAGTCTGCGGCAAAGATAATCCAGCATTTCCTGCACATGATTGCCGCGCGCCAAAAAATCGGTCATATTGAGTCGAATCACATTGTAACGATTCAGGTGCTTTTCATAAGTAACATCACTGCTGATTTTCAGCGGCGCAAATATCTCATGAGAATCGCAGCCTCTGCTATAATAGCCGGTCAGCATATTGGCAGCCATAGATTTACCGAATCGTCTGGGGCGGCTGA
Organism: Ruminococcus sp.; assembly: GCA_015066805.1. Classification (GTDB taxonomy): domain Bacteria; phylum Bacillota; class Clostridia; order Oscillospirales; family Ruminococcaceae; genus Firm-04. Next base: position 5,763 of record SVNP01000025.1, on the reverse strand, counting down.
TACAAACATACTTCTGCTCTGTTCGAATAATTCTATTGGTTATACGGATCAGTTCTGATTTATCTACATAAATCTGCGAATTCACCGCCTCCTGAAAATCCGTATGATCAGGATTCAGATAAATGCCCATGGATATCACCTCACTCGATTGAAAGACTTCATTCCTTATAGTATAGCACACTTTGACAAGAAAATCAAGGTGCAGGATATACCCGCAGATGATGTGGGTATGTTTTCGATGCCGGCGGAGTTGATACCTCTCATAGGCACACGATAATCATTGTGTTACTTCTGTTTGCCCTCATCACCGATTGATTTGTATGTAAGCGCCTTGCCGCATTATGCGCAAAAGTTAAAATCCATGCTGCTGCCTCCATATTCTTGTGGTTGATTGCCGTTCTCTTTGCTCTGGTATACCACATTCTACACCGGGTTTCCAATGCGCAATGATCTTGGCATCGGAAACACTATGCCACTGCAATAAATAATGGACAAGGAGAAAAGAGAACGGATGTATATCCCACGAATATACGTCGCATTGTTCTGAACCAGCCGCGGAACACATATGCATAACCAAGATCCATTCTATGAACGACTAATCAACTGAAACTGAGTCTTAATATTTGACACGAAGCTCCCCAAACGGGGAGCTTCGGCTTTTGATATGGTTTACATGATACTTCATATCGCGAAATAAGGATATTCCGGATCCCAGCTACTGTTCATTATATTCTTCCATTTACAGCGGCGAGGCCAAGGCTTTTTAAAGCAACCACAAGGATTTCATTTGTTTGTTTCGAACAAATGAAATCTTGCAAGCATCTTTAAAATTGTACAACAAGTTTTCAGTCGGCTGGCTTGTGCTTTGTGTCGAAATATGGTATAATATAACAATAACTATTATCGAGAGGAGGATTATCATGAACCCCGAAGAAAAGGCGCGTCAAAAGAATGATGCTTTCTTGCTAAAGTCCGGCTGGTATGTTGTGCCAAGAGATGAGTATATTCCGGATAGTACCACTGCTGTGCATGAAGGATCGATGCAAGGTAATATCGAAAGCGACTATTTGTTTTTCATTGAAAACAAGACAATTGCCGTTCTGGAAGCGAAGCGAGAAGACAACTTGCTGGGAGATGAAGTTGCTGCACAGGCAGAAAACTATGCCCAGCACCCGCAGAATTGGTATGGAACCTGGGAACATGATATAATCCCTTTGGTATACCTTTCAAACGGGGATACGCTGCTGTTCAAAAACCTGCTTACCGGGGATACGGAATATATCCGGCTATCTGCCATGCATTCTCCCAAGGAAATGCTGAAGCTGATCGGGAAACATTCCGCATACGGTGCTTTACCGCGACTTGAACAACAAACATTGCGTAACTGCCTGTATCATGCGCAGCTTGCATTTGAAAAATCATTGAAGCTGCTAAAAAGAAAAATCAAAGACGTTGCCAGTACCGGCGTTGTGACTGTCAATAATATTTCTTATCTGTTCTATAAAGCAATACGTGCGTAGATGGCAGGCACAGGTCGTTCTGCGCTAAATTAAGCCATTTTTCGCATCCTTTCCTTTCATCCCCTCGCCGAGCAAAAACGAATTGCGGCAAGGCTGGCGGAGGTGCTGGGGTGGCGTGGTGAAAGGAGCCTAAATGACGGATATCGAAAAATTGCAGGAGATTATTGTTGGAGTTAATCAGGATATACACTTATATTTAGATTTATAGGGAGGATTTATGAAAATGCTATTGCATATTTGGGAAGAGCTAAAGAACTACTTTCTAACGCACAATGGTGATGGTTGGGCATCTGCGGTGTTCACGGCAATAGGTTTAGTCGTGTCTTATTTTATGGGTTTAATAGGATTAATTGTCCGAGTTGTAAAAGCGATATTCAATAAAAGTTCCCTAGAACAGTATCTAATATTGGAAACAGATATTAAAGCAGTTGAAAAACAATTTAAGGAAGAGGCGTTCTTTTTTGATGAGGATCATGAGAAAAAGTATTTTTTTTTGGGAACCAAAAGCTGAATTATTCAAAGACTATTTCACGAAAAAAATAGTGCGTTACAAAAGTTTTTCAAAAAAATCCTATGTAATTATCGGAAAAGCTGGATGCGGGAAATCTGCTTGGATGAAATACGATTTCTTATCGGCACGAAAGAAAAAATGGAAACGTGGAACAGTGTGTCAATGGTATCTGGATTCAAAAAGTCTTATAGATATACTTAACGATGAACAGAAGCAAAGAGAGCTTCAAAATAATATCAATACTGCAAGATATAAAAAAACCATTTTATATCTAGACGGTGTTGATGAAATCGGCGCCTCAACAGTAAATAAATTGCTGGATTATATTAAGAATATGCGCTCAAAACTTGCATGTGATTTAGTGATAAAAATCACATGCCGGCCTGACTTCTATAAAAATCATTTAGATAGAAAACTCAAACTGATTGACAGTGTAAATGAATTGTCGTTGTCTCCAACGCAATTGCATGATCTTGGAGTTGAAATCCTAAAGCATTTAAACAAAAGGAAGTATCGTTCAATTAAAAAGCCTAAAGACGAATTGCAGAGTTTTCGAAGCCTAAATCTTAAAAACTATTCTCTCATATCCACTCCATTAAGCTTAAAGTTGTATCTTTATTGCAAACTGCATGGAAATAATCAACTGAATCTTTCCAATGATAACCGCTATGATTTATACGCGTGCTTTGTTGATTCAATAGTGAAGAACTATTGCAGAAGAAAGAATCGTCCTCAAAATGCTGTAGAAATCAATAACCAGCTAGACTTATTGTCAGAAGCTGCATTCAAAGCATTAAAGAAGAAAGACAAGGAACTGATCCTGCAAGAATCCGCTTGCTTAGAGCCTTTGACTAAAAACAATGGTTCCTTTATCACAATGATTCATGAAACTTTTTACGAATTTTTTGTAGCTAAGTATTATCTGCATGCGTTACAAAACGATCTTCCGACAAGTTGGCAAATGCAAATCAATGTTTTATCTTTGAGTTATTCGAACGATTATGCTGATTTTATCACAGCTGCTATCGAATCCTGTACCGATCAGAAACGAGATGATATCGCGAGACGCCTATGTGCATTGTATTATAGTACGTTTGATTCTAATACAAAAATCAAATTTAACAATAGATTCAGGAATCATGGATATCAGGATTATAACATTTCAGCAGCCAATAATAGTATTAATCCATGCGCTTTGTTCTCTTTGAAATATGAAATCGTTTTTCGGTTCGGACGTCTTTCGATGACTTCAACAGCAAAGGATAAGATTATTAAGTTTATCGAATTTATCTATGATAATGATAAAAATACCGGATTAGCGAATGTATCTACTGATGGGAACAGTAACACTATTATAAGTGACCAGAATTATTATGTATCGGTTTTAAAACGATGTTGTGCGATCAGCTCGTCTTTTCTAGGAGCAGAAAAAATCGAAATTGACTATGTAGAATATATGCTGCCACCACACTCATTATTTCCTAAGTATAATTCTAATCATGATTTAGCGAACCGGTCTCATACATTGTTGTTTTATGGAGATGTCACTAATCAAAGTATATTCTGCTTCCAAGACACTGATCCATCACAATCTTGTGATAAAGCAATGAGAAAAAGATTATCAAGATTGGCGAAATTAGATTCAGAAGATGATGTGACTCAGATGGATAAAAAGTCAAAAAAAACCTTTTATTTTCGACTTTTTGATCTTGCAACTGTATATACATTCCTTTATAGCAGAAAAGACTGTGAGGGAGTAATACAATTACAGTCGGCAGACATTCAAACACTAAAAAAATGCAAAGTTGATTTTCAAAAAGCCAGCCAGGAGCGTATCGAGCTTATGAAAAAGATTAAACAGGAAATAATTAATATTTTACCAGACTAAACCAGTTGTGTTAAGTGAATACTGCCACAATTACACAACAATAAAACGGGAACCAGCACGTAGCTGGTTCCCGCTGCTTTGAGGCATAGAATAATCTCATTTTTTCATAAGCATGCATTGAAAAAGCAAAAGATACTTTGACGAGGTTATAGGAGGTCAAATATGTTCCATTTTTTCAAAAAAAAGAAATCACTCCGTAAGAATATATCTCCTTCCATTACGGTGGAACCAATCGACTGGCTCTTAATGATTAAGCTCTATGTCAATAATTCTCGGGAAGCACAGATAAAATGCGTTCTCGAATCCGATACTACCATTCTAATCGGCGATATTGAGCACGTAAAAGAAGAAAATTTCAATAAAGGCTATGGCTCTGCTATGGTGGAAAAACTCATACAGTTTGCAAAAGAAAATGGATATTCACATATCTATGGAAATCTCTCGATGGTCGATCTGGATCATCAAGAAAGGCTGTATCATTTTTATGAAAAGTTCGGTTTCAAAATAACAGAATATGATGATCAACAGGGAAACTACTTCGGCCGCATTGATCTTGATATATTATCTCCGGCAGAACCTGAAGCCATTGATAGTAATGATTGTATATCGAACCTTCAGCAATGCAACAACTGAAATGAGTAAACGTCAAATCCTCCGCGTCTAACCACACATTGTCTAAAAGGTATAATGTACTCTAAGCAGATTCATAGACCGTTTTGGAGATTCTAAATCAGTCTATAGAGCAAGTTAGAGCAAATTGGACACAGGAGGAATCGGCGTGGGATCGCAAACAACAGCAATCAGAGCGATCAAGCAGGAGGTACGCCTACAGAAATGGTCAGCGCAGATCAAAGCACAGCAAACAAGTGGAATGACCGTTCGCCAATGGTGTGCGCAAAACGGAATCAACTCCAAAACTTATTACTATTATTTGAATAAGGTGCGAGCGCAGTATCTGAAGTTGACACCTCCAACACACCTTTCATCATTCTATGAGGTTATATACCGATAATATGCTCCGCACCTCACCCTTCCACAGTTACGAAACTGCTGACACTTTAGCTGCAATTATCCCCAAACCTTAAATCCCGTTGATTCTTAAGCGTTTCCAGTTGTACGCCTAATCTATTGCACAATGTCTCTTTATCAAATTCTCAATGCAATTGATTTTGTCCTTGAGCTTATCTTTTTGCTCCTCATTTTCATCAGTTCTCATAACGTGCAACAAAAAAGAACGGTATCCTGCCAATTGATTGCGAACATGATAAAGAACATATTTGGACTGAAACTCATCAAAATTACTCGATTCTAATTTATAAATGATCTGATTCAGGTTACAAAGTTTTTTCCGTGAAACCCTCAGCCCACTTCCCACAACAAAACCATTCAGCGATATTTCCTGTTTTGCCCTCAATATCTTGGTATAATTCAATTCAAATCCTTTTGAAGCTATAATTGCGGATATTGCGGATATAAATCTTCTGCTGTGTATGTAAGTTGTATTTCCGGAAAATAGCATATCGTCAGCATAACGTGTATATTTGATATCAAATCTGCTGCAATAGCGTTCTATGCGAATATCTAATTGTCGAAACACAAGATTTGACAACATTGGAGAAGTTACAGCACCTTGAACAACCTTCTGATCTACAGTAACTATTTCAATTATCATATTCAGAATCAAATCCCGTTCTTCTGCTGTGATGGCATCACTAATATAGTATTTTAAGATCAATCACAAGACCGTGCAGCGTTTGATGCGCAAAATGGGCATATTCTGCCGTGTGCGCATGAAGAAATACAATTCGTTCAGAGGTGAAATTGGACGAGTTGCACCGAACCTT
>SVNP01000004.1 GCA_015066805.1 Ruminococcus sp. | reverse complement strand
GAATGTCGCCTGTTGAATACCGTCTCTCAACTGCTGCATAATGCAGCAAAGCGACCAAGCCTGCCGCTTAATCGCTTTGCACAATGTTTTCTATTATTCTTTGTCTAACTTTTGGGTGTCAGTTCACTAGGGAAACGATCGGGGGTTTTTCTGTTCAGAAGAAATCAGGGTGCATCGGGTGCATTGGGGTTGCCGGTCAGTTCAAACCAGCTTGCGTCATCGCCAATAATGCTCTCGATGGTATAGTAGGTCAGTACAGGGATCGCATCCTGGGTATCCACAATGCCTTCGCCGGTCACATCAGCAACCAGACGCTCAGCTTCGGTCAGGAAATCAACACCCATAATTGTTTTACTGTTATATTCCTTCAGGATCAGAATGGCATCACTGCTGTCGATTTTGCCATTGGCATCCACGTCACCAAACAGGCCGCCGCGGATCTCACAGACATAGGTTACACCGTTGTACACTGCAAAGACCTGGCAGTTACCGGTGGTCTCGGCAGTCACCACAGCCATATTGCCGGAAGCAACCACAGAAGCAACCGCAGGATCGCTGGTATACCACTGCACCTCGCCCTCAGCAGCATTCAGCAGCTCCAGAGCAACGCTGTCGCCTACACCTGCAAAGGAATAGCGGTCGTAGTTCAGAGCAACCTCATCCTCTGCTGCCACAACGGTAATCGTACCGTTCACAGACTTCAGATCCAGTGCCACACCGTCGGTGTTGTTGACCTCGGTGGGAGTATTCTCATCCTTGCCCGCAGCAGTACCAACCTGATAGGTGGTACCAACAGCAGCATCCTCGGGAATGGTAAAGCTCAGGTAAACGAACACCGCGCCATCCTTGGCAGTCATGTTGCCGCCATCGCCGGTAGCCCAAACAACAGCCAAAGGATTGCTGTTGGCATTGCACTGCATGCTGATACGGTATGCAGTACCCTGGGTAATAGCAGCATCCTGCAGAGCAGCATCGTAATCAATGTAGTACATTGCGCCTGCGGTACCGGGATCATTGTAGATGTAAACAGGCATCTTCACGGTAGAACCGGGCGTACCTGCCACATTGCCGAAAATGTAGGTAAAGTCCTCACCTGCCAGCAGATCGGCATAAGCATCGGAGCCATCGGGCAGAACTTCTGCGGGGAAAGTCTCAGCGGGAACGCTCTCGGTAGTAGTTTCGCCGTAACCGGACTCAGTGGTAGTAGTCTCGGTGGTAGTGGTCTCGGTGGTAGTGGTCTCGGTAGTAGTGGTCTCGGTAGTAGTGGTCTCGGTAGTGGTGCTTTCTGTGGTAGTCTCGGTAGTGGTGGTCTCGGTCACACCTTCCTCCTCAACGATCACAGTAAAGGGAACGGTATTGTACTCCAGAGCACCCTCTACGCCTGCAGCCTTGCAGCGGGTCTGGCTGTAAAATACATTATCGTCGGTAGAAAGAGCGTTAACATACTTCTCACGACGAACATCCAGCACATAAGTACCGGGTGCAATGCCCTGAGGGATCACCAGAGAAGCCTCAGCAAAAGCATACTGGGTGGCCCAGCTCACAGAAGAATCCCAGGAGGTGGTACCGGCCTCGGCATAGGCATCTGCATTCAGGGTCTGGTCAAAGGTATAGATCCAGCCGATGTTCATTTTTTCGCTGGTGAAGATAGCAGACAATGCAAGATTGGCATCGCCCTCACAAACGCTGTCAAAGCAGTAGGGAGAAGCAAAATCACCATCTACCATGGTAATGCCGTAATTGCCCAGGGAACCGTCCTCAGCTTCCTGACCATCATTGATCTGCATTTTCAGGGAAATGGCATTGACACCGGGATTCTCGGTGATGTAAATGGAGATGGGTAATGTGACATCTCCCTGTGCCACTGCCTCGGCAGTCAGTGTGATGGAGTTTGCACCTGCACACTGAAAATCAAAGGTGAGCGTTTCGTCGGCAGCATTGACCTGCATAGGCATGGAAACCATTGCGGTTGCACCAAGGCAGCAGGCGGTCAGAGCCGACAGCATTTTCTGAATGCGCATAGTCAGTCCTTTCTGTTTCTTCATGAAACCTTCCAAAATTGTGTTATATCATCAACTGCAGCCCAAGCCGCAGCTTATGACCCCCATTAGTCTGCATCCTCTGCCGGCGGTTGATTCAGCCCATAAGCCAGCAGAGAAAGACTATCGCCCAAAAAGACATTCTCGATCATAATACCGGGATCCGACAGCAGCAGATCCGCCTGGCTGAAATTCCAGAAGGCACGGATACCGAGCTGCACCAATCGTTCCGCCATGCTGTGAGCAGCATCCCTTGGGATACAAAGCACAGCAAGCTCCGGGTGCTCCATCCGGCAAAAGCCTTCCAGCGTATCGGTGTGATGCACAGGCATCCCCGCAAGATCACGGCCTGCCACGGTGGGATTGGAATCAAACAACCCCACAAGCTCACATCCGCGCTGCCGGAAATTGATATGTGTCGCAATGGTGCGTCCAAGATTTCCCACACCGATCACAATGGTACGGTGTCTGTCATGTACGCCCAGAATGCCTTCGATCTCCTCGCGCAAAGCCGCCACATTATATCCGTAGCCCTGCTGTCCAAAGCCGCCAAAGCAGTTCAGATCCTGCCGGATCTGGGAGGCAGTCAGCCCCATGCGCTCGGAAAGCTCCTTGGAAGAAATACGGATAACGCCCTTCTGCTCCAGCTCCCGTAAAAAGCGGTGATATCGCGGCAGACGGCGGATCACAGAGGAAGAAATTGCCTGTTTCGGCATGGTATCGGCTCCTTACTGCATCATAGCGGCAAGACGCTCATTGATGGCCTCAAGGAACGCCTTGGAGTTGACCTTCTGCTTGTTCTCCAGCGTGGAAAGCAGATACAGGTCACCGGTCATTACGCCATCCTCAATGGTCTGCAGAGTGGCCTTTTCCAACTTATCGGCATACTCGCACAGTGCGGGAATGCGGTCCAGCTCACCGCGCTTACGCAGCGCACCCGACCATGCAAAGATCGTTGCCACAGAGTTGGTAGAGGTCTCCTCACCCTTCAGGTGCTTGTAGTAGTGACGCTGTACGGTACCGTGAGCAGCCTCGTACTCATACACACCATCGGGAGAAACCAGCACAGAAGTCATCATCGCAAGGCTGCCGTATGCAGTGGAAACCATATCGGACATCACATCGCCGTCGTAGTTCTTGCAGGCCCAGATATAGCCGCCGTTGGAACGGATCACACGAGCCACGGCATCATCAATCAGTGTGTAGAAGTATTCAATGCCTGCCTCAGCGAACTTCTCCTTGTACTCAGCCTCAAAGATCTCTGCAAAAATGTCCTTGAAGCGGTGGTCATACTGCTTGGAGATGGTATCCTTGGAAGCAAACCATACATCCTGCTTCAGATCCAGACCATAGTTGAAGCAAGCTCTCGCAAAGCCTGCAATGCTGGCATCCACATTGTGCATACCCTGAATCACACCGTCGCCCTTGAACTCGTGAATAAGCTGACGGGTCTCGTTGCCATCCTTGTCGGTAAAGACCAGCTCAGCCTTACCGCCGCCCTTGACCTGCATCTCGGTGTTCTTGTAAACATCGCCGTAGGCATGACGAGCAATGGTAATGGGCTTTGTCCAGGTGGGGATATACGGAGTAATGCCCTTGACCAGAATGGGCGTACGGAACACGGTACCATCCAGAATGGCACGGATGGTGCCGTTGGGAGATTTCCACATCTGGGTGAGGTTGTATTCGGGCATTCTGGCAGCATTGGGCGTAATGGTAGCGCACTTTACGGCCACACCGTACTTTTTGGTAGCCTCGGCACTGTCAAAGGTCACCTGATCCTTGGTCTCCTCACGGTGAGCAAGACCCAGATCGTAATACTCGGTATTCAGCTCTACATAAGGGGTAATGAGAATATCCTTGATCCACTGCCAGAGAATACGGGTCATTTCGTCGCCGTCCATCTCTACCAGCGGAGTTGTCATTTTAATCTTCTCCATGGGAAAAAGCTCCTTTCACATCATTATAAATCGGATATAGGAATCAAAAAACACCATATCAATTCGAGTATACAAACAAGTAAACATAACACTGCAAAAACCCCATCAAACCAACGGTAAAATCGGTCGATTTGCATATCAGACCAACGAATATGCATCCAACGATCCAGTACAAAAGCAATCGGAATTCCCAATACGCTTCCGCCGATGCCACCATACAGCAGCCAATCGCCGTCATCCAATACATCATACTTCCATGCAATCAAGAATCCGATGCCGACACCGATCAAGCTGACAAACAATGCAACAGCAAGATGAAAAAACTTTCCACGATAATAGTTCAATTCTGTCACCTTATCCTTTTCGCAGGTCACGCATGATGACTGCTGAAACAGTCTGTGGGATGTATCATCTCGTCAATCGGGAATCGGCACATTGAACACCCAGATCAGCACAAAGATAAAGGTAATGATCACGGAAATGATGTGTGCGGTTTTCTCGCTCATATTGGGGAACAGCTTTTGCAGCAAAGCCTGAATACCCCACAGCAGCACCGCAGCAATGGCGATCAGCACAATATCCGTCCAGTGGCGGATACGAATGGAACGCAGCATTGCTATTGTGTTCAGAAACATAACGTTTGCACTTCCTTTAATGAAGGATAAAGAAGATCAGAGCAACGATCATAACGATCCACGCAAGGCGGAAGCACCAAACATCCACAGCATCCAAAACCCTGTATTTTGCAGGAGCCTGTGTTTTCATCCGCTGCATTTTTTCTCTGATTTTCGGGAAAAGAATACCATACGGGATCGTTCCCACAAAAAGCAACACTAACACAGCCAACAGAAAATCCCAATTGGCAGTGATGGCACTCATCAGCACCAAAACAGAAATAACAAAGCTGAAGATACCTACAAAATTCATGGAAGGATCCGGTGTGCGCGGGGTACCATCCGGCTTGTATTGTCTGTTATGAGCAGGACCTAAGCCTGGGAACCAAAACGTCATAAATGACTCCTTTCCGTCCGTATACCCAAAGCAGATCTTACTTCAACTGCTCTCTGGTGTAATCCAGCAGACCTCCTGCCAGCATGATATCCTTGGTACGGCCGGTCAGCTCGCAAAGAACAGGGATCTCGGCCCCATTGGTCTTGTTGACAACCACCAGCTCGGTCTTGCCTTCCTCAACAGCCTTGCGGATATCCGCCAGCACCAGCACATCGCCCTGTGCGATCTTGTCATAGTCAGCCTCGTTGACAAAGGTCAGAGGCAGAATACCTGCATTGATAAGGTTTGCACGGTGGATACGGGCAAAGGACTTCACCAAAACAGCCTTTACACCCAGATACAGAGGTGCAAGCGCTGCATGCTCACGGGAAGAACCCTGACCGTAGTTTGCACCGCCCACAATGATGCTCTTGCCCATTTTCTTGGCTCTTGCGGGGAAGGCCTCATCGCAGACTGCAAAGCAGTGCTGAGAAATTGCGGGAATATTGGATCGCAGAGGCAGAATCTTTGCACCTGCGGGCATAATGTGGTCTGTGGTGATATTATCGCCCACCTTCAGGGAGCAAGGTGCCTCAATGGTCTCCAGCAGCGGAGCAGTTTCGGGGTAGGGCTTGATGTTGGGTCCGCGCAGGATCTCCACATCAGCCATATCCTCCTCAGCAGCGGGAGGTGTCAGCATATTATCATTGATGGTAAACACCTCAGGCAGAGGGAATGCAGGCATATCGCCCAGCGTTCTGGGGTCGGTCAGGTAACCGGTCAGTGCAGATGCAGCGGCGGTTTCGGGGGAAACCAGGTAGATCTGACCATCCTTGGTACCGGAGCGGCCTTCAAAGTTACGGTTAAAGGTACGCAGAGAAATACCTGCGGAGTTAGGCGACTGACCCATGCCGATGCAGGGGCCGCAAGCACTCTCAAGGATTCTTGCACCTGCGTCGATCATATCAGCCAGCGCACCGTTGGCAGCCAGCATATTCAGCACCTGCTTGGAGCCGGGAGCAATGGACAGAGATACATCGGGATGTACTGTCTTGCCCTTGAGAATATGAGCAACCTTCATCATATCCAGCAAAGAGGAGTTGGTGCAGGAACCGATACAAACCTGATCGATCTTCAGGGTGCCGATCTCCTCCATGGATTTTACATTATCGGGAGAATGAGGGCAAGCTGCCAGAGGCACCAATGCACCCAGGTCAATGACGATATGCTCATCATAAACAGCGTCCTCGTCGGCAGCAAGAGGTACCCATACCTCTTCACGCTGCTGTGCCCGCAGGAAATCACGGGTCATCTCATCAGAAGGGAAGATAGAGGAGGTTGCGCCCAGCTCTGCACCCATGTTGGTGATGGTAGCACGCTCAGGGACAGTCAGCGTTTTCACGCCTTCGCCGCAGTATTCAATGACCTTACCCACGCCGCCCTTTACGGACATACGGCGCAGCACCTCAAGGATCACATCCTTGGCAGCCACCCAGGGAGAAAGCTTACCGGTCAGCTCAACCTTGACCACCTTGGGGCAGGTAATATAATAAGCACCGCCGCCCATGGCAACAGCCACATCCAGGCCGCCTGCACCGATGGCAAGCATACCCAGACCGCCGCCTGTGGGCGTATGAGAATCGGAACCGATCAGTGTTTTGCCGGGAATACCGTAACGCTCCAGATGAACTTGGTGGCAGATACCATTGCCCGGACGGGAGAAGAACAGACCATGCTTCTTGGCACAACTGCCGATGAAGCGGTGGTCATCCGCGTTTTCAAAGCCGTTCTGCAGCGTGTTGTGGTCAATATAAGCCACGGAACGCTCGGTACGGACACGAGGCACACCCATTGCTTCAAACTCCAGATAAGCCATGGTGCCGGTAGCGTCCTGTGTCAGAGTCTGGTCAATGCGGATACCGATCTCGGAGCCGCGCACCAGCTCACCTTCCACAAGGTGTGCAGAGAGAATTTTTTCTGTGAGGGTAAGACCCATAAAGAATCATCCTTTCCATATAATGATACCATTCTATTTTACACCGAAACAGGAATTGTGTCAAGTAAAAATCACGATTTTTATAGATTCCTGTTTCATATTGACAGATGCAACCAACGATTGGGTGGTTCTTTTTATCATTTGATGCAAGATTGCATGCAAGCCACCAAAAGCAAGACCATACAGCGGCAGCAGAGTGCATAGCAGAGTGTATATATAAATAGTATATATTCCCCTGCCCCGCAGCAAAAAAGCCGCCCTCCCCATGCAGGGAGAACGGCTTGCATTCACTCGTTTACGGGGCAGGCAATGGCCCGCATCCCAATCAGCTTCAGCTTGGAGGTAACAGAGTCCTCCGTCTGCGGGAATTCCTCGCAATAATCGGTGGAAAGATACTTTTTATTGTCATCGGCAAACACGGTAACAATGGTCTTATCACCGCCGATGCGGTCACCTGCCAGCAGGCAGCCCAGCAGATTGGCACCGGAGCTGATACCCACGCCCAGACCAAACTGTCTGGAAAGCATCTGTGCCATGCGGATAGAATCCACATCATCCACGGAAACAATCCCGCTTGCTTCCTCCATCTTGAGAATATCGGGGATAAATTCATCGGAAATACCCTGAATGCGATGCTTACCGACTTTATATCCCGTAGATAGTGTGGGAGAATTCAGCGGCTCCAGCGGGAACAAAGCACAATCCGGATTCACAGTACGCAATCTGCGGCCAATGCCCATAACCGTACCGCCCGTGCCCACACCCGCAACCACAGCATCCGCCGTTTTGCCGATGGAAGCCAGTTGTGCAGCGATCTCTGCACCTGTGGTTTCAAAATGCGCCTCTACATTATCCGCATTGGAAAACTGTCTTGGCAGATACACATTCTCCTGCTCGCCCAGCTTTTCGGTCATGGCAATAGAGCCCAGAAAGCCGCCTTCCTCTTTGGAAACCAACCGAACCTCCGCACCATAGCTGCGGATGATATTCCGACGCTCCATGCTCATCCAATCGGGCATATAGATCACCACAGGATGCCCCAGAGCAGCACCCATGGCAGAAAAAGCAATACCCGTATTGCCGCTGGTGGCCTCGGCGATGATGTCACCCGGGTGGATCTCACCGGTTTCGTAGGCTTTTTTCAGCATATAGTAGGCAACCCGATCCTTAATGCTGCCGGACAGATTATAGGCCTCTGCCTTAGCATACACCACACGGCGTTCCCCTTTATATTCCATTGTGATCTCCAGCAGCGGCGTATGCCCTACCATAGGGGCAAGGGCGGCAAACTGCGTGGGCAGAGTATTTTTGCTGTACAAAGGAAATCCCTCCTGTTACATTCACATACTTTTACAGTATATCACAAATTGGCAGAAAATGCAACACAGCAAACTGCACAATCGGCAGCGGATAAACCCCCGAATCATTTATGCAAAATACCCTCAAACAAATCATCATTACCTTTTTCGCTGTATTGCATAAAACAGACCGTATGTTTTTTAGCAATATGCCAAATATTAGGTATAATGATTGACAGTAAAAGGAATATATGCTATACTAATGATAGGGATAAGATGTTTTGTGTGCAAACATCACCCCAAAATATATAAGGAGGAATGACCTATGAAAGCGAACCGTTTTTGCACAGCCCTTTTGACCGCAACAATTGCCGGCACGATTATGACAGCACCGTGCAACCCCTTCAACGCCACCCATGCTAACGCAGTCTCCGTACCCTCAACAAGCAGAATCAAAGATCTGAATGAAGATGGTGTACTGGACTTATTTGATGCAATGCATCTGATGGAGTTTCTGGAAGGCAAGCTGGATTACCCGTATGTTTACGATGACATGGATGCAACAGCTGACTATGTTGTAGATCAAGCCGATGCCCAAGCGTATCTGGCATACTACAACTACTACCGCATTACAGTTGGATCTACGGCACCTTTTAGCGCACATGGTGCATTGAGATTCAATGTAAGTGAAGATGACCCAAACTACGAAGCAAAGCTGGAAGATTATCTGGAATTTGAGAATCGTTCATATACTGCATACTCTCACACAACACATACTACGCGTTCTTACACATTGACAAATGAAAGTCTAGCACAAACTGACTATGCCAACTACGATGAACTCTTAGCTAAGCTGAATAACCAAAGTGTTAACAGCAGAGCGATGACACAAGTAAATGATAGCAGACTGATACGAATCGGCGAGGAGCTCTCCAATTCAACCAAGAATTATTTGGCAACGGGATTTATTGTAGGGGATCATGTAATCGCTACCGCAGCACACTGTCTGTACAACCGTAATATTGACCCGAATACAAACCAGCACAAGGGATTTAATCGTTATAAAACAGCCTATGCTTATACATACGAAAACAACACACAAGTCGAGCACAAACTTACAATTAAGAGTGTCCACATTCCAACAGCATTTATAACTGGTGGTAATGATGTTGGTACATATTGGGATTACGGTCTAATTGTCGTTGAAGAAGATCTGTCAGGCTATGGCTACTTCCCACTTGGCATGCTTTTAGACGATAGTCAATCAACCTATCTTACAACATCTTCTAAAACTGTGACAACAGCAGGTTTTCGCAATGGTACACAATCCCAGTATATGAAAGGCGCTCTTTATCAACTCACACCAGCTGGAACTGGAATCCAACAATTTATTTATGGATATGGTGTCAGAAATGCTTTAGAATCTGGTATGAGTGGTAGTGTTTCATATCTTGCACAATCCGATGGGTATGGTGATACTGCGGTTGGTGTATATACTTCCAATGGAAGTATTACTGCGCAGGGTATGGCAATCACAAGACCCTTGCTTCAGTTTTATCTTAATAACGGAAGATTGAACAGTTAATATAGGAGGAATCTCTATGACGAAGATAGTATTTGCTGCATTGACCGCAGCGGCTCTGCTTGGGCAATCTGCTCTGCAAGTCAGTGCCATGAACGAAGACCAACTCATTGACATCCTAGCGACGGATTCTCTCCAATCCGAGGTAGTCTATACGCCCATCCGCCCCGCACAGGATAACTATGTCAACGATTATTCCTTTGATATTTACGGCGGCTTGATGGTGCTTTGCACCGATCCCCTGCTGAAGGAAGCACAGACCTTTGAGGTTGCAGGTACGACCGTTTCCATGTCCGCTCCGGATGCTTACAAAGAGCATTTTCTGGGTGAATTTCATGAGCTGAACCCCGAATTCATCATCCCCGCCGGAATGAATGTTACCGCCGATGATCTGTATGTGCTTTCCGGCATTCCTGCCGAAAAAGCAGATGTGATCATTCCCCGTATCCTGAACGATGAACGCTTTGAGGTGCAGGGACTCTTTTCGGTACATTATCAGAGAAAGGCCTATTACCGTGAAAATTCGGGCACAGAACTTGTCATTACCCCCGCAGATGGCTGTACCATCGACTATAACGCTCTGAACACCGAGGAATACGGCTATACCGTTTCCATAACAGAGAACGCAGGAGAGCATATGAGCTTTTTGGCAGGTGCGCCCTCTACACTGGAAGAAGCCATCGCACTCTGTGAAAAGCTGGAAGCCCGTGAAGACATCGCATTTGCGTGGCTTGCAGGCACCGTAACAGGAGATCTGCCGGCTTCCGATATCCAATACATAACCATTGCGCCCCTGACGCAAACTGCAATCGTTACAGGTGATGTCAATCAAAACGGTACCGTAGATACCGTAGATGCGATCATCGCATTGCAGGAGTACAATACCGTTTCCGTTATGGGCGGAGATTCCGCTCTGACATTTAACCAAAGCCGTGCCGCCGATCTGGATGGCGACGGCAGCATCACCGCCATGGATGCACAGGAGATCCTGAAAACCTACAATACCAATATGCAGTAATCAAACTCATATCATACCGATATCAAAATGATATCAAAATAAAAGCTGTGTCACTTTGATGTGACATAGCTTTTTGTTATGCATTCTGAGAAGCCTTGGCAGCATCCTCCTGGCGCAGCTCTGCACGGCGGATTTTGCCGCTGCCCACGGTTTTGGGCAGGCTGTCACGGAACTCTACCACACGGGGATACTTATAGGGAGCGGTTGCATTTTTCACATACACCTGGATCTCCTTTTTCAGCTCCTCGGAAGGAACCGTACCCTTTGTCAGCACGATGGTAGCCTTAACCACCTGTCCGCGGATCTCATCGGGAACACCTGTGACAGCGCATTCCAGCACATAAGGCAGCTCCATAATAACGCTTTCGATCTCGAAGGGTCCGATACGGTAGCCGGAAGACTTGATGAGATCATCCACACGGCCCACATACCAGAAATAGCCGTCCTCATCCTGCCAGGCGGTATCTCCGGTATGATAGTAACCATCGTACCAGGCGGCGTTGGTGTTCTTTTCGTCATTGTAGTAGCCCAGAGAAAGTCCGCAGATGGGTTCATCCTTCAGGCGGATGCAGATCTCACCTGTCTCACCTACACCTACGGGCGTGCCATCGGCAGAAAGGATCTGCACATCAAACAGCGGATTGGGCTTGCCCATGCTGCCGGGCTTGGGCTCCATGCCCACAAAGTTGGCAATGGCAAGGGTAGTTTCGGTCTGTCCGAAGCCTTCCATCAGGGAAAGACCCGTTGCACGCTTGAACTGGTGGAACACCTCGGGGTTCAGTGCTTCGCCTGCAATGGTGGCATACTTCAGAGAGGAAAGATCATACTTGGAGAGATCCTCCTTGATGAAGAAGCGGTACATGGTAGGCGGTGCACAGAAGCTGGTGATCTGATACTTTGCAAACATAGGCAGAATATTTTCTGCATGGAAGCGGTCGAAATCGTATACAAACACAGCGGTTTCGCAGAGCCACTGACCATAAAGCTTACCCCACAGCGCCTTACCCCAGCCCGTATCGGAGATGGTAAAGTGAATGCCGTTGGGATCCACATTATGCCAGTACCGTGCAGTGGTATAGTGACCCAGAGGATACTGGAAGCTGTGCAGTGCGATCTTGGGGTAGCCTGTGGTACCGGAGGTAAAGAACATCAGCATGGGATCGGTGCCGCAGGGAGTATCCTCGGTGCGGTGATAGTGCGTGCTGTATGCGGAAAGCTCCTGATTGAAATCATGCCAATCACCACGGCTGCCGCCCACCATGATCTTCACCTTCAGATCGGGGCTGGCAGGTGCGGCAAGATCAATCTCATCGGCAACAGAGCCATCTGCGGTACACACCACTGCGGAAATACCCGCAGACTGGAAGCGATATTCAAAATCGTGCTTCATCAACTGGTTAGATGCAGGAATCACAATGGCACCCAGACGGTGCAGAGCCAGAATGGAGAACCAGAACTGGTAGTGACGCTTCAGCACCAGCATCACACGGTCACCCTTGCGGATGCCCAGAGATTTGAAGTAATTTGCGGTCTGGCAGGAATACTTCTTCATTTCCGCAAAGGTAAAGCGGCGCTCGGTAAAGTCCTCTGCCACATGGATCATGGCCAGCTTATCGGGTGTTTTCTCGGCAATGGCATCCACCACATCAAAGGCAAAGTTGAACTTCTCCTGATTTTGGAAGTGGATACCGGAAAGCACGCCGTTTTCGTCGGTTTCGCAGGAAACAAAACGCTCTGCAACGGGGTGCGGGATGCCTGCCTTATCCACATTGGTGGTGACCTGCTCCTGCACACGCTCCTTGTACTCGCTCATGCCGTTGCCCCTGGGATTCATAACAAAGGCATAGATCTCGCAGTCCTCGCCGCCCAGTGCGATCTCATCATGGGGAATGGCACTGTCATAGTAGATGCAGTCGCCTGCGTGCAGTGTTTCGGTATGGGAACCGATGATCATACGCAGGGTACCCTTGATGACGATATCCATTTCCTGACCGGCGTGGCTGCCCAGATGCAGCGGACGGGACAGGGCTTCCTCGGAATAGGGAATGACCACATGGAAGGGCTCTGCGATCTTATCCTTAAACTTATGTGCCAGACGGTTATAGGCAAAACCGGCACGGCGGACAATGGGCAGACCCTCACCCTTACGGGTGATGGTATAGCCGGTCAGCTCGGGGCTGTGGCCTTCCATCAGCTCGGCAATGTCCACATCAAAGATGCCTGCACACTTATGAATGAAGGTAAAGCTGAAATCACGCACACCGGATTCCAGTGCGGTATAGTCTTCCACGGAAAAGCCGGTTTTTTCGGACATTTCCTCCACAGTGATGCCCAGATCCTCACGCAGGCTGCGAATTCGGCGGGCAACCTCCTTAATCTTCTGCTCGGTATTCATGGTTTCCATAGGGTTCTGTGCGCTCAACTTTCTCATCCTTTCATCATTCAGATCGGTACAAATAAAAAAGCCCGTCTCACGTCATAGCATACAGCATACGACTTTGAGACGAGCAATCATTATCATTACCCGCGGTACCACTCAAATTGCGCCACATCTTCGGAGATGTACACGCCACTCCGCGAACTCGCCGTTTTCTTAATGAAAAACCGGTAAGCCCTTTGCCTTCACGCAGCCTCACGGAAGCACCTACTGCCCATTTCAGCACTTCAGCTCAGAAGGGATGTTTCCATCATGTTGCCGCCGACTCACACCAACCGTCGGCTCTCTGAAGGCATTGCACGATACAAACCTGTCTTCGTCACAGCTTTTGTGTTGATTATATCACGCCTTCCGCCGTTTGTCAAGGGGCATTTATATTTTTTTATGTTTTATCCATCTATCCTTTTTTTGGTAAAGGAGGGGTCACTGCAAAGGCCTTGCAAGGGGCATTGTCCGCACAGGGGGTTTCTTGCACGGCATACATCCCGCCCGAACTGGACGATCTGATGACAATAGCGGGAGGAACGCTCCGGCGGCAGCACAGCACGCAGCTCCTCCTCCGCCTTTTCGGGCTGACGGGACGACGACAGACCCAATCTGCCGGAGATGCGGATGCAGTGGGTATCGGTTACCACAGAGGGCTTGCCGTAAATATCGCCCAGCAGCAGATTGGCGGTCTTTCTGCCAATGCCCGAAAGGGTCAGCAGTTCCTCCAGCGTGTCGGGCAGCACACCGCCGTACACATCCAGCAGTCTTCTGCACATTTCCTGTATGCTTTTTGCCTTGGTACGGTAAAACCCGCAGGGACGCACGGCTTCTTCCAATGCGGCAAGGTCGGCATCGGCAAAGGATTGCAGGGTGGGATACTGCACAAACAGGGTTCGGGTCACAATATTCACACGAGCATCGGTACACTGGGCACTGAGCCTTGCGGCGATCATGAGCTGGTAGGGTTCTTCGTATTCCAACGAGCAAGGTGCTTCGGGATACACCGTATCCAGAATATCGCAGACAGCCACCGCTTTTTTTCGCAGTTTGGCAGATACTTTCATCATGGGAACTTCTCTCCTCTTGACTTTTGCCTGCTGTCGTGATAAGATGAAAGCAATCACTGCAGGAGGCATACGATAAAATGGGAAATGTAACTTCTTTTGAGCCTGAAAAGCTGATCCTTGCCATGCTGTACACCGATGATGCACTGGCATCGGAGCTGCAGCAGCGACTGCAAAGCTGCTTCGGGGCAACGGATCTTCTGGCACAGCCTTATGATTTCGGGGAGATTTCCCCCTACTACAACGAAGAAATGCAGGGAAATCCCCGCAGGCTCCTGATGAGCTTTGCAGACTGTAAGGATCCTGCTTTGCTGGCAGAGATCAAGCTGCAGACCAATGCTCTGGAAGCGGAATACGCCGTCAACGGCAGCCGCAGAATCAATCTTGATCCCGGGTTCATCGGCTGCGGCAGACTGACCCTTGCCACCACCAAAAACGCAGGGCATCGTATTCCTTTACACAGCGGCATTTATGCCGAACTGACACTATTCTACGCAAGGGGCGGCTGGCATCCCTTCCCGTGGACATACATGGACTTCAAAACACCGCAGGTACACGCATTTTTGCTGCAAGCCCGCAAGATCTATATGCAGCAGCGCAAGGCTTATCTTTCAAACCGCTGACAAAATGTCTGCACCATGGCGCAAAGGGCTTCTCCCGAACAGCCCATGGCACCGGCTACCATTGCCGCACCGTAGGCAAGCTGCAAGGAAGCATCGGGCAAGGGTGTGATACCCTCAGCTACCAAGGCCTCCGCCGATGCATACTGCTGAGTATATTTGGCGCAGGGTGCCAGAAAGCAAGGGATCCCCGCAGCCTTTGTGCGTCGCAGCAGATATCGCAGAGAATAGGGAGAATCTCCGCAGGAATTGGCAGTTTCCGAATGATAAGTGCCATGCACCACCGCTGCCGCATCTTCCATGGAGATCCGATCATACCGCAGCCCGATATAGGGACGAAGCTGTAATACCGGCGGGGCATCCGCCATGGAAGCCATTTGCATCAGGGGGATAGGCTTCTGCCACGGTGCAGGCTGCAATTGTTCCACATGAACACTTTCATAGGGCCGCATATCACGGCTGAAGAACTCATCACTTTCATTGGCGCACAAACGCAGCTTTGCACCATGATGCAGATACACGACTCCATCCAGATTTTCATACACCACCCACACGCCCGCAGGCAAGCCCTTTTGCAGCAGCTCCACTGCGGCGGCAAAGTTGCGGTGGGCATTGGTTTTTGGGTGTTCCGGCGGCGTATGTGCGGAAACCAGCACCACAGGCAGCGGATATCCTGCCAAGGCACAGGCAAGCATGGCAGCGGTTTCCGCCAGAGAATCCGTACCGTGGGCGATGATCACACCGCTGGATGCAGTTGTGTTCACCTGACGCAAAGCATCCAGCAGCAGATCCCAATGAGCAGGCTGCAAATCCTCACTAAGGGTATTCATAGGCATCTGCGTGAGAAAGCCCTGTGCATCTCCCTTTTCTTTTTTGTACTGCTCCAAAAGCAGAAAGCCTGTTTTTTCCGCATTGCTGTAACGGGTACCGTTTTCCTTGGTCTGACAGCAAATGGTACCGCCTGTCAGGATCACGGATATGGGTAGATACATAAAGCCGCCCTCCTTTTTTCTTATCCTGTTTATTATACCCCATACAGCCGCAAATTGTCAAGAAACAACGATATCCATATCAACACAAAAGCCTGAGAAATCCGATTCTCAGGCTTTTTTGATATGCACATATAACCATCAGGGGAGATCAGTAGGTGTTTTTTGTATCCAACAGCCATGGCACTTGATGGAAGCTGATCTCCATTTGCAGGGCAGGCGTGGGAAAACCCGTTTCAAGCAAAGAAACACTCTCGGTGAATCCCACTGCATATCCTGCGGTAACGGAGTACATGGTATCATTCATGGAGCCGTTTGCCTCCCAGCAATCCGCATGGTTCAGAATACGCCCGCAGATGTGATAGAATCCGCCGTAATACAACGCCTTTCCGTCATCCTCAGAGCACCATGTGATAATTTCGGCAGCCTTTCGGACATCAACGCCCAGCATGCTGAAAAACGCTTTCACCGATTCGGGAAACCCATCCGAAGCCGCCAGATAATTCGAGCAGCCGTCACAGGCACATCCGGCTGTGATCATCTCTGCCGTCTGATAAAAGGCTCTTGTCCGTTCCACGTCTATATCCAGTTGATAGTCACCGAATGCAAAAATCATCGTTCACCATGCCCTCCCGCATCAACAAAATTGCGTCAATGGGTGATTTACGGTCTGCCGCCGGGACGACCGCCGCCGAATCCACCGCCGAATCCGCCGCCCATGCCCCCGGTAAAGCCGATGCTGCCCCCACCGGAGCAGATCTCGGTACCGGGCGTATAGCTGCCGCCTGCAGCCCAGCCATCACTGTTGAAGCTGCCATCATAGGTACCGCCGCTGTACACGGTATAGCCATCTGCGGCGCCCCCTGCGCTGAATACGATCCCCTGTGCATTTTTAGGCGTTTGCAGCGCACCCAGAACCGTACCTTGGGCATCGGTAACCACAATGAGCGTACCCGCCGCGGCATTGAGAGAAGCCGATGCGATGTAATTGCTTTCGGGGACTTCCATCATGCCCGTAGCACCCACAGCCATCAGCGTACCGCCGCTTAGGGTAATATGATTGTTGTTGTCGCCGCTGTCCAGAGGGCCGTTGCCGTTGTTGGTGGGGCCACAAACCACAGCAGTACCACCTGTCATGGTAATATTGCCGTTGGAATCCAGACCATCACCGCCCGCATTCACAAACAGATAGCCATCGGTTATGGTCAGTTCTCCGGAACCTGCGGCAAATCCGCCAAAGCCGCCGGGACGACCGCCTCCGAAGCCTCCGTCAAAGCTGCCGCCCATATCGGGAGGTATCATGGAATCGGCAGTCAGGGATGCAGTATCGCCCCCTGCTGCATTCAGACCATCATCCTGTGCGGTAACGCGGGTGGTTCCGCCCGCTATGCTGATGTGATATGCCTCCAGACCCTCATAGGATCCGGAAACCGTAATAACTGCATTACCGCCGATGTACAGTTCATCGTCACTGTGAATACCATCATCGCCGGCAGCCAGAGTCATTTCACCGCCGCTGACGGAACAATCTCCGTTGCAGTGCAAAGCATCATCGGCAGAATCTACCTCTACGGTACCACCCGTGATGGCCAGCAATCCGCCTGCCTTCATGCCCTTGGTGCTGACAGCAGTATCGGTAGTGTTGGTATCCGTAAACCAATCGCCCCAGCCGCCGTGCATACCGCCGCTTTGAACAGGCGCATTGGCTGCACCGCCGCCGCTTTCCAGTGTCAGTGTACCGCCGCTGACCACCAATGCAACGGCAGCATCCACCGCATCCTGTGCGGCAGTTACGGAGATCACACCGCCTTCCACATCCACAAAACCTTTGCCTTCGGTATCTGTGGTAGTGGATTTGATCCCATCGCCCTGTGCGGTAACCGTTATATTGCCATCCTTGATCACAACGGAATCGCTGCCGCGGATGCCATGATTGACCGCATTCACCGTAAGCGTTCCACCCATGATCCGCAGATCATCCGCAGACTGAATGCCGTTGTTGCAATTGCCGTTGACGATCAGTGTACCGCTGCCGTTCATGGTCAGATCATCCTTGCTGTACAGACAGGCATTGGGTGCGGTATCCGTATCCGATTCCACCGCATAATCCGTGCCGTCGGTCAGCGTATTGACAGTTCCCTCTGCCAGCGTCACAATGACCTTATCTGCCTGCTGTACCCATATAGGTGCAGAGCTGCTGTGTATGGTTATGCCGTTGCAGATCAGGTGCACCTTCTCGGTGTTATCGGTCAGTGCCACAATGATCTGTCCATCGGAGAGAGAACCCTCCAGCACATAGCTGCCCCCCTTAGTGATAGTGGCAGTCTGTCCGCTGACAGAAACACCCACCCCCTCGGGTACGGAAATGGTATCTCCCGCACAGCGGATCACAGGATCCTCTGCACTCCAAGCGGTATCCAGATCCGCATTGCTCAGAGCGATGTTGGTGTATGCACTGATATCCAACGGCTCTGCGGAAAGGTTTTCTGCGGTGCCGCTGTTGGGTTCGGCACCCGATTGCACACTGCCCGTACTGTTTAGGGCGATCTCGCTGCTCTCATTTGTCTTGCAGCCGTTCAGAGGAAAAGCAACCGTTGCAGCCGCAAGCACTGCGGCGTACACTCGCAAAGAATGTTTCATAAAACAACTCCTTTTACATGATTCGGTTTGATTTTACCCCTGTTTTATGTATTTCCCGTGAAAAAACCCAAAAAGAAAGCTGAAATCGCTCCGTATTACGGCGAAGCGATTTCTCTCTGTTATGATTCACTGCCCGGTACATCCAGCAGGCACCAACTGCCGTTGATGCGGTATACACGGGCATATTCCGTCATGGTGATCTCATTGCCGCCGTTGGAATACACAACGGAAAGCTGCACCTGCCAGCCCTCGGAGATCTCTGTTTTGGTCTGATAGCGGGAAAGGATCCCCTCCTCCAGACGATCGAGATAGTCCTCCTCCACAGCGGTGCGGCTGACATAATCCATCTCCACTTCATACTCATCCCCGAAATTTGCACCCACAGTGGAAACCATTGCGGCACACATATCGTAAATGGACATGGCTTCTTCATCCACCTCCGCATTCACCAGCCAGCCCGGGAATGCCTGACACATCTTGGATGCATCTTTGTTACTCAGAGCCTTGTAGTACAGGCGCATAGGCTTCTGATACCGATCCCGTATCATCAAAAAGCCCACAATGCCCAGCACCAGCAGCCCCACCAGCACCACCAGACGCACAGCCATCTGCGTGCCTGTGGTCACCTTTGCCGTCATTGGCGGCTTGGGCGGCAGAATGCCATAGTTTTCGCCTTGCTGCGTTCCTGCCATCTCATTCACCTCCGGTGGTCGTTTCGGTTACGGGCGGTTCTGCCGCAAGCTGCTCCATCAGAGTTTCCAGCACAGGCAGAGCTTCATCGTATGCCTGCTTCATCTCCTCCTCGGAGCTCATACCGCCCACAGGCAAACGCAGTGCCAGATAAGCACCCTCACGGGGCGGCTCCGGCGTACCGAGCCATGCCTGAAAATTGGTTTTTTCCAGCAGAATACGGTCACCCTCAATGAAATCATACTGGGGATACAGCTCCTCCAGCTCCACATACAGCTTATCGGATTCGATATATTCATCCGATGCCTTATCTCCGATGACCAGCATACACATATTGCTCTGGAACTGCACCATCAACTGGGTATTGTACGCCGAAGCATAGCTGCCGTTTTCCATACTCTTCTGAGAAACAGGCACAAACACCACCGCCGCCACACTGCGGTCATCATCGTTGTAATCCGCCAGATTTTTCTCCATCATGTCGCAAAGGGTCTGACTCCTGCTGTAAATCTCGTAATCATTGGAGATCAGCAGCAGGTTCACATCTGCCTCCACCTTGGTCAGGTGATCGTACAACAGAAAACCGCCCACAGCCACACAGAAAACCGCAATGCCCAGCCACCATTTGGAATGGTAGATCCAGTTGCCGATTTTCTCCGATAGGGTGTATTTTTTCGGTGGCTCCTTTTCGGGAAAAACCTTGTCGCTGTCGGTGATCACGCCCTGCTTCAGCCGCATGAGATCCAGCTTTTCATCATACAGCTCCTTGGCATAGGCCTCTCTTGCCTGATATGCGGCTTCGTTTTCTGCTGCCTGTCTGGCACGCTCGGCAAGCTCTTCCTCACGCCTTGCTCTTGCCTCCAGCATACGGGCATTTTCAAAAGCGGAAAGATTGGTGTCTTCTACCTTAGCCAGCCCGTCCTCTACGGGATGTTGTTCTTTTTCCTTCATCTGAACCTTTGTCCTTTCAACCATACTAACGTACATTGTAACATATTCTTTGCAATTTGGCAAGGGCAAAGTCTGTTTTTTCATCGTTCGCACACAAACGCATCATCACTCTTGCGGCCATGGGGGATTCTTTCTTGCAATTCAGAGCAAAGTATGCTATAATAGGCTTTGATACAAAACAACCTGCGGAGGTTTTTTTATGGAACAGATCTTTTCTCCATCTCACAGTGCCCTGCAATACATGGGCCGTATCGATATGTCCGATGCCGATGCACCTGTCTTTCACTGGGCAGGCTCACTGGTGCGGTTCCGCTTCAGCGGCAGACAGCTTGCCGTCACCCTCAAGGATCACCGTCTGTACGGCGATCCTGCCATTGGCTATGTGCTGGATGGCGTTGTGGGCAAGCTGATGCTTTCCGCCGATTGCAACGACATCCCCCAGACCGTACAGATCCCCGTGGAAACCGATGGCGTTCATGAATGCGTGATCTACAAGCGGCAGGATGCCACCCACTGCTTTACCCTGACCGAGATCCGTCTGGGAGAAACAGGCAATCTGCTTTCCGCACCGCCTATGCCCACACGCCGCATGGAATGCTTCGGCGACAGTGTCAGTGCGGGTTCTGTGGTGGAAGCCTACGATCATGTGGGTACAAGCGATCCCCCTACCTACGATGCTTCTCTGGATAATGCATGGTACAGCTACGCCATGCAGACCGCACGGCTGGTTGGCGCACAAATTCATCTCAATGCACAGGGCGGCATTGCCCTGCTGGACCACACAGGCTATTTTGATAACGGCAATTACGGTCTGGAAACCGCCTATGACAAAATGGGCTATCTGCCCTTCTGCGGCTGCTCTCAGTGGGATTTTTCCCGCTATACCCCCGATGTGGTGCTGTTTGCCGTGGGTCAGAACGATCATCATGTGGGCGATCGGGACAACTGCATTCCCGATGATGCCAAAAAAGAACACTGGATCACCACCTACTGCCGCATTATTACGGATCTCATGGAAAAATACCCCCATGCAACCTTCCTGCTGCTGCTGACCGTGTTGATGCACGATCCCTTCTGGGAGGGCATGATGGATGAGGTCTGTGAACGGATCCACAGTCCCAGAGTCAGAAGATTCCGCTTTACCCGTACCGGCGTAGGCACCCCCGGCCACCCCCGTGTTCAGGAGCAATGTGAAATGGCCTGCGAGCTCAGTGAATATCTTCTGGCACAGGGTCCGTCCATCTGGTCTGCGGAATAAGCCCCAGCCTTCTGCCCATCAGACGGCAGAACAATCCCGCAGGAATGCAAAGTATAAACCAGATGGCGGAAAACGGCAGGCAGATCTGTCCCAGCAGATTCATGGGCAGCTCCGAATAATCCCATACCTGCCAGCCCATCAGCAGATTATCCGCCACCCCCACCGTAAATTCAAATGCGGTGATAAACAGTGCACCCATCAGCGCACGCCACAAGGTATGCACCTGCAGCCGATGCTCCATGTCATACAACACCATCATGACAATGCCTCCGGTCAGTGCCATGGTCCAATGGGTATAGCCCCGAAAGGCGATCTCCAGCATGGAGTAAAGAAAAAATCCGAACAAAAACGCAACACCGTATCCTGCAAAGGCTTTCAAAATTTGTGCTCCTTCCGTATCATTCTTGTGGTTTTGGTGTATAGTATATCATGATTTGCCGCAGATATCCTTTGCGGCTACCATATCGGAAAAGAGGTTTTTTATCATGCGTGAAAGCGGTATCCTGCTGCCAGTTTCCGCCCTGCCATCCCGTCACGGCATTGGCAAAATGGGAAAAGCAGCGCAAAATTTCGTGGATTTTCTCGCAGAAAGCGGCTGCCATTACTGGCAGGTGCTTCCCCTGTCCCCCACAAGCTACGGGGATTCTCCCTATCAGTCCTGCTCCGTGTTTGCAGGCAACCCCTATCTCATTGATTTTGACACGCTGGCACAACAGGGCTTGCTCTGTGCCGCAGATTACGACGGCATCCAATGGGATACCACACCCGATGCCATTGATTATGCCCTGCTGTACCGGCAGGTCATGCCCGTGCTGCGGATCGCCTATGCAAACTTCAGCAAAAAGAAATCCCCCGAATTCCGCCGCTTCTGCAAGGAAAACAAACACTGGCTGGATGGCTACGCCTTGTTTATGTCCCTGAAGGATGCCCACGACGGCAAAGCATGGGCAGAATGGGAGCCCGCACTGGCCATGTATGAAAAATCCGCTGTGGCAGAGGCGAAAAAAACCTACGCCGAGGACATCAACTTTTACCGTTTTGTGCAATTCTGCTTCTTCACCCAATGGTATGCCCTGAAAAACTATGCCAACGCAAAAGGCATCCGCATCGTGGGTGATATTCCCATCTACGCCGCCTATGACAGCGTAGAGGTGTGGGCAGAGCCCAAGCTGTTTTTGCTGGATAAAGACAAAAAGCCCACCGTTGTGGCAGGCTGCCCGCCCGATCCCTTTGCCGTAACGGGTCAGCTCTGGGGCAACCCCATCTGGAACTGGGAGGATATGAAGAAAAACGGCTACCAATGGTGGCTGGATCGTCTTGCCTTCACCCTTTCCATGTACGATGTGGTGCGTATCGACCACTTCCGCGGTTTTGAACGCTACTACGCCATCCCCTACGGCCATGAAACCGCCGAGCACGGCAAATGGCGCAAAGGTCCCGATTATGCACTGTGGAAGGCCGCCAAGGAACGCTTCGGCAAAATGAACGTCATTGCAGAGGATCTGGGCAATATCACCCCTGCGGTGGAGCGTCTGCTGAAGCGCACAGGCTTCCCCGGCATGAAGGTCATGCAGTTTGCCTTTGACAGCGGTTCCGGCAATCCTTATCTGCCCCATGCTTTCCGCACGCCCAACTGTGTCTGCTATACAGGTACCCATGATAATCATACGCTGCGCGGCTGGGTCAAGGCCAATGCCCCCGAACACAATGCCTACGCCATGCAGTATCTCAATGTGAAAAAGGAATCCCGGCTTCCCAAAGCCATGCTGCGGGCTGCATGGGCAAGCATTGCCGATCTCGCCATTACCACCATGCAGGATCTGCTGGACGCACCGCCCTCCGCAAGGATCAACACGCCCTCTACTCTGGGCGGCAACTGGATCTACCGTACGCAGGAAAGCGATTATTCCCAAAAGCTTTGCAAAAAGCTCCGCAAAATGAATGAAACCTACGGCAGATGCAATGCCGCGGCCGCAGCCAAAGATGCCGGTGAGATCACCGGTGAAACCACCGAAAAAGGAGAAACCACCCATGACGAAGCCTGAAGCCCTTGCCAAAGAGATCTTTGCCGCCTGCAAAGAAAAGCTGCAATCCCCCCTTGCCCATACCGATGCCCATACCCTGCATAATGCACTGGGCGAGGCCGTAATGCAGGCAATGCTCCCCCGCTGGAACCAATGCCGCAAGGCACATATCGCCAACAGACGTGCCTGCTATTTCTCCATGGAATTTCTCATGGGACGTGCGGTGTACAACAATCTGTACTGCCTTGGCATTCTGGAGGATGTTGCTGCGGAATTTGAAAAAGAAGGCGTTTCCCTCTCCGTGTTCGAGGATATCGAGGACGCTGCACTGGGCAACGGCGGTCTGGGCAGACTGGCCGCCTGCTTCTTAGACAGTGCCGCCACCTGCGCTCTGCCCCTGGATGGCTACGGTATCCGCTACCGCTATGGCCTGTTCAAGCAATCCTTTACCGATGGCAGACAGACCGAAACCGGCGATGACTGGACACGCTTCGGTGATTGCTGGAGTATGCGGCGGGATGATGAAGCGGTCTTGGTAAACTACGCCAACCAGACCGTCCGTGCCGTACCCTATGATATGCCCATCTTCGGTTATCCCCAGCCCGGCTGTGAACCTCATATCGGTACCCTGCGCCTTTGGCAGGCAGAGCCGGTCAATGCCTTTGATTTCCACACCTTCAACGATCAGCACTATTTGCAGGCCGCTGCGGAAACCGTTGCCGCCGAGGATATCTCCCGCTGCCTGTACCCCAACGATGATACCCGTGAGGGCAAGGCTCTGCGCCTGAAGCAGCAGTATTTCTTCTGTGCAGCCTCTCTGGCAGATGCCCTGAAAAAACACAAGGCGCAGTATGGCACGCTGGATACACTGCCCGAAAAGCTGGCTGTACAGCTCAATGATACCCACCCCGTTATCAGCATCCCCGAGCTGATCCGTCTGCTGATGCTGGAGGGCTACGATTTCTTCCGTGCACTGGATATGGCCAAGCATATTTTCGCCTACACCAATCATACCATTATGCAGGAAGCACTGGAAAAATGGGACTGCGATCTCATGGATGAGCTGGTACCCGAGGTCTACGCCATCGTGCTGCAGATCTCCGAGGCATTTCTGCAGGAGCTTTACGCCAAGGAGCTGCCCGAAGAAACCATCCAAAGCCTCCGCATCGTAAAGAACGGTCAGGTGCATATGGCAAATCTTGCCATGTATGCAGGTGCCTATGTCAACGGCGTTGCAGAGATCCACACAGAGCTGCTGAAGACCACCGTCCTTTCCGATTGGTACGACCTGATGCCCGAAAAATTCCAGAACAAAACAAACGGCATTACACAGCGCAGATGGCTGGGTGTCTGCAACCCCGAGCTTTGCGACCTGCTGGAGGAGCTTTCCGGCAGCCGTGCATTCCTCACCGATCTGGAACAGCTTGCAAGCCTCTCTCATCTGGCAGAGGATCCCGCTGTCATGCAGCGTTTTCTGGCTGTCAAGCAGACCAAAAAGCAGCAGCTTGCCGATTTCATCCGCAAGCAGGAGGGCATCGTCATTGATCCCAGCTCCTGCTTTGATGTACAGATCAAGCGGCTCCATGAGTACAAACGTCAGCTCCTGAACGCCTTCTCCATTCTGTGGATCTATTTCGGCATCAAGGACGGCTCCATCAAGGATTTCAAGCCCACCACCTTCCTGTTCGGTGCAAAATCCGCCCCCGGCTACCGCAGAGCCAAGGCCATTATCAAGTTCATCAACGAGATCGCAAAGCTCATTGCCAACGACCCCGAAGTCAGCGATCTCATCAAGGTAGTATTTGTCACCAACTATAATGTTTCCTATGCCGAAAAGCTGGTTGCCGCCTGCGACATCTCCGAGCAGATCTCCACCGCCGGTACCGAGGCATCCGGTACGGGCAACATGAAGATGATGCTCAACGGTGCCGTAACACTGGGTACCATGGATGGTGCCAATATCGAGATCGTGGCAGCCGCAGGCAAGGAGAATAACTATATCTTCGGTGCCACCGTAGAGGAGATCACCGAGATCATGCCACAATATTGCAGCCGCAAGGTATTCGCCAAGGATGAACGCATCGCCCGTGTGGTCAGAACCCTGATCGACGGCACCGTTTCCGACGGCGGCAGCGGTGAGTTCCGTGAGCTGTACTTTGCCCTGCTGGATGGCGCAAGCTGGCATCAGCCCGACCACTACTATCTGCTGGGCGACCTGCCCTCCTATGTGGAAACCAAGCTGCAGGCCATCAACGATTACGCCCACCGGGAAGCCTTTGCCGCCAAACAGTGGCGCAATACCTGTGCCGCAGGTCCCTTCAGCTCCGACCGTACCATCCGCCAGTATGTCGCCGAGTGCTGGCATATTGATCCCATTGCCGATTAAGTCCCATGAAAGGATTCCCAAAAATCAAGGAATGGAAAGCAAAGCTGGCGTACACACTCGCCTATTTTGTCACCATCGTGATATTCAGAGTGTTTGATCTGCCATGCGTCTGGCAGCATTTTCTGCACATTCCCTGCCCCGGCTGCGGCATGACAAGAGCTACCCTTGCAGCCCTGCATCTGCAATTTGCGGCGGCATTCCGCTATCATCTGATGTTCTGGGCCATGCCGCTGCTATACTTATATTTTCTGTTGGATGGCAAATTGTTCCGAAAACCAATGATTGACAAGATAGTTTTATGGAGCATTGCAGCAGGATTCCTTATAAACTGGGTAATTCACCTTGTTAACGCGTAAAAAAACAGTGCAATCCGCCAAATTTAACATTTCATAAACATTTGGTCTTGACATTCACACGGAATTGTGCTATATTTAGTGTATTATAGCGTCGATTCGACGCAATTTGACAGGAGGATGTTTGCTATGTTTTGCAAGAACTGTGGTAAGGAAATCAATGAGAATCAGGCAATCTGCCTGAGCTGTGGCGTGAAGAAGGGCACCGGCTCTACTTTCTGCGAGAACTGCGGTCAGACTGTTGCTGAGGGTTCCGATGTATGTCTGAACTGTGGCGTTGCCGTAAAGAAGTCCGGTGCTGCGGGCGATCTGGCAGGCAAGGATAAGACCACTATGATCATCGTTTGCCTGTTCTTGGGCGGTATCGGTATCCACAACTTCATGATGGGTGAGACCAAGAAGGGCATCCTTAAGATCGTTCTCACTTGCTGCACCGGTCTGGGCGGTATTTTTGCTCTGATCGACCTCATCAAGATCTGCACCGACAAGTACGAGGTTAACCCCGACAAGTTCTTCTGATTCCACATCTGAGATGCCGTCAGATCATGGCGGCATCTCTTTTTCCATACGGGAGGTATATGTTATGAATTTCTGTCCCCATTGCGGCAATCCGGTAGATCCCCAAGCCGCTGTCTGCCTGAACTGCGGCCGCAGCGTAGCCAACAACAGCGGCACCCCCACCGATGACGGCAGTTTCCTCTGGGCAGTGCTGGGCTGGTTTGTGCCCATCGCCGGTCTGATCCTCTGGATCATGTGGAAGGACACCGCCCCCAGAAACGCCAAAAAAGCAGGTCTGGGTGCCCTGATCAGCACCATTGCCGGCGTTGTGCTTACCGTTATCATCTATATCATCTATTTTGCGATCTTTGCTATCAGAGTGGTAGGGCCGTAAAAGCATTTGTCATGCTCATTGCACATATCCCCTTGATTTTTGTGCATGTTGCTGTTTTTGCAATTTTTTCAAAAAACCCTTGACTTTCCCGACACAATGTGATATAATCTATTATGTTGTCTGGGTGTGGCGCAGCTGGTAGCGCGCTACCTTGGGGTGGTAGAGGCCGCTGGTTCAAGTCCAGTCACTCAGATCCAAAACCTCGCAGTTTTATGAACTGCGAGGTTTTCTTTTTTTATCCGCCCATAAGCATATGGAATACCGCAAGCACATAAAATCTACGGGCACAGGCGGCAGAAGCCGTCATGCTCGCTTTTTTGGTGATATGCTCCAACCTCTTGACATTTTATCAAAAATATGGTATACTATCCATGTGATTTTCACACATTTTGCATAATTCTGGAGATGATACTATGGCATGGTACGATGAAGCGATCTTTTATCACATTTACCCCCTGGGCATGACAGGTGCGCCTAAGCAAAACCCCTATGGTGAGCCTGTTTCCCGACTGAACACCCTGCTCCCATGGATCGACCACCTGGAAGCTATGGGCTTTAACGCCCTGTATATCGGTCCCCTGTTTGAATCTGTGGGTCACGGCTATGAAACCACCGATTATAAAAAACTGGATAGCCGTCTGGGTACCAATCAGGATTTAACGGATTTTGTAGCAGCCTGTCATCAGCACGGCATCAAAGTTATCCTCGATGGCGTGTTCAATCACACAGGCCGTGATTTTTTTGCCTTCAAGGATATTCAGACCCATCGGGAAAACTCTCAATATAAAGATTGGTACTGCAACGTCAACTTCTGGGGCAACAATGAATATAACGACGGTTTTTCCTACGAAAACTGGGGCGGATACAATCTCCTTGCCAAGCTGAATCAGCACAACCCCGCCGTCAGAGAGTATATCTGCGATGTCATTCGTTTCTGGGTACGGGAATTCGATATTGACGGCATCCGCCTGGATGCCGCCGATGTGCTGGATTTTTCCTATATGCAGGCATTGCGGCAGGTCGC
Source organism: Ruminococcus sp. (assembly GCA_015066805.1). Lineage (GTDB taxonomy): Bacteria > Bacillota > Clostridia > Oscillospirales > Ruminococcaceae > Firm-04. Next base: position 100,409 of record SVNP01000004.1, on the reverse strand, counting down.
CAATGAAGTCAAACCCGAATTCTGGCTGATGGGCGAGGTCATTCACGGCGATTACAGCCGTTGGGTCAATGAGGGCACCCTGCATTCCGTTACCAACTACCAGCTCCACAAAGCATTGTATTCGGGTCATAATGATCACAACTACTTTGAGATCGCCCATACCATCAAGCATCTGGGTAATCTGTGCGGTGGCGCAAACGGCCTGAAGTTGTATAACTTTGTGGATAATCATGATGTGGAACGTATCTATACCAAGCTGAATCAGAAGCAGCACTTCGTTCCCGTGCACATTCTGATGTATACGCTGCCCGGTGTGCCTTCGGTGTATTACGGCTCCGAATTCGGCATTGAGGGCAGAAAAGAACGCGGCTCCGATGACAGCCTGCGCCCTGCCATCGATATTGCAAAATATATGGCAGATGCCCCCCATCATCCCTGTGCAAAGCTGATCGCAGCACTGAATCAGATCCGTAAGCAAACCCCCGCACTTTCCTACGGAGAATACAAAGAGCTGCTGCTGACCAACAGACAGTTTGCATTCTCCCGCGGAAATGTGATCGTAACCGTCAATAACGATGATAACGAAGCCGTTGTTAATGTGCCCGCAGCAGGCAATGGCTATATCGGCGCACTCAGCGGAGAAAAATGCTCTGCTGCCAATGGCAGACTGACCGTTCGCCTGCAAGGCAATTCCGGAGAGATCTGGATCCCTGCGGAAGGCAGTATGCAGTATGAACCTGCTGCACCCGTAGCTGTGGAAATTCCCGCACCTGCACCGGTACCTGCCGTAAAAGAGGAAGTAAAACCGGTACCGCAGCCCAAAACCGAAGAAAAAGCCATCACAACTGCTGCCGAAAATACAGCAGACGAAGAAAAAAGCACTCCCAAGGAACCGGAAACGCCGGTTAAGCTGCCCGAAAACAAACCCTACGAGGCAATGACCGTAGAAGAACTGCAGCTCTGCATCCTTGAAAAGATGCGGAAAAACGGCCCCGTAACCGACCGTATGGCACAGGATGTTTACGAAAATACCCACCACGGCTCTCTGCTGACATGGGTCAGAAGCTTCCGAAACTAACTACTGTCAGAATCAAAAAAACGGATATCACCTCGGTGATATCCGTTTTGTTTTTTGGCTGCAATGATTCTTCCTTCCGTTGATATCATTATGGTATCATAATCATATCGTTGCAATATCAGATTGATATCAACACAGCGTCCAATGGTTTATCATCAAAGCTGCAAAGGCGGTATTCCAAATCCATGATCCAAAGGGCCGCTGCCTGCACCAAGATCCAGCATAGCAGAAATTGCCCCCGAAAGATATTGTTTGGCAAGCTGTACTGCTTGTGGCAGCTCACAGCCCTTTGCCAGATTGGCAGCAATGGCAGCCGACAAGGTACAGCCTGTACCATGGGTATTGGGATTTTGGATCCTTTGGCCGAAAAACCACGTTATTTCGCCGTTTTCCAGCAACAGATCATCAGCATTCTCCGTACAATGTCCGCCTTTCAGCAGCACAGAGCAGCCATAGGCCTTGTGCAAAGCAATTGCAGCCGCTTCCATATCCGCCCTGTTGGAGATGTGCATACCGCAAAGCACCTCTGCTTCCGGCAAATTGGGCGTGATCACACGGGCAATGGGCAAAAGCTTTTTTTGCAGCACCGCAACACTTTCCAAAGAAAGTAGTTTTGCACCGCTTGTAGCAATCATAACCGGATCTACCACGATATTTTTGGCGTTGTAAAACCGCAGACGCTGCACGATGACTTCCATCAGGGCTTGGTTTGCGGTCATGCCGATTTTTACGGCATCGGGGAAAATATCGGTGAAAACAGCATCCAATTGCTGTCCGAGGAACAGCGGTGTTACCTCAGAAATGGCTGTTACACCCGTTGTATTCTGGGCTGTCAGGGCAGTCATTGCGCTCATACCGTATACGCCGTTTGCAAGCAATGTTTTCAGATCCGCCTGAATCCCTGCACCGCCGCTGCAATCACTGCCTGCAATGGTGAGTACGGTCTTCCTTTTGCTGTGCATCAAATGCCTCCTTCAGTTCCTGAGCGGCTTTACAGGGGTCATCTGCTTTCATAATGGCAGATACCACACAGATCCCGGCAATACCGCTGTTTTTCAATACATGGATATTCTCTTTCTGCAGCCCGCCGATGGCATTGACGGGAACAGAAACGGACTGCACTATGGCTTTCAGGGTATCTACAGAGGTGAGTACCGTTTTTACCTTGGTGGTAGTGGGAAAAATGGCTCCCACCCCCAGATAATCCGCACCCTGCTCACAGGCTTCCAAGGCCTGCGGTACGGTTTTGGTGGTTGCACCGATGATTGCATCCCGCCCCATCAGTCTGCGTGCCGTATGTACAGGCAGATCGGACTGCCCCAGATGCACACCTTCAGCATGAATGGCAAGGGCAATATCCACCCGATCATCTATAATCAGTGGAATACCATAACGCTTTGTAATAGCCTGCACCTTTTGGGCAAGGGCAAGATATTCCCTTGTGGTTTTGGTTTTTTCCCTGAGCTGCAGCAATGTGATGCCCCCCTGACAGGCGGCCTCCACACGGGAAAGAAAGGCAGCTTCGCTGTAAGCGGTACTGTCGGTAATGAAATACATGGTGGGATCAAAACACTTCATAGGCACCTCACAAATAGATATAATCATTGAGCACGGGCTGCAGGCCTTCTTCACGGATGGCTTCATACATGGCTGCCAGAGAACGGTCATCATTGATCACAAACTGCTCATCGCCCACGGTACCTTGGGGGCGTTTGCCGCTGTATTTGCTTTCATGATCGCCTACACCTGTGGATACACCTGCGGAAACCTTGGTGGCGGCAATTCTGACGATGCCGTTGCGGAAGGTTTCACTTTCCCGTGAGGAAACGGTAATGCCTGCATAGGGCAGGAAAATGCGGTAGGCACAAAGGATGCGGCAGAGCTGCTTTTCGGTGACATCCGAAGGATGGATGGTATTGTTATGAAGGATAGGACGCAATCGGGGGCAGGAAAGGGAAATCTCCGCATGGGGGTATTTTCTTTGGAGGTAAAAAACGTGCAGCGCACTTGCAAGGGCATCCTTTGGGAAATGAGAGAGGCCCAGCAATGCCGAACAGGAAACACCTCGCATACCACCCATAAGGGCACGTTCGGGGGCATCAAAGCGATAGGGGTAACTGCGTTTATTGCCATGCAGATGCACCTCACTGTACCGCTGCACATCATAGGTTTCCTGAAAGACGGTGACATAATCCGCACCGCAGGCATGGAGATAACGGTAGGCATCGGTATTTACAGGGTAGATCTCCAGACCGACCATACGGAAATACTTCCGTGCCAGCTTACAGGCTTCTCCGATATACTCTATGCTGCTTTGGGCTTGACTTTCTCCTGTCAGGATCAGGATCTCCTCCATGCCGCTTTGGGCGATCATCTGCATTTCATGTTCGATCTGCTCCATGGTCAGCTTCATGCGGCTGATATTGTTATAGCAGTTGAAACCACAGTAAACACAGTAGTTTTCACAATAATTGGCAATGTACAGGGGCGTAAACAGATACACGGTATTGCCGAAATGTCTGGCTGTCTCCAGCTTGGCCCGCTGTGCCATCTGCTCCAGAAAAGGCTCTGCCGCAGGTGATAACAGGGCTTTGAGATCGGCTATGGAGCAGGTTGGATGCTCCAGCGCCGCCATTACATCACGGGCGGTATATTGCTGTGGATCATAGCTTGCTGTTTCCGACAGCACCTTTTCCATAATATCCGAGGAGATCTGCTCCATGCCTGCCGGATATGCCATGGGATCTGTCCGACAGGCGGGGTCGGTTTCCAGCCGATGCTTTTTTTCCAACGCATGGGCAGAAAGATGACTGCCATCCACAAAAAAACGATTCTCCATGATACACCTCAATCCCGCAGAAAGCCTGTCAGCGGATCGGAGGCGGAGGCTCCTCTGGTCAACACTCTGCCCAGACCCGAAAGATACGCTTTTCTGCCTGCTTCCACCGCATTTTTGAAGGCAGATGCCATCAGAGGAAGATCACCTGCGGTGGCAAGGGCGGTATTTGCCATGACTGCGGCTGCACCCATTTCCATGGCTTCGCAGGCCTGTGAGGGTCTGCCAATGCCTGCATCTACGATAACGGGCAGGTCGATCTCATCTATAAGGATCTGAATGAAGGCTTTGGCTGCAAGCCCCCGGTTGGAACCGATGGGCGCGGCAAGCGGCATAACGGCCGCTGCGCCTGCCTGCACCAAGGCTCTTGCGGCATACAGATCCGGGTACATATAGGGCAGCACCACAAAGCCTTCTTTGGCAAGAAGCTCTGTTGCACGGATGGTTTCGTTGTTATCGGGCAGCAGATATTTGGTATCCCCCATGATCTCCACTTTGACAAAATCACCGCAGCCCATGGCACGGGCAAGCCTTGCGATACGGACGGCTTCTTCTGCGGTTCTGGCTCCCGATGTATTGGGCAGAAGGGTGACTCCTTGGGGGATATAATCTAGGATGCTTTCCTGCTCCTTGGTATTGGCACGGCGCACTGCCAGTGTGATGATCTCCGCACCTGCATCCCGTATGGCTGATTCAATGAGATGCAGCGAATATTTGCCTGAGCCCAGAATAAATCGGGAGTTGAAGGCGTGACCGCCTAAAATCAGTTGATCGTTCATGATATATTCCTTTCTATACTTCCATTTGGCCTGCAAGGATACGCAGTACCGTATTTGCCTGATGGGCTGCACACAGCATGACGCGGGGGGCAAACAATGTACCCTCTGCAGCAACATCACTGATGCCGTCGCCGCAGAGATACAGCCGCCTGCCCAGCCGTCTGGTCTGTATGGTGTTGCTTGTGTGCAAGCCTGCCATGCCCGATGCGGCAACGATATATGCTTCGGGGGCTTGGGCGGTGATACCGTTGACCAGCATGGCTTTGCTCTCACTGCTATCCAGACACTCACAGATGATATGGCAGTCCTTCAGCAGCACAAGATTTTCTGTTTGCAGCCTGATACGATGGGGAATGACTCTGCAATAGGGGGCGATCTCTGCAAGGCTTTGCTGTACGGCATCGGTTTTATACATACCGAGCTGTGAGATCGTATACTGCTGGCGGTGCAGATTGGAAAGCTCGACTGTATCAAAATCCACAAGATGCAGCGTACCGACACCTGCTCTTGCAAGCGCTGCCGCCACATGAGAGCCTAATCCCCCAAGGCCGCATACTGCCACTTCGGCTGCGGCGAATTTTCGGTGAAGCTCTGCGCCATGCCGCTGCAACAATGCCTGCTGCCATGCCTGCTCTGTCATATCAGCCGCCCCCTACAAAGCTGACGATCTCGACCTGATCGCCTGTTTGCAAAAATGTTTCCCCATAGGCATTGGGGGGGAGGATATCACCGTTATACTCCACTGCAATCCTTCGCAGGGCATAGCCATGCTCTGTCAGATACGCCAACAGAGTCATGCCTGCAACATTTTCGGGGGTTCCGTTGATCCGAACCATTCTGACACCTCACAAAATATCAATATACTCGCCTGCAAGGGCTTTGTTCATGCTTCTGACAGCACAGAATTTGCCGCACATGGAACAGCTTTCTTCCAGCTCGGGCTTGCGCTCTGCACGGATGCTTTTTGCAGTTTGGGGATCTATGGCACATTGCCACTGCTTCTCCCAATCAAAGGTTCTTCGGGCTTCTGCCATGGCATCGTCCATATCCTGTGCATGGGGAAGATGTTTGGCAACATCCGCTGCATGGGCTGCGATCTTTGCCGCTATGATCCCCTGTCTGACATCCTCCACATTGGGCAGCGCAAGATGCTCGGCGGGGGTGACATAACAGAGAAATGACGCTCCGTGCATGGCTGCTACGGCACCGCCGATGGCTGCGGTAATATGATCGTAGCCGGGTGCAATATCTGTAACCAAGGGGCCAAGCACATAAAATGGCGCACCCATACAGACCGTTTGCTGGATCTGCATATTGGCGGCGATGCGGTCCAGCGCCATATGCCCGGGGCCTTCGATCATGACCTGCACATCCTTTGCCCAGGCACGCTTGGTCAGCTCGCCAAGGCGTACCAGCTCTTCGATCTGGCAGACATCGCCTGCATCTGCAAGGCAGCCCGGACGGCAGGCATCGCCCAGCGAAATGGTCACATCATAGGCACGGCAGATCTCCAGAATCTCATCAAAATACTCGTAGAAGGGATTTTCGTTGCCTGTCATGCACATCCACGCAAACACCAGTGAGCCGCCGCGGGATACCAGATTCATTTTGCGCTTGTGCTGCCGGATCTGCTGTATGGTCTTTCGGGTAATACCACAGTGGAGGGTAACGAAATCCACACCATCCTCGGCGTGCATTCTTACCACATCTATGAAATCCTTGGCGGTCAGCTCTGAAAGATCACGCTGATAATGGATCACACTGTCATAGACCGGCACGGTGCCGATCATGGCAGGGCATTGGGCTGTGAGCTTGCGGCGGAAGGGCTGTGTGTTGCCATGGGAGGACAGATCCATAATAGCCTCCGCACCCAGCTCCACTGCCGACATGACCTTCTGCATTTCCGCATCATAATCCTTGCAATCGCGTGAAACGCCCAGATTGACGTTGATCTTGGTACGGAGCATGGAGCCGATGCCATTGGGCTCCACACATTGGTGCAGACGGTTGGCACAGATCACCACCTGCCCTTTTGCCACCAGCGTACGGATCTCCTCGGGAGTACGGTACTCCTTTTGGGCTACTGCCTGCATCTCTTTGGTGATGATTCCTTTCCTTGCCGCTTCCATTTGCGTCTGATACATTGATTTTCCTCCGTTTCGGTTTATTCCTCAAACAGACGGCAAACAAAATGGGAAGCAACCGATCCCGATTGCTTCCCATACGGCATAAAAAATGCACCGACGTGTAAGCGTCAGTGCTTTACAGTCGTCCCTACGTTGGCATTATCCAAATCAGGTTATCGGTCGAAGGTCATACCTTCCTCTCAGCCTGTCACACAAGCTCCCGTCTGTTCAATTGTGCATTCATTATACAACATTTTGCGAAAAATTGCAAGGGGGTATGAAAAAAAATTTTCTATGAGGATGCACAAAAGCTCTCCCGCATGGATTGATCTGCGGGAGAGCCTTTGGGTCAGTGATTCAGCCCTGCCAGAGACCGCAGCAGAACAATCACATCATCTGCAGTGGTCAGGCCGTCGCTGTTGAGATCGGCAGCCGCCAAGCCTTCGGCGGTAATGGAGACTGTGGTATCCTCTGCCACATAGCGGGAAAGCATAATGGCATCCGCTACGGTGACTTTACCATCCAGATTGATATCGCCGTTGATGCCGTTATCCGAAGACGCAGGACGATACTGCTCCTTCAGGGCAAGGAACTGCTCCTGCAGCACGGGGTCTGTCATCTCATAGGTCTTACGGTTATAGTGCAGGTCGGTAATATCCCACAGCACGGGGCAGATGCCCTGCTTTGCCAGCGCAGCCTCACAGACGGCGGATAAAAACCTTCTGACAGAGGCTTCCTCTTTATTTTCCTTGGGACAGCCGTATTCTCCGATGATGACCGGCACGCCCTGAGATGCATACCGTGCGTCCAGCATATTGATATAATATTGCAGCTCGTCGTATTCTGCCTGCGTACCCCATGTGGAGGATGCTTTGCCCCAGGATGCGTCTTCTGTCAGCAGTGCAAAGCCTGCGGGAGTATAATAATGCACCGAAAGGGCACAGCGTTCCGCAGGATCTGCGGGCATTTGGAACAGCGGATCACAGGTCAGCGTAATATCCGTGTTATAGCCTGAAATCAGCAGATGCCGCTGTGCATGATTGCCGCCTGCACCGCGGACTACATCCACAAAGGCCTGATTGACTGCGTTGACATAACCATAGGATTCCTCCTTGCCTGTGGTGCCGCCCCATTGATTCCACACACTTGACCAGCCAAGCTCCTCATTCTGGGATTCAAACATCAGACGATCACCGTATGCGGAAAATGCCCCACAGATCTGTGTCCAGATGGTTTTATACTTCGTCATGCAATTTTCGTAATCTGTGGGCAGAGCCTCCAGCCAGCCGCCATCCCAATGAAGATTGAGGATCACATACAGGTCGGCTTCCAAAGCCCAATCCACTACCTGCTTCACTCTTGCCATATAGTCGGGATGAATGGTATAGCTGCCGTCATGGGACATCATATTTGACCATGCAACGGGGATGCGAACCACGCCAAAGCCGGCTTCGGCATAGCCCTGTATCAGCTCCTTGGTTACGGTGGGGCTGCCCCATGCGGTTTCATAGGCATTGGGAGTACCGTCGCCCCACTGGTCGATCCAGTCACCGCAGGATTCAAAGGTATTGCCCAGATTGATACCGATGCCCATATCGGTAACGATCTCCATGGTAGTCATATCCCGCATGGCGGTATCCGCTGCGGTGGAATACGGCTGTACCATGTTGATACTTACAATTGCCGCTGCAATCACGGCAGCAAAAATAGAACGCAGTTTCATTCTTTCATACCCCTCTGTTATTTTGTTTCATTTTCCTTCAGCACAGTGCCGCTGACGGTAATGTTGTAGGTGATGGATGTATAGGGCACCTCTGTGCCATCGACCATCAACGCCATACGGTAGCCGATCCATTCGATTTCTGTTTCTGCGGCTACGATGCCTGTTTCTGCGGTACCGTATATCACTGTACCGATGGCTGCACCGCCCCAGCCGTTGGCAAGGGCATTGGTGGCAGGGCTTTTGGGATCCAGTTCTTTTCCTACGGGGATCTCCACTATGCCATTGGCTGTTTCTAACCCCAAGGATTTGACATACACCTTATAATCTGCTTCCGGATCGGGATCCAGAAAGCCCAGATTCAGCACATCACTGGCAGGATCAAAGGACGAGGAACGCACAGAATACTCTCCCGGGGTTGTCAGCTCCAGCACAGCAGCATGACTGGGGCCGGGATTTTCCGCTTGACCGGAGATCACCAGTGTGGCATATGCTTCCTCTGTGGAATGAATGGGTTCTTCCGGCCGTTGTGTTTCTTCCCCCTTGATAAACTGCCATGCTTGCAGTTCAAGATCGGCAGAGGAAAATACCAGATAAACATCATGATTTCTGCCGCTGAATGACGCAAATGCAGAGCTGCGTACCCATGTGGGCTCCTCGCAATCAAATTCCACATAGGCGGCTGCTGCATTGGAAAGATCATCCAGACGGACTTCTACTCTGCCCTTGCCTTTGACCTGTGCCTGAAACTCCGATGCACCATAGCCCAGATCCACACCCTTTACCATCATCCATGCGCCGTTGTGCAGACTTTTGGCGGCAGGATTTCCGCCTTCCGAATAGCCTATATCCGCTGCGGTAAACATGGTGGCTCCGCTGTTTTCACAATATGGATCAAGAAGCTTGATCTGCGCTACGCCTTTTCGGGATGCGGCAGTCAGGGGGATCTCCCCTGTCCGGCTGTTCATGGGAAGATAATCTGCCATCAGGCTGCGGAAGCCTGCGGTACCGCCTTGCAGCTCCTCCAGCAGCAGCGTATGATGCAGAATATAATTGGTGCCCTGATATTCACAGAAATGGGTATGATTATTGCCCCATCGCAGGCCGGATTCACCCTCTGCATTCTGGCCGGAATTGTAGAAATAAGCACCCTGATATTCCCAGCTTTCGCTATCCAGAGGCGTTTTGGTGGTCAGATACGCCATGCTGCAGGTAGGGGGGGCATCCATGCCCGGATAATCCCAGCCGATACCACGCTGCTGCCAATCGGTACTGTAAGTATAGTAATAGGTACCGTCAATATAATTCAGCTCACTGGCTTCAAAGAAATAGGGGGCATCAATGGAAACAAATTCGCTTTCAAAAGAGAGCATATCTTCACCCAGCTTTACTACCTTGGGTACTTTGGTATGCACTTGATTCCCTGATGCACTGACACCACCGCCAAAGCTCAGCCAACCGGTACCGTTTTCGTCAATACACACGCCCGGATCAAAGGGTGCGGGACAGTTTTGCAGACCCTCCATATTCTGGTAGATCAACGGTTCCCCCAGCGGATCGCTCCACGGGCCAAGAGGATGGGTTGCGGTGATTACACCTACGCCATTGCCGTTATTGGAAAAATACAGATAAAAATGAGTTTTGCCGTCTTTTTCTTTGCGGGATACAATGGAGGGTGCCCATGAATTCTGAATCCAGGGGGCAATCTCGCCTGTTTCAATTCTGCCGTGATAGACCCAGTTTACCATATCATCTGTGGAAAATACTACCAAGGATCGGATCTGATCATAGTCATTGGTGGTATCCTGTTCTGCCTGCTGTGTATCATTGGTACCGTAAACGTACAATCTGCCTTCATATTCCACGGCTGTGGGATCGGCACAGAATATATTGGGGGATATGGGATTGGCATTACGGATGGTCTTATACACATTGCTGCTGACCTGACCGACAGTAATACCCAGATCCAGGCTTGGAACCATGGTCTTTTCCGAAGGTTCCTCTCCGCAGGCTGTATGCAGAATCAACGGGGCTGCACACAGCATCGCTGCCGCCTTGTGCCATTGCTTTTTCATCATTGGTCATCCTTTCCCTTTGCCTGCCATGCTTGCAGACAGATGTTCGCTTCGGAAAACACAAAATACAGATCATGGATGCCTGTAAGCTGCGGCGGCAGCTCTGCGGTAAGAGTCGCCCACGCATTCGCTTCGGTTTCCACGGTCAGTCGGACAATGGGCTCGGCACGCATATGATCTGCTCGTATTTCTATACGCCCCTTGCCTTTGACTTTGACAGAGATGCTTTGTGCGCCCTGGTTCCAATCTACGGCACTGAGAAAGGTCCACGCACCGCTTACCAACGATTTTACGGCGGTTTTTCCTTGGGAGATTTCCTCATAGCCCATTTGTGCACAGGTACACATTTCCGCACCGCTATGACATACAAAAGGATTCAGCGGTCTGAGCTGCTCCACGCCCTGACGGGTGGCTTTGGCAAGCGGAAAACCTTCGGCAGTATAGGGCAGGTCATCCACGCACATACAACGGAAGCCGCCCTTGGTCTGCATACGCTCCTGTATATGCATGGTATGATGCAGAATATATTTCCTGCCGCAATACTCTGTTATATGGGTATGATTGTTGCACCAATCCATGCCGGAATCCCCAGCATTGAGGAAGAAACCGCCCCGAAAGCTCCAGCTTTCTCCATCCAGAGGGGTTTGGGTGGTCATATATCCCATGCTGCACATGGGCGGTGCCGGCAGATCGGCACGATCCCATGCGGTTCTGGGCTGCCAGTCACTGCTGTATGAATAGAAAAACCTGCCGTCAATCACATTCAGCTCACCGGCTTCAAAAAAGTAGGGGGCTGTTATGGATACAAAGGGACTGTCAAAGGATAACAGATCCTTGCCCAGCTTTACGATCTTGGGTACCTTAGAATACACACCGACTCCGTTTTCATCGGAGCCGCCTCCAAAGCTCAGCCAGCCTGTGCCGTTTTCATCTATACAGGCACCGGGATCAAAGGGTGAAGGACAATTCTCCAAGCCCGGCATATTCTGATAGATCAGGGGTCTGCCCAAGGGATCTCCCCATGGGCCCAGGGGGTGGGTTGCTGTCAGCACGCCTACGCCGCAGCCGTTGTTGGAAAAATACAGATAAAAATGTGTCAGGCCGTCATCTTCCACACGGGATATGACGGAAGGTGCCCACGCATTGATGATCCATGGGGCAATACGGGCAACATCTATGATGCCGTGATACTCCCAGTTGCGCATATCATTGGTGGAAAATATCACCAGAGAACGAATATGCTCGTAGGTATTTTTGCCCTCATCACCCACGGCGGCATACTGCTGATGATCATTGGTGCCGAATACATACAAGCGGCCTTCGTATTCCACGCTTGTGGGATCGGCACAGAATACGTTGGGAGATATGGGATTGGCACAGGTTTCCGGTTTATAGGTATGTGCATAGGGTTGAAGCTGCGGCATAACGGTTCACCTCAAATGGATTTGTTGCTTTTATTATACAAAGCCATGTCACTGAAGTCAAGCTAATACATTCGGTTTATCCACCTAATCTGCATAATCTGCACTTTTTGTATTGACATTGCCTTTGGAACAAGGTATAATACTTCTCAGGAAGGGGGCGGTACTGTATGCCGAGAAAACGCATTGCCGTCATTACGGCCCGTGCCGATGAGAGCGAACAAAAACACATCCTGACGGGGATCTCCGCTGCTGCACTCTCTATGGATGCGGATGTTGCGGTGTTTTCCAATGTATACAACCACTGGGTCAGTGATGCGCTGCTGAACTACGAAAACCATATTTACGATTTTTTTCAGCCACAGCAATTCCATGGAGTGATTATTACGGCAGAGGCGTTTCTTTCTTTATCCACACTGGAGGATGTCTGCGATCGAATTCGGAAAGCCGGTCTCCCTGCGGTGGTCATTGACGGCGAGATCGAGGGGTTTCACAGCATTCTCTCACAGGATACGGCAGCTATGGAACAGATCACCGAACACCTGATTACCGTACACGGACTGACCCGTATGGATATTCTGACCGGTGCTGCCCATATGCCCGTCTCTCACAGGCGGGTGGAAGGCTGCAAAAAGGCTTTTGCCACTCATGGGCTGCCCTTTGATGAAAGCTGTGTACACTACGGAAATTTCTGGAACGATGCGGGAGAAGCACTGGCAGAACGCTATCTGCGGGGAGAGCAGCCCTTGCCACAGGCGGTCATCTGCACCAATGACTACATGGCATATGGTCTGTGCGATGCTTTGACAGCGGGGGGGATCGCTATTCCGCAGCAGGTAACTGTTACCGGCTACGATTACACCGAGGGAAGGATCTACCACTACCCGATTCTGACAACGTATCGGCGCAACCGACAGTATCTGGGGGCACAGGCTGCCGCATATCTGCTTGGGGCGGAAGTTCCGCTGCCTGCGGCAGATGATCTGCTGATCTGCGGCAACACCTGCTGCTGCGGTGTGAACAGCTTACAATTCAATGAGGAAATCCGCATGGCACGCATCGGACAATATCATGCGGCAATGAACTCGGCGGCACAGTTTGCCAATCGGCTGACCCTTTGCCGCACGCTGGCGGAATATCAGGCGGTATTGCAGGAATACGCTTATTTGCTCCATGATGCGGAGGGATTATATCTTTGTCTGGATAAGGCTTGGAACAGTGCCGAATACGTGGGAGATACCTTTCTTTGCTGCAGCATCGGCAATGCTTACAGCGATCAGCCACGGTATTTTGAGGGCTCTGCGCTGCTGCCTGCCCTTTGGGAAGAACGGGAATACGCCATGGTGTATTATTTCAGCCCTTTGTGTTTTCAGATGCGGTTATTCGGATATACGGCACTGGCTTACCGTTACCCAAAGTGCTATGATCTCAGCTTTCGGGATTGGAACAAGACGGTTGCCAATACCTTGGAATTCCTGCGGATGAAAAACGATATCCACTACCTCACCCAATGCCGCAGGGTTTCCTCTTTGTATGATTCACTGACGGGATTTTATCAGATGGGGGAATTCCGCAGGATCGCAGATGCCACAGGAACGGAAATGACAGAGGATTGCAGCCTTTTTGCCATACAGCTTACCTTCCCCACAGAGGGCGCATACATCTACGGAGAGAATTACCGCAGCGATATTCTTTCGGCGACGGCAAGGGCTATCAAACAGGCGACGGAGCAACATGGCATCTGCTGCCGTAGTACGGATGATCTGTTTATGGTTTTATGCAAGGCGGAACACAGCACGTTGATGGCCGAAAAGCTGAAGATCATGCTGCACCATGCAATTGCGGCACACTACGATGAAACACAGGTATTCCTTACCTTTGGCGCATACAAGGGCAAAGCCTCCGGAGAGGCTGTGGATACTCTGAGCCAAAGTATACAGCCTTCCGCTGAAGAAGCATTGCGGCGTTTTTTGCAGAGGAAACAGCTCCCCCACTACCGTGCATTGCTGGCTTTACGCAGCGACATTTATAAATCACCGCAGAAAACCCCTTCTGCGGCTGATGCAGGCAAGCTGCTGTGCATCAGCGAAGGATACTTCCGTGCTGCTTATAAAAAATGCTTTGGTGTCAGCTTTTTGCAGGATCAGATCTACGCAAAAACCATGCGGGCGGGATATCTGCTTTGCACCACTGCCATGAGTATTTATGCGGTTGCACTGCAATGCGGCTACTCCGATGAAAAATACTTTGCCAGACAATTTAAGCAGAGCATGGGCTGCTCCCCTGCACAATACAGAGAACGACATTGCTGACTCCACAAATAAAACGGTCTTGGAAGCACACACTTCCAAGACCGTTTTTCGTTGCATTCAAAATGCAGATCACCAATCGGGCAGTTCATCCAGTGTGATCACATACTCACTGAGATATGCCTTCCGCAGAATGTCCGCTTCTGTGTAGCGTTCGGTATAATGGCCGTTTTCTGTGACAAATCCGCCGCACCATGTACCAAACCAAGACCATCTTGCATTGGTGGCAACTACCTGGTCGATATCAAAAACGGTACCGTTTTCTGTCAGGGCGATCATTTTGTTGGTCTGCGAATACTCCAGCAGCTCTGCAAACTTGGCATTTTGTGCGCCGTATGCACGTTCGCCTGCGTAGATATCCTCACCGATGATATCCACATATTCATCGCCGGGATACCAATCGGCAGCCTGACCGTTCCAGACCCAGATCAGGTTATTGCAGCCATAGACATTGGTGAACTGGTCGTAGAGATATCTCCAGAACTGCTTGTAGGGCTCAGCACCCTTGGCACCCCACCAGAACCAGCCGCCGGAGGCCTCATGCAGGGGCCGCCAGAGAATGGGCACGCCTGCATCTCCCATTTGATTGATGAGCTTTGCAATGGCCTGAATATCTGCATCAATCAGGGCTTTGCCTTCGGGATCTCTGCCGTTCATGACCGCATCAATATCAAAGGTGACGTTAGAGGTGGAGAAGCCGCTCCACCAACGAGGATTGCCGTTATCATCATTGCCGGATTTCAGGTAACGATCAGGGGCATTCCAATGCCAGCAGAAGGTTACGATACCACCCTGCTCATGGAAGGTAAGGGCGGTTTCCACTGCATTGGAGCGTGCGCCGTTTGCCTGACGGCAGGGTGTATAATCCATGAAATCCAGACCGCAGATGGCGGGGTATTTGCCTGTGACCTCATACACCGATTTGAACTCATCGCCTGCCATGCCATCGTTGCAGACCTGACCCGAAAGGGTGTATTTACCGTAGCTGTCACACAGGTAGGAAAACAGCTTGTTGGCTGCGGCATCGGCATTGGGATTGATAAGCTGCTTGGATACATTGTACACATCGGCTGTAATACCTGCGTCGGTTTCCACGGTCAGCTTATCCAGCAGAATCCAGCCCCATGCAGGTGTTACACGGATCTCGTGGGTGCCTGCGGTCAGCAGCACGCCTTTCAGTGTGCCGTCGGTATATCCGTTGCCGCTGCTTTTGAAGGTACCCACATGCTGACCATCGGCATAGACATTGTTTTCCTTTTCGCCGCCGATGCCTTTGGCAGTAAGCTTCAGCAGATAACAGCCATCGGCGGGAACGGTAACGGTAAAGGTTACCGCATCACTGCTGTCACCGAAATTACCCACTGCTTTTCCGCCCGATGCGGAATTGTCATTCTGCACGGTATTGCTGCCATGGATGGCTGCATTTTCCGCTTCGTAAACGGCAGTGTACTGCTCCTGCGGTGCCTGGGCTGCCTGCATGATCTCACGCTTCAACAGGGTCAGATCAATGGCGTTGACCACCATATCGCTGTTCAGATCCGCACGGATGGACTGTTCCACATCTATGGCGGCCTTGCCCACCAGATATTGCTGCAGCAGACGGGCATCGGATACGGTTACTTTGCCGTCGTTGTCCACATCACCCTTGGCAGATGTGGGAGCAGTGGATTCTGCCAGCTTTTTGTACACCGCTTCGTACATGGTTTCTGCCCAGATCTTCCGCATGGCTTCATAGCCTTCGGAGCTGGGATGGACGCCATCTGCGCTGAGATAACCGGGGTTCTGTTTGAAGATGCTTTCAAAATCCGGGCCGTGAATGAGCTTGTCGCCGTATTCGTTATAAAGCTGCCTGATCTTTGCATTGTAGTAGCCCACATTATTGCCCACATCCCCGTTGGAAGCCCACGGAATGGTCGGCAGAACAGGTACTTTTCCTGCCTTCAGCACCGCATCTATCATGTACTTGGTATTGGAATAATACGCATCTGCATTGTTGGGATTGCCCCAGCAATCGTTGGTGCCGTATGCAATGCTTACATACTTTACGGGACTATCCTGCAGCCAGCCATCAATGGCAGCTTTGCCGTGCATACTGGCAATACCGCCGATACCGCCGTTTTGTGCCACGGGATAAAAATCCCCATCCAACTGATTGACATAGGATGCAAAAGAGGTTCCCCAGCTATTGCCCATACCACCTGCGGTAATGGAATCGCCAAAGAAGATCCAACTGTCATATACGCCATCGGAGGCATTATGCACATCAAAATTCAGCTTGATCTTACCATCTTTTGCATTGAGGACACGCAGACGGATCCAGTTATAGCCCTGCATATCCACAAGATGCTGACGGGAACTGAGGCCGTTGCCGGATACGGTCACTGCGGTTTCCCAGCCATCATTGGGACAGGAGCCACCTGCCGCACGGTTGACTTCGATGACATAATCAACCGGTTCTTCTCCCTTGTTGACATAGGCACCGATGTTGTCATAGGTACTGTCGTTGTACCATACGGCAATGACCTGCTTGCGCTTGGATTGCTCTACACCGGAAAGATCATAGGCAAGAAATGCCGGTGCCGATGCCTGCCATGCGGTATAGTAATGGGCATCATTGCCGGAGGAGGCTGTGCCGCTGTTGGTGTAGGCCGGAACGTTCCGACTGAGGATAGGATTGGACAATGCTTTGGTTTGGGCAAGTGCATACACGGCTGTCTGCTCCTGCGCATAGGTCTGCGGCATCTCCGATACCGTACAGACCGTAAGCATCAGACAGGCCAGTGAACCTGCGATCCATCGTTTCATAACATACTCTCCCTTTTTCATATTGGCTGCCGACGGCATACCATACTGTTATTATACAGGCTTTGCAGATATACCGCAATAACCATTTGGTGCAAAAAAATGCAGTTTTGGTGCAGAAAAAATTACGCAATCTGCAATTATTATGAGCGTTTCTTTCATTGTAACAGGGTATATTTCCTGATATAATCAAGGTAAACCAAATCACTTAGGAGGTATAGACATGAAACACAACCGTATTCTTTCGGCACTGCTTGCTTTGGGTATGGCGTTTGGCGGCGTTTCCGCACTGCCTGAACAGATGGCGGCAGCAGGTAATTTCACCCGTGCTTCGGTACACGATCCTTCCATTGTAAAGCTGCAGGATGGCGGCTATTACATCATCGGCTCTCATCTGGGCGCAGCACGTTCCTCCGATCTGATGAACTGGCAATCGGCGGCGAACTCCAATCTGGGTTCCACCAACACCACGTTCTTCAAAAACATCTACGCAGATCTCAGCATCCCCGAAAAGTGGTCCAATACCACAAACGGGTACAATCTGGCCGGCAATATGTGGGCACCGGATATCATTTACAACCCTGCAATGGGCAAATACTGTATGTATCTCAGTGTCAACGGTCAGGTGTGGAATTCTTCTGTGGTGCTTTGCACTGCCGACCACATTGACGGCCCGTATACTTATCAGGGAAGCATTGTGTATTCCGGCTTTACCAACAATGCTGTCAACAATGTGAATGACACCGATGTCCCCCGTGTACTGGGGCAGAATCCCGACATCGGGCGATATCTGACAAACGGCTCCTGGAATGCCGCATACGGCACCAACGCCATTGACCCTGCTGTGTTCTATGATGAAAACGGACAGCTCCATATGGTGTACGGCTCCTGGTTTGGCGGATTGTATATGCTGGAGCTGGATGAAAAGACCGGTCTGCGTGATTACTCCGTGACCTATGAAACCAGGGCAAATGTTTCCGATGCATATATGGGTCTGAAGGTGGCCGGCGGCAATTATGTATCCGGTGAAGGCCCTTATATCGAATACATGAAGGCTCCCGGTGCGGAAAAGGGTTATTATTATCTGTTTGTTTCCTACGGCTTCTTCAATTCCAACGGCGGATACAATATGCGTGTCTTCCGCAGCGAGAATCCCCAGGGACCCTATGTGGATCAGAACGGCAACAGCGCGATCTTCCCCCGCGGCGGTGATAACATCGGCGGCAATGTGGGTGAAAGACTCATGAGCAACTATCAGTGGGGCTGCAATGACCGTCCCTTTAAGGCACAGGGTCACAACTCCGCACTGATGGATGATGACGGCAAGCTCTATGTGGTGTACCACACCAAGTTTGATGATCCTTACGGCTTCCATGAGGTGAGAACACACCAACTGATCATGAATGAGGACGGCTGGATTACTGCTGCTCCCTATGAGTACGCCGGTGAGACTCTCTCGGAAACGGGACACGGCATGGAGGCTGTTGTGGGTGAATACGACTTCATCTTCCACACCCTGAATCAGCGGTTTGAAAATGAAAAATCTGCCGATGTGGAAAAGCCCAAGACCATCTCCCTGAATGCAGACGGTACCGTATCCGGTGCGGCAAACGGCACCTGGATGATGCGAAGCGGTTCCCCTTACATGAGCATTACCTACGGCGGTGTGACTTACAAGGGTGCATTTCTGGTACAGGCGGATGAATCTGCTGCTATGACCCAGCGCATGACCTTTACCGCAACCGGCAACAACACCTGCATCTGGGGCAGCAAAAAGGCTGCTTACGACCGTGCAGCGGATGTGGTAGACCTGACTCCGCTGGAGAACGGTACCTATACCATTCAGAACATCAACAGCGATCTGTATATCAACGCAAGCTCTGCCATCAACGGCGGCAGCGCAGAACAGAATCTCGCAAAGCAGGTATGGGAGATCAGACAGACCGATGACGGCTGGTATACCATCTGCAATGCAGAAGGCAAGGCTCTTACTGTTGCCAACGGCAGCGGTGAAAACGGTGCGGATATTCTGTTGGCAGATGCAGGCGGCGATCTCTCCCAGAAATTCCGCATTGTAAAGGAAGGCAATGATACCTATGCGCTGCTGACGGCTGCTTCCGGCTGCAAGGGCTGCGCTGATGTGTACAACATCAGCACGGAAGCAGGTGCTAATATCTGCCAGTGGGAATACTGGGGCGGTGACGGTCAGAAATTTATCATCACACCTGCTGAACCTACCATCGGTGATGTAAACGCTGACGGTAAATGCTCTGTTGCCGATGCTGTAGAGCTGCAGCGGTATCTGCTGGTGCTGACCAAAACTCTGCCCAATGCCAAGGCGGCAGATATGGACAGCAACGGCAAGCTCAATGCCATTGATCTGACCCTGCTGAAGCGTCATCTGATGCAGAACGGTTCCGACAGAAAATTTGCATCCGCTGCCGAGCTGATGAACGAAGTCCGCAGCGTACTGGTACATCAGGAGCCGGGGTATTCCACTGCCGAAAATGCAGGCGTACAATACGGTACCTATGAGCATAAGACCATCTACTCCGAGGTTTGCAAGCGCAATAAGAGCTTTAACGTGCTGCTGCCTGCCGGTTATTCCTCCGAGAAAAAATACCCTGTGCTGTATGTGCTTCACGGTTACGGCGGCGATGAATACACCATGACCGAAATGGGCGATGCTTCCCTGCGGATCCGCTACATTGTAGGCAATGCCATTGCCGCCGGGGATGCCGAAGAGATGATCGTGGTTTTCCCCGATGTTTATGCCAGTGCGACGCAGGATAAATGCTCCGGCATGGATGATGCCAACAATGCAGCCTACGATAACTTTATCAATCTGCTGGTAAAAGAGATCATGCCCTATATGGAGCAGAATTACTCCATCCTCACAGGCCCCGAAAACACTGCTATCACAGGCGGCTCCATGGGCGGCAGAGAATCTCTGTTCATTGGTTTTTCCCGTCCCGATCTGTTCGGTTATGTGGGTGCCATGTGTCCTGCCCCCGGTGTGGCTCCCGGTCTGATAGCTGCAAATCAGTTCCGTTTCGGAGATGCAAAGCCCTATCTGCTGATGATCACTGCCGGCTCCGATGATAATGTGGTGTACCAGACCCCTGCCGGTTATCATGATCTGCTGGTACAGAACGGGGTGGATCATGTCTGGCACTATGTACAGGGCGGCGATCATGTGGGCAGATCCATTCGTCCCCATATGTACACCTTTGTTCAATATATTTTCAAAGCGTGACCAAAGGTTTCCCAAGATCTGAAAGCTGCAGCGGTCGGAATGCAGATTCCGACCGCTGTGCTGTTGTGCGATTCACTATTGACAATCTGCCTTGGAATATGGTATGATGTAACAAAGGAGTTGAACAGTATGCGTATGGATGAAATCGGTTGGCACTCCATACACAGTGCCGATTTTAGCAATGAACGCCCCAACGGTGCAGGCGACTGGGTCTTTTTGCTGATCAAATCGCCGTGCAGAATTGCCGTGGATGGCGAAATGCGGGAGTTCCCGCCCTATACCTGGATTTTGTATACCCCCGAAGCATATCAGAAATACGCTGCAAATGGCAAGGAATACTGCGATGACTGGATGCATTTTGCTCCTGATGCTGTTGAGGAGGCTTTGCTGCAGAGGCTGCATATTCCTCTGAATACACCCGTGGCACTGCCAAAGGGCACCGAGATCTCCAAGATCCTGCGTACCATCTGCTTAGAGTATTATTCTGCACGGCCGCACCGTGAGGAAATGACCAATCTGCACTTCAGAATGCTGCTGTATCGTCTGCATGAACAGCTTCTGCATCTGCAGATCGTACCTAAAACCGACTCTGCAACCGATCAGTTGCTGCAGATCAAGGACTTTATTTTCCGCAAGCCCTTTGAGCCCTTTGAGGCGGCTCGCTTTGCGGATGATCTTGGGCTTTCCGAAGAAGTATTTTATGCCCGCTATGCCGAAACAAACGGCAGCACCTTTGCGGATGACCTGATCGCAACCAGAATGCAGTTTATTGCCGGACAGATGCGTCAGCATCGCTCCGAGAACCAGACTGTGGAGGAAATCGCCCAGCTTTGCGGCTATGCCGGTGAAGCGGAGTTTTCGGAACAGTTTACACGATTCATCGGGCAATCCCCTCAAAGCCTGCTGGATGAGATCCGTGCATAAATAAAGCCCGTCTGTGTCAGACCACAGACGGGCTTTTGGTTTACAGCTTATGCTCTTTACGGTATTGCAGAGCCGTAACGCCGCATTTTTCCTTGAACTGGCGCATAAAGTGAGATTCGTTTCTATAGCCGCACTGTATGGCGATCTCCTGAATACGCATATCGGTATATTGCAGCAGTTGACAGGCTTTTTTCATACGGGCTGCAATGATGTCATCCATACAACTGACAGAAAACTGCTGACGGTACAACCGCTGAAAATAACTGCGGCTGATACCCACAGACTTTGCGATATCTGTAATGTTCCAATCCAATTGGGGCTTGGTCATAATATCATTCCGCAGCCGATACAACTGCTCCTTATTATCGGGATAATAGCCCGATTCCACGGAGACACGTTCCTTTACCGCCTGCTCAGCCTGCTCCACCATCTCCAACAGCTCTGCCGGTGATTCGGACTGCACCCGCTGCCGCACTACGACGATCATGGGAAGCTGCTGTACCGCCTGACCTGTCAGGTGCTGCATTCGATGCTCAATGAGACGGATATGATTTTCGGATGCTTCCTCATCGGAGCTGCTGCGCTCTACGGGTAAGATCAGGCCAAAGATTTTCTGCTGCAATCGGGCACAAAAGGCGTACTCGGGCAGCGTATCACGCAATGCGTTGGCAAAAAGCAGCTCGGCCGAATAACCTGTAGTCTGCGTTTCCGCAATGCTCATGGTGATGAGCAGAGGTGCTTTGCCGATTTTGGTACAGCGGTGCAGAATATCATGGAGATGCTCTGCCAGACCACGCTTGTTATACAAGCCCGTTTCCGGATCATGGGTAGAAAGAATGGCCATCCGGTCACGGCGATACCCACTGTACAGCGCCTGCTGGAGCTGGTACAGACCGTGAGCTGCGGCATCACACCAATTGGTGTAGTATTCGTCAGGCTCCACATCTTCGGGTTTGCAGTATGCACTTGCCAGATAGCCGAAGACCTGTCCATGGCGTGCAGAGAGGTTATGAGGACCAGCATAGGCTCATGGGGTTCCCGCAGAGCCGGCAGGATCTCATGGGTATCAAACACAAACTGGTCTTTGGCATTGACACCATGCCGTTTGGAAAGGGCAAGGAGCATGGTGTCAGAGAAGCCTGTTTGTCGGAATTGCTCGGGATGTTCAAAATCCATGCACCAGTCCTCGCACAGACAAACATCCAGCCAACGCCAGTTCTGCAGCACATGACCCACACGGTCGATTTTTGTCACCCAGTCATTCAGGGAAGCCGCACCGCCTGTCTGTGCAAACAGATCCGATGCAAGGAATGTACGCTTCAATGCCTGATTCCGCACACGGGCACGGAAATACGCATCCACTGCCGACGGGGATGTATGGGCGATTTTTGTGGGATCACAGCCGCAGCTTTCTCCAAAGCGCAGCGTTTGCTTCTGCTCTGCAAAGCCATATGCGGTTCCTGTGATCATTTCATGAAGCATCAGCACCGCATCGGCACCATATTGACGGTCACGGCCTTCCACGGTGGTAATTCTCGGTTGGTGGAGCCATGCATCCCAACCGCCGTCATAGCCTGTTACTTTGATCTCATCGGGGACGGCAATACCGTTCTCCTGTAGGGAATGGCAAAGAGCGGCTGCCATGATATCACTGGCACAAACAACGGCATCGGATCTGGGAAGCAGCCCTGTGGCGATCTGCTGCCCGATCTGTTCGGGAACATCCTTCCAGAAATAACCGTAAAGGATCCCGTTTTCCGGTATGGGCAGGCCGGCTTCGCACATAGCCTGCCGATAGCCCGCAAGCCGCTCCTCGGAGGCATCATTGCCTTCCATGCCCGTAATACAATAGATCTTTTTGCAGCCATGGACTTCGATCATATGCTTTGTGATATGATACATACTCTCCTGCTGGCGCGGCTGAATATTTTCAAACGGAAGCAAGGCTTCTCCCAGCACAAGGCAGGGAATATTGCTTTGCATCAATTCTCTGTAAATCTCATCTAAAACGGGCTGATTGTGAAACAGATCTGCCGCAAACAGCACACCGTCCAGATCCTGCTTGGCAGGCAGGCGGTAGATATTTTCCAGCCCACGGATATAGTTGTCCTGCTGCAGATCAATATGGGAATTGTAAATGCCGGTATATATGAAAACATCATAGCCCAGCGGCTTTGCAACATCAAAAATACCTTCCACAAGCTGATAATCCAACGGATCAGCCAAAGACGGCATGATAACGCCCAGTTTTCTTTGTGCGTGCATATACTCTCCCCCCCCTTGATTCATGATAGTGCTGCATTCAGTATACCACGAACAATTTGATTTGTCAATAAAAAGAGACTGTGCCGCTGTCAGCACAGTCTCTCCTTTTGAAAAAACGGTTTATTGGAAAATACAACGCATGAAGTTGTACAGATGGGGCGTTACACTGCTGGCATCATGGCCGCCGTAGGGAAGCTGATTCCAGAGATGCGGTACGCCGTTCCGGGTGTAAAGATTGTGATAATACTCGGGGTTGGTGCCTACTACACCATCGTTCACCGCTGCACTGATCATCAGGAGCTGAGGCATGGGAGAAAATCCGAATTCCGCTTCGGGAACCAGATCGGTGACACCGGGGGCTGTACATACAGAGCCCACAAAGCCGATTTTATCCGCGCATTTCATGCCGATATACAGGGACTCTCTGCCGCCCATGGAAAAACCGCTGATGGCAGTATTTTCTCTGCCGGTTGCCACAGAAAAATTGGCTTCGATATAGGGCATGAGATCGGCGTTGAGATCATAGATGAAATTGTCATAGTTCTGATTGTTCTGCCAATCCATACCTGTAACGTAGGGCATGGTCTTGCTGGTATAGATATAGGGGAACACAATGATCATCTTTTTGGCTTCCCCGGAGGCCACCAGATTGCCCAGCATATTCTGTACGCCCACCACGGGACGTGTCATCCAGTTCTGGTCATCATAATAGCCGTGCATCATGTAAAATACGGGGTATTTTTCGTTCTCGTTATAGCCGGGAGGCAGCAGGACATTCACAGGGGTTTCTCTTTCACGGGTGGTAGACCAGTAGGTACAGGCACGCAGCTCACCGTAATCCACCCCGGATCTTTGTTCCAGCACCCATGCAGGGGTTTGGCCCACCGGCAGATCTTTCACCATTTCCATATAGGCTTCGGGGGTCATCTCCTGTTCGGTATTGTTCTGCGGCTGCATCACCAGTCGCTTCAGCAGCGTCAAATCTGCTGCGTTCAGCAAGCTGTCATTATTGATATCGGCAGCCCCGGCCTGTGCAGCCTGCAGCAGAGAACGGTTTACCAAATGTGCCTGCAGCAGCTTGACATCTGCCATATCTGCTTTTCCGTCGGCATTGATATCACCCTGCACAGGTTCCGGCTCTGCCGCTGCATAATGGTAAACATCGGGGATCTCATCCAGTGTCAGCAGATGCTCATGATTATATACGGTATTCAGATAGCTTTTGGTGTTGATGGCGTTGCTGTCAATAAAGGAGGTATGCCATGTCATGAACCACAGCCAGTTTGCGCCATCTTCCAGCATTTTCTGCGGATCGGGAATGGGACCGTTTTCATGCAGACAAACGGGCTTTTCTGCCACGGCGGCTGTTTTGTGATAGATGCTTACCAGAGAATTGTTGTGATCCACATAAGTATCCGCACCGATGATATCTACGTACTCATCACCGGGATACCAGCCATCCCGTACCTCACCGGAATAGCCAAGATTCCAGATGAGATTGTTCAGACCCCAATGGTTGGTGTAGCGGTCGTACATCAGCCGCCAGAGCTTGACAAAGTTTTCGCCGCCGCCTTTGCCCCACCAGAACCAGCCGCCGTCAAACTCATGGAAAGGCCGCCAGATCACGGGGATACCTGCATCCTGCAACTCCTTCAGTGCGGCAGCACCCTTATCCATGCCTGCGATCAGGGTGTTGTATTCGTTGGTACCGGGTGTCAGCAGCTTGCTCCAATCGGGGGTATCTGCCAGAGATTCCGTATGGCTGCCTTTGAAATCCACACCGCAATGCCAGCAGATGGTCACGATACCGCCGCGGGAAAACCAATCCTTGGCACGACGGTTACAGCCGCCGAAATCCTCGCCCATGTAATCCAGCCCACGAATGACGGGATATTTGCCGCTGGCGTTGTAGATGATATCAAACTCATAGTTCTCGCTGCCCATCCAGGTGGATTCCTGCTGACCTGCCAGAACATAATTACCGTAGGTATCACACAAATAACGATACAGAGATTGGGTTTCCGCTGTGGCATTGGGATTGCTCAGCTCCGCATTGGCACCGGAAACGCCGGAGGTAAAGGCTGTGACCGAAAGGCTGTCCAGATACGTCCAGCCCCAGGAAGCCTCAATGGTGACCGTATTGCTGCCTGCTTTGAGAGATGCGGTCAGCTCTGCGGTTTTAAACTGATTTTCACCGGTCTGGGCACAGGTGATGGTTCCCACTGTGCTGCCGTTGACTTTTACATTCTGGATCTTACCGTTGGCATCAAAGGGCTGGCTGTAACGAATGCCCAGTGTATATGCACCGGCAGTTGCCACATCCACACGCAGCGTGACCGAATCACCGCCATCCAGCAGTGCAACCACTTTACCATTGCTTGCACCGCTGTAATTCTGTACCTCGGTTACGTTATCACCTGCATCGCTGATGGTGCCGGATTCAAACTCATAGGTATCCTCTGCCGAAGCCCCAAAGCCCGATACAGCACTTACGGCACAACAAAATGCAGTACAAGCCGCAATCAGTTTCCATTTCATGTTTTGATCCTCCCCTGACCAAACAAATTTCTGTGTACACAGCATAGCACCGTGTTCGGATGCCCCTGTGTCATGCTGTGTCCTTGTTTATATCATAGATGATTTGGAGAGAATTTTCAATGATGTTTCCGACCCTTTTTATGATATTTTCACGAATCTATGTGGGAATCTGTTGCAAAAGCGCCGGATTCGAGTGAAAATTGTAATTTTGTTGCTTCGAGTTTCTGCCGTAGCCTTTTTAGGGGGACCTCTTTGTGGCAGATACTCTCAGCTTTACAAAAGCGGTGCATTTTTTCGACAAAATATTGGTACAGCCGCCAAAAGAAAAATCGAAAAATGTCGAATCTATTGACATTGATCATAAAAAGAAGTACAATAAGCAGGAAGAGTGACCCTACAGGTTATGGGGCAGAAATGCCCACGGATCGTATTGCTGCAATTTGCTGTTTGGAATTTCTGAAGAACGAAAGGACAGGAAAAACAATGCAAATGCAAGCAATTCACAAGCAAATCGAAAAAGAATCGTACACCGCAACCTATGCGGACAGCAGTTCCGGTTGCAGCTCTGCAACCGACACCCACCGACCGGATATCAGCCAAGTGTGCATGATCAGCGATTTTTTGCTGAAGCACGGGTTGTACCCCCATTTGCTGGGCTATCGGTATCTGCGCTCGGCATTGCTGCACGCAATGGCAGACCCGGACTTTTTCGATAATCTCTCACGGGTCTGCTATCCGCAACTGGCACAGGAATTCCACACCAATGAACGCTGTGTGGAACGTGCCATCCGTCATGCGCTGGGCCGTGCAACCGACAGCGACCAATGTATCATTCCGCAGCCGGACCGATGCAGTAACCGTGAATTTATGGTGCGGGCATCGGAATATATCCGTCTGCATCTTTGGTAAAGCGCAGAAACGCAAAACGCCTTTTTCCACCGCATTGCTGCAAAGGGAAAAAGGCGTTTTCCTTTTTTTCAAAATCAGATGTAACCAAAGAATGGCAAATCCGGTCTTAATCAGTAAAGGGGGGATGTGTATGCTGCAGGATGAGGCTATCATTGCAATGCTGATACAGCGGGATGAACAGGCTTTACAGGCTGTATCGCAAAAATACGGCAGCCATGGGCGGGAGCTTGCACAACGGATCCTAGGCAGCAGACAGGAGGCCGAAGAATGCCTCAACGATGCCCTGCTGCGATTATGGAATGCTGTTCCGCCTGCCAGACCGCAATCACTGTATGCTTATTTTTGCACCATTGTGCGTCGGCTGGCTTTCAATCGGTTTGAAAAATCCTCGGCACAGAAACGAGGTGCCGGACAAACCGCTGCTGCTCTGGAAGAATTGCAGGAGTGCCTTGCTTCCGCCGAAGATGTTCACGCGGCGGTGGAACAGAAAGAACTGATTGCAGCCATTAACCGTTTTTTGCAGAGTCAATCCCCGGAAGCCGCCAGGCTCTTTATGCAGCGTTACGGATATCTGTATACCGTGGCACAGATCGCTGCAATCAACCATATTGGCGAAAGCAAGGTAAAAGTATCGCTGCACCGCACCCGTAACCGTTTACAAGCATTTTTGAAAAAGGAGGGCTTATTATGAAACCGGAAGAACTGCTTCACGCCATTGGCGAAGCCGATGAAAGCTTTTACGCCGCTGCCTGCCCAGAGCCCGAAAGTCTTCCCGACTTCTCCACTGAGGGTTGGTACACGGAAGAAATGGTGGTGACAAAGGCTGCCGCACCCAAACGCTATCCGCAGATATTGATGACCATGGGTGCTGCGGCAGCCTGCATCGCTATGGCTGTGGGATTTACCCGCTATTTGCAGGATGCTCCGCCCGATATGACCGATGATTCCTCTGTACCGCAGATCGTGACCACGACCACCACCCACCATACTACAACACAAAACACAACGGGCACCTCTGCATCCGGCACCTCACAAAGCTCCGGCACGGTGGAGCCCATTGTACAGACCACTACCACCGGTACCACTACTGAGATCACCGACAGCACCACAACGGTACAAACTACCCCTGTGCTGACAACCACTACGACTTCCACTACGGCTGCACCCCAACGGCTGGAGGGCGTTTA
This sequence comes from Ruminococcus sp., assembly GCA_015066805.1. Lineage (GTDB taxonomy): Bacteria > Bacillota > Clostridia > Oscillospirales > Ruminococcaceae > Firm-04. The sequence continues at coordinate 72,184 of SVNP01000004.1, read as the reverse complement.
CGAGGGCTTTTCCTATGTGATCGAAAACAATGCGGCTGCCATTGTGGGGTATGACAACAGCGCACAGACCGTAGAGATTCCCGATACCATTCAGGGTTATCCTGTGACTGCCATCGGAGATCTGGCGTTTTATAACTGCAATATGCTTTCTGTCACCATTCCCGACAGTGTGCAGTCTTTGGGCATCGGCGCATTTTCCTCTTGCTCTCTCTTGGAATCCGTCCGTCTGCCCCAAGGGATCACAAGGCTGCCGGAATGCCTGTTTGCCGGAAGCAGTCATCTGCTCAGCGTTACCATTCCGGAAAGTGTAACAAGCATCGGTACAATGGCATTTATGTCTTGCAACGATCTGGAATCGTTGGTCGTGCCTGCTTCTGTCAGCGAGTTGGGAGAAGCTGCTTTTTATGGCTCGATTGATCCGATACTGCTGAACCCCAACTGCAGCATTGCCACCGAAGGGGAGATTGGTATATATCCACTGACAAGATCCGGCCGTATTTCCGGCTATGAAGGCTCCACCGCACAGCAATACGCCCTGCGTTTCGGCGTGCCGTTCATCTCCCTTGGAGAGGCACCTGTTGCATTGACCACCACAGTATCGGAGCAGACCTCCGAAACGGTAACCACGACTACCACTACCCTGCCTTTTTCGGAATGCACTTTGGGCGATGTGGATATGAACGGAGAAGTGGATATCTTTGATGTAGCACATATTATGACATTTTACAATTGGGATGTTGTAATGGATCAAGAAGGGCATCTGACAGCGGAACAGCAGCAACTAAGCGATATAACGGGAGATGGCGTGATAGACACAGTGGATGGGGTAGAGATTATGAAATACTGTGCGTATTTGTATCTGACAGATGACCCTGTGGATTTTGGAGCATTTATCGCAGATCCATATTATAGTGAAATGCTTTCTGAACAGTTCTGGGAGCCGGTAGCCGGGTACCGTGTACTTCTGAACGGTCAGATCGCCATAGATACGATAGATGTCGCTGTGAAAGCGCCTCGCACATCATGACAAACGGTTGCTGCACACAGCAAGCGCAACGCTCTCATAACAAAGCTCTCCCCTCAAAAGGCACTTTGCCTTTTGGGGGGATTTTTCTGCTCCCGCTGCCATATCTGCAAAAAGGGCGCATCCCGTTGCAAGGATACGCCCTTTTCTCATGGATTTCAGGATTGCCAGCTACGGATAGATTCCAGCACCTTGGCCAGTTTTTCTTCTGCCTTTGCCAGCTTTTCACGTTCTGCGGCGATGAGCTGTGCGGGGGCTTTTTCACAGAAGCCGGGATTTTGCAGCTTCTTCTGTACAAACTCGATGTCCTTTCTTGCCTTGGCTTCTTCCTTTGCCAGACGTGCAAGCTCTTTCTCCACATCCACAAGCTGCTCCATGGGGATGAAAATTCTTGCACAATCGGTCACGGCAGTTACGGCGTTCTTCAGAGTGAAGTTTGCACCGAACTCCAGCTCGGATGCAGAAACCAGATTCTCAAAGAACATACGGCAGGAGGAGAACAGATCCACCTCCAGCGTTTCAAAATACAGCTTTGCCTTTACGGAGTTGGGCACATTCAGCTCGGTACGGATGAGACGGATGGCCTTGATGGCTGCAATGACCTTTTCAAAATCGGCAGCATTACTTTCAAATGCCAGTGCTTCATCGTATACGGGGAAGTCCTCCAGAATGATCATGCTCTCGCCGTCGGTGAGCACCTGCCAGATCTCCTCGGTGATGAAGGGCATGAAGGGGTGCAGCAGCTTCAGCATACCGCGCAGCACATATACCAGCACCTGCTCGGCATCTGCCTTACTCTGACCGCCTGCACGGAGACGGGGCTTGGTCAGCTCAATATACCAGTCGCAGTACACATCCCAGATGAAGTCATACAGCTTGGTGGATGCAACGCCCAGCTCAAAATGCTCCAGATTTTCGTTGACATCCTTTGCCAGACGGTTGAACTTGGAAACGATCCACTGATCCTCCATACGCAGCTCGGCAGGCAGACCTGTGAACTTGAAGTCCTCGGGCAGATTCATCATGACAAAGCGGGTGGCGTTCCACAGCTTGTTTGCAAAGTTACGGGCGGCCTTTACCTTATCGTCGATGAAACGCATATCATTTCCGGGGGAATTACCCGTTGCCAGCATAAAGCGCAGGGCATCGGCACCGTATTCATCAATGACCTCCAGGGGGTCAATGCCGTTGCCCAGAGACTTGGACATCTTTCTGCCCTGTGCATCACGCACCAGACCGTGGATCAGCACGTTCTTGAAGGGGGCAACGCCATCCATATGCTCCAGACCTGCAACGATCATACGGGAAACCCAGAAGGTGATGATATCATAACCTGTCACCAGCGTATCGGTGGGGTAGAAATACTTCAGGTCATCGGTGTTTTCGGGCCAGCCCAGTGTGGAGAAGGGCCACAATGCAGAGCTGAACCATGTATCCAGCGTATCGGGATCCTGACGCATTGCCTTGCCGCACTTGGGGCAGACTGCGGATTCATCCTTGGTTACAACCAGCTCGCCGCAATCATCGCAGTAGAAGGCGGGGATACGGTGACCCCACCAAAGCTGACGGGAGATACACCAGTCACGGATATCCTCCATCCAGTTAAAGTACAGCTTATCAAAACGCTCAGGCACAAACTTGATATCACCGTTGCGGACTGCTTCAATAGCGGGCTTTGCCAGCTCTTCCATCTTTACAAACCACTGCAGAGATACTCTGGGCTCCACGGTGGTGCCGCAGCGGTAGCAGGTACCTACATTATGCACATGAGGCTCTACCTTAATGAGGAAGCCCTGCTCCTCCAGATCGGCAACAATGGCCTTTCTGGCAGTGTAGCGGTCCATACCTGCATACTTGGGGTAATCCTCCAGAATAATGGCATCATCGGTCATCACATTGATAACAGGCAGATTATGACGCTGACCCACCATAAAGTCGTTGGGGTCATGGGCAGGGGTGATCTTTACCACGCCGGTACCGAATTCCATATCCACATAGCTGTCGGCAACTACGGGGATCTGTCTGCCTACCAGCGGCAGTGTCAGCATTTTGCCCACCAGATGCTTGTAACGCTCATCCTTGGGGTTTACGGCAACGGCAGTATCGCCCAGCAGGGTCTCGGGACGGGTAGTTGCCAGCTCCACATAGCCGGAACCATCGGTCAGGGGGTAACGCAGATGCCAGAAATGGCCCTCCTGCTCCTCATAGGTAACCTCTGCGTTGGAGATGGAGGTCAGGCAGTGGGGACACCAGTTGATGATGCGCTCGCCGCGGTAGATCAGGCCTTTTTCGTAATACTTGACGAAAACCTCCTTCACAGCCTCGGAACAGCCTTCATCCATGGTAAAGCGTTCACGCTCCCAGTCACAGGAAGAACCCAGCTTCATGAGCTGCTGGTCGATTCTGCCTGCATACTGCTCTTTCCATGCCCATGCACGCTCCATAAAGCCATCTCTGCCGATATCGTCCTTGGTAATGCCCTCTTTCCGCATTGCCTCTACGATCTTTGCCTCAGTTGCGATGGCTGCGTGATCGGTACCGGGCAGCCACAGTGCGGAATAACCGCTCATACGCTTCCAGCGGATGAGGATATCCTGCAGGGTCTCATCCAGTGCATGACCCATATGCAGTTGACCCGTCACATTGGGGGGCGGGATCACGATGGTATAGGGCGTCTTGCGGGCATCCACCTCTGCATGGAAGCAGCGGTGATCCATCCACATCTGATAAATTCGGTCTTCAAAACCGGAAGGGTCGTAGTTCTTTGCCAGTTCCTTCAAAACAATCAGCTCCTTTTTGATGTTGGTTTTGTCGCAGGGCAATAAAAAAACGCCCTGCAAACATAGATAAAGAAAATCTATGCTCAGGGCGAATCCTCCGTATAGGGGAGATCCGCGGTACCACCTGAATTCGGCTGCATACACAGGTACACAATGCCGCACTTACGGTCACGCACGATGGCTGACCTTCTCTGTAACGGGAGATCCCGTCGGACACTACACACAGAGATCATCTGCTTTGCATCCGCAGCTCCGAGACGACTTCAGCAGGTTCTTCCCGCCGTTTTCCACCAACCAACGGCTCTCTGTGCTTCCGAAACGCTGCATACTCCTTCTCATCAAGGCCTTTCCACCATTATAGCCCATTTTTCGTTACTTGTCAAGTCCTTTTTTTCCGATTCTTTTCCCTCTCGGCACTGCTGCGGATTCTTGACAAGCGGGTGCGGTTGTGATATACTGAAACTATTGATTATACAGAACAGGAGATCCCAAAATGAACCGCAAAGAAATGACTGAGATCCGCAACCACTTTGGCCCCGAAGCCAAGTATTTTTCCATGGAGCAGGTACTGACCGCAATGGTGGATATGAAAGGCACTGTCCGCGGTCTGCGGCTGCGCCCCTACCACAAAATCACCGAACAGGAAACCGATATTCTGTTTGCCACCATGAAGAAGGTGCTCTCCCCTGCCATTGGCAAATCCACCTCCGAGCTTGCCTTCCGCAACGGCGAATTTGCTGAGGGTTCCCCTCAGGATCTGCTGGGCGGGCTGCTGCGCTCTGAGCTGAAGGACGAAGATGCTGCCATGGGCTTTCTCACAAGGCTGTCGGAGTCGCTGGAATCCGATGAAGCCTTTGCGGTACTGGCGGCTTACTGTCAGTATTCCGTACCCAAGAAAAACAAGATGGATGAGGATGATGCGGAAAACTCCGACGGCATCTACCGATATGTGGTGGTGGCACTGTGCCCCGTAGGCTCTGCGGAAAGCACCCTTGCTTACAGCAGCTTTGATGACGAGATCTTCCGTCAGGAAAGCAAGGATGCCATCATCGGCAAAGCACCCTTTGACGGATTTTTGTATCCTGCCTTCAGTGACCGTGCCCCTGACATCCATCATGTGATGTACTACACCAAAACGCCCAACGCCCCCAACGATAAGCTGGTAGAGAATTTTCTGGGCTGTGAAGCGGAATCCACCATGGACGAGGAGCAGGGCAGCATGAAGCAGGTCATGCAGCAATTGCTGGGTGATGACCTGACCTATGAGGCTGTGGCTACCGTCAATGAAAAGCTGGAACAGATCGTGGCAAAGAATAAGAGCGATGAGGCTCCTACGGAGATTACGGGGCATATTCTGCACCGTATGTTACAGGAAGCCGGCGTGCCCGAGGAAAAACTGGAACGCACCGAGGAAGTCTTCAAGGAGTGCGTGGAAACTACCCTGAAGCCTGAACGTCTGGTGCAGGCAAAAACTGTCATCCGTACGCCTGAGATCGTGGTGAATGTGAAGAACGATGCCAAAGATAAGGTTCGGCTGGAAAAGGTAAACGGCAGACACTGCATGGTCATTGCGCTGGATGAAGCAGTCATCGAGGTCAACGGCTATGAGCTGAAGGTACCGGGAATGTCCGAATAAAATATCCATATACGGAAAGGAAAGCATCATATGAGCGAGATCAGAAATCCGCTGCTTTGGGAAAGCGGCGAGCAAAAAATCAACTGGGTAAAGAACAATATGCCTCTGCTGCGAGGCATCGAAGCAGAGTTTACCCAAACCAGACCCTTTGAGGGAATGCGTATCGCCCTCTCTATCCATCTGGAGGCAAAGACTGCCTATCTATGCCGTGTACTGGCGGCAGGCGGTGCAGAAATGTACATCACAGGCTCCAATCCTCTTTCCACACAGGACGATATCGCCGCAGCACTGGTGCACGGCGGCCTGAACGTTTTTGCATGGCATGATGCTACCGAGGAAGAATATCTTGCCCACACCCGCCGTGTCATTGAGATTGCTCCCCACTTTATTATTGATGATGGCGGTGATCTGGTCAATCTGATCCATACCGAATATCCCCATCTGCTGGAAAATGTCATCGGTGGCTGTGAGGAAACCACAACCGGCATTCTGCGCCTGAAGGCCATGGCAAAAGAGGGTAAGCTGCAATTCCCCATGATGCTGGTGAACGATGCAGACTGCAAGCATCTGTTTGATAACCGCTACGGCACGGGACAATCTGTGTGGGATGGCATTAACCGCACCACCAACCTGATCGTAGCAGGCAAAAACGTGGTGGTCGCAGGCTACGGCTGGTGCGGTAAGGGTACCGCTATGCGTGCAAAGGGTCTGGGTGCCAATGTTATCGTTACCGAAATTGACCCCGTAAAGGCCATTGAAGCCGTAATGGATGGCTTTGATGTGATGAAAATGGAAGATGCCGCAAAAATCGGTGATTTCTTCGTAACAGTCACGGGCTGTGATAAGGTCATTACCGAAAACAGCTTTGTCCATATGAAAGACGGTGCAATCCTCTGCAATGCAGGCCATTTTGATGTGGAAGTGGATATGGCTTGCCTGCGAAAGATCGCTGTTTCCTCTGCACCTGCCCGCAACAATATCATTGGCTATACGCTTGCAAACGGCAACACCCTGTACGTCATTGCCGAGGGCAGACTTGTTAATCTGGCTGCCGGCGACGGTCACCCTGCGGAGATCATGGATATGAGCTTTGCGATTCAGGCATTGAGTGCAGAATATCTCATCCGCAACCACGGCAGTGTAACCGAAAAGCTCATTACCGTGCCGCGTGCGGTGGATCAGGCAGTAGCTTGGCGCAAGCTGGAATCCATGGGTATTTCCATTGATACACTGACCGATGAACAAGCCCGCTATCTTGCCGGCTGGGAAGGCTGAACCAACGGCATACTGTAATACACGGAAAGGAATCCAACGGATCATGACAAACTTTGATTTGTGGAAGAAAAGCCATATCCAGAAAAAATACCAGCGGTACTGTGCAAAGCACTTCCCCGAAATACAGCCCATGACAGATGAGCCGGATGGGCCGGATAAGTGTGCATTATATATAGATGCAGACGGAGACTTTTACGTCTCCGAATGGGAAAAGATCCTGACATACAATACGGAACGAATCGCTTATGTGCTGGGCAGTATCATTCGCTTTAAGGAGCTGAAGCAGAAATATCATAAACTGCCCCGTCGTCTGCGGCAGGATCCGTTGTTTGAACAGATGGAGCTGCAGTATGATTCCTACATGGAGCAGGAGCTGAAGATCCTGCAGTTCAGCACAAAAGACAGTCTGCATCATACGGACAGCCGTTCTTCCCGCATTTTACGCAATGCTACCATCGGCATCCGCAGTCTGCTGGAATATTACGGCGAATACATTGTCATACTGGTTCACTCCAGTGCGCCCAATGTCAGCGGTGATCGTCAAAGAATCGCCGATGCAGTCAATGCCATGGGCGATGCCGTGGATCATGCACATTCCGAGACGTGACAGAGAAAGAAAGGAACGGGCCATGTTTGCCTTTTTTGAAACCAGACGCAGAAACAAACCCGTGAAGGAACTGCAAAAATGGATCCGGGAGCACAGCAACGGTGCAGGAAAACGCTTTATTTTCCTCCACACGGAGCTGCGATTCTGCTTTCGGGTGAAAGATCTGCTGCGAACACTGGAGGATATGACCCTGCAATACGAAAAACTGCAAAAGCAGCGGCGATCTCTGGCAAAACAACTGCGGCAGGATCCTCTGTTTGACCGCATGGAGGATGTGTTCTGCATCTGCTGTACCGAATTGATACAAACATTGGAAATGTGCATCTGGGAACGGATGCGGGATGCCGCATATCCCCCACGGGACAGCTTGCAGGCACTCATTGCACGCAATAAGGCTGTAATGCATAATTACGGTGATTATCTTTTTGCCCTGACACAGGCGACTTTCCGTGATACCACACAGGATCGGGAAACCATTGCACGCACCGTACAGGCTATGACCGATGTGGTGCGGCAGCAGATTCCCCTGTGAAAAGAAAGGATTTTTTATGCTGCGTTTCTACAATGCCCAAATTCTGTCGCTAGATGGCGACTGTAAGATCCGTAAGGGTGAACTTTGGACAGACGGCGACCGTATCATATATCTGGGGGAAACGCCCCAACGGCTGCCGCAATTTGATCGGAAACTGGATATGGGCGGCAAGCTGCTGATGCCTTCTTTCAAGAATGCACACGCACACTCTGCCATGACCTTTTTGCGCTCCTTCTCCGAGGATGTACCCCTGCAGGAATGGCTCTTTGAAAAGGTCTTCCCCTATGAGGCAAAGCTGACTGCCGAGGATGTGTACATCTTTACAAAGCTGGCCATTGCCGAGTATCTTTCTTCCGGCATTACCGCTGCCTTTGATATGTATGTGGAGCCGGAAGCCATTGTACAGGCAGGCATCGAATGTGGGTTCCGCACCGTGCTTTGCAGCGGTGTCAGCGGCGGTGCAGAGGATATTCACCGTTTGCAGCGGATGTATGAACAGTTCCGCAACTGCCACCCGCTGGTACAATATCGGTTAGGCTTCCATGCGGAATATACCTCCGATGAAGCCTTGCGCCGTGAAATCGCAAAGCTGGCACAAGCTGAAAAACAACCTGTCTATATGCATATCAGCGAAACAAAAAAAGAACATGAAGAATGCATCGCACGCAACGGCTGTACTCCCGCACAGCATTTTGCAGAGCTGGGTATGTGGGAATACGGCGGCGGCGGATTCCACGGTGTTTGGCTGGATGCTGCTGACCGTGCGATCTTCCGGGAAAAGGGTCTTTGGATGATCACCTGTCCCGGTTCCAATGCAAAGCTGGCAAGCGGCATTGCACCGCTGAAGGAATGCATAGAGGAAGGTGTTCCGCTTGCTGTTGGCACCGATGGTGCTGCCAGCAACAATGCACTGGATCCTTTCCGTGAGATGTATCTGGCTGCTACCTTGCAGCGGCTGCGGTGTATGGATGCGGCTGCGGTGCCTGCCACTGCTGTTCTGGAGGCGGCAACCGTAGGCTCTGCACGGGCGATGGGACTACATGATTGCGATGTACTGGCAGTAGGCAAACAGGCGGATTTCATTGCGTTGGATATGAGCCTGCCCAATCTGCAGCCTGCTCATGATCCGGTACGGAATCTGGTTTACAGCGGTGGCAAGCAGAATGTGGCTATGACCGTTTGTGCCGGACAGATCCTGTACGAAAAAGGCAGCTATGCACTGATCCCCGATATTGAGGCACTGTATGCCGAAGCACAGCGGCGTGCCAAGGTGCTGACACAAGACTAAAAAAACAGGGTGAACACAAGTTCACCCTGTTTTTTTACTGTGCATTTTCGGTGACGATATTGGAAAGCCAGACTCCTTTGTGGATCAGCACCCAGCCGATGATGACCTTGACCAGCTCCACGCCCTGTGCACAGGCATATACGCCGATGATCGGCATTGCGGTGTAATGAGAAAGCACAAATGCAACGGGCACGGTAACACCCCACGAAAAACCGCAATCAAACAAAAAGGTAATGATGGTTTTGCCTCCTGCACGCAAGGTGAAATACATGGCGTGCAGCAAACCGTGTATGGGCATGATCACGGCACTGACCAGAATAAACTGTGTTGCCAGTTGGCGCACCGCATCGGTAGTATTGTATGCCATGGGGAAGATACCCGCAAAGCAAGCCATGATGCCGCCTACCACCACACAGATGCCCGCTGCACACCAGATCAGTCTGGGTGCAGCTTTTTTGGCTCCTGCCAGATCATTGGCACCCAGCAACTGTCCGATGACCACCGATACACCCGAGCCAAAGGCAATGTACAGCACATTAAACAGATTGACCACGGTGTTGGAAATGTTCAGGCCGGCTACTACATCCAATCCACGGACAGAATAGCACTGTGCCAGCATAGCCACGCCTGCCGACCAAAGACACTCGTTTGCAGTAAGGGGCAGCAGCCCTTTGATAAAAATACGGTTCCGCAGCTCCTTTGGAATATGCAGAGAACGGTATGCGCCCTGTATAAAAGGCAGCTTTTCTCTGTGCAGATGTGTCCAGATCACCACAATGGCACACTGGATGCATCTTGCCAGCACAGTTGCAATGGCGGCACCACGCACACCCATGACCGGGAATGGCCCGATACCAAAAATCAACAGGGCGTTGCAGATGGTATTTACCAGTACTGCAATGATACCCGCTACCATTGGCGGCAGCGCAATACCGCCCTCGCGCAGGGTACCTGCATAAACCTGCTCCAGCGAAAAAGGGATCAGACCAATGAGCATGACCGCCAGGTATTCTTTGGCAAAGCCAAAGGTTGCTTCCAGATCCAGTCCTTCTTCGGTTTCATGGAGATACAGGCGGATCAGCGGATCTCCCGCCAGCACAAACAGCAGGATGCCCAGCACAGTGACCAGCATGGCACTGATGAATTTGAACCGAAAGGTATGCCGCACACCGGTATGATCGGCTTTGCCGAAAAACTGGGCACAAAAAATACCCGCACCGGATATCACACCGAAAATAGTAATGTTGAACACAAACAAAAGCTGATTCACAATTGCTACACCGGACATTTCCTCGGTGCCGACTCTACCTACCATAATATTGTCGATGAGGGCAACAAAATTGGTGATCAGGTTTTGTATCATAACAGGAACGGCAATCAGCAGTGTACGCTTCAAAAAGCGCTGATTGCCGGCAGATCGACTCATAGTTTTCCTCCTTACAGAAAGAGAAAAGCCCGTACAAACAACGGACTTTTCTGATGGTTATCGTACAATAATGCCTTTGCTGCGGCAGTCTTCCTTGACCTGAGCCACTGTCAGCTCTCCAAAATGGAACAGGGATGCTGCCAGGGCAGCCGTTGCACCCGTCTGCTGAAATGCCGTTGCAAAATCGGAGCATTTACCCGCACCGCCGCTGGCGATCACGGGGATGGTCACGTTGGCGCAGACCGCCTGCAGCATTTCGATATCAAAACCGCCGCGCACGCCGTCGGTATCAATGGAGTTCAGACAAATTTCACCTGCACCTCTCGCCTGAATCTCTCTCACCCATTCGATGAGGTCGATTTGCATATCAATACGGCCGCCGTTGACATATACCGTATAGCCGCCCTTGCCGTTACGCTTGGCATCAATACCCACCACAATGCACTGGGAGCCAAACACCTCTGCACCCTCGGAGATCAGTGAAGGATTTTTCACCGCCGAGGAGTTAATGCTGATTTTATCCGCACCGGCACGCAGGGTATCACGCATATCGGCAACAGATGCAATACCACCGCCTACGGTCAGCGGAATAAACACCTTTTTGGCGGTCTCACGCACCACATCCAGAAAAACGCCTCTGCCCTCGTGGGAGGCAACGATATCGTAAAACACCAGTTCATCGGCACCCTGACGGTTGTATTCTGCGGCGCAGGCAATGGGATCACCCACATCCTTGACGCCCTCAAAGTTTACGCCCTTCACCACTTTGCCGTGGCGCACATCCAAACAAGGGATAATTCTTTTTGCAAGCATTCTCTCTCACCCTCTACATTCGTCGAATTTTTCAATGTATCGCCATTTCAAACGTTCGGCAATGATAACTGTCTGTCCGTTTCCGTTCAGATTGGTGCATAGATTCTCCAAAGAGATGTCACCGCCATCCGTCCATACGATCAGCCTGTCGTCTCGTGTCTTTCCCAATAAATCGGTACGAAAAAACAGATTGCAGCCATAGATTTCCTTCGTGTAATTTTCCGTAAATCCTGAGATGACACAGCATCTTACACCCGTGAATAGAAGTTCGATTCTGCCTGTCCACGAGTGGTCGATGATAACCGAAGCAGTGTGCTGATCTTTTTCTGTCCAGCAGGTAAGTCCACTTCGATTGCCTGCGCATCCGCTGTGATATTCAACAGATACGATCACCGAATCATGCAGACTTCCGAGTTTTTCAATATCCGCGTCGGTATCTATTTCATTCCACTCTTGCATATCGGATTGCCTCGTGCATAATCATTCAGGGTCAAAGCGGATCATATCGCAAAGCGCAAGATTCCGATAATTCAAATCCTCACGCACGGTAAAGCCCTGCTGTTCCCAGAATGCATTTCCGGTCTGATTGCGCTTAAAGGCAACCAGTGCAACCTTATGGATCCCCTCTTGCTTCATGGCATCCAGACAAACGGTCACCAGTTTGCTGCCGATGCCTCTGCGTCTGCGGGCAGCATCCACAGCCATATGCTGAATGAATCCGCGTCTGCCATCGTGCCCTGCCAGCACAGCACCCACTACCTTGCCGTTTTCTTCGGCCACAAACGAGGTATTTGGGTTGCGTCTGAGATATTTTGCTACGCCTTCTTCGGAATCATCCAGGTTGTTCAGACCGTTGCCGCAGGCCACCCACAGTTCATACAAAGCGGCATAATCCGTGATCTGCATAGGGCGGATCGTCAGTGTACGGGAAGCTGCAATGGCCTCCGCAAGATCCAGCGTGCCCTGATAGATGGATTTGCCGCAGATGGTGCCGTAAAGACCCATATCACGGCAGATGAAGATATCTTCCATGGTATGCACACCGCCGCTGGCAATGATATTGCACTGCCCTGCTGTGGCTTTTGCCAAAGCTGCAAGCTGCTGTGCATTGACACCGGAAAGGGTACCATCCTTGGAGATATCCGTAAAGATCAGATACCGCACGCCCATTGCAACCATCTTATGGGCAAGATCAATATAATGCACATCAGAGGTTTCCAGCCAGCCTTCGGTGGCAACCATCTCATTTTTGGCATCAATGCCCACTACGATCTTCTCGCTGCCAAATTCCGCAATGGCATCTGCTACCAACTGCGGATTTTTCAATGCGGCGGAGCCTAAGATCACGCGGCTGATGCCCAGATCCAAATAAGCACGGATGGTTTCCATACTGCGGATACCGCCGCCTACCTCTACCTTCAGATTGGTATTCTCGGCAATATTGCGGTAGATCTCGGTATTGACAGGATAGCCTGCCTTGGCACCATCCAGATCCACCATGTGGATCCATTTGGCACCGGCAGACTCAAATTTTTTGGCGGTTTCCAGCGGATCTTCCGCTACCTTGGCGGCAGTTGCGTAATCGCCCTGTACCAGACGCACACACTGTCCCTTATGGATATCAATGGCAGGTAAAATAAACATTACAGCATTCCTCCGAAATTCCGCAGCATCTGCAAGCCCTGTTCGCCCGATTTTTCGGGGTGGAACTGGGCGCCGAACACATAGCCGCCATCGGTGATGAGTGCGGGAATTTTTCCGTCGTAATCGGCATAGGCAACAATGTTTTTATCATCGCAGAATGCCTGGTAGGAATGGACAAAATAGGTATACAGGGGCTTTTGGAGATCCTTCAGCAGGGGGCAGTCCTCCTGCAGAATCGTCAGCTCGTTCCAGCCCATATGGGGAATAATGACTTTCTGAGAAGGAATCCGATGGACGCTGCCCTTGATGAGTCCCAGACCCTTGCAGGGTGCAACCTCATCGCTTTCCTCCAGCAGCATCTGCATACCAAGGCAGATACCCAGCAGCGGCTTTTTCTTGGACTCCTCACGGATGACGGTAACCAAACCGCTTTCATGCAGCATTTGCATACCGGCAGGAAAAGCACCCACACCGGGCAGGATCAGACCATCGGCGGCCTGAAGATCAGCGGCATCCTTGGTCAGCTTATGGGGCAGCCCCAGATATTCCAGCGCATTGCAGACCGAAAACAGATTGCCTGCGCCGTAATCAATGACAGCGATCATGCTAAAACTCCTTTGGTGGAAAGTACGGTACCATCCTCATTATAACGGATGGCTGCCCTAAGGGCATGGGCAAACGCCTTGTACAAGGCTTCACATTTATGATGATCGTTGGAGCCGTACATCATATTCAGGTGCAGGGTGATCCCTGCGTTAAAAGCCAGTGCACGGAAAAATTCTTCCGTCAGGCAGGCATCGTAGCTGCCGATCATAGCATTGGTAAAGCTGCCCTGAAAGACCAGAAAGGGTCTGTTGGAAAGATCCAGCGCACAGAATGACAGTGCCTCATCCATGGGGATATATGCGCTGCCGTAACGGGCAATGCCGGATTTATCACCCAAGGCCTGACCCAAAGCCTGACCCAGCACAATGCCCGTATCTTCTACGGTATGGTGGGCATCCACTTCCAGATCACCCACTGTACGGATATTCATGCTAATGCCGCTATGCTTGGAAAGGGCAGTGAGCATATGATCAAAAAAGCCGATGCCCGTTGCAATATCGCTGATGCCCTTACCATCCAAAGCAACGGTCACAGTGATTTGCGTTTCGGCAGTATTACGGGTGACGGTAGCGGTTCTCATGGCAAATGCCTCCTTTGTTTCAGCCAATGGGCTGCAAAATATGCTCCAGCGCATTCATCAGCAAGGTCTGCTCCCGACGGTTGCCTGCACAAATGCGAAGACCGTTTTCAAAGCAGCGTACTGCAATGCCTTCCTTTGCCAGAGACTCATAGATCTCATGGGCATAGGCGGTTTTTACAAAGATAAAATTGGTTCTGGTGGGATAAACCGCATCCAGAATATTGGGGTACTGCTTCACCAGATTGGACACAGCAGTATACAAACGCTGGGTTTGCAGAATGATCTCATTGCGGCAGTGCTCCAGCAAAGCAGGCTCGCTTAACACGGTGGCAGCGATAGCCTGACTGACAGAATCACAGTTATAGGGGGATTTGGCTGCACGCAGCAATCCGGTAAGGTAGGGATTTGCCACCGCAAAGCCCATTCTGGCAGCAGCCAGACCAATGGCCTTGGAGCAGGTACGCAGCACAATGAGATGCTCATACCTAGTTACCAGGTCCATAACTGATTCATCCCAGAAATCCATGTAGGCCTCATCTACGATCACCAGACAGGAAACAGACTCCAGCAGGCGGATCACCTCTGTACGGGGCAGACCCAGAGAGGTAGGATTGCATGGGTTGGAAAATATCACGGCATCCGCAGTTTGACAGGCCTCGATCAGCTTGTCGGTATCAATCTGCAGGTTGGCATTTTTGGGCACCACCACAGTTTCAATTTCCGACAGGGCTGCATAAAAGCGGTACATGGAAAAATCATGGGAAACCGTAACCAGCTTGCCGCCTTTTGCCAAAAAGCTGTTTGCCAGAATACCGATCAGCTCATCGGAGCCGTTGCCGGCAGTAACGAGGTTTTCATCTACGCCGTAATAAGCGGCAAATGCCCGGATGGTTTCGGTGGCAAGCGGATCGGGATAACGGTTAAAATCCAGCTCCTCAATGCGGTTTGCGATCTTTGCTTTCAGCACAGAGGGCAGATCAAAATAGGATTCATTGGCGTCCAGACGCACATCATAGGTGCCGGTAATAGGATCATAGGGCTTCAATGCAGTCAGCTTTTGCGGAAGTTTAGGCATAACCAGACCTCCCCTCTGCTTACTCAAAGCGTACTGCCACAGCATTTGCGTGGGCAGTCAGACCCTCTTTGCCGGCAATGCAGAGAATGTCATCCTTGGCATTCCGCAGAGCGTCCTCGGTATAGTAAATATAGCTGGAACGCTTTACAAAGCTGTACACGGAAAGCGGAGAGAAGAATCTTGCAGTGCCGGAGGTAGGCAGAACGTGATTGGGGCCTGCATAATAATCACCCAAAGGCTCGGAAGCATACTGACCCAGGAACACAGAACCTGCGTTATCCAGCTTGCCGATGTACTCCAGAGGATTCTCCATCAGCACTTCCAGGTGTTCGGGAGCAATCTCATTGGCCAGCATCACAGCCTGTGCATTGCTGTCACAGATGAGAATGGCACCATAATCCGCCAGAGATTTTTTGATGATCTCCGCACGGGAAAGATAGCTGAGCTGTCTTTCGATCTCAGCACAGGTTTCATTGGCAATCCGCTCACTGGTGGTGACCAGAATAGAGGATGCCAGCACATCGTGCTCTGCCTGAGACATAAGATCGGCAGCTACATATTTGGGGTTAGCGGTTTCATCGGCCATCACAAGGATCTCGCTGGGGCCTGCCACCATGTCGATATCCACCACGCCGTAAAGCAGACGCTTGGCCGTAGCAACATAAATATTGCCGGGGCCTACGATCTTATCCACACGGGGAATGGTATCGGTACCGTATGCCAGAGCCGCCACAGCCTGTGCGCCGCCCATAAGAAACACTCTGTCTACGCCGCAAAGAGAGGCAGCCACCAGAATATCGGGGTTGGGCTTGCCATCCTTACCGGGGGGTGTGACCATGATCAGCTCACCTACACCGGCAATTTTTGCGGGAATGGCATTCATCAGCACGCTGGAAGGATATGCGGCGGTACCGCCGGGCACATACAGTCCCACACGGGCAAGACCACGCAATCTCTGTCCGAGGATCACGCCGTCCTCACGGGTGTTGACAAAGCCCTGCTCCTTCTGGCGGTTGTGGAAATCCGCAATGTTTTCAATGGCATTCAGCAATGCTTCCACAAACTTGGGGTCGGCCTGCTCCAGTGCATCTGCAATGGTATCTGCATCCACCTCAAAGCAATCGGGGCATTTTCCGTCGAATTTTTCGGTATAGGCACGCACAGCGGCATCACCGTTTTGGCGTACACTTTCAAGGATCTCCTCAACGGCAGACACCACCTTGGGATCGGGTGCGGTGCTGCGGCTGCGGAGGGTATCCAAAAAGCGAAGCTCGGCTTCGCCGTTACAATGAATGATCTGCATAATCAGTTACTCCTTGTTCTCTGCAAAATAGCCTTCGATCTGATCGGTCAGAGCCTCGATCTCCTTCTGGCGCAGCTTCATGCTGACGGTATTGGCGATCAGTCTGGCAGAAATGGGTGCTACATCCTCATATACTTCCAGTCCGTTTTCCTTGAGGGTAGTACCGGTCTCCACAATATCCACAATGCCGTCGGAAAGCTCCAGCAAGGGTGCAAGCTCCACAGAGCCTTCGATCTTGACGATATCCACATCCATGCCCTTGGCTTCAAAAAAGCTGCGGGATACATTGGGATATTTGGTTGCAATGGTCTTTACGGAAAAACCGCTGTAAAAATCGGTTCCTTTTTTTACGGCAAGGGCAAATTTACATCTGCCAAAGCCCAGATCCAGCAGCTCGTAAAACTTGCCCTGCATCTCCATGATGGTATCCTTACCCACCACGCCCAGATCGCAGACACCATGCTCCACATAGGTGATCACATCATTGGCCTTTGCCAGCACGACTTCCATATTACCGTTGGGAATGGGCAGAATCAGACGGCGGCCTTTGTTCCGCACGATGCTGCAATCATAGCCAAGAGATTCCAGCAAGCCCAGCGTATCTTTTTCCAGTCTGCCCTTGGTCAGGGCAATGCGTAAAGGACGGCTCATTGATTGACCTCCGTTTCCGTTTGGGTAATGGGGAATACATTGCAGATCCCCTGCTGTTTGGCATAGGCCTGTGCCTCTGCCAGCGTTGCACACAAAGAATGCTCGGTAACAAGACCCTTTGCACGCAGGGTTTCCGCAGCCTGAATGGCCTCTGCCTCCATACCGGCCTCTGCCCAGATCAGAACATCGCTGACAGGTCTTGCAGCCGGATCGGCAGCAGCCTGCTTTGCCAGCACCTTTACCAGTGCATCTACATTGACTGCAAAGCCGGTAGCAGGTACATCATAGCCAAATTCTGCAATGAGCTTATCGTATCTGCCGCCGGAGAGGATCTCCTCACCATAGCCGGAAAGATAGCCGCGCAGGATCATGCCGGTGTAATAATCGGTGCGGTGCACCATGCTCAGATCCACTGTGACACGCTCCTTGCCTGCAATGCAGGTCACGGTCTCCCACAAGCCCTTCAGAGAATCCAGAATTGCGATAAAAGCTGCATCGGGGCACAGGGCAGCAGCCTTGGCAAACACCTCCTCGCCGCCGAACAAACGGGGCAGCGCACGCAGTGCTTCGGTTATGGGTGATGCAGGCAGGGCATCCAGCACATCATTGAGTGCGGGGAAGTTTTTGTCCTCCACATGGTTACGGATGGTTTCCTTTACATGGCGGGGAGCATCCAGACGGTTGGTCAGCTCACGGAAAAACGCCGCATTGCCCAGCTCCAGACGATATTCCGTATCGCAGGAAGCCAGCACATCCACCGCAGCGGCGATCACTTCCAGATCTGCCATACGGGAATCGGAACCGATCAGCTCAATACCCGATTGCGTGATCTCGTCATCTCTGCCTTTCAGTGTGGGAGAGCTGACATGAATGCTCTGATTATAATACAGCCGCAAAGGCAGTGCGGCATCCCGCAGACGGGTTGCACACACACGGGCAATGGGCACTGTATTATCGGGGCGCAGCACCAGCAGGCGACCCTTATGATCGGTGAGCTTATACATTTTTTCCTGTGGGAACGGTCTTGCCTCACGGTTGAAAACATCATAGAACTCCAATGTAGGCGTAATGATCTCGCTGTAACCTCTTGCGGCAAAGAGATTACGCAATCTGGACTCTACCTGCCGACGAAGGGTGCATTCCGCAAACAGCGCATCCCTTGTGCCTTCGGGGGTTATACAGTCAAAACGATTCATATGCATATCCTTTCGGAGAAATTATACTTTAGCGTGTTAACACGCTACCATGCTACTATGTTACCACGCTAACACGAAAAAGTCAAGTCAAAACAGAGAAAGCTGATTGGATTTTGGCAAATTACCCAAAGCCCCCATATGTTCCAATGTTTCGATTATGGCTTTTGACGCACCGCTTTGGGTCTGGAATTCCTCAATGGAAATGAAATCGCCCTTTTGTGCAGTTTCATAGAGCTTTTCCGCAGCCTTATCACCGATGCCCGCAATGGCACCGAAGGGGATCCGCACCTTACCATCCTCGATTTTATAGCGGGTGGCCTCGGAACGGTACAGATCCACGGGCAAAAAGCCGTAGCCTCTGCTCATCATCTCATTAACGATCAGCAGAATATCCATCAGGTCATTTTCTTTTTTGGAACGTTCTTTTTTGCCCTTACGTTCCAGCTCGTCGATCTTATTTCGCACCGCCTGAATACCCGCTACCGCCAGTTCAGCGTCAAAATCACCGCCGCGCACGGTAAAGAAGGTGGCATAAAACTCCAACGGACGATACAGCTTGAACCATCCCAGCTTAATAGCTGCGATGACATAAGCTGCCGCGTGCGCCTTGGGGAACATATACTTGATCTTCAGGCAGCTATCAATATACCACTGGGGCACGTTATGATCCAGCAGCATTTGTACACGCTCGGGGGTAAAGGTTTTGGGTGCCTTACCCTTACGGGTATCCTCCATGATCTGGAAGGCCTCCTTGGGGGGCACATCGTGGTACAGCAGATAGGTCATAATGCTGTCACGGGTACCGATCACGTTGGAGATGGTACAGGTACCGTTGGCGATCAGCTCCTGTGCATTGCCCAGCCACACATCGGTACCGTGGGAAAGTCCCGAGATCTGCAGAAAGTCCGAGAACATCTTGGGCTTAGCGTCCAGCAGCATACCGATGGTAAAACCGGTGCCCATCTCGGGGATACCCAGACTGCCTGTTTTACAATAGATCTCCTCGGCAGTCACGCCCAAAACGGTACAATCGGTACACATTTGCAGCACCTTGGGGTCTGTGGCAGGAATATCGTCGATCTTCAGTCCGGTGGCATCCTCCAGATGCTTATAGAAGGTAGGCACCACATGACCCAGCTCGTCCAGCTTCAGAATAGTATCATGCAGACTATGGAAATCAAAGTGAGTGGTGATGATCTGTTCCGCATCATCGGATTCATCCGGTTCACCGGGCTGCTGCACGGGAGTAAAATCAAAGATATCAAAGTCTTCCGGAATAACCACCATGCCGCCGGGATGCTGGCCTGTGGTTTTCTTGACACCCACACAGCCTGCCACCAGACGGTTGATCTCACTGTTATTGACGGAAACACCGCAGTCCTCCAGATAATGCTTCACATAACCGTATGCGATCTTATCCTTTACGCCGGAAATGGTGCCCGCCTTGAACACATTGGCTCTGCCGAACAGTTCTTCGGTATAGCGGTGAGATTCCGACTGGAATTCACCGGAAAAGTTCTGGTCAATATCGGGTGCCTTATCGCCGTCAAATCCCAGGAAGGTCTCAAAGGGAATATCGTGACCGTCCCGCTTCAGCTCCTCACCGCAATTGGGACAGTTCTTGGGAGGCAGGTCAAATCCCGAGCCATAGGTACCGGTGGTATCAAACTCGGAATACTTACAGTTTTTGCAGACATAATGGGGCATCAGGGGGTTGACCTCGGAAATACCCGCCATGCTTGCCACAAAAGAGGAGCCTACCGATCCACGGGAGCCTACCATATAGCCATGAGCCATGGAGTTCGCCACCAGCTTCTGGGCGATCATATACAGCACGGAGAAACCATGCTTGATGATGGAACCCAGCTCACGATCCAGACGCTTCTGAACGATCTCCGGCAAGGGAGAACCGTAGATGCTCTCGGCTGTTTCGGTGGTAATGCGTGTCAGGTCTTCCTCTGCACCGGGGATAGAAGGCGTAAAGGTGCCCTTGGGAATGGCGTGGCAGGCATCAATTTTATCTGCAATGCGGTTGGGGTTTTCCACTACCACTTCGTAGGCACGGTCGCCCAGATAGTCAAACTCCTCCAGCATCTCATCCGTAGTACGGAAGTACAAGGGTGCCTGCTGTCCCGCATCATCAAAGCCGTTGCCCGATTGCAGGATCTCACGGTAGATGGCGTCCTTTTCATCCATAAAATGGACATCACAGGTTGCCACTACGGGAATACCCGCTTTATCACCAAGCTCCAGAATGCGGCGGTTGTAGTTCCGCAGATCTTCCTCGGTCCGGGCCTCATATTTGTCACTACGGAGCATAAACGCATTGTTGGCAATGGGCTGGATCTCCAGATAATCGTAGAAAGATGCCAGCTTCAGCAGTTCTTCCTCGGATTTCCCTTCCAGCATGGCGGCAAACAGCTCGCCTGCCTCACAGGCACTGCCGAACAGCAGGCCTTCTCTCCGCTGCAGCAGCACCGATTTGGGGATCAGTGGCTTTTTGTAGAAGTAATCCAGTTGGCTGTACGATACCAGACGATACAGGTTTTTCATACCCGTCTGGTTCTTTGCCAGAATGATCTGGTGATAGGATTTCAGCTTTCTGGGGTCGATGGTAGGCAGCTTGTAATTCAGCTCCGCCAATGTCTGTAAATTGCTGTTCTTTACCAGACGCTCCATCAGGGTGATGTAGATTTTTGCCAGCATACAAGCATCATCATTGGCACGGTGATGATCGAATTTACCCAGCTTCAGATGCTTTGCAACAATATTCAGCTTATGCTTGGAAAGCTCCGGCAGCATGGCACGGCACAGCACCACAGTATCCAGTGTGGCAAAGCTGTGCTGCATACCGCAGCGTTGAAAGCTGTTTCGCAGAAAGGCGGTATCGAAGGCGGCATTGTGGGCGATCAGTACGGGGTTTTCTCCGCAGAAGGCCATAAAGTCCTCCACAGCCTTTTGTTCACTTGGGGCATTTGCTACCATATCATCGGTAATGCCGGTCAGCTCCACGATTTTATCGGGGATCTTCCGCCCGGGGTTGACAAAGGTCTGGAAGCTGTCAATGATCTTCAGGCCCCTTACCTTTACCGCACCGATCTCCGTCAGGCGATCGTTGGTTGGGGAAAGTCCCGTGGTTTCCACATCAAATACAATGACTTCATCCTGCACACTGCGGGGATCGGGCGTATCAATGACCTTTGCCAGATCCAGATCATTGACCACATAGGCCTCGCAGCCGTAGATCACACGGAAATCCTTCATCTTGGCAGTGGCATTCATCGCCTCGGGGAAAGCCTGCACCACGCCGTGATCCGTAATGGCAATGGCACGGTGGCCCCATTCATGGGCACGGTTGATGAGATCCTTGGCGGCATTGATGCCATCCATAGCGGACATATTGGTGTGCAGATGCAGCTCCACACGCTTGACAGGTGCATCATCGGTGCGCTTGGGCGGCGTATAGGTGCTGATGCCCGTAGGCTTAATAATAATATCGTGATCATATTCATCAAAGGATGCAGAGCCGAAAATCAGCAGATTGGCACCCTTTTTGCATTCCTTCACAGGGAAATCCGCCAGCTTTTCCTCATCCAGGAACATTTTCACCAGCAGACTGCCTGTGTAATCCGTTACAGGGAAGGTCAGCAGCGTTTTACCGTTTTTCAGGGTACGGGTATCCACATCGCCAAAGACTTCACAGGCAATGCACACCCGCCCTGCGGTATTCAGGTTTTTCACCACTTCGGAGATGGCAACGGGCTTTTCCTTGATCTTTCTGCCGTAAATGACAGAGAGATCTTCCTTGGAGGGCATGACAGGCTGAATGGGTGCCGCATCATCAGGTGCAGAATGCAGCGATGAAAACACCGGTGCAGCCTCCGCTTCCTTTTCCTTGGGGGCAGGCATTACGGGTGGCGGCATAGTCGCCAGCACCTCCTCCTGCATGGTATCGTGGGCTTCGGGGGTCACATGCTGCAAGCCGCCGTCAAAGGAGATCTCCAATCCCACGGAATAAATGGTACGCACGGCTCTTGCCAGTTCCTCACGGAACCGTGTGGATTCCAGAATATCCACACCACCATGGCGCAGCGTAATGGTCAGATGATGCCGTTCCCGATCCAATACCAGACCTGCATCATCCAGGAAACCGTTCATCATGGGCAGATCCCGCCGCAGAGAAACAAACAGATCCGCCAGCACATCGGTAGAAAAGGTCTCGGCAGGATAACGGCACAGCAAACGGACCGCCTGAATATTCAGGCGATCTGCCAGCTCCGATTCAAACTCCGACAAAACGGAAAAGGGAATCGGCGCATCAAATTCAGTTTCAAAATACAGCTTAGAACGGTCTGCGTTGGACATCACACGGCGGATCCTGCCCGCAAGTACATTTTCAGGCAGCTTGGCAGCGTATTCCCGCAGAAAATCCCGTAGGGTCTGGGTCATGGAAACAAATCCTTTCTGTTATCCTGGGAGCTTCTCGATCTCGGCAAGCAATGCAGGTACGATCTCCGCCTCCGGCACCTTGCCCAGTATTTCATCCTTGCGGAAGATCACGGCACAGCCATCACCGCCGGCAATACCGATATCCGCTTCTCTTGCCTCGCCGGGGCCGTTTACAATACAGCCCATAACAGCAACTTTAATATTCTTTTCACAGCCGCGCAATGCCTGCTCCACGGCATTGGCAGCACCGATAAGATCAATGCGGGTTCTGCCGCAGGTGGGGCAGGATACCAAAGTAACGCCCTTTCGCAGGCCCAGTGCCTTCAGCAGATCAATGGCAGCCTCTACCTCCTGTACGGGGTCGGCTGTCAGCGAGATACGAATGGTTTCGCCGATGCCGTCACACAGCAGCGAGCCGATGCCTGCCGCAGATTTGATCAGACCCATGCGTGCGGTACCTGCCTCTGTTACGCCCAGATGCAGCGGATAATCGGTACGCTCTGCTGCCAGACGATAACAGGCAATCATATTCTGTACATCAGAGGATTTAATGGAAACCACAATATCATGAAAATCAAAGCGTTCCAGCAGCGCGGCATGATTCATGGCACTTTCTACCATCGCTGCCGGTGTGGGACCGCCGTATTTTGCCAGCAGATCCTTTTCCAGCGAGCCGGAGTTCACACCGATTCGAATGGGGATCTGTTTTTGACGGCATTTGTCCGCCACGGCCTTTACTCTGTCCATATCACCGATATTACCCGGATTGATGCGGATTTTATCCACACCTGCATCGGCAGCGGCAAGGGCAAGGCGGTAATCAAAATGAATATCCGCCACCAGCGGAACAGAAACCGCCTCTTTGATGGCGGGGATCAGTGCCACAGCCTTTTCATCGGGGATCGCCGCACGGATGATCTCGCAGCCTGCTTTTTCCAGTGCCACAGCCTGTGCCACAGAGCCTGCAATATCATCAGAACGGGTATTGAGCATGGACTGGATGTAGATATGCTTGCCATCCAGCAGGCAATTGCCTACCTTTACAGGATGCAGATTTCGCATAAGAGCAACTCCTTTTACAGCAGCATCCAGCGGATGCTGTTTTTGTATTTGATGATGCGGACAATATCTCTGTCGCCTTCTCCGCCGGGTACCTTCAGCGTATAGCGTCCATCATGCAGATAAAACACCAGATAGCTCACATACCAGACAGTAGACTCCCGCATAATCCAAGTGTGTCTGCCTCTGGTTGTGGTGTGCTTTACATCGTACATATGGTGGATGGGTACATCAATATACATGGCGGAATCATCCACCTGTGCCCAGATCTCCGACTTCCACAGGGAATACACAAAGGCAATGATACAACACAGCACAGCAAGACAGCAAAGGGTCACGGTAAATGCAGATACCCCAAAGCCGACCAAAAACAAAAAGCACACAGCAAAGGCAATCACAGCGGCAGCACCCAGCTCTGCTCTTGCATCTCTGTTTTCACTTGCACGGATGCTGTCAATGACGTCCTCTGTGGCGTAATTCCACAGGGGGGGCGGTGTTTCGGCTATGATGGCTCGTTCATCGGGGGTCAGGTGCTGTTCAATGATGAAGCAGATCACCAGCACAATGGCAGGTGCCCAAAGCATCGACGATACAGTAGCGATAATATCCAGCGACAGACAGAGCAACGGTGCTGTCACCATAGCTGTAACAGCCAGATAAAAGGGGTACTGTTTGCCGCCAAAGGGACAGGCATACTTCAAACGCTTCATATTTTTGTCCTTATCACTGTTTCCGTTATTGGAACAGTCTGGTCACATCCTGACAGGTAATAACGATCATCAGCAGCATCAGCACGGCAAGACCGATGAAATGAATCTTGCCCTCTGTTTCTGCTTTGATAGGCTTGCGTCGAATGGCTTCGATGATAAGGAATACCAGTCTGCCGCCATCCAGTGCAGGGAAGGGAATCAGATTGAAAATACCCACATTGACGGTAATAAAGGACATCATATACAGCAGGGAATACACCTTTTCACGCAAAGTGGGGCTTTGGCTGACGAAATCGGCGGTGCTGTCCACAATACCTACCACGCCGGAAAGATCATGGAAGCCGTATTTGCCCGAAAGCAGATCAATGAGAGAGATCCAGATCAGACGTGCTGTGGAAACCGTTTCCTTCAGGCTGTGTCCCAGCACGGAAAGCACGGTTTTTTCTCTGGGATAAACATAGAAATCCAGCAAGCCCTGTGTTTCCGTATCCAGAAACTTCACATTCTCCAAGGTCATTTTCTCCCCTGCCCGTTCCACCACAATGGTAAAGGTCTCGCAGTTATCATTCTGCAGGGCATAGGAGATATCGGAAGCAGTAAAAATATGCAGGCCGTTGATGGAAACAAAACGATCACCCGGCTGCAGCCATTGGGAAGATGTGGAAATATCCGCCCCTGCCTCATTCTGATGAAAACCGGAAACGGTAGTGGAGGTAATGGCAGTATCCAGACAGGTGGTTGCGATAATGAGAATAAAGCCCAGAATAATGTTCATCACCGCACCGGCAACCGTCACCAGAATCCGCTGCCAAACCGGTCTGCTGCGAAATGCTCTGGGATCATCCTTGGTTTCATCTTCGCCATCCATGGCACAATAGCCGCCTACAGGCAGCAAACGCAGCGCATATTTTGTTTCGCCGATCTGCTTTTGGAAAATGGCAGGACCCATACCGATGGCAAATTCCAGCACACGAACACCGCATTTCTTTGCAACAAAGAAATGTCCCAGCTCATGAATAAAAATGATAATGCCAAAGCAAAAGATCGCAGCTAAAACGGAAAGAAAATTCATTGGTAGCTCCTTTCGGGGATCGCTGAGAGATCACATATGCAGATGCTCTGCCACAAATGCTCTTGCCTGTGCATCGGCAGCCGCCACATCCTCGAAGCAGGTCAGCTCCGTAACAGGCAGCGCATCAATGGCTGCGTTTACCAGCTTGCCGATCTGCAGGAAGGGAATTTTTCTGGCAAGGAAGGCCGCCACAGCAGCCTCATTGGCACCGTTTGCCACACAGGGGGCCGAACCGCCCATCTCACTGGCACGGATACAGGCCGTCAGGCAATCGAAGGTGTCGTAATCGGGCTTTGCAAAGGTCAGGGTGCCGTAATCCGTCAGCGAAAGCGGCTTGGTGGGGCAAGGCAACCGATCAGGATACAGCAGCGCATACTGGATGGGGATCTTCATATCCGGCACACCCATCTGACCGATCATGGAATCATCATCGTAGACCACTGCGGAATGCAGCACGCTCTGACGATGCACCACGATCTCGATCTGATCGGGCGTCAGGTCAAAGAGCCAGCGCGCCTCAATAAACTCCAGACCCTTGTTCATCAGGGTAGCGGAATCAATAGTGATCTTGCTACCCATGCTCCAGTTGGGATGCTGCAAGGCCTGCTCTACGGTAATATCTGCAAGCTCCGCCCTGGTTTTGCCGAAGAACGGCCCGCCGGAGGCGGTGAGAATGATTTTTTTCAACTGGCTGCGGCGGTTCCCCTGCAAGCACTGGAAGATGGCAGAATGCTCGCTGTCAACGGGATAAATGGGCACACCGTTCTTGGCGGCAGCATCCATAACCAAAGCACCGCCTGCCACCAGTGTTTCCTTGTTGGCAAGGGCGATGGGCTTTTTGGCGGCAATGGCTGCCAGTGTGGGCCGCAGGCCCACCATGCCCACCACGGAGTTCAGCAAAATCTCTGTGGAATCGTCCGCTGCGATCTCGCAAAGCCCCTCTATGCCTGCCAAAAGGCGGCAGCCGAGTCCGGCCGCCGCCTCCTTCAGCTGAGGATATCGGGATGCATCGGCGATGCAAAGGATTTGAGGCCGCAGACGCTTTGCCTGCTCCACCAGTTTATCTACATTGGTATTGGCCGCAAGGGCTGTCACACGCAGACCGTGCATACAAGCGACTTCAATTGCCTGTGTGCCGATGCTGCCGGTAGATCCTAAAATTGCAACGCTTTTCATATGGCTCCTTCTTTCCTTGGATTCAAGTATGGAACAGACCAACAGCCGTAATATACGCACTGAAAAACGGCAGCACCAACAGCACGCTGTCAAACCGATCCAGCACGCCGCCGTGACCGGGCATGATGGTACCGTAATCCTTGATCTCCAACTGTCGCTTCAGCACCGAGGCGGAAAGATCGCCCACAGTACCCAGCACTGCACAGGCCATAGCCAGCAGTGCCGTAGAGAACACGCTGTATGTAATGGGCGTGCCCTGATGCTTCATAATGGCTGCATACACCATGTTAAAGATCAGGAAGACCACAACATTACAGACAATACCACCGATAAAGCCTTCGATGGTCTTTTTGGGACTGACTTCGGGGCAGAGCTTACGTCTGCCAAAGAATCTGCCTGCAAAATACGCACCGGAATCAGCGATCCACGCACCCATCAATGCCAGCACCACATAGATCACGCCATGCTTTTCGTGACTGAAATTCAGCACCACAGCAGAGGCCAGTGCATTGGGGATCAGGAACATTCCGGTAATCAGGCAGAAGAAGCTGCGGGCTGCCATTTTGGTTTTGTGGCGGATGTAATCCACCAGCACCACAATCACGCAGGCCACAGTCAGCAGCATACGGAACTTTGCCAGACTGCCCACTGCCATAGAGGGCATCACCAGCGCATACAGCATACCGGCGCAAAAACTGACGGGATACCGCTGCAGATGCAGGGCACGGTACAGCTCAAATACGCCCACCGCTGCCACAATGCCCACTGCAATGGGGAACAGAACCGTATGATGCAGAAAGAGAACCACCAAAGCCAGCGCAATACCCACGCCGGCGGAAATCAATCGAGTTACCATGGTATTCGCGGCAAAGCAGATGCCGCACTCCTTTCAGTGTAGGAAAAAATCCTGTTTCTTATACGCCGCCGAACCGACGATTTCTTTTGGCATAGGCGATCAGTGCCTCATCCAGATCCTTGGGAGAAAAATCAGGCCAGAGTGTATCGCAGAAATACAGCTCCGCATAAGCAGACTGCCACAGCAAAAAATTGGAGATACGGAACTCACCGCTGGGACGGATCATCAGATCCACATCGGGCAGATCTTTGGTATACAAGGCCTGCGAGATGGTTTCCTCGGTAATATCCTCGGGAGAAAGGGTACCTGCCTGCACCTGCCGTGCCAGCTCACGCACCGCACCGGTGATCTCGTGGCGGGAACCGTAATTGACTGCCATATTCAGGGTCATATCGTTGAAATCAACGGTATCGGCCTCAATGGAATCAAAGCCACGTTTCAGATCGGGAGAAAAAGCAGATTTATCGCCCAGCACTATAAAGCGGGTATTTTCCGTGATATGCTTTCTGACTTCCACCAGATACTCACGCATCAGGTTCATGATGGCGGAGACCTCCTCATCGGGGCGTTTCCAGTTTTCGGTGGAGAAAGCGTAGAAGGTGATGTTTTCAATACCGATATCCTTGCAGTAGCGCACGATCTTTTTGAAGTTCTTTGCGCCCTCCACATGGCCGGCGGTGCGGGGCAGGCCCCGTTTTTTCGCCCATCTGCCGTTTCCGTCCATAATAAAGGCGATATGCTTCGGCAGCATTTCGGCGGGAACAGGCGGTGTTTTTGCCTTTGCCATTGATGTTGCTCCTTTCGGGGAATAAACAAACAAAAGGCAGGGGCAAGCAAAAAGCGAGTCCCAACCTTTTGTTCTATTGAGCGCGTCAGAGGCTCATGATTTCCTTTTCCTTGGCTGCCACGGCCTTATCGATCTCCTCGGTAAAGCGGTCGGTCAGCGCCTGAACCTTTTTCTCGGCGTTCTTCTGGTCGTCCTCGGTGATCTCGGAGTTCTTCTTCATGGTCTTGAACTTCTCCAGCACGTCACGACGCTCGTTACGCACGCCTACCTTAGCCTCATCGCCGTACTTCTTGATGGTCTTGCACAGATCCTTACGGCGGTCCTCGGTGAGCTGGGGGAACACCAGACGGATGGACTTGCCGTCATCAGCGGGATTGATACCCAGATCGGAGGCAAGAATGGCCTTGGAAATAGGGCTGATCATAGAGGTTTCCCATGGGGTGATGGTCAGCATACGGGCCTCGGGCACGGCAACGGTTGCCACCTGAGGAATGGGGGTGGGAGAACCGTAGTAATCCACGGTGATCTTATCCAGCACGGCAGGGTTTGCACGGCCTGCACGGATGGTGGTGAACTCGCCTACCAGACGGTCAAGGACCTTACGCATACGCTTTTCGCAATGGTCAAGCTTTTCTTTCATCAGTTCGCTCATAATCGTTACTCCTTATTCGGTATATTGTATGGATGTGAGTGGGGGTTCATTCCTCGGCATCGCCGCAGACCAATGTTCCCACGGTCTTACCCATGGCGGCATCCAGGATATTGTCGGGTCTTGCAAGATCGAACACGATCATAGGCATATTGTTGTCGCGGCAGAGGGTCGCTGCGGTGCTGTCCATAACGGCAAGGTGGCCGCTGAGTACACGGCTGAAGGACAGGGTATCAAATTTCACAGCATCATCGTAACGGTTGGGGTCCTTATCGTAGACACCATCTACCATGGTAGCCTTCAGCAGAATATCCGCTTCGATCTCAGCAGCACGCAGCGCAGCAGCCGTATCGGTAGAGAAGAAGGGGTTACCGGTACCGCAGCCGAAGATCACGATGCGGCCTTTTTCAAAGTGGCGCATGGCACGGTTGCGGATATAGGGCTCAGCGATCTGGGTCATGCTGATGGCAGTCTGCACACGCACCTGACAGCCCAGAGATTCCAGCACATCGGCAAGGGCAAGAGCATTCATGGATGTTGCCAGCATACCGATATGGTCGGCACGGGTGCGGTCCATCGCACCGGAGGAGCGGCCTCTCCAGAAATTACCGCCGCCTACAACAATGGCGATCTCAACACCTGCATCGGCACATTTTTTGATGCTTTGGCAGATGGGGGTGATCACGTCGTAATCCAGGCCTGTCTTTTTGGTACCGGCCAGGGCCTCGCCGCTTAATTTCAGCAAAATGCGCTTATATTTCGGTTCCATGGGGAATGCACCTCCAAAAACATATATAGTATTATTATACACGATTTTTTCTGTTCTGTAAAGAGGAAAAGGAGAGAAAAATCGAAATTTGCCAAATTTTTCCAAAAGAAAAAGCAGCACCACAACTGTGATGCTGCTTTGTAGCCTTTTGTTGTGAGCAGAACTCACTTCATCATGCTGGCAATCTCCTCAGCGAAGTTGTCAACACGCTTCTCAATGCCCTCGCCGCAGATGAAGCGGACGAAGCTGTTGATGGTGATAGCCTTGCCGGCAGCCTTGCTGCAAGCAGCAACATACTGCTCAACGGACTCGCCCTCACCCTTAACAAACTCCTGGCACAGCAGGCAGTTATCCTTGTAGTAAACGCCCAGCTTACCCTCAGCGATCTTTGCCAGAACAGCCTCAGGCTTATTAGCCATCTTGGGATCGGAAGCCATCTGAGTCATAACGATGGACTTCTCCTGCTCGATGATCTCAGCGGGAACCTCTTCCTTGGTCAGGTAGGTAGCCTTCATAGCATCAGCCTGCAGAGCAACGTCATTCAGGCAATCCAGAACAGCGGGAGCAGCGCCTGCCTCGCAGGAAGCTGCAACCAGAACGCCTTCCTTCTTGTTGAAGTGAACGTACTCCTTCACGATGCCCTCAACACGGGCAAAGCGGCGGATCTGCAGATTCTCACGGAACTTCAGGAAGATCTCATCCAGAGCTTCCTTAACGGTCATCTCGCCGCCGTTGAACTTAGCAGCCTTCAGAGCCTCCAGATCAGAGGGGTTCTCAGCCAGAACGGTCTTTGCAACGCCCTCAACGAAAGCGATGAACTCCTCGTTCTGAGCAACAAAGTCGGTCTCGGAGTTAACTTCAACGATTGCGCCCACGGTGTGGTCGTCGTTGGTGATAGCGATTACGGCACCCTCGGCTGCGATACGGTCAGCCTTCTTTGCCTGGTTTGCCAGACCCTTCTCACGCAGCAGCACGATTGCCTTCTCGACATCGCCGTCAGCCTCGGTCAGAGCCTTCTTGCAGTCCATCAGGCCAACGCCGGTGGACTTACGGAGATCATTGACATCCTTTGCGGTAAAATTAGCCATAACTTACTCCCTCTGCTGCTTTCGCAGCGTTATAATCATATTGTCTGCGCCCTTCGGAATGCCGAAAGGCGCAGGGATCTTCAAAAGAGATTACTCAGCAGCGACTTCCTCGGTCTCAGCCTCAGCAGCAGCCTCTGCGCCATCGGCGCCCTGACGGCCCTCGATGATAGCGTTTGCGATGGTGCCTGCGATCAGCTTAACAGCGCGGATAGCGTCGTCGTTGCCGGGGATCACATAGTCTACATCGTCGGGGTCGCAGTTGGTATCCACGATTGCAACGATCGGGATGCACAGCTTCTTGGCTTCGGAAACAGCGATCTTCTCCTTGCGGGGGTCAACGATGAACAGTGCGCCGGGGAGCTTGCCCATATCCTTGATACCGCCCAGGAACTTCTCCAGCTTCTCGATCTCGAGGGTCAGCTTGGAAACTTCCTTCTTGGGCAGCAGGTTGAAGGTGCCGTCGGACTCCATTGCGTGGAGCTGCTCCAGACGCTTGATTCTCTGCTGAATGGTCTTGTAGTTGGTCATCATGCCGCCCAGCCAGCGAGCATTGACATAGTAGGAGCCGGAGCGGACTGCCTCCTCACGGATGGAATCTGCTGCCTGCTTCTTGGTGCCGACGAACAGCACAGACTTGCCCTCTGCGGACAGGTCGCGGATGAAAGCATATGCCTCCTCCAGCTTCTTCACGGTCTTCTGCAGATCAATAATGTAGATGCCGTTACGCTCCGTGAAGATGTAGGGAGCCATTTTGGGGTTCCAGCGGCGGGTCTGGTGGCCAAAGTGGACACCTGCCTCCAGCAGCTGCTTCATAGATACTACGCCCATGGTAAAATCCTCCTGATAAAAATATAGATTTGGTTTGTGACCTCCGGACGGCACAAGGAGAAACCGCTGCCAACGGGATTTTCAGCCCGAAGGAGCCGTGCGGCTGTGCCATTCCGTGCGAAGTGCGGTACTATTATACCATACATTCCCCGTAAATGCAAGGGGTTTCAAAGATTTTCCGTCAAGAGGATGTAGAATTTCCCTGAATTACCATCAGGACTTTTGTGCATTTCGCCACATAACATAGGTCATCTCCCCAAACGGAGCGAAAACCCTGCTCCCAAGTATTGACAAAATCCTGCAAAAGTGGTAAACTGCCATAAGAAACCATCGGAAACCGAACAGGAGGTTATCATTATGAAGA
The DNA here is from genome assembly GCA_015066805.1 of Ruminococcus sp. Taxonomy (GTDB): domain Bacteria; phylum Bacillota; class Clostridia; order Oscillospirales; family Ruminococcaceae; genus Firm-04. The sequence goes on along the minus strand of SVNP01000004.1, from coordinate 39,941 downwards.
TCCAACTGCTGCTTGCCGCATTGGCCGCATTGCCTATGGGCGACGACACCCCTCTGGGGCTGTACATCGGTATCGGCATCATTGCGCTGCTGCTGATCGTTGCCGTTATCGTTATGAACATCATTGCCAAAAAGAAGAAATAATCCCCACCGCTGCCGCATATGCTTTTGTGGGTGGTGATGGTATGCGTTGCAGGCTTTCGGAGCTGCTGCAGCTTGAGATGATCGACATATGCAGCGGAGAGCGGCTGGGGTATGCGGATGATTTCGGTATCGACACGGATACAGGGCAGCTATGCTCACTGATATTGCAGGGCGAGCTGCGCTGTTTCGGGTTATTCGGGCGATGCAAGGCAAGGGAAATCCCCTATGAAACCATCCGTCTCATCGGCAGACATACCATCCTCATAGAGTCGCACAAGCCCTTTCCGCAGGCCGAGATCCCCACAGACCCGAATGATCCGCTGGCAGCCTATTACGCAGGCATACGACAATGATCCGACAAAACGGCCGAAGATGCTCTTCGGCCGTTTATTTATTTCATCTGCCGCATATTTTCCCTCACAGTTTCCCGACACTTATAAAACTGCCTCTCCCGATGCGTATGCGGCTCTCTCACGCATCAGCTCCTGCATTCTGGGGTCCATCCGCAGATGCTCTGTGGCACCGGCGATGAATCTTGCATTGGAAAGCTTCTCCCGCACGGAGGACGAAGGGTACCCCAGCATCTGTTCCAGCACATAGCTGTTGGTGTACGTTCTGACATGATTCAGCACACCACGGATATTTCGCTCCACGCAAGGAACATTCACGCCAAATCTTGCGGCAATGACAGGATAAACATTCTTACAAATGCCCTGCACAAGAGAAGGCTCCTCCACAGTCATCTCCAGCACCGCCAGCAAATAGCGGTAGCCTGCCATGTTAGCGGGTATCCCTATGGCGCGCAAAAATTCTGCCGCCAATGCTTCTACCGTCATGCTGCAGCAATAGCTTTGGCCGGCTTCTCCGTGCAGACAAATTCGCATCTCGCGCAAAGCAGCCTCCTCATCCAAGGGCTTGAGCCAGATGTTACGCAGACCCGCCTGCCACAGCAGCTTTTCCAGATAGGCATTGCGGGCAACGGTCACGGCAAATACAGGGGCATCGCTGTGCTTGCGAAGCGCATTCATCAGCGTGTAATAATCCACCGTTTTATCTGTAATATCCAGTAATATTATATGGGGCTGCTCCTGTTCCACAGACCGCACCATATTGGCGACGGACTGCCGATGTACACTACACACACAATCTCGTCTCCGCGGCCGTGCAGCCAGACTGCGGGCAAAGGATGTTCCGTCGTCGCCGATCAGAATACGCAGTTGCGAATTGATTGCAAATCGCCTCTTTTCCACATGATTTGTTCTGATACGGGAGGTTTTGCACACTCCCATTTTAAGGCAATCATAACACATCCCGCAAAAAATGTCAAGTGCAGCATCTGTTCCCCCTTTTTTACAGCGGAAAACTCTTGCATATTCATCCAAAATGTGGTATACTGACTTATGTATAGACTCAAAGGAGGATACCATGAACATTACCTACAAGGACATTCACGATTTTACGCAAGATGAGCTGCAGGCATTGTTTCTTTCGGTGGAGTGGTCATCGGGCCATTACCCCGAAAAACTGGTGATCGCCATGCAGCATTTCGAAACCGTCTACTCCGCATGGGACGGCGATCGTCTTGTGGGGTTGATCTGCGCCATGGATGACAGCATTATGACCGCATACATCCACTATCTGCTGGTGCATCCCGACTATCACGGCATGAAGATCGGGCGCACACTGGTAGATATGATCAAGCAAAAATACTGTGACTATCTGCGGCTGGTCATTGTTGCCTACAACGACGAAAAGCATTTCTATGAGCACTGCGGCTTTAAGGCTGCGGAGGAATCCTCCCCCATGTTTATTACCTCACTGTGGACATAAAGCACAGCCGTTCTCTCGTGAAACGGAGGAATGAAAAATGAAACATACCATACGATCAATCATTGTCTTTTGGAGTATTCTTTGCATTGCAATTTTGCTGCCCGTCTGCCGTGTTTCGGCAGATATCGGCCCAAAGCCCAGCATGGAGCTGCATATTGAAAATCCCCCTGAGGGCGTGTATTATGTGGATCTTCTGGTAGAAGCCAATACACCACCCAATCCTGATGATTACGAGAACAGACGTTGGGATCCGGTTATGTTTGATGCTCTGATCGGATACTACGAAGATGGCTATCGTGCTCGTTTGCGCGGAGATTTTGGCGTAAATTTTGATATCGAACAATCAAACGACAACCATATCAACGATTTCACCTATATGCTGCCCGATTCCTTCAAGGTCATCATTGTCACCGAGCAGGGTGAGTGCATTGCCAGTGAAAATTCTCTGGATCCCATGCGCTACAATTGTGTGGCTACTTTTAACTGTGCAGACCTCACATTAACGGAAAGCAAGGATGCCATCCGAGAACGTGTATTTGAAGTCATCCGCTCAATTCTTCTCGAATTTCTCATCACCTGCTCTCTGACACTGCTTCTGGAAGGTATCGTGCTGCTTCTGTTTCGTCTCAAGCTGAAAAAGCAGGATTGGAAAGTGTTTGCACTGACCAATCTGGCTACACAAATACTGCTGTACATCATCTTGTGGCTGAATCCGAATTGGTGGATCAAGGCGGAAGTCGTGATCTTGGTGATTGAAACAGTGGTCTTCCAGATATGGATGCACCCCGCCAACTGCGCAAAGCGCATCCGATTGGGTATTGCTGCGGTGCTTGCCAATCTCATCAGTGCAATCACAGGATTTTTGCCCTATGTGGTACGTTTCTTCTACCGATTCTGAAAGGAGCTTTTACCTATGACACACATCGACCTAAACGACCTTGACCGTTTTTTCGTCAAGAGTGAACTGATCCCCGCCATCTGCTATGATGTGGATACCAACACCGTGCTGATGCTTGCTTACATGAACAAAGAGAGCTTGAAGCGCACGCTGGAAACCGGCTACACTTGGTTCTGGAGCCGCTCCAGACAGGAGTACTGGAACAAGGGTGCCACCAGCGGACATCTGCAGAAGGTCATCTCGATCTACGGCGATTGCGATGACGATACTTTGCTTGTCAATGTAAAGCAGACCGGCGTTGCCTGTCACACAGGCTCGTATAGCTGCTTTTTCAATGAGATTTACACCGAAACCGAAAAAGGAGAATGAATCATGACTGTTTATCAGGAAATTTTTGAGGTCATCAAGGCCAGAAAGGCCGCTTTTGAAAACGGCACCGCACAGGATAATTCCTACACCTGCTACCTGTTTGAAAAAGGCGTGGACAAGATCTGCAAAAAGGTGGGCGAGGAAGCCGCCGAGACCATCATTGCAGCCAAAAACGGCGACAACGACGAGCTGATGAACGAGATCAACGATCTGCTGTACCATGTTATGGTGCTGGCAGCCAACCAAGGACTGGACTGGAGCGACGTGGAGCGTGTGCTCAACGAGCGCAATGAAAAGATCGGCAACCTGAAGACCTTCCATCAGGTAGATAAGAACACCTAAACCATGCACAAGAATCCTCCCCTTTGCATACATTGTAGCAAGGCTTATGCCGCATCAGGCCGCAAAGCCCCATTACCGTAATTTTGGGAGGATTTTGTATGAACGACTGCATTCAGAACGATACGGCGTGCAGCATTGTGCCCGTAAAGGTAGACCGTGTTTTTGACAGCTGCAGCGACAAAGACTGCATCACCAATGTGCAGGTACATCTGGAAAACGGTGAGCTGCCGGCTTCCGTCTGCATGGTCAAGACCCGCTGTGTTTCCATTACCAACATCTGCATGAACGTAGAGCCTATCCCCTTTAACCGCGGGTATTTTTCAGTGGATATCACCTTTACCTTCGGGGTGGAGCTCCTTGCCTATGAGCAGGCATGCGATTGCCCCATGGTTCTGCGTGGCTGTGCCACTGCCGCAAAAAGCGTCATCCTCTACGGCGGCGAGGCAGGCACCAAAACCTTTTTCAGCAACGGTGCTCATATCGGTGAGACCAACAGTTGTTGTGAGGTGGTCAATCTGCCCACCGCAAGTGTACAGTGTGTGGAGCCTATTGCACTGGAGACCAAAATCGCCAATGTGTGCCTGAATCTTGAGGATGCCGGCTGCTGCCGTCAGCGCAGTGTGGTAATGACATTGGGTGTTTTCTCCGTTGTAGAGCTGACCAGACCCGTTACCATGATGGTACCTGCCTATCCTTACAGTGTACCGGGCAAGACCTGCTCCTGCGAGACCGATTCTCCCTGCGAGATCTTCAGCCGCATCGCCTTTCCCACAGAGGAATTTCTCTCTCAGAACGCCATGCCTGCACCTTTTGCGGGAAGCTGTGGCTGCAGCGGGCATAATCTGCCCGAATAACCTACGAAAGCAACGGTTCTGTCCGCAGACTGCGTGTGCCCTTTGTCTGCCCATGCAGTCTGCCAAACAGAGCCGGTCTATCACTCAGGCGGCAATGCCGCAGCAAAGGAGTCATCGCAATGATGCAAACCGAAGAAGCCGCACAGCGCATCGAAGCACTGATCCGACAGATCGAAACACTGGCGGATGCGTACTATAATCGGGACAACCCCCTTGCGGAGGACTACGAATATGATATGCTCATGCAGGAGCTGAAGGGGCTGGAAGAAGCCTTTCCGCAGCTGCTGCGCCCCGATTCTCCTACCCAGCGTGTGGGCGGAAAAGCATCGGGGCGGTTTGAAAAAGTCACCCACAGCGTACAAATGGGCAGCCTGCAGGATGTATTCTCCTATGAACAGGTACGGCAGTTTCTTACCCGTGTACAGGAAAGCGTTTCTCAACCGTGGTTTACGGTAGAGCCCAAAATCGACGGCCTTTCCGTATCGCTGCTGTATGAAAACGGTGTGCTGACCTGCGGTTCCACCAGAGGAGACGGCTTTGTGGGCGAAAATGTCACCGCAAACCTGAAAACCATCCGCAGTATCCCGCTGAAGCTGAAGAATGCCCCCCCTCTGCTGGAGGTGCGAGGCGAAGTATATATGGCCGCAGAGCAGTTTGAACGGGTGATTGCCCGACAGGAAGCTCAGGGAGAACAGCCCTTTAAGAATCCCCGCAATGCAGCAGCAGGCTCCTTGCGGCAGAAGGATCCCAAAATCACCGCCGGCCGAAAGCTGGATCTTTTTGTGTTCAACGTGCAGCAGGCAGAAGGGATCTCCTTTGATCAGCACAGTGACTCACTGGACAAGCTGAAGGAATGGAAATTCCCCACCATCCCCTACACCGTATGCGGTGCAGATGCAGAAGCCGTTCTTGCAGCCATTGAAAAGATCGGTGCACAGCGCGGTGATCTGCCCTATGATATCGACGGCGTGGTCATTAAAGTGAATGATCTGGCACAGCGTGAGCTGCTGGGCAGTACTGCAAAGAATCCCCGCTGGGCTGTGGCATATAAATTTCCGCCGGAGGAAAAACAGACCCGTCTGCTCCGTATTGATATTCAGGTGGGGCGTACAGGTGTGCTGACACCGGTAGCAGTATTCGAGCCGATCCTGCTGGCAGGTACTGCCGTATCCCGTGCCACACTGCACAACAAACAATTCATTGAAGAGAAAGAGATCCGTCCGGGCGATACCATTCTGGTTCGCAAGGCAGGTGATATCATCCCCGAAGTGCTGGCATCCGTTGCACATGAGGAGAACAGCACACCCTATACTATGCCGACACACTGTCCTGCCTGCGGCGCAGCCGTTTCCAAGGAAGAGGATGAAGCGGCCGTGCGCTGTACCAATCCCCTTTGTCCCGCCCAGATGTTCCGTTCCATTGTGCATTTTGCATCCAAGCCCGCTATGAACATTGACGGTCTGGGGCCTGCCATTATACAGCAGCTCATGGAAGCGGAACTCATCGGCTCCCCTGCGGATCTGTATACGCTGACCAAGGAGCAGCTTCTTTCGCTGGAGGGCTTCCGTGAAAAATCTGCGGATAATCTGCTGAATGCCATTGCAAGCTCCAAAGCACAGCCGCTGGATCGTGTCATTGCCGCTTTGGGTATCCCCAATATCGGGCAGAATACCGCTGTGCTGCTGTGTGACCGTTTCGGCTCCGTGGATGCCATACGGCAGGCAACGGCCGAAGAAATTGCCGCCATTGACGGCTTCGGCGAGATCATGGCACGTTCTGTGCGCGATGCCTTTGACCGACCCGATTTTGCAGCATTGCTGGAACGGCTGCAGGCATTGGGACTGACCATGGCATATGAGAAAAAACAAAAAAGCGAGATCTTTGCCGGCATGACCTTTGTGCTGACCGGCACACTGCCTACCCTTAAGCGGGAAGAGGCCAAGTCCATGATCGAAGCAAACGGCGGCAAGGTCACGGGTTCTGTTTCCAAAAAGACAAGCATCGTTGTAGCCGGCGAGGAAGCCGGCAGCAAGCTGACCAAGGCCGAAACACTTGGGATCCCCGTCATCGACGAAGCAGAGCTGCTCCGTCGGATGCAAGCATAAATCAACAAAAGAATGAAACGGAGGTATTTTCTCATGAACAAGCGTAAACCGGGTACTGTGGCAGCGGCGATCTGCCTGACCGCTCTGGCTGTGGCACAGCCTTTTACCGCTTTGGGTGCGGTTTCTGTTCCCACATTGCAAAGCGCAAAGCATCTGGCTGATGCTCTGACTCTGAAGGGTGAAATGACTGCCGATGACGATTACGACGGCAACGGTGTCATCAACGCCATTGATCTGACACTGATGAAGCGGGCAAAGCTGCAGCAGAGCGAGGAAGATCTTTCCGGCGAGGTGACTACCCGTACCATCACCGCCGATGCCTGCAAGCGCATTGGCAGAACACTGGATAAAAATGATGTAACCTGGCTGGTGCAAAGCGGTTCCGCCGTGGAATGCACCATAACCGCTACGGAAGCATCCGTGACCATTGCGGGCGATGGCTGCATTTACTCAGATGAAAAATATCGCCCCCGTTATGGTGTGTATGTGGATGATGAGCTGGTAGCCGATGTGGTCATGGGTGAGACCGAGCAGACCGTGGAGCTGTTTTCCGGCAAGGAACACCGCACTGCCAAGGTCAAGGTCATTCATCTTTCCGAAGCCAACAACGGCGCAGTGGGTGTCAAGCACTTTACCGTATCCTCCGCAGCCGCAACACCGGTAAAGCCTACCGCCAAAAAGGATCTGACCATTGAATTTATCGGTGACTCCATTACCTGCGCCTATGGTGTAGAGGCAACCTCCCAGTATGAGGCATTCTCCACCGGCACCGAGAACTTTACCAAATCCTATGCCTATATGACCGCCGCCCTGCTGGATGCCGATTACAGTGCTGTCAGTTACAGCGGCCACGGTATTATCTCGGGTTATTCCAATGATGGCACCATTAACACCGATTCTCTTGTACCCGATTGCTACGATCTTGTGGGTAAGCCTGCCGATTACGCCGTAGCATGGGATTTTGATGCCAACCCCAGCGATGTGGTCATCATCAATCTGGGTACCAATGATTCCTCCTACCTCTCCCACGATTTTGATAACCGCAAGGATGCCTTTGTGGAAGGCTATATCGACTTTCTTCAGGTAGTAAGAGAATACAATCCCGATGCTCACATCATCTGCACCGTTGGTATTATGGGCTGTGCGGAGGTGTATCCTCTCATTGAGGAAGCCGTTGCGGCTGTGGGTGATGCAAAGATCAGCAGCTACCTGTGTGCAACACAGGATATGGCAAACGACGGTCTGGGCGCCGACTGGCATCCTTCTGAGATCACCCAGGAGAAAAACTCCTATGTGCTGGCAGATAAGATCGCCGATGCACTGGGCATGCCCTGGGATGAAGTGGGTCTGGATGCTGCCGTTGACCGCACCTATGAGGTTCTGTATGATACTGCACAGGGCGTGTATGTTTCCGATTATGTGAATACCTATGATAACTCCCTGACAGTCAGCATGACTACCGGCGGCGATGCACCCGAGGACGTACAGGCCATTGTAGGCAATCTGCCGCTGATCAACGGCGTGTACGATCTGAAGCTGACCTGCAACGCCAACAAGGATATGTCGGTTCCCTATTGCCTGCGCAGCAGCAGTGATCCCGATACCGTATATCTGGAGGGCACACTGGAGCTCAGCTCCGGCACCGCCTATACGCTGGCCAAGGAGCTGACCATGACCGAGTCCGCCGATTGTGAAATCCTGTTTTTGCTGGGCGGTAATGATTCCGCACAGTTTGCCATTACCGGCATGAGTATGTACAAGCTTTCCTGAACAAAGGAGAATATCTGTTTATGAAGTGCATTCTTGCTTCCCAATCCCCCCGCCGCAGAGAATTGCTGGCAACGCTGCCCATCGAGTTTACGGTTGCGCCCGCCAATTGCGATGAAACGCTGCCGGAAGAGATTCCCGCAGAGCAGGCTGCGGAGCTGCTGGCAGTACGCAAGGCAGCAGCCATAGCAAAAGAGCATCCCGATGCTGTAGTCATCGGTGCAGATACTACGGTGATCATTGAGGATACCATTTTAGGCAAGCCCCAGAATCACGATGAGTGCTGCGCCATGCTGAAGCTGCTTTCGGGACGTACCCACAAGGTCTGCACCGGTGTTGCGATTTTCGCAAACGGCAAAAGCATGAGCTTTACCGAAGAAACCGATGTGACATTTTTCCCGCTGAGCACCGAGGAGATCGTTGCCTACGCCCATACGGATGAGCCTTATGACAAGGCCGGCGCATACGGGATCCAGGGCAAGGGCGGATTGTTCGTGGCGGGCATCTGCGGCGATTACAATAACGTGGTGGGACTGCCCGTGGCAAGATTATACCGCTATCTGAAAAAATTGGGCGTATGCGGTTGACAGACAGTGAAAAATCGTGTATGATAGATAGGATAGCCTAACAACGAAAGGATTTACCGTTTATGATTTTATTGGAAGACATCCGCAACGAGCTGGTCAATGCACGCCCCGAAGTCAAGGAATTGCGTGAGGTGCTGCAGATCGAGCGCGCACAGGGCGAACTGGAAGATCTGCGTATTCAGGTGACCTATGACGGCTTCTGGGATGATCCCGAGCAGTCTCAGAAGGTCATGCAGAAGATCCGCACCCTGGAAAATACCGTGGAGCGCTTTGAAAAGCTGCAATCTCTGCTGGAGGATACCATCGGCATGATCGACCTTTGTCTGGAGGAGGATGATGATTCCTCCAACGAGGAGATACAGGCAGATGCGGAACGCTTTAAGGAGCAGTTGGAAGCGGAAAAGCTGAAGACGCTGCTGACCGGTGAGTATGATAACTCCAATGCCATTCTGACCCTGCACGCAGGTGCAGGCGGCACGGAGGCACAGGACTGGGCACAGATGCTCTACCGTATGTACAACAAATATGCCGAACGTCACGGCTTTAAGGTGGATCTGCTGGACTTTCTGGATGGCGATGAAGCCGGTATCAAGTCTGCTTCCTTTATGGTGCAGGGCGAAAATGCCTACGGCTTTCTGAAATCCGAAGCAGGCGTTCACCGTCTGGTGCGTGTTTCTCCCTTTGATTCCTCCGGCAGACGACACACCTCCTTTGCCGCACTGGAGGTCATGCCCGAAATCGCAGATGATGTGGAAGTAGACATCCGCCCCGAGGATATTAAGATGGATGTGTTCCGTTCCAGCGGTGCCGGTGGTCAGCACATCAACAAAACCAGCTCCGCTGTGCGACTGACCCACCTGCCTACAGGCATCGTGGTTTCCTGCCAGACACAGAGAAGCCAGTTCCAGAACAAGGATTTTTGTATGAAGATGCTCCGTGCCAAGCTCATTGAGATCAAGGAAAGAGAACATCTGGAGAAGATCTCCGACATCAAGGGCACCCAGCTGAAGATCGAATGGGGCAGCCAGATCCGTTCCTATGTGTTCATGCCCTATACACTGGTCAAGGATCACCGTACTGCCTGCGAAAACGGCAACGTACAGGCTGTCATGGACGGCGATCTGGATTCCTTTATCAATGCATATCTCAAGGCATTGAGCCACGGCACACTGCAGGCCAACGGCGGCGGAGATATGTAACACTGATTTCGACGTAAGGAGCAAGCATGATGCAATGTAACCGTTGTGGCAGAGAGCTGGCGGAAGGACAGACCTTCTGTCTGTGCGGCTGCCGTGTGGATCACATCACAGGCGGCAGCATGGAAACAGCCATCTATCCCGGGGGCAGTATCAGCAGCGGAAAACAAAAAATCATTGTCGCTGTGGTTTCTGTCATTGCGGTGATCTTAACGGTGGCTATGATACTCTGGTTTATTATGGGACTTGACCGCTACCGGGTGACACATGAAAGCCAGTGGGAGTACATCTCGCGGGCAGAATACTCCATGGAGATCCCCAAAGGGATGCAGGAGGGTACTGTGATCCAGATGGATCCCTCCATGCAGACACTGGATTGCTTTATCAACAATGAGGTGTGTATCACCATTTCGGTACTGCGTTTTACGGAAGAGCAGCAGAAGATCATAGAAAGCATGGACTTTACCGAGCTTCTGATGCAGCTTTTCCCGGAACAGAGCATCAACGGCGTTACACTGGTTCCTGTGCAGCGTGACGATATGATCTATGTACAATACCCCAGAACCACTTCTGCCCTGTTCCCCCGTACCGATCAGGTATGGGTCACGGATGCTTGTGTGATCGCTGAGGAATCATTGTATGAGATCGAGATCTCCTGTCCTACCGTCCGCTACGATGCATACAAGGACTGCATTCTTGCATGGCTGGATTCCTTTACCCTGCGATAACCCATCAGGCACCGTTTTCACACAGAAAACGGTGCCTTTGCTTTTTGACGTTGACAACCACCCCGAAAATATGGTAAACTGAAAAAAACATCCCATGAAAGGAGTGCTACACGATGCGATTTCTGCATCTGGCAGACCTGCACCTTGGCAAACGGCTGCGGGATATTTCTTTTTTGGAGGATCAGGCGGATATCCTGCGGCAGATCACCCATTATGCCAAGCGTTATGCAGTTGACTGCGTCATCATTGCAGGCGATATTTACCAAAGTGCCAACCCTTCTGCGGAGGCCATGGCTTTGTTGGATGATTTTCTGGGAAAGCTGCGGCAAATGCAGATCAAGGTATTTATGATCAGCGGCAACCACGATTCCGAAGCGAGAATTGCATATTTATCCCATCTGATCCGTGAGGCGGGCGTGTATACTTCCACTGCATTTACCGGCACCCTCCAGCAAATCACCATGGAGGATGAGCATGGAGAATATGTTATTTCGCTGCTGCCCTTCTGCAAGCCGGTTCATGTGAGAATGCACTACCCCGATGCGGATATTCTGACCTATGAGGATGCCATCGCCTGTGTGATGCAGCATTCCCCCATTGATACCGAAAAGCGGAATCTGCTGCTGTGTCATCAGTGCATTGCAGGCTGCTCTGTGTGTGATTCGGAAATGCACGCTGTGGGCGGATTGGATACGGTCAGCGCAGAGTTGTTCTCTGCCTTTGATTATGTGGCTCTGGGGCATCTGCACCAGGGGCAGCAGGTATTGCGGCCTACCATTCGCTACGCAGGCTCCCCTCTGAAGTATTCCGTTTCGGAGTGTGACCACAAAAAAAGCGTTCCTCTGGTAGAATTTGGCAAAAAAGGTGAGATCTCCGTGGAGCTGCTGCCGCTGACCCCTCTGCATGATATGCGCTGCGTGGAGGGTAAGCTGGAGGATGTGTTGCAAATGCTGTATTCCGAGGATTATATACAGGTCACCTTGACCGATGATATGGTGCCGCCCGATGCCGTTACACGGCTGCACACCGTATTCCCCAATATGCTGCATATGCGTATTATGAACAGCCGCACCGATGACGACCGCATGGTGTTTACCGAGGAACGCACGGATGCCTTCAATGCCGAATCCTTATTCTGCGAATTTTATGCACTGCAGAACAACAATAAACAGCCCCCCAAGGCACAGCTTGAACTGCTGCAAAGCTACATCAAACAACTGTGGGAGGAAACACCATGAAGCCCATTCAACTGATCCTTTCCGGCTTTGGGCCATATGCTGCACATACAACGGTGGATTTTGAAAAGCTGGGGCCTGGCGGCATCTATCTCATTACCGGTGATACAGGTGCAGGTAAAACCGCTCTGTTTGATGCCATCTGCTTTGCCCTGTACGGCAGTGCATCGGGCAGCGGAGAACGCCGTACCGGCCGTTCTCTGCGCTCCGATTATGCATCGGCGGACACAATGACATTTGTAGAGCTGACCTTTCGTCATCTGGGCAAAACCTATACGGTACAACGCAACCCCGAATACGAAAGAGCAAAGCATATCGGCTATGGCACCACCAAGCAGACTGCCGACGCAAGCCTGATCTGTGAAGATACCCAAAAATGCGTGACAGGTGTGGATGCGGTGACCAAAGCGATCACAGCACTGCTTGGCCTGACCCGTGCACAGTTTTCTCAGACCGTTATGATCGCACAGGGCGAGTTCCGTGAGATCCTGACCGCAAAAAGCGATGACCGCAAAAAGCTCTTTCAAAAGCTGTTTCATACTTCGCTGTACGCCGATCTGCAGCTTCGCCTGAAGGAAGACTGCACCGCAAAGAAATCCGCAGTAGATGCATTGGAACAGGAGATCAGCCTGCTGCTGCGGCAGATCCGTCCGGAGGAAGATTTCCCACAAGCCGAAGAATTGCTGCGTCTTTGCGATGAGGATATGGCATTACAGCATATAATGCCTATACTGCGGGAGCTGCTGCAATTTGAAAAATCCCGCAAAAAGCAATTGGATGCACAGCTTCGCCTTGCACTGAAAGAGCTGAACACGCAAACTGCAGCCTGCTCTGCCGCAGAACAGGTCAACCGGGATTTTGACGAACTGCGCCGTGCACAGGCAAAGCTTACGGCACATCTGGCAAAAAAAGAGAGCATGGATGCACTGACAGAACGTCTTCTGCCTTCCCGTAAGGCGCTGCTGGTGCTGCCTGCTTATCAGACAGCGCAACAGGCCGCAAGCTTTTTACAGGAACAGAATCAAGCTTACACTGCCGCACAGAATGCACTGGCTGCCACAACCCAAAAAACGCCCGCTGTCCAAAAGGAGTTGCAGGAGGCTACGGCTGCAAACGACCAATGCGATACCTACACCGCACGCATTACAGTGCTGGAACGCTGTCTGCCTCTGGTGCAGCAGTATCATCCCATGGTCAAGCAGATGGCGAAAGCACAATCCGCCATGGAACAGGCACTTGCGGAAAGCCGATTGGCGGATGAACGGTACAGCCGCATGAAAGAACGCTTTTATGCAGGACAATATGGGCTGATTGCCGCCGATTTGCAGGAAGGGTTCCCCTGCCCTGTATGCGGTGCCACGGAGCATCCCAACCCGGCACCGCCGGCGGAGGAACCCATTTCCCGACAGGATCTGGAGCAGGCGGAAGCCAGACGCAATCTTGCCCTTGATGCCCTGAACCGTGCGGAAAAAGCATATCTGGAGTCACGGCAGCATATTGCCCATCTCACAGAAGAACTGCAAAAGCAGCAGATCTCGGAACAGACCCACCCCCAAGAGCTTTCCACAGAAATACAAAAGCTGCAGAAAACGCTGCAAGCCATTCGACAGCGGTTCCGTCTGGCATCGGAAGCCCATACTGCACTGATCGCACAACAGACTTCGGCAGCCAATGCACTTGCTGCCGCCACAGAGCAGGTCCAATCTGCAAAAGCAGCATGGAATAGCGCACAGAAACAATATCTGACAGCATTGCAAAAGCAGGACTTTGCCGATGAAGCAGCTTTTTTATCAGCCAAATGCACACAGCAGGAAATGCAGCGAATGGAACAGACCGTAACCAATTATCAGCAGGAAACGGCTGCACTGCAAAGCGGCTGCGATACGCTGCAAAAGCGTCTGAGGGGAAAAGAATATGCCGATCTCCAAGCCATGCGGGAGCGGCTCCGTGCAATGCGGCTGAAGCAGGAAGCTGCACAGCAAGCCGCAAATTCCGTGGAAAACCGTATTCTTTCCCATACGGAAACCAAGGACAGACTGGCCGTACTGCAAAAACAGCGCAAGGCAGAGAGCAAGGAATATACTGTACTGCTGGATCTGTATCAGACCATAGCAGGACAATCGGCACAGAAAGCAAAGCTTTCCTTTGAAACCTATGTGCAGCAGTATTATTTCCGTCAGGTGGTGGCAGCAGCCAATCATCGGCTACAGGTTCTGACCGATGGTATGTTTGTGCTGCGCTGCAAAAAAGAAGCCAAAAATATGCGTGCACAAGTTGGTCTGGATCTGGATGTGCTGGATCGGGGTACGGGGCATTGGCGTGATGTTTCCACTCTCTCAGGCGGTGAATCCTTTATGGCATCGCTGGCACTGGCTTTGGGGCTTTCCGATGTGGTACAGGCGCAAAGCGGCGCTGTGCGGCTGGAGGCTATGTTCATTGATGAAGGCTTCGGCACACTGGATGAAACCGCCTTGCGACAGGCTCTGATGCTGCTGAATACTTTGGCTGAGGGCGAACGGAGCATCGGCATTATTTCTCATGTTGCGGAGCTGAAGGCACAGATCGACCGAAAAATCGTAGTAAAAAAGACACGTCAGGGTTCGGTGCTGCATATTGAAAACTAAACACCCACATTGCAAAAAAATGCTGCTTTCTTTACAGAAGCAGCATTTTTTGTGATGCCAAAGCCCAAAGGATTATTCCATGGTCATGTGATGGTTTCGGTCTGCAATGAGCACGCGTTCATCTTCCGCACAACGGAAGCGACGGATCAAGCCCTTGGCTTCTAAACTTTTCAGCACAGGGGTCAGGGTGCCGGAATCCAGAAAGAGCTTCTTGCCCAGTGCCTTGACATTGATTTTTTGTTCCTCCCAGAACACCATCATAGCAATATACTGCGTATAAGTCAGATTCAACGCATCCAGATACGGACGGTACTGCTTGATAACCTCACGGGAGGCAGCATACAGCGGAAAACAGAGCTGGTTTTTCAGTTTCAACGCCTCATACTCCTGATTCATACGGATCACCCCTGCTTTATCAGATTTTGAGCAAATAATGCCGCCCTAGCAAGATCCGCCATATCCGGTCTGCCCTTGTGAAACATCTTAAACTCGCCCCTGCAGTGGAATTCTTCATCCGCAACCACAAGACCAAAGGGCTTGACCACCTTCTCCACCGGCTTCCGCATAGATTTCATCATGGCCGATGTGCCTACACAGACTATTTTCCCGATATGCTCTTTGTTTTCCGCAACAAACTGCTTTACTGCCGGGTCAACATCAAAGGCATAATAGGAACAGCAGAGGAACAGAATGTCTGTCTGTTCGGTCAAAGCAGCAGTGATATCCTTTGCCTCTGTACCAACTGCCTCAGCCACAGCCTGTGCAAGCCGTTTGGTGTTGCCTGAACGGGTAAAAAAGCGCACTGCGATTTTCATACGCAAACCTCCTGATATCCAATAATGTACTTGTCAGCAGAGCGTTATGATTCCGAATGCTCTGTTTCCATATACTCCCGAATGGTCTGACAAAAGGCCTTACTGTATTTTTCTGCCTTTCTCTCACCGACACCTGAGATTTGCAGGAATTGTTCCTTGGTAACAGGCCGCTGCCTGACCATATCCCGCAAGGAAGCATCCGTAAACACCACATAAGCAGGAGCGTGTTCTTTGGCGGCGTATCTGGCACGCAGCTCCCGCAAAGCCTGAAACAGTCCCATATCCTTTTCTTCCAATGGATTGTCACCGCGCAGACGCTCCGGTTTGGGTGCTTCTCCGGGCAAGCGGATGGTTACAGGCAGTCGTTCTTTCAACAGACGCACCGATTGCGGATTCATCTCCACGATGGAATACGCATCATCGGTCTGCTCCAAATATCCGTGGGCAATCAGATGCTCCAGCATAACACGCACCTTATGTGCAGGATACTCTGACATGATCCCATAGGTGGAAAGAGAATCCAAGTGCATTTGCAGCAGACGTTCTTTTTTGCTGCCGCACAGAATATCCACGATCATGGTTTTGCCAAACCGCAGGTTTCTCTGCCGCAGCCGATACACACAGGATACGATCTTCTGGGCATCCACCGTCATATCCACAGCTTCAAAATGAGTATTGCAATTGCTGCAGTTGCCGCAGAAATGAGGGGCTTTCTCCCCAAAATACCGCAGCAGAAATCCTCTCAGGCAATCATCGGTGGTACAGTAGAAGGTCATCATTTTCAGTCTTGCACGCTCCTGAGCAAGTACAAAATCCAATTGTGCGCCCGTCAGCTCGCTGTCCTCCCCCGTGCGTTCGATCAAAAACTGATTGGTACGCACATCCTGACCGCTGTACAGCAGAATACACTCCGCAGGCTCACCATCCCGTCCCGCACGGCCCGCTTCCTGATAGTACCCTTCAGGATTTTTCGGCATATTATAGTGGATCACAAAGCTCACATTGGATTTATCAATCCCCATGCCAAAGGCATTGGTAGCCACCATAATCGTCTGCCGATCATAAATAAAATCATCTTGGTTTTCACTGCGTTCCTCATCATCCAATCCCGCATGATATCGGGTGGCGGCAAATCCTGCGATGCGTAAAGCACTGCATACCTCCTCCACGGTTTTACGGGTCAGACAGTATACAATGCCGCTTCTGTCTTTGCGTGCGGAAAGCAGCTCTTTCAGGGTATTCAGCTTATTGGCAGGCTTCATCACCGAAAAGCTCAGATTCTCACGATCAAAGCCGGTGGTGAGCACAAAGGGATCCTTCTGCTTCAGAATATGGCTGATATCCTCACGCACCTCGGCAGTAGCAGTAGCGGTAAAAGCACTGACCACAGGGCGATAGGGCAAGGATTCAATAAATGTGACGATTTTCAGGTAGCTGGGGCGGAAATCCTGTCCCCACTGAGAAACACAATGGGCTTCATCCACAGTGACCATGGAAAGCAAATGCGAATGTGCAAACTGCAAAAAGGTTTCATTGAGCAAACGCTCCGGTGCCACATACAGCAGCTTGAATCTGCCCTCCTCCGCCTGATGCAGTGTGCGGAAGTATTCAGCACCTGTCATGGTGCTGTTGAGATATGCCGCAGGGATACCCGCACTCCGCAAAGCAGCCACCTGATCCTGCATCAGAGAGATCAGCGGAGAAACCACAATGGTGATCCCCGGCAGCAGCATGGCAGGCACCTGATAGCATATGGATTTTCCCGCGCCCGTAGGCATGATTCCCAATACATCACGGCCTGCACAAATGGCATCAATCAAGGTATCCTGCCCGGTACGAAAGCTGCTATGCCCGAAATACCGCTGCAAAACAGCTTCCTTGGTTGGGTTGTTCATGATTCGGTACTTCCTCTCCTTTTATGGCTGCGGTGTCAGCAGCCCCACAACGATCTGTCGCTGTGTACCGTCATCGGTACAGGTAACAATGGTAATGCGGTCATCCCCGAAGTCCTCCAGCACCCATGTTTCATGTGGCTCCACGATCTTATTTTCGGTTACGGTATACAGATATCGGGTTCGTTCCGCATCATTGTCAATGAGATACATCTGCATTCCTGCTTCAATATGCTTCATCTCGTTGAAGATCTCGGCATAAATGGTGCTGTTATGACCTGCAATGCAGTAATTCCCGCTGCCGGGTGCGCCGGTACCGGGAAAATGCCCTGCCGCCTTGGAAAGCACCTCATGCTCCGTGCCCTCCAGTACAGGTGCCTTGATCTCCAGGGCGGGTATCTCAAATACCACGCATTCCTGCAGCAGCCTGTGTTTTTCCAGCTCACGGCTGATACGCCCCCAGCCCAGAACGCCCAGCATAACAGCTCCGCACAGCATACACACCAGTCCGATACGGAACATGAACTTTTTCTTTACAGCCTTCATCGTATCACCGCCCTTTGCAGATTTTGGATAGTTCTATTATACCGCATTCCCCAAGGAATTGCAAGTGGGGCAGCCGTAAGCAGAACACCGCCCACAGTTTCCACTGCGGACGGTGTTGTGTTTCATTTATGCAAGACCTGCCAGGAGATACAAAATGGCAACAGAATCATTTCCGTTTATGCCATTTACGCCATCGGCTTCGGCATTGAGCATGCCCTGTGCGGTAACAGTAATGCTCTGATCCTCTGCAAGGAAACGATTCAGCAAAATCACATCACCGATCTTCACATCACCGTCGCAGTTCACATCACCCACAATTGCCGCTGCGGAAACATACTCACCATATACTTCGATCTCCGCAATATTGCAGCAATACACATCATCATCGTTGTAGGCATTCTGTGGTGCGCCTTCTGGCACCTGATAGCGGATATACCGTGCGGTGGTATCCCCTGCAAGCTCTTTGATATACTGCATACCGGGAACAGGCAGACCTGCTACGGTATGAATGGTCGTCCAGTTCGCGCCATCCTGAGAGATCATAAACATACCATCGGTGCAGCGATATTCATAACCGCTTCTGGGGGCAAAGCCAATGGCGGTGATATCATACAATCCGCCCAGATCAGCCTGTACCCAGCCATTGCCTACACCATCGAAATAGGTTGCGGTATCACCGTCAAAGACCTTGGAGCAATCATTGGCGGACTGATTCCATGCATCGCTGCCCGTAACGGCAACAGGTTCAATGCGGGTATGCGTGGCAGCCACGCTCAAAGTACCGTACAGTTCGATCTCTGCGATGTTGCAGCAGTAGGTGTCATCATCGTTCCACTGATTATTGGGAGTTCCCTCCGGCACCTGATACCGTACATATCTGCCGGAAGGCGTACCGGAAAAGCTCGTGACATAATTCATGCCGCCGGAGGGCTGTGTGGGAATGGTATAAACCGTTTTCCAGTTCACGCCGTCATCGGAGACCATAAAAGCACCATCAGGGCAGCGGTATTCAAATCCGCTTCTGGGAGCATAGCCAATAGCAGTCAGATCATACACATTGCCCAGATCCACCTGTACCCAGCCGTTGCCTACGCCATCGAAATAGGTAGCCGTGCTGCCATCAAAGACCTTAAAGCAATCGTTAGAGGAATTGTTCCATGCATTGCTGCCGCTGATCATATCATCGGTCACGGTGATCTTGTTTTCCAGAGCCTTACCGCCGCTCACACCATCAATAATAAAGGTGGTAACGGAGTTGGCAGCCAGCGAGGCATCCAGCGCATTGCCGCTTGTACGGATACTGCCCGCATCTGCCCAGTTTTCGGTGGCACTGGTACGGATGACCTTGGCATTAGCCCCCACAGAACCAAATCCCGACAGATCAAAGTGCATATCACTTGCACTGCCTGCCGTATTGACCGCAACGATCACAAGCTGTTCCTTTTCCGCATCATAAGCAGCCACGGTAGAGCCGGAAGATTTCAGCATGGTCATACCGGGGCGGATATAGCGGGAATACTGACCAAAGGCATAGTATTTCTTGGTGAGAATGATCGTATCATTATCATGATCGGCAACCGCAACACCCCAGTAACCGCCGTTGAGATTGGGCATACCGCTGTCCTTGTTGCCGTTATAGCCTGCTGCGGAAATATGATTATCAATAACCTGCCACATGATCCATGCAGAGGCATTCAGTTCGTTTACATCCAGTGTAATGCGGTTTGCAAGCCAGAGTGCAGCACCCATCTCGCCGGCATTGGTACCGGCAGTGCTGCCGCCGTCCACCTCGCTCATCCAGAGGTTTTTGCCTTCACTGACAGCAAGATCCTTCAGTTGAGAACGCTTGCTGCCGCTGTAAGTATGGGTGTCAATGCGCTGCAATGCAGCTTTTGCCTCAGCAGAAAGCGCATTGTAGGAGCTGATCTGCGTATCAATGGAAGTTTCATCGGTACCGCAGAGGATCACATCGCCAAGGCCCTTCGCCTCCATTGCCTTTTTCAGCTCCAGAATGATCGTGGTCTGGGTATTTCCCTGATCAAAATGGCAGCCCTCCTGCTTGGGACTGTATGCGCTCCAGTAATTGGTATAGGGCTCATTCATGGCATCAATGCTCTGAATCTTCACACCCCATTCATTCTGATAATGTGCAGATACCTCCGCCAGATATGCAGCGAAATCATCAAAATAATCTGCCTTCAGATTGTTCACACTGGGATCGTTGCCGCCGCTGCTGCAGCCGCTTTCCGTCATGTAATAGGGGGGAGAGTTGGAAAACATCTCCACGATCATGTCATCCCCTGCGGCAGCAATGGCTTTCAGCAGCACATTGCGCTGATTATGGTCAGCATTCCAGTCATAGGTAACGCTGCCGTTACGATATACGGTATAGCCCGGCATATTGGAATCGGTACGGGTGATATGGGTGTGGCTGGGGTCATCACCGCCGCCGATGTTAAAGCGAGCAATGTTCAGCCGCAGGCCGTTGTCGCCGTAAAAGACATCCGCAGCCTGCTGTGCCAGAGAATCCGAATAGCCGATGCGGTTTGCCCACCAGCAAAGGGACGTGCCCCAGCCTTCAAATACACCGCCGTTGATCTCATAGGCGTTGTACGGTGATATCACCACCGTAGTGGCAGCATGGATTTCCGTACCAACATTTCCCATAGCAGGAACCGCCATGGCAGCCGCCATCAGGGCAGCCAATGCTCTCTTGTGTTTTCTCATGATTTCATTCCATCCCAATCCTGTTTTTTCTTTTGTGTCAGAGCTTTGATACACCCTGCACGGTTTGATTATATCACAGTTCCCATGGTTTGTAAAGTGTCTTTTTCTGCTGAACATAAACAGAAAAAACCGCTTGTGCCATTATGGCACAAGCGGCTCCTCCGCATCGGGCAAATAGCGGATCTCCAGTTCCTGCTTATATGTTTTATATCTTTCTTCGGGATCAACCAGGATCACTGTACAGTCAGGATCCTCCGTCAGAGTATAATGCACGGTTTTCTCAATCTCATCTCTTTTGGCAACTTGGAAGCCATAAGGGTTCTCACCGCTGCGGATCTGTTCCATCAGTTCTTTTGCAGCCGTTGTATTCACCACCATATCACTGTCCATATCCACATCAATGGCAACCACCTGTGCATCACCCAGAGTACAACCCCATGGCGCCAGCACAGTAACACCACAGAGCATATACCCATCCTCGTCCAGGATATCGCAGTAGATCTCCGTCGCTTTTTTATCCTGCCGATAACTACCGATCCCCATATGCCTCTCCGATATGTAACAGCCCCCAAGACGATACATCAGAGCATTCAGCGTACAGGGGAAAGGATTCTCCTGTTTGCCGCCAATGGCAAGCTGCTCCACAATCTCCAGCCATTGACTGTTTTTTTCCTGCAAGGGCGTAAACTGCATAGCAGCCTGCACCGTATCCTTGGCAGGGTCGTAGTCTTCGGGCAATTCATAGGAGTAATCCATATTAACTGTATGATAATTCTTATTCTCCGAAACGCCTGTGTATCGCAATATAACCAAAGTGTTGAGCAGATCGAGATCACTACATTCTATCGAATAACAGCCGCTTTCGTCCAATGCATAAACAGCATCTGCCCACCAATCCATACCGTTGGAAACGTGTATCTCTTTCATCGTATCATCATTTATCGCATTGACATCCATACCGCCAACAATGATCTGCGGTTTGTAGGCACTGAAGCACACAGGAACCCTGATCGTTGTCAGCAGGGTTTCCGCATCCACATTAAATTGATCCTCGCTAAACGATGCTGCGGCAACGAACTGCCCTTGATACAACAAGCCGACTTGGCCGGTATACTGCCCCGGTATCACGTTTCCGTCTTCATAGCGTTGAGAACAGGCGATCCACTCATAACTGAAATCCTCAGGCAGATCTCCCAGCCGCAGCGGAAAAGACAGCATCTTTCCATCCACTGTAAAGTACTTCATATCCTCCGCCTGTATACCATTCTGAAAATCAGGCAAGGGTACTTCCTTATGTGTAAAGGTTTCTGCGTTTATATCTGTAATCTCCTCTTCATGGGTACCGCTGTATAACCGGGCATGGAGCATATGCAGATTTGCCTGTGCCGTACGCAGCAGGGAATAACCCAACAATGTCATAACACTCATCAGCAGAACAACTGCCGTACAAAACCGAATGTTCCTCATACCGGTGCTCCTCCCACCACGCTCAGCATGACCTTATATGCCGACAGGCTTTCCGGCCACTCTTCGTTTTCAAGGCGATAATAGAATCCGATGAGGCGGTCATCCCCCAAATGGTAGTTCATGTTCCGAATCACATTTTCTGTATCAGGCAATGTATTCTCACCCAGCAGCTTTTCAACCTCTGCCTTGGTATAAAACGGGCTTTGGCCGCCAAGCTTTACTTCTGCTAGGCTCTCGTCAAATTGGTCAAGAGTAAACCTCATGCTCACAATCACACCATCCGTAACGGGAGCATCCTTGCTGTGCAGGATCATTACATCGCACACGAAAATGTCATCCGCTGCCAACGCAGCCTTGGTCAGGTAGTACCCCCGATAATGCTCTTCAGGATAATACCTCACACCGTTCGGTTCTATCGCAAAGCCCCGGGGCAAATCGGAAACCTCCATGGGCAGTATCAGATGGGCACCCATCACCTCAATCTCTCGGAACATGGATTCGGCAAACTCCATATGCTCCGCCTCCACAGGATATGCCATAAGATCCTGCCACCAACCATCAGGTGCAATGGCCTGATAATAATTCATAGGCACCAGCGTATCAAGGTTTTCTTCACAACCGGTGCCCAGCAGAAGAAATACTGCGGCACTGATCACCGCCGAATGCTTACGCAGCTTCATGAGAATTACTCCTTTCCTTTTTCACGCTCACAGATACCTGCCGCATCATGATCCACAGGCAACCAACAGCTACCAGCAAAGAAAGCACCATAGCAGACCACGGACTCTGCATCAACCAGACCGGCAGCGCAGCAATCAGCCCAAGAGCCTGCATATAGCGACCTGCCACTGCCAGTACCACCACCGTAACGGTTGCGATCAGTAAGGTCAGCAGCGTAAAGCCCTCTCCTTTTTTCTCCCGCATACATCCCAGTAAGCTGCCAAACATCATAACCGAAAAATAATAGCACAGCAGCTCTGAAGCCTTCACGATCATAGGGTAAACAGAAAAATAAGAACTGCCGGATACCATATAGCGGTAGAATTCGCACCAGAACATACCATACGATGCACGCAGCACAGCCCAGGCAAGGCAGCTCAGCAAAGCTGCCGACAACGCCATACCGCCCATTACCGCAAGAAAGGAAACCATCCGATAGCGCATACTGACCGCATTGGCAACGCAGAATGCGGTATGGCGATGATAATACAAAATGCCAAACACCATCAGAACCAATACCACAAGCAAATCCGGTGCCAGCAGCATTTCATGATTGAACAAAAACAAAATCACTGTGGATATGACCTGTACCGCCACCATCACAAGAATACCTCTGCGCGCCAGGATAGCGGAATACAACATAGTAGCCTGCAAACGATTCATAGCAGACCCTCCTTTCGTTTTTCAGCGGGCAGCCAAAATACATTTTTCTGCGTAACAGCAACCGCAACCGCCCAAAGCATCAGAATTGTGATAACGCTGAAAATCAGCACACCGGTCAGATCGCGGAAAGCGCAGCAAAGTATGGTACCCCCAAACAAAAAGATCACAGGGCAAAGAGTGCTCAGCAGCAAAATAACAATGACCAGAAAAGAAATCACCGCAACCCCCGTGGGAAGATGCTCCATTGCAAAGAGCCAGCCCACAGCGGCGCCCACAGCCACCAGCCATAAAACCGGCATCTTTGGGCGGGCGCGCAGCATATACCGCAGCAAATAGCCGCACAGCATCAGCCCGAAATACAACACAGCCGTATTCAGCAGCAGCAAAGTACCGTTCAAAGAAAAAGCAGGTGCCTCTCCCCGATCCATAAAGACATGGGCTTCCAGAAATGTACGGACACAATCCGCCTCGTCCCATCTGCTTCTGCGACTTTCAGCCAACACATTGTAATACAGCTTGACCATAGCCACATCTGCCACAGCAAAAACCGCAGATACCGCAGCACTGATCACCGCAAAGCCCGTAACCCGTACAGCGGGAGAAAACTGCATCGCCGTACTGAGCCCCACATGGCGGCGGCAGATGAAAAAACCCATGCACGGCAGAATCAGCAGCGAATACCGATCCTCCCGCATAGTATCTAATATGGTAGTGGAAGCCCCCGTCTGAAACACCTCAATGACAGACAGCAGCATCCTCAGGATGATACCTGCAAAAATCACTTCTGCCCCTGCATGAAATGCCAGAGAAATACTGCCCCAGATTCGTTTGATCATAATTGCGATCCTTTCATCGGCTTTCTTCCGCACCATCGGGTGCACCGCCTGTCAGACAATAAAACAGCTTCTGCAGATCTCCGCTTTCACAGTGCAGACCCTCAGGCACCATATCGGAGCTGCCCTTGACCAATACTGTGCGGAATACACTCATGTTCTCGGTATGCAGCACTGTATGATCGGCTGCAAATCGTTCCACTGCTTCGGCTGGGCCGCTGACGGTAATGTATCCGTCCAGCAGCTCATCGGTGTCCGCTGCCATCATGATCCTGCCCTCATGGAGAATGATCACACGATCAGCAAGATTCTGCATTTCCTCGATCAGATGGGTAGAGATCACAAAGCAGGCATCGGTCTGAGCAAATCTGCCTGCCAGCTCCCGATAAACCGCCTCACGCTGATTCACGTCAATGCCCAGCACAGGCTCATCAAAAAAAACAAATTCCGCATTGGAAGCCAGCGCAAGGATCACCTTATACAGCGTATTGTAGCCGGTGGAAAGTCTGCCCACACGCATATTCGTATCCAAGCCCCAACGGGCAGCAAGCTGCTGTGCATAGGGCAGATCAAAGCCGGGATACATGGCCTTGGTCATAGCGAAAATGGTTTTCAAACGAAAATCCGCAGGATAAACCGCACGGTCACTCATACAGAACATTCTCCGCATCTGGCGGTCATCGTTGCGGACGGGCCGTCCATCCAGCAGAATTTTGCCACTTTGATAGGAGCAATTCTGAAGAATGATCTGCAGCAAGGTAGATTTGCCCGCACCGTTTCTGCCCAGCAGAGCATAGCAGTGACCGGTTTCAAGCTCCAGATCCACGCGCTCCAGCACCTTTTTTCTGCCAAAACGCTTGGCAACATTCATAACCGAAAGCTTACTCATCGTCATATCCTTTCTCTGCCATTTGCAGCAGCGCATCCTTGGAGATGCCCAGTTTTTTTGCTTCCCTGATCATTTCTGCAACGTACTTGCGATAAAACCCGCCGTATCGCTGCTCACGGATCTGTTCCTTGGCACCTGCACTGACAAAAGTGCCGATGCCTCGTTTTTTATACAGGACTCCCTCATCGGATAACAAATTGATGCTTTTCAGCACCGTAATGTGATTCATCTTAAAACTGACCGAAAGCTCTGCCACGGAGGGAATCTGCGAATCCTCCGGAAAAGTGCCTGCAAGAATGGCATCCTCCACCCATTCCTTCAGCCGCAGATAGATCAGCTTGTCGCTGTTGGTCGTCAGCTCCATAGGATCCTCCTTGGTAATGTGCTGTTTATCCGCTAGGTAGTATAGTGGTATATATCACTATACTACCTAGAGTATAGCATACATTCCGGGCTTTGTCAATAGGGTAAAGAGATTTTTGACAGAAAAAAGTCCACCTCATTGCGAAGTGGACTTGATGGGTTCGGTTATAGATGATTGGTGATCGTTATTCAGTACAGCACAGGCAGCTCCTCTTTGGTAACGGCATAGGGGCTGTGGTACATCTCCCGCAGAGCTTCCTTAGTGGTATATGCTTCTCCGATGCAGAATTCATGGGACCATGTCATATAGCTAGCCCACCCGATCTTTTCTTCCGCAACAGCCTTTGCGGATGGCAAGGTGCCTGTTTCACCGATCAGGGCGATTTTCGGCTGTGGCGTAATACCCACCAACTGATGATACATCTCACTTTGGCTTGTATGGATATGGGCAGGGGGATACATATCTCTGGAGATCATATCCACCACATCATCACCGGGATAGCATTCCGGCACGGGAGAATTCCACACCCAGATCAGATGATCCAGCCGATGCACCTCGGTATAGCGATGATACATCATCCGCCAGAGCTTTTTCAGCGGCTCCGCACCCTTGGCGCCCCACCAGAACCAGTCACCGTCCCCCTCGTGAAAAGGCCGCCATAAAATGGGAATCTGCTGTTGACAAAAGGGGCGCAGCAGACCTGCCATCATATCCATATCGGCAAGCAGTGCCCGATGTTCTTCGGTACCCTCTGTTACGGCTCTTTCAGCGTCAAACGTCGTGTTCTTGGTAAAAAAGGATTTGGAACGTCCGCCCAGCGGCGAAAACCAGTGCCATGTAAAGGTGATCAGTCCCTTTTGAGCAGCCCATTCCCACGCCCGTTTCAGAGTACCGTAATTGGCCTGTACTTCCTCCATACAAGCATCATCCGTATCCCCATAATTGATGTTAGGCGAATAGGAAAGCAGCTCAAAACCAAGCAAAGCAGGCTGCTTGCCGGTAACCTGTTCAATGTAGTGCAGTTCTTCCTGCGCCATGCTCTGGGTATGCTGCCCTGTTATGATCTTTTCACCACTGATGCGGGCAAAATACTGCATCACAGTTCTGACACAGGGCAGAGCATTGGCGTTGGTAGGTATATCGGATTTCGGGTACATCCTTCTCTCTCCTTTCATGTATCAGATACCGCCGGTTGACTAAGCAGCGTTTCTCAGTTGTAAAACCTCCCGTTTCAGCAGGCTCAGATCAGCCGCATCCAGCTTGCCATCTGCACAAAGATCCCCTGCCCGCCACTGCGGCAGAGCACTATCGGGCAGTAGCAGCAGCCATTTCTGCAATGCAACGGCATCTGCCATGGAAAGCACACCGTCTGCATTCACATCGCCCCGAACCGCCGCAACGGTCAGCTCGTCTTTCATGACCGCCAGCAGAGAATACTCCCCTGCCGCATCCTGTGATACCTCCCAGATCATAATACCGCCGTATTCCTTTGCCAGAGCGCATTTTTCACGCATCGTGGGCGCACCGTTATAAGCAACGCCATTATACGCATCCCTGTTATAGTTGGCAGTATCCGAAGCGATCAACTGCGAAAACGCCACATAGGAATTCCAATCCAGCGCACCGTCGGCAGTATAGCCCCTGCCGTAAAAAGGAACGCCCAGCACCAGCTTTTCCTTGGGAATTTTCTTCTGCACATTGAAATATTGCAGCGAGCTTTGGGCAAATTCCATATCGGCATGGGAGCTTTCATCGGCATCGTTGTCATAAGCCATTACATTGATGAAATCAAACAAAGAAAAAGTATCTGCCGTTACATGAACAGCCACCCATTGTGCCGTAGCGGTAGACATCTCATAGCCTCGTTCATCGCATAGTTTCCGCAAAGATACCACCCAGTCCGCATAATGCTCCCAAATGCCATGAGCAGCCCCCAGTTCAATATCCAGATCAATACCATCCAACTCGTAAGCTTCACAAAATGCCATGATTTTTTCATTGAATGCAGCCATTTCCTCTGGGGTATCCAGCAGCGGCAGATAGCCGTCGCAGCCTCCTCCTCCGCCCAGTGCAGCCATTACCTTCACATCAGCCGCATGAGCCTTGTTTACAATATTCCGCATTTCGTTGTCCGGTATCCGGCAGGAAAGCTCCCCCTCCGTGTCAGGATTGCAAAAAGCAATATTCAGGTGAGTCAGTGCAGAAAAATCCAACGTGCCGTATGCCTGATACGACCAATCGGGCAGATATCCCACCACCCGTGCGGTGTGCTGTACAGGCTCCTCAGGCAAAGGATCCTCCGAAGCGTTTCCCACAAGCATATCCACAGCATAAACGGTAACGGGAGCATCGGCTGCCATAACGGAGATATAATCCAGCAGCGAAAAATCCGTACCGAATGCCGCCGTCATAGCATCATAGGAGTAGTAATACCGATCGCCCTCCGCACCATCGGGCAAAACCTGCGCCCAGCTTTCGCCGCCGCTGTTGGAAGTCAGCACAAAATAGGGTGCAGCCTCGGTCTCGCATTGTATGGCGATGGTATTTCCCGCGGCATAAATGCTTCTGTCTGTCACAGGCAGGGTAATGGGGCAGGTCCATGCCTCTGCAGAAGCCGTACCCGTATACAGATGTATCGTTGTTTCGGCAGCATTCACCGCCGAGCTGAAGCTCAGCAAAACAACAGCCGCCAGAATCCCGCCGAATGACCTTTTGTGGTTCATATGTGATCCCCCTTGTTTTACAAATCAGCCGCCTCTCTCGGCTGCCTCTATTATACTATATTCCTGTTGCGATTGCAAGGGATATTTTCTGTCAGATCCCTCTTGACGCAACCACCGCAGACGCTGTATAATGAAAACAATATCCTCTCCTTATCTCAAAAGAACCGATGCATCCTGTTACTTTTTTCCACGCCACTTCGTCTGTAAAAGTGAAAGGCCTTTTTCATAGCAAAGGAGGACAACGTGGAAGACGAACAAATTCTGGAATTATATTGGGAACGTTCCGAGGAAGCCATTGGGGAATCCGAAAAAAAGTACAGCCGATATTGTCGTACCATAGCGCAAAACATTCTGCATTCTCCGCAGGATGCCGAAGAATGCGTCAATGATACATGGCTGCGGGCATGGAATGCCATTCCCCCAAGCAGACCCAAGCGGCTGGCAGTGTTTCTGGGCAGGATCACACGCAATCTTGCCATTGACCGCTGGCGCAGGTCACAAAGCGAAAAATACGGCGGCGGACAGATCATCCTTTGTCTGGACGAGCTTGCAGAGTATGTGGGCACGCAGCAGAATTTACCGGACGATCTGGCATTAAAGGAAGCGCTGCAAAGCTTTCTGGATGCACTGAAGCCCCAGACCGCACGGATTTTTATGCTGCGCTACTGGCATATGTATCCCATCAAAGAGGTCGCAAGGCTTTGCGGCATCAGCGAGGGTGCCGTAAAAATGTCGCTGCAGCGCACCGGAAAGCAACTGAAAGCCCATTTACAAAAGGAGGATATTGAGATATGAAGGATAACGAAAAACTATTGCAGATCATCGGTGAAGTAGATGAACAATACGTTCCCGATCCTGTGGAGCAACCGAATACCAAGCCCGTACGCACCTTTTCCGGCAGAAAAAAAATCGCCATTGCATCGGGGGCCTGTGCTGCTGTTCTCATTGGAGCATTTGCCCTGAAGGGAGCCATGAACCCGCCAAAGCTCCCGCCCCAATCCCCCACAGAATCTTCTGCCGCAGAACAAAGCAGCATGGAAGACAGCCGCCCCGATGAAACCTCCAAGCCCGAAAACAGCCATACAGAGCCCATTACCACCGATGTGCCACCCATCCCCCCCATCAGCGATGAAGCCTTTGCCCAACTGTTGGCGGAACATAGGATCTATCCGCCCATCAGTGACATACAAGCCAAAAACACAGAGCTTGCACCGATCGCTTCGGATATCATTTTTGGCGACATGGGCTTTGAGGGATATCTGGCGTATGATATTGCGGAGCTTGACACCATCAACCCATGGTCTCCCGATGTCCCCCTTGCCACGCTGCCCGTTTACAAAAATCTTTCTCTGCGGGATGACTGCACTCTTTCCGTATATTTAACGCAACAGCAGATGGAACAAATGGCCGCCGATGCTGCTTATGCTATGGATCTTGCCATCCAAAGCACAACCGTGGAACGGATCGGTGATCTTTCCCCCCATTTGCCCGCAGAGCTTGCTGATCTGCCCTATTGTGTGGAAACTATATGCGATGGCAGCAAATACAACACCGGTACCATTTCCATCCGGGTATTCGGTGATGGGCAGATGGCAGTGAAATTTGTCACCCGAAACATGGCTTTGCCCAAGGCATACAGCTTCACCGGTTCAAAAACCACCGGGGAGCAGGCCGCAACAGCTCTGGATTATCTGGCAGGTGTATTCCGCGGTCTTTTACAGTTTGAAA
This sequence comes from Ruminococcus sp., assembly GCA_015066805.1. Lineage (GTDB taxonomy): Bacteria > Bacillota > Clostridia > Oscillospirales > Ruminococcaceae > Firm-04. The sequence continues at coordinate 9,896 of SVNP01000004.1, read as the reverse complement.
GCCCGGCCCCATACAGCTATGCAGACCGAAACATTTATGGCAGCCGGAATCGCAGCTATTATATCTATAACAAATGTGAGGACTACAAACAGGACATCTTAAGCTACAATTTTACTAAGGTTGAATTCTGCCCCGGTGGACGAAACGCTCTGATGATCATCCGGCTGGACAATCCGCTTGCCGCCGCGGAAAACGTGGGCGAGTATCCCATTATTGATGCACAGGAGGCAACACAGCTTCTGTTAAAGGGCAGTTATATTTCCTCGGTCCCTGCCGATTACCTGGTCAACGGCGAAATCACCCCCGAAGCCATCGGCAAAACCGAGCTGATCTATCGGCTGGGCACACGTGATGCATACTATCAGCCCTATTATCGCTTCTATGTAGAGCTTTCAGATGCATATTATGCAGAGGGCAGCCGCCTCGAAGGCCTGAAGGAATACGGTGCATTCTACGTTCCCGCCGTGGAAAGCCGCTATCTTGCCGATCTCCCCGTATGGGACGGCAGCTTCAACTGAAAGCCCCCAAACACAACAAAACCGCTGCAGCTCGTGGAACTGCGGCGGTTTTGTTTTCCGTTTATCTCTGCATCAGCAGAACATATTTCATGATCGTAAGATCCGATGCGGTAATTTTGCCATCCCGATACATATCGCCTGCTTTCCAAAGGGTCAACGCTGCATCTTCCGTGCAGACGATCCACTTTTGCAGCATCACCAGATCAGCCATATTAAAGACACCATCTGCATTCACATCGCCGTCAACGATCTCTTTCACCGTAATCACCGCAGGATCGGATAAGCTGTAAGAGCCGTTGTAAGCCTCACAATACACCATCTTATCATTGAGCCAGCTTCCGGCATTGGTAATGGTCAGCGTATCGGATTCCGTACCCGATACATCGCAGTACATCTCCACATCCGCCCAGTCAAATGGCTGCATGCTGTCATCATCGGCATCGGCAAGATACCAAGTATAGCTGTCGGCACCATCGGCCTCAACGGTAAATACTGCGCTGCCGCCCTCATAAATGGTCACATCTGCAGGGGAAAGCGTAAAAACAGGCCGATTGGTGTTTATCACCAGATACTCATTTCCGATATAAGTCACCGTCTCGGAAAGATCCACAGTCTTTCCCGTATCCTTTGCCGTGGAGCCGTAAGCGATGTATGCGCTTGGTTCCTCTTCCGTGAACTCATTAAACAGATCCCAACGGGTGGAGATACCTTTTGCACCTCTGAAGTCGCCGCGGATGATCTTAACGGCAACTGCTGTTGCATCAAACGAAAAAGCACCATATCCTGTGTCTTCCATCATTTTGAAATATCCGCCGCTGATACGAATATCACCGCTTTTCGCATAAGCGCCCGCTGTTTTTCCGTAGAAGCTGCCATTGTAGATTCTTGCAGTGCCGTCATCCATATAGAAGCCAAAGCTTATGGGTTCTTCATCCTCACCAAACATTCCGCCGTTGATGATGACCTTTGCGCTTCCTGTCTGATACAGTGCATAATTCCAACTGCTGAAATAGCCATCGTTTATGGTAAGCTTTGTATCACCTCTTACCAGCACGCCACAGCTCTTGCCGTCGAACGTACCGCCGTTGATCACAGCCGTACCGCCATCCAGCACAACAGAGGCGAGTGCGTACTCACTTGCCGAAGGTGTGAATTCGTCGTCATAGAGATAATAGCTTCCGCCATCAATCTGCAAATTGCCCTCAGAGATCACAGACGGACAGCTGTATGCAAATTCGTCCGTAGGTGACATGGCAGAAACATTTGTGATACGCAGCGATGCACCTTCATGCACACGGAATACGCAGGGTTCGCTTGCGGCAGTGGAAAAATGAAGATTGTTTTGGCTGTCTGTAGGGGTTGCCACCGATTTGCTGATGACTCTCAGAGAACCTGCCACAATATCAAACAGTGCCTTGTCGTATCTGCCTGTTTCTCTTGCAAGACCGCAGCCGTTCATATCCAGTACGATATCTGCCGAAGGATCATCAAGAACAAGCATATTGTTGTATTCCATATCCGTCTGTACTGTCCATTTTGTAGATCCGCCAACATCAAGGGTGATCCACTGTTTTCCGCCTTCTGCAAGTGCTGACTGCAGCTCTTCGTAAGTGGAAACGATGGTCTGTTCACTTTTCGGCGGAATGATGACAGATTCCATTACATGACCGCAGTAGCATTTCTTTTCCCACAGTCCGCTTTCTGTCTCTGTGGCATTTTTAACAACCTGCCATGTTTCGTTAATGGTATAAACGCAGGAGTGATCATAAGCGGTTCCTCTTAATGGAACGCCGCATTCGCATACATACCAGTGCTGATTATCATCGCCTGCATATCCTGAAGATTCGTGAAGATGCCCCTCAGGAGAACACATTAAGGCTCCGTTAATCGAGATCATCACAAGCGCATCAGACGTTGTAAGTCCGTCAGGAAGCTCTGCTGCACTTCCAAGCATGGTCAGCATTGCGGATACTGATATTACCCGTACATTACCCGTGCCGATGGTTTCACCCGTGCCGGCATCCACAAAGTCTGCAGCGCCCTCATTGCTTGCCAAGCCGGTGTAATTCTCGATCTTACCCAGAACAGATACATCATACTTGTCCGCATCTGTAAACGTAGTGAAGTAGCCATTATAACCTTCAAAGCCTTCAAGCTCCATCATCCATGTCAAAACAGGGTGATCATACAGCTTGGCATAACCTGTGCTTGTCTCTTCCCAAAAACCGCCCAGATATGTTATTTCCGTCCCCGATTCTGTGATCACAGGCTTCTTCGGTGCTTCATCGGGCCGCGGATAAACAATGCTGACAACAGCATCATATGTGCCCAATTCCGCAGCGGATACACCACTCATTGCCGTGCAGAAAAGCATTGCACCCGCAACAGCAACCGATACGAAACAGTTCATTGCTTTTTTCATTTTTCTGACCTCCTTGTTTTTGGTGTTTATGATCGCAATCCAATACCTGCACTGCCGTAAAAGCTCCTGTTACTGCATCACAGGCATACCGTCCGCTCCGACATAAAAGAAACCATCCCCCACAGGAACACCGCCGCCGCTGCCTGCTTCTGCATCAAAAACATCAAAATGCATCCGGTGAGGATCTGTCAGCAAAGCAGAAACGCCATCCTTGTAATAGGGGGAAACATTCACCTCACCCACCTTGCGGATGGTTTCATTGCCGATGGCATAAACATACAAATAATACTGTGTCCCCTGCTCTGCAAACAGATATACATAGTGCTTTCCGTCTGCCGCCTTGATATAGTAAGGAATGCAGTCATATGCCATCACCTGCTCCTCATAGTAGCCTTCTTTGGTAGAAAGATACCATGTGGCATCCACAATATTGTCATGCTCATAGCTGTCCCATACGATCAGCTCATCATCACTGCCGTCCCCGTCCAGATCAGGGAAAAAAGGCACCTCTGCTGCCAGATGAACCATATAGCTTTCGGGCACCAATGTGTATTTTTCTTGGAACAGCCTCGGGTATTCCGCAAAGGAGATCATAACCTCCATTGCGCCGTTATCCAAAGTGGCAATATCACCTGCCGCAAAATATACAGATATACCGTTGTATTCCAGTGTCCAGTTGGTTGCGTCCGCACCGTATTCCCTGAAGTAGTTTTGAATGCTGTTTTCACTGTAAAACACATCAGCTCCTACTTTCAGGGTAAGTACATCCCTTACTGCCTCGGCAAAAGCCTCCATATCCGTAACGATGTCGGGCAAAAACAGCTCTCTGCCTGTCTGAGGATCATAGGTTCCGCCCCAGATACTTGTGCTGCCATCGTCATATGGATTGCGGTGATAGGTTTCATAGCGAATACTGACCGCAGCCGCATCCGCACGTCTTACCTTGGTATCCAGATGAATCACATAAGGCAAAAAACCTTCTGCACCCTCGGGAAGTGTATCCTCGGCTGCACCCACCAGCCAGTCATAGTCCTGCTGTGCATTGACCTCCAGCATACCGGAAACATCGGTCAGGGTCTGCGCCAGAGCCGCATATTTGGCGGCGCATTTTTCATCGGCATAAACGGTCAGGCACTCCATCTCCGCCATAGCCATCTGATGCGTCTCCGACCATTCCGCCTGATACAAATGCCGCTGTTCAAGCTGCAGCAGCGGTGATTCTTTTTCCGGATCCGCAGGCAGGGCAGAGGTTTGAGATGTCGTCGTAGTCTGCGTGGTATCTGCAGTGGTTGTGGTGGTTTTCTGTTCATCGGTAGAAACCGCAGCCATAGAATCCGCAGCAGAAGTACCGTCTGCCTTGGAATCAACATTCCCGCCGCAGCCCGAAAGTGCAGCCAGCGCACAGCACATCATTGCAAGATATCTTCTTTTTTTCATGGAATATCCTTTCTGAAGCACAGGGGCGAAGGAACACAGACTCCTTCGCCCCTTTCAGTTCTTTTGCTCTTATGCCCAGGGATCCTCGGCGATAGGCACACGGATATCCGCAAGACACTGGATATCATTGAGGAACCACTGACCGGCAGAGGGCTTTTTTCTCAGCTTAATGGGGCGGGGATGATCTGCACCGCCGCTGGTGACATACAGCGTCGCCCAGTTTTCCTCATCAAAGGAGTAGGGATTCTCGCTGACCCTGATCACATAAGGGGTGTTGGGCTTGTAGCCGTTTTCGGGGGTTGCACCCTCAAAAAAGGAGAAGGTCTTGTAGAATTTTCCGCTTAACCGCTCCTTGATAAAGCCCTTTTCGTATGTACTGACCTCAGCAGGTCCCTTCAGAAAGTTCAGCATTTCCATGCAGGCATCGGGATCCTTTTCATAAGCACAGAGCACAGCAACAGTCAGCGCAGCAGTCTTAAAAGGGGAATCCAATACAGCCTCAGGCAAAGCCTGCAGCTCAGCAAGATTGCAAGGCAAAGCCGCAAAAGTAAAGCTTTCCGTGTGATTTCTGCCCTTGCCTACCGAAGATGCGGCTTCGGATGCTGCCTTGGCAGCCTCCTTTTTCAGCATACCGCCCGCCGTTTTCATCAAAGAATCAAACAAGCCCATTTCTCATACCTCCTTGATAAATCTGAAATTCATAAAGCAGAAGAACCCGTTTTCATCCACAGGCTGTACCCAGCCGTCAGCGGGCTCCTCCATGATCTCCCCTGCCATACCCGTATTGAGCCAAAACACGCCGTCACGCAGCTCCCAGTGCATGGGGTCATCTGTCATTGCGCCATCCATGACCTTGATCACGCCTGCGGCAACTGCACGGTCGATCTCCGCTTGGGAAACACCGGCGGGCAAAGGCATCAGCAGATACAGATTGCCGTCCTCGCAGATCTTGGCCTTCATGCCGATGGTCTTCTGCCGTTCCTTCATCTCATCCGCAACAGCCTCCTCATCGGACTCATCAATGTAAGGCATGGGGGAATGCAGATATGCTTCGGGTGTCAGATAAACAGGTAGGTCATTGTCGTCAAATACCATAACAGAGTGCAGCTTCCATGTGCCGATGTAATCCATAGCTTTCTCCTTTTCATTCTTCCATTCTTGACGAAATCTCAAGAATATGGTAAAATAATAAGATGGGCGGTTCCTGTGACTGTTGGCGCACCCACAGGAACATAACAGAGTACCCAAATGCAAACAGGATATATACTCCCTTCTACCCTTGCAGGATCTATTATATCGCAAACACGGCCTACACACACCACCCAAAATGCAAAAAAGGGTGGGAAACCTCACATATCTGCACCCCAACAGATGGTACAACGGGTAAATCCCCCGTATAGAAAGGGAATATATGATGAAAAAAACCATTTCTTTGATCACAGCAGCACTGCTTTCAGCGGTGAGCCTCGGCGGCTGTACCCAACAGACAATGCCCGATGCGGATCATCCCGTGACGCTGACTATGTGGCATGTTTATGGCAGCCAGACCAAATCTCCCCTGAACGACACAGTCGATATATTTAACGAGACCATAGGCAGAGAAACCGGTGTGACTATCAACGTGGTATCGGTTACCAGCTCCTCTGCCATTGATAAAGCCCTTGCCGCAGCCGCCAAGGGGGAACCCAGCGCAGATCATCTGCCCGACCTGTTTACCGCATACCCCAGAGTGGCAGAGATCGTAGGCACAGACAATCTGCTTTGCTGGAGCGACTATTTTTCTGAAGAGGAGCTTGCATTGTACCGTGAGGAGTTTCTGGCAGAAGGCCGCTTTGATAACGACCTGCTGATGCTGCCCATTGCCAAATCCTCGGAAGCCCTGTTCCTCAACCGCACCCTGTTTGATCGCTTTGCAGCGGACACAGGCGCATCCACCGAAGATCTTGCCACCTTTGCCGGCTTTTTTGAAACGGCAAATCTCTACTACAAGTGGTCAGATGGCCTGAATTTTACGCAGATCAACGATTTTTACAACTATGCGTATATCGGCATGAAATCCTATGACAGTGAACTGATCATCCAAGGCAAGCTGAACCTCAACGACCCTGCCTTTGCCTCCATATGGGAGCCTCTGAGCAAGGCCGCCATTTACGGCGGCATCTGCCTGGATGACGGCTATGCCGCCTCCCGCTGGAAAACCGGAGAGATCATCTCCAATATCGGCTCCACGGCCGATATCCTCTATCAGCCGGAGATGGTGTTTTACCCCGATAACACCACGGAAAGCATTACTTCCGCAGCCCTGCCCTACCCCACCTTCCACACGGAACAGCCTGCGGTGGTGCATCGGGGCGGCGGACTGTTTGCGGTCAAAAGCGAAGACGACCGTAAAAATTACGCCGCATATATCTTTGCCAAATGGCTGACTCAACCGGAAAACAACCTGCCCTTTGTCACAAGTGCAGGCTATCTTCCTGTAACCGATGCGGCTTTTTCCGCCCTGTTTGCCGATACAAGCATAGCAGAAAAGGAAAGCTGCCGTGATCTGTATGATATGATGAGCCATATGCTGCAAAGTCATACGCTCCATGCCCTGCCCCTTTACAGCAATGCTTCTCAGCTGCAAAGCCGCTTTGAGCAAAACGTCAAGCTGGTGCTGAAGACTACGCATAACCGTTACATAGAACGGGTGTCCGCAGGGGAAGACCCCCAAGCCCTGCTGCAAGAGCTGGCAGCAGCATCACTGGCAGAGCTGAAGCAGCTTTCCGAGAAAGATATGTGAGGGCATAGCATGAAAATACTGAAATACTTTGCCTTCCCAAGTCTTGTGCATCAGCTCCGTACAGAAGGACTTTCCATGCGAAGACGCTTTACGTTCTACGTCTTTTCCATCATCTGCCTGTTTGCGGCAGTCATTCTGATCCTGCTGAACCTGTTCGGCATCCTCAACCCCGCCGACCGTCAGATCATGAATGATCTGGATGCACGTCTCACAACCTGTTCGGAGCGCGTTGAGCATGATTGCGATGAACTGGCAGCCTGTGCCATCTCCTTTGCAGGGCAGCTTGAGCATTCCATTCAGGATCATCTCACAGCAAACGGCAAACGCTTTGCTGACCTGAAAAACGACCCCGAAGCCCTGAACGCACTGCAAAGCAAGCTGTATGATTCGGTTTACCTGAATATGCAGGTAGCCCCCGCCAGCGGAGCCTTCTATCTTCTGAACACCACCGCAAACAGCCAATCGGAAACGACCCTTTACAGCGGCATCTACCTCAAATACATCAACCTTTGCTCCGAAAACACCGTAAACAATGATTTTTCCATGTACCGCGGTTCTTTTTCCACAGGCAAGGAAAAAGGCATCACCTTCCACAGCGGTTGGAAAAACGAAAGCAGTACTGCCTTTTTTGAAACCTGCGATACCGTTTTTTCCGACGGGACCTATTTTGCCTTAAGTCCCGTGGTAGAGATCCCCGATACCTGGGAACGAGCCAGATATATTTATGTGCCCATCCGTGATTATAACGATACCATTATCGGTGTCTGCGGATTTGAGATCACCGATCTGTTGTTCCAACTGACCTATCAGGCCACAGAAAGCCCATGGGGCAGCGAGATCTATGGCCTGCTCAACGAACACAACGGCACCTGCAGCGGGCAGTTCAGCTCAGGCAGATACAACCGTACCGACAGCAGCTTGCAGCTCAAAAAAGAAAAAAACTCCTGCCTCTTTGATTTTGGCACCGAAAACTGCGTGGGTCTTACAAGCGAGATCCTGCTTGGCAAGGAAACCTTCACCGTAGCCGTTATGCTGCCCAAAGCTCAGTATGACCGCTTTCTCCGCAAAGGGCAGCTCCATTTTATCCTGATTTTCCTCATTGCAGCCATTCTTGCAGCCATCTGCTGTACCGTGCTGAGCCAGAAATACGTTTCTCCCATCCTCAAAAAGATCGAACAGGTAAAGGCCAGAGAAAATGACGGCCGCCAGCTCCATATCCGTGAAATTGATGACCTCTTTGCCTTTCTGGAAGAAAAGGATACTGCCTATGAGCAGCAGCTCACAGAGCTGGAGCAGGCAAAAGCGTTTGCCGAAGAAGAAGCCCGCAAAGCCAAGGAGGAATACGAAAAAGCCTCCGCCAAATATGATCTGGCAAAAAGTGAGATCGACCGCCTTGCGGAAAAGCATAAAGAGGAGATCGTACCCGAGGATTATCAGTTCTTTGTGGAAAATCTGGGCACCCTTACCCCCGCCGAATATCGTGTGTATGAGCTGTATCTTTCGGGCAAAACCGCCAAGCAGATCGCCGAGATCCTGCATATTACCGAAAATACCCTGAAATATCATAACCGAAACATTTACAGCAAGCTGGGGATCTCCTCCCGTAAGCAGCTTCTGCGGTTTGCTGCTCTGAAACAGCATATCGACGGCAAAGAAGACTGGACATAATCGGTACCCCGAAACCGTCCCCTGCCGTTGGGAAGCTCCTGCCAAGCATACCGTATCATGATCAAAAAAGCCAACATTCCGCAGTCCCATAAACTGCCGAATGTTGGCTCTTTTTTGGATGTATCTGCACACTTGCAGCCTACCAATATCTCCCTTCAGTATCCCGTTCGATGATATGACCGTTTTCAGGGTTTACCCAATATCGGATACCGCAAAAATCAATCACTTTCAAGTGTTCGTTCATAACACTCATACCAACATACGGCATTTGAGAATGGCATTTCTCAAATGCCGACCGATTTTGGATTCTCCAGCGAATCGCACCGTCCCAGCCTACAGCATAGATGTTATCCGTTTCTTTACCGTCGGGCGGGATCTCCAAAAGAATCAGCAATTGTGTTTCTGTGGACTCTACTGCATAAATGCAATGCGGAAAAGAAATGATTCGGTCGCCCACACTCAGTTCATTTCCCGTTACAGAATAAGCTTTCTTATCTTTTTGCACACCAAACTTGGATATTGTTTGTTGCATCATTGGCTCAATTGTCGGTTCTAACAAATGCGGGTTCAGCTTTTGATATACAGCACAAAGCTCTTCAACCACGGCTGCTAAATCACAATTTGAGATCAGTTGGATTTGCCGATGATAATAAAACTGCACACCAGATTCAAAATATCCATCTTCATTACATTCATATGGCTCATAGATATTGGGGAAATTAAATCCATACACATCGTTTCCACATCCATCTTCTGCTAAAAATTGCTTCAAAAGAAATGGTACTCCATGCAAATGTACAAGCAAATCCATTACACAAATACAAACATCATATTTTCGTAACTCCGGTTTGAATTGTGGCAGCAATACATCTTTCACGATATCCATTTTCTTCTCCTTATGGGAACATAGCAATCTGCGATTTTATATGCGCCAAGTTTAAGCTCCAATGTATACAGCATTTTTGAAAGTACAACGATAAATAAATCTTCTGTTTTTGCGAGAAGAGATGCATCTACATAAGGAAGTGCATAGAATTCGCATTTCTTTATCCCTGGTATACCGTCTTCA
>SVNP01000003.1 GCA_015066805.1 Ruminococcus sp. | reverse complement strand
CCCCCCTCTCCTTACGGGTTCCCCCCTTAGACCCCCCTCCGCTTACCTCTCCCCTCTTAATTGCGCTATTCCAAGTGAAGCGGTGGGGAAATTTGCGCTATTTCAAGTGAAGCGGTGGGGACTCCCCCCCAAGATACCCAACATTGCCACTTTCACAGGGAGAAAAAGTGGCACCCTTGGCACCCTTGGCACCCCCCCGAAATCCCTGCTGCCCATGATCGCTCAATATATTACAATTCGGTTACAATTTGACTGTCCCTGCATGAAAACGTACAAGTTCTCCCTTGTTTCTCCCTATGGTAAGGAGCTGTTTTCCATGCTCCCCCCATATGGTCGACAAGGACATTTCCGGTTTGAAGGACCTTATGCCATCACCGTAGACAAGCTTTTGCAGGGCAGTGAAAATACCCGTCCCCGCAACCGTGCCTGTGAGCTGCTGCTGGAGTGGCTGACAAAGCACGGCAGACTTTCCGTGGAAGAGATCATGGCACTTGCAGACAGTGAGGGCATCAGCAAGCGAACGCTTCATCGTGCAAAATCGCAGCTCCCCATACAATCTGTGCGCAGCGACGAAAAATGGTATTGGGAGCTATGCTCTCCCACAACCTAAGGGTGCCAAGGGTGCCACTTTTTCTCCCTATGAAAAGTGGCACTCTTGGTGGCAATCTTGCGTCACAGCATCCTCATCCCCTCTAAATCGTTCTATCCGCAGTAAAATTAAGGGAGATGGGTTTTAGAGAAAAAGGGGAGGCTGTTATGCCCCCCCTTTTTTCTCTTTTCTTACGCAAGAAACAAGCTCAGATGATGCGATACCGAAAAAGGCTCCAGAAATGCAATGCCCGTCTGCGCCAATGCCGTTGGCAGGAAAAACACCACCAGACACAGCAGCAAGGCATTCCGCGGATTGCGGCACCGACTGCCCAATATCGCCACCACATATGCAAATACAAGCATCAGACCTGCTCTTGCAGCCATCCATAACAGATAAAATCCATTTATGGTCACCGCAAAAGGAAACTCCCGCAGCATATCCAGACTCTGCACCGGTGCATTGCCATATTCCAGCGGCGTACTTGCCGCAATACAAGCCGAATAGCTCCCATATACACAAATGGCAGCAGGAATCACCAGCAGCATAAGCCACAACGCCTGATATCCAATGCGTGCGGCTCTGCCCTTTTTGGTGCTTCGCAGCAAGGGAGCTGCTCCGAACCGGTTTTCATATGCACCCACGCCTGCACTGAGGAAGATCACAAACAGCAGCAGCAGCATACTGTAACGCTCAGCCGCAGCCGATGCACCGAACAATCCCACATAGCCCTCCTGGGGCATCAGCCAGACCGCCTGACCGGTCTTTTGGCGATATGCATCCAGCTCCTCCATGCGTACATTCACATTGTTGTAGAAGGCAAGCTTTTCCTTTGCCTGCTGCAGCTTGCCTGTTTCCCTGTCGATTTCAGACTGTGTCAGCCCCAGTGCAATGCTGCGCTCCACTGCGGATTCACACTGTACCACACGTTCTTCCAGATACACCAGATATTCGCCGAATGCTTCCATTTTTTCTTCCGTCACAGCACCGCCGTATTTCTCGTAGGCTTCATCCCAGTAGGAGATACGGGGCACAAACAGCTTGGTTTCTCCATACAGGGAAACCGTCATGGCAGCGGTGACCAATATCACAAGCAAACCCTTTTGGGCGATCAGGAGCTTTATGCCCTCATACCCGAACACCGTATGGATGCCGAAGCGTTCCGAGCAAAGCTTACGGAGCATTTCCGGCAGACGCTGCGCTGTTTCTCCCACCTGTATGGGATGACAAGCCCCCACCAGCAAAATCATGCCCGCAGCCGCCGCCCCAAGCAGCACAAACAATGCAATGACCGCAGAATCCAGCATGGCAAAGGGATGCCCGAACCAGTTGAGATTATTGTAATCCGTGAAGAAAAAACCGCCCTCCAGCAACGCAAACAGATTGCAGAACTTCAGGTGATTCAAGCCCGATGCCGCATCCTGTAAGGTATACAGAAGCCATTGTCCCCCCAGCACGGGCAGCAGCACCACAGCAGCCATCACAGGACGAAATACCGACAGAATCAGCCACACCAGCAGGGTGATGCAGTAGACTGCACCCAGCTTCATCAAGCCCCACAGCAGAAAGAACTCGCCCACGGTAACGGGCAGCGCACAATGCTGAAAGGCAGGGATGGACTGTACCGCACGCCCCCATACGGGATCTCCGAAAAAGGAGGTACTGTACACAATATTGCCGCCCCAGATCAGCACAACACTTAAGCATGAAAGCAGCAGCACCGCAAGCATCCGCCACAGCAGCAAGGGCACCCTGCCTTTCTTGGTGCTTCGCAGCATGGCACCGCAGGGGGAATTCTGTACCGTCAGCAGCTCCATGATCAGCAGCAGCGGTGCGATCAGCAGCAGATAATCCGTAACGGTATAATCCAGCATAGCTTTTACGCCCTCATCTGCACCCGCCTGCAGCGCAATGCCCTTCAGGGCACCGTAATCCCGTATGGTCAGGGCACGGTTGCGCTTGATGAAATCACTTTGCTTGCCCAGACCGCTTAAAATGGATTGCCCCGCAGACTGCCCCGAGATCTGCTGCAGATAGGCATGATAGCCCGTTTCCAGATACACAGCCGTTTCCTGTGCAACACGGTCTGCGGAAAAGGCATTCTGTTCTGCTCTTGCACGGGAAAAACCCGCAAACAGTGCAAGATTCATCACACACAGCAGCACCAGCACCAGATAGGTGCCCAGGTTGCCGAAAATCCGTTGCAATTCACGCATGGCAGCCCTCCAGCAGCAGACGGTATACATCCTCCAGCCCCGTATCCTCAGCGGGCGTGCAGTGTTCGGGCAGCTCCTGTGCCGCAATCCGCAGAGAAAACCCCGTGCCTGTCTGCTTCAGCTCCCCCTTGGGGTATTGCTGCTGCAAGGCACGGATCTCCTCATAGCTGCCGCTGAATACGCCGATCCTGCCCTTTGCCGATGCGATGAGTGCTTCGGGGGTATCATAAGCCGTCAGCTTGCCGTGATTCAGCAGCATGACCCGCTGTGCCACACATTCAATATCACTGACCACATGGGTGGCAAGCAGTACAATGCGTTCTCTGGCGATCTCCGCAATGTAATTCCGCAGCCGGATGCGTTCTTCCGGATCCAGACCTGCCGTGGGTTCATCCAGAATCAGCACCTGCGGCTCACCCAGCAGCGATGCCGCCAGCAGCACTCTCTGCCGCATACCGCCCGAAAAGGTACCGATCTTTTTGTGGGCTGCCTGCTCCAGATTCACAAGCTTCAGCAGCATGGCGGTCTGTTCCTTGGCTGCCCTGCGCTTTATGCCCTTCAGGGCTGCCATGTAGTACAAAAACTGCCTTGCGGAGCAATCCTCATACAAGCCCTGCATCTGGGGCGTATACCCGATGAGGGAACGCCACTTTGCCCCCATGGTCAGAATCTCCGTGCCATTGTAGAGAATTCTGCCGTCGGTACGCTTCATCTGATCGGTCATCAGCTTCATCAGCGTACTTTTGCCTGCACCGTTGGCACCCAGCAGACCTGTCACACCCTGCTCCAAAGTGATGGTCACACCATCCAGAGCAGGAAAGCTGCCGTAGTGCTTGGTCAGGTTTTCCATTACCAGTTGATTTGCCATTCTCGTCCTCCTGTGTTGTATGCATACGATTCAATAGATCTGCCGCCAGCTTACCATGCCCTGCTCTGCCGCATCGGAAAAATCGGTGCAGTGCGTGTTGGTTTCCTTGTGCTGCGACATCACATACAAGCGGTCTCCGCTGATGCAGGGGTAGCAGCAGGCGTTGATGTCAAACGGCATGTCTGCATCCAGATAAGGCTGCTTCATGGGCTGCTCTATGGTCTGCAGCAGATCTCCGTTCCAATCATAAATGCAGATATCAAAAAACTCGTTGAATTTTACTGTGAATACATAGTCCTCCGTGCATTGCACGCCCACCACATAGTCGCCTTGCTCTAAGAAAAGCCTGCTCTGTCCCGTGGCAATGTCCATGATGTAAACATCATACACAACAGTATTTTTCAAGGTGTTGGCTTTCTGCAGATACACCACGCTGTCTTCGGTCAGCCCGTAGAATGCCCAAACATCCTCCCGCAGCTTTTCCAGCTCACCTGTACGGATATTGACACGATAGAGCCGATCCCCGTTGTAGGGGTCTGCCCAGTCGGTGTTGGATTTGAGAAAATACACATGATCCCCCATGCCCCGCAGCTGAAAGGGTGCCGTGGGGCTGTATTTCTCCTTGGGCGATTCATAGATCACAGCGGTCAGCTTGTCATTGCGGATATCATAATGGAACAAGCCGTAGCCATGCTCGATCTGTGAGGATTCCCAGTAGTAGATGTAGGGCTGTTCCTCCATGCCTGTTTCATGGGCACGGCGGATGCAGCGTTCCCGCACAAAGATCACAGAGATCCACAAGCCGCCCCGATGAGCGATCATTTCCACAGCCCCAAGGGTCACCTCATCCAAGGGCTCGGGTATGGCCTTCTCAAAGGAGAGCAGCTTTTCCAGTGCGGTACCGTCGGGGGCATAGCGCATCAGCAGAATATCTCCCGCCGCCTGATAGTAGCCCTCTTCCTCGTCAACGTGTTCCCATGAGGGTACTTTGGTCGTATCTGTGGAAAGACCGTACAGAAAACCCTCGTAGTACACCTGTGCAACGCCCGGATACCGACTGTTGCTTGCCGTACAGTATTCCGTATCATGGGTGCATTGGGGCTTGACACATAAAACCGTCTGTTCGCCTGTGGCGGCATCCATGTACCGCATCTGTTGGTGATATCCAAGGGTTTCCACATCCCATTCACCGCCCACCAGATACCAGCCGCTTTCCCCTTCCATCACGCTGTCGTTATAGGCTGTGGCAGAGGGAATATGCGACGCACCCCAAACCTCCGTCTGCAGATCGCCCTCTGTCAGGTCCTTGATCTGTTGATAAGCGGCAGAAGCATCGGTGCCGCTTTGCTCCGCAGGAGCATCAGCCTCCCGCAGCAGAAAGATACCCACAGCCACCGCACCTGCCAGCATGGCTGCACCCAGCATCGTGTTGATGATGTACTTCACCGTATTCTTTTTCATGGCTGCTCCCTCCTCAGTACAGCAGCTCGCTGCTGTCCTCCAGCACAAGCTGCCATTGTCCGCTGCCCTCCAGAGCGGCGGCAAGGGACATGGTATACACGCTTCTGCCGCCCACAACACCGTACACGATGCCGTAAAGGGTATCACCGTTCACCTTGATATCCGTGCGGTTCGTACCATCGGGCACAAAAGCAGTCATATCCAGAGCAGGCAGCGTTTGCAGCAGCCTGCCGTCATAATCATAAATGCGGATGCTCTCCCATGCCCCGCGCATAGTCACCAGAACATATTCTTCCGTGCATTGCAGTGCTGTGACATAGTCCTCCTCACCCAAAAACAGGCGGCTTTCTCCCGTTTGCAGATCAAAGAGCATGAGCTGCATCCGTGCACTGTTTGTGTCTGCGGTCACTTTTTCTTTGAGGTACAGAATCCTGCTGCCGCTTGCGGCATAGGTGGTGAACACATCATTGCCGATGACCTTTTCAATGGCTCCCGTGCGGATATTGACCCGATATACACGGTTGCCGTTGAGCGGATCCTCCCACTCGCAGTTGATCTTGCGGAAGTATACATAGTCACCCATGCCCCGCAGCTCCGCAGGAGCAAAGGGGTCAGCATCCTTGGCAAGGGGCATATAAAATACCGTGGAAAGCTTCTCTGCGGAAAGATCATAGTGGAACAGCGCATAGCCTTTCTGCCGATCTACGCTGTCCCGATCCTGCGCCATCATACAAGTGCGCTCAAAGCCCACGGAGATCCACAAAGCACCCTTGTGACCGATGATCTCTGCCGATACAAAGGAAACATGGTGGTCAATAGCATCGGGCAAAGCATCGGAAAGAGAAACCAGCTTGTCCAACGCAGTCCCATCGGGGGCATAGCGCATGAGCAGCACATCACCGGAGCCGGAAAACCACACGATCTCCTCATTCTTCTCCGGTTCGTGGTCGGTTTTCTCCCCATCACCGCTGATGCCGTACAAATAGCCGTCGTAATACACGGCAGGCCGCCCGATATAACGGCTGTTGTTTGCGGCACAGTATTCGTTATCGTGGGTGCATTCGGGTCTGGCACAGACCACAACGCTCTCCCCTGTGGCTGCATCCCGATACTGCACACCCACGCCCTGCTCATAATAGTACCACCCGTTTTCCGCCGCGAGCAGCGTTCCGCTGAAGGATGCCATAGAGGGCACATCATCGGGTCCCTCAAACTTGGTTTGCAGATCGCCCTCGATGTTGTCAGCCACTACCTCATAGGCAATGCCGTCCTGAGGGCTTTGGGAATCGCCTGTGCTGTGTTCTGTGGGGGGTGTATCCTCACCGCCCCGCAGCAGAAATACCCCTGCTGTCACCGCACCTGCCAGCAGCACCGCACCCAGCACCGTGTTGATGATGTACCTGATTTTCCTGTTGTTTGCCATAAAAACAGCCTCCTCGTTTTCCATTCGGGAGCACAGATCAACGCTCCGATATATGGTATACGATCGAGAAGGCCGTTTTCGTGCATTTCCGAGAAAAGTTTTTGAAAAAACTTATTTGTCACTCCACTGATGATACTTGCTCCACAGATCGGTATGCTCCTCGCCCTCTGCCCAGTAACCGTCACCCATGATCTCCAGCGCATACTTCCAGTGGGTTTTGCCCTCGGTGGCAGCGGTGTACAAAGGGGTGTAATATAGATCACTTGCGGTTCCCCAGTCATAGTTCCAGCCATACAAACGGTCACCGCTGATGGCATAGGATACCTGCTTTGGGGGCGGTTCAATGACAGAAAGCAGCTCGCCCTGCCAGTTGTAGATACGGGTCTCACCATCACGGGAATCGCTTTCGACAGTCAGAATCACATAATCATCGGAGCATTGCACGTTCACCATGTAATCCTCCTCCCCAAGGAACATCCGCTGCTCTCCTGTTGCAAGATCAATGACCCAGGGCTGCAGATGCTCTCCACGGGTGGAAGCATTGTAATTCCGCAGATAGATCAGCTTGCCGCCGCCCATGCCGTAGCCTGCAATGGCCTGATCCGTAACCTTTTCCACGGCACCTGTGCGGATATCCACCCGATAGATATAGTCACCGTTGTAGGGGTCTGCCCAGTCGGTGTTGCTTTTCTGGAAGTACACATAGTCCCCATAGCCGCTGAGCCGATAGGGTGTGGTAGCCTCGGTCAGCTCCTCACTCAGACCGCAGTAGATCACAGGGGTCAGCTTACCACTGTCCAGATCATAGTGGAACAGACCGTAGCCCCGACGGTTCTCCGATATTTCGGTATAGCCGCCCCAGCTATCATTGAACACACCGTATGTCAGCTCAAATTTTGCGGCGATCCACAAAGCCCCTCTGTGCCCGATGATCTCCACATCCGCAAAGCTTGCGTGCTGCAGGGAATCGGGTGCTGCATCTATCAAGGAGCAAAGCCCGGTAAGCTCGGTGCCGTCGGGGGCATAGCGCACCAGCACAATATCGCCCCGATCACTGGAAAACCATGTTTCGCCGTCTTCGGGTGCTTTCACCTCGATTTTGTCCGTATCGGCACAAATGCCGTACAGATAGCCGTCATAGTAAACGGAAGGCACACCTGCATACTTGGAGTTGTTGGCGGTGCAGTATTCGTTGTCGTGGGTACATTCGGGACGGGCGCAAAGGGGGGTATCCGCCCCCGATGCCGCATCGGTGTACACAATGAGATTGCCCTCATCAAAGCTGCTGTACTGCGGTGATGCAAAAGGCATACAATACCAGCCGGAGGGTCCCTCCAGCAGCTTGGCGGCAGCATATTTTCTGCTGGTGTTGGTACCCCGTGCGATCGTCAGGGAAGGCACATCATCGGGTCCCTCAAATTTGGTTTGCAGATCGCCCTCCACATGATCCTCCACAAATGCAAAGGGGCTTTTGCCTGTATCTGTGCCGGATGCTTCGTTTCCGCTTTGCGATGTCTGACCCGACAGACTTGTCTGGGGCAGCAGCGGATCCTCTTTCCCGCCCAGCAAGGCAATACCGCCAACGATCACGCCCACAGCAGCACATACGCCCAGGGCGGCAGCAGCGGTACGCCAACCGCTGCGAGGGGAATGGTTTCTTGTTTCCAAAGACATGAGAATGACCTCCTCCGTTACAGCTTTTTTTCGTTTTTGGGGCTGTACGGCAGGAAGGCTCAGCATGGCTTCCAGCTCCAGACGGCGGCTTTCATCCCAGCGCAGCCGACGGAATACTTTGTTGAATTCGGATGGCTTCATGTCCGTACCTCCTTAGCAGATGGGTTCTTCCAGAGCAAGCTGCAGCCGTTTTCTGCCCCGCTTCAGCCATGTGCGGACAGTGTTTTCCTTTTCACCCAGCAGCATTGCAATTTCCCCGGTGCGATAGCCCTCAAAATAGTAGAGGTACAGCACAACGGCATAATTCTTTGGCAAAGAGAAGATCAGCTCACGCAAAGCGTATTCCTCGGTAAAATCACCGCAGGCAGCCACAGCCTCCGCCTGAGCCAGTTCCACGGCAGCTCTGCGGCGGCTTCGCAGGTGATAATTCTTGGCTCTGTCACGGATGGCACGCAGCAGCCATGCCTTCATATGCTCATCCGATTCAAACTGCCGTGGCGCAGTATGCAGCATCAGCAGCACATCCTGCACGATGTCCTCTGCCTCGGCACGGTTCTGTGTGCAGCAGACCGCAAACCGCAAAGCAGTATCGCCAAAAGTACGAAACGCATATAACGCCTCGTTCTCATGATGTTGCAAGCATTGCCACCTCCTTGTGTTGTCCTCTGTTATATATACAACGGAAAAAGCCGTTTCGGTTCACTCATCCGAATGATTTTCCTGATATTCGTATCTTTCCCACAGCAGCTCCCATTGCGGCGTATCTCCGCTTATGATGTCCTGCCACTTTGCGGCGTAATATTCCCAATTTGCAGTCTGCACGGAAGCATACAGATCGGTTTCCCCCACACAGAAGGAAATGCAGTCATGGGGCAGCGCATGGTCAGCGGGTGCGGATATCTCCCCCAGCAGCTCTCCCTTGTCATTGACAAACGTAAAGGTACCGCCCCTGATGATACCGATATACTCCCCTGCAAAGCACACGCCGTCGGCATAATCGGTCTCCTTGGTCTGCAGCGGGATCTCCTCCCCCGTCCGCAGATCTTTGAGCCACGCCACCAGATGGTCGCTGTTCTTGCTGAATTTCTTCAGGTACACCAGACGCTCACCCTGTACGGCATAGGAGCAGCGGACATTCTCGGCTACCTTTTCAACGACTCCCGTTTGGATGTGAATCCGATAAATGTTGTTGCCATCCAAGGGGTCCTTCAGCGTTCCGCTTTCCTTGCGGAAGTATACATAGTCCCCTGCCCCCTGAAGCTGCGAGGGCAGACTGGTATAATTATTCTCCCGCAGGGGGTCATAGAGGATGGTGGTCAGCTTGTCCTTTTCAATATCATAGTGCAGCAGCACATGACCGCTTTCGTAGGTGGTTTTGGCAGAGTTTTCACCCACCCGCACCGAGTATTCCCGATAAAGCAGCATTTTGATCCACAAAGCCCCCTTATGCCCGATGATCTCAACAGAGTGCAGTGTGGTATGATCCAAAGCATCGGGTACCCCCTCGGAAAGATCCGCCAGCTTGTCCAGCGCAGTGCCGTCGGGCGCATAGCGCATCAGCACGGGCGTACCCGAGCCTACGGAATAACGGATATTCGGGTCTTGGGATTCTTCCTCCGCGGAAGCTGCATCGGTGCTGACACCATACAGCCGGCCCTCGTAATACACCCCCGGTGCCCCCAGATAACGGCTGTTCTGTGCCACACAGTATTCCGTGTTGTGTGTGCATTCGGGGCGGGCGCACAGCACCACATCCTCGCCGCTTGCGTCATCATGAAAGCAAACCCGCACAGTGCTGCCCCTATCCCCGAATATACGCTTGACATAATACCAGCCCTGCTCTGCCTCCATAATGCTGTCAGACCTCGAATCTCCCGCCATATGCAGCGAGGGGACATCGGCAGCCTTGTTCGGGTCATAGCCCAGAGAGCCTTCCGCATAATCGCCCATTTTCTCATAGTTGGCAATAGACTCATCGGGGATGCTTTCCAAAACAGGGGGCAGCTCCTCACCGCCCCGCAGCAGAAATACCCCTGCTGTCACCGCACCTGCCAGCAGCACCGCACCCAGCACTGTATTGATGATGTACCTGATTTTCTTGTTGTTTGCCATAAAACCAGCCTCCTCGTTTTCCATTCGGGAGCACAGATCAACGCCCCGATATATGGTATACGATCGAGAAGGCCGTTTTCGTGCATTTTTCCAAAAAAAAATTTTCCTGCATATGATCTTTCATCCACAGAGCTTTTTGGATGATGTGTCAGTAACAAAATATCATCCGTCATTGAAAAAATCCCCCAAAAAAGATACAATATCATCAGGAAACCGATTCACCCGATGCATCTGCGGCAGCTTTGGCCCCCACTAAAGCCGCCGCCGATGCATCAACACACCAACGAATCAACTAAGAGGGGCTGCACCGGACAAATACATCACGGTGCAAAGAATGTATGTTTTTTGGAGGAGAAAGATTATGGCAGGTTCTATTCGTATCAAGCAGATCAGCCTTTGTACTGCGGCAGCACTGATGCTCAGCTCTGCGGCTGTTCTGACACCCGTTACCTCTCAGGCAGTTGTTGCACTGTCTGAAGCAACCGTTGCAGGTGCCACCATCGGCACATCCGCAACCCACAATTTCACCGAGCAGGGTTTGTCCAGTGATTATTTCGATATCACAGGCAATCTTTCCACAAGCAAAGGCTCCATGAGCTACAACGGCATGAACCTGACCCAGTGCCTGAAGATGGAAAGCAGCACGCTCATCAGCTTTACCACAGGCAGTGCCTGCACCATGACACTGGTCATCAAGGATGGCGACACTCTGTATGTGGATGATACCAAATACTCCATTGACGCAAGCGGACAGACCGTCGTTTCCCTTTCCGCAGGTGCACACACCATCAAGAAAGGCTCCGGCAGCTCCAATCTGTTCTATATTGATATCGGCGGCGGCAGCGGCGTTGTGACCACTGTTACCACCACCGAAAGCGGCACCCAGCAGACCACCGGCACCACCGCAAATACCGCAGTACCCTCCGTCCCCGGTGATTCTGTTCCCGGCGACCTGACCCTGAAGAGCGTAGGCGGCTGGAACGAGATGGCTTACATGGTCATCGGCGGCATGAATGATGCAGGTGTCACCGCAGTTTCCTACAGCGGTCCCGTCAGCGGCTCTCTCAGCGGCGAGGATTTTCAGTATCTGGTGCGTGATGTAGACGGCGGTGTCCGTGTGGATATCCCCGGACTTTCCGCAGGTACCTATTCCATTACCGTGGAGACCTCCAAGGGCACCGTGACCAAGGGCGGCATCGCCGTTGGCGCACAGGATCGCTCCGGCTATGCACATTTCAACTACACCGCAGGCGTTGGCGCATACAAGGATGACGGCACCCTCAAGAGCAATGCCATTGTGCTGTATGTCACCGAAAGCAACAAGAACTCCGTGACCGTTACCTCCAAGGATGGTACCAAGGTCAGCGGCATCGGCAATATCCTCAACTCCTCCGGCCAGGATAACGGCTCCGGCAAGACCTCCAAGGGCGGTACCGCCAACTCCAACAGCGATATCATCGAAAAGCTGGCAAAGGACGGCACTCCCCTTGTGGTTCGTATCATCGGCAATGTGACCGCACCCTCCGGCCTCACCGAGTTTGACTCCATCAACTACGGCGGCTCCGTGGGCGACAACGGCTACATGGCAAGAATGCAGTCCGGTAAGGACATCACCATTGAGGGTATGGGTACCGATGCCTGCATCAACGGCTGGGGCATTCACTTCATTGCAGAATCCGGCAACATGAGCGCAGGTGAGAGCTTTGAAGTCCGCAACATCGCCTTCCGCAACGTTCCCGAAGACTGCATCGGCATGGAGGGCGTACAGACCGATTCCACTTTGTCTGCTCCCGTAGAACGCTGCTGGATCCACAACTGCGAATTCTACAAGCCCAGCATTGCAAATCCCGCAGAATCCGATAAGGACGGCGGCGACGGTGCCTGCGACTTCAAGCGCGGCCAGTATTTCACCAACAGCTACTGCTACTACGAGGGCTACCACAAGACCAATCTGGTAGGCGCTTCCGATTCCAACCTGCAGTATCACATCACCTTCCACCACAACTACTGGAAGAACTGTGAATCCCGCGGCCCGCTGGCACGTCAGGCAAATATCCATATGTACAACAACATCTTTGAGGGTCAGACCAGCTATTGCATGAACCCCAGAGCAAACGCTTACATCTTCTCCGAGTACAACGTATTCAACAACTGCAAAAACCCCATGCAGGTGAAGCTGGGTGCGGTCAAATCCTACATGGATGTACTGAACAACTGCAAGGGCGATCAGGACGGTACCATTGTCACCGATAAGAGCACCAAGGTCAACACCGACTGCGCTTATGCAAACTTTGATACCAACGCATCCGTTTCCTATATTCCTTCCAACGGCTATTTCCTGCAGACCAATACCTCCGAGCTGGCAGGCTACTTTGAAACCTACGGCGGCTGCATGGATGAAACCACCTACACCGGCAGCGATGCAACCATCACGCCCAATGTAACTACCACTACCACAACCACCACGACTACTACGACCACCACTACTACCACCACTACGACCACCATTTCCTCTGTCCAGAGCGAAGTAACCGCAACTCTCATCGGTGATGTGAACTGCGATAACATGGTCAAGATCGCAGACGTGATCCTGCTGAACCGTTTCATCGGTGAGGATCAGACCGTTTCTGTCAGCGATCAGGGTCTGGCAAACGCCGAGGCAGATGGTGTCAGCGGTATCAACGGCAACGATGCCACCGCTATTCTGAAGATCCTCGCCGGCATGGAGTGAGATCTTCGCCCCCTCTCATTACGCTTTCTATTCAATTCTTCATAGAAAGACCCCCTTTCTTATCGGCGGAAAGATGCGCGAATCATCTTTCCGCATCTTTTTTGCATGATTTTGTAATATGATTGAAAGATATCGAAAGCCCCTTTACTTTCACGGTATAATGTGCTAAAATATAATGGATCATGGATATTCTGCGCAGCTTGCGCTTTTTGGAGGTTACTGCTATGAGAACTTATCTGGATACTTCCGGTATGGACGACCTTTGCGCCGCTTTGCTCTCTCTGGAAACCAAAGAGGAGGCCGCCCGCTTCCTCCGCGACCTTTGCACCCTCCAGGAGCTGAAGGCCATTTCCCAACGCTATCAGGTGGCAAAGCTGCTGCACAGCGAGTGCCGCTATGCCGAGATCGTGGAAAAAACAGGTGCCAGCACCGCTACCATCAGCCGTGTAAACCGTTCCCTGGGTATGGACGGCGCAGGCGGATACGATATCGTATTCAGCCGCATGGAGGACACCGCCACGGAGCAGAACAATGGCTGATACCTACGGCGTGTTTGCCGACTACTACGACAGGCTCACCCGGAATGTCAACTATGAAGCCCGTGCCAAGGAAATCCACCGGCTGATCGGGGCATATGCTTCCGATGCTTTGCAGGCCTGCGATGCCGACAGAGGTCTGCTGCTGGATCTTGCCTGCGGTACCGGTGCCTTCTCCGAAGAAATGGCAAAGCTGGGGTGGGATGTGATCGGCGTGGATCGCTCCGAGGATATGCTGATGCAGGCCTACGAAAAACGTGCCGAATCCCCTTTGGAGGGTGCGGTGCAGTATCTGCGGCAGGATATGCGGAAGCTGGATCTGTACGGAACGGTCAGTGTCACCCTTTGTATGCTGGACAGCATCAACCACCTGCCTGCGCCCTCGGATGTGCGGCAGGTTTTTTCTCGGGTAGGGCTGTTTACCAACCCCGGCGGGCTGTTCCTCTTTGATGTGAATACTGCCTATAAGCATCGGCAGGTGCTGAAAGACCAGTGCTTTGTGTATGATCTGCCCGATTGCTTTTGTGTGTGGCAGAATCAGACCGAAGATGCTCCGCCCCATTACCCCGTGCAGATCCGATTGGACTTTTTTTCCCGGCAGCAGGATCAGCGCTACTGCCGTATGACCGAAACCTTCACCGAACAGATCTACCCCCATGAAATGCTCACCGCCTGGCTGGAAGAAAGCGGTTTTTCTTTGCTGACCGTGCTGGATGGCGACAGCTTTTCCGCCCCCACGGATACAGCTCAGCGATTGTTGTATATTGCCAGAAAGGATACTTGAATCATGAACGGCGTTTTGAAACGATATCTCTCCGATGACGGCTCGGTGGTCTGTTCTGTGCTGGATGGCACTGCCATGATCGCCGAAATGGAACAGATCCATCAGCCCTCCGCAGTCATGACCGCTGCATTGGGCAGACTTTCCATGGCTGCGTCCCTCATCGGCTATGGCCTGAAAAGCATTGACGACAGTGTAACCGTCCGCATCGACGGCGGCGGCCCCGGCGGTGTGCTGGTGGCTGTGGCGGATTATCACGGCAATGTAAAAAGCTATGCCGACAACAACATTGTGGAGCTGCCCCTGAACCCCCAAGGCAAACTGGATGTGGCAGGTGCAGTGGGTACCGAAGGCACCCTCTATGTCATCAAGGATCTGGGACTGAAAGAACCCTATGCCGGTCAGACTGCTCTGGTCAGCGGCGAGATCGCTGAGGATATTACCGAGTATTTTGCCGTCAGTGAGCAGATCCCTACCGCCTGCGGTCTGGGTGTGCTGGTGGATACCGACCTGACCGTTAAGGCTGCCGGCGGATATCTCATCCAACTGCTGCCCTTTGCCGATGAAAAAGCCATCTCCCAACTGGAGGAGAATCTGGCAGGCATCCGCAGCATTACCGCCCTGTTGGAGCAGGGCATGGGCGCAGAGGAGATCGCTATGCTGCTGATGAAGGGTCTGGAGCCCAATCTGCTGGATGAAAGCACCCCCGCCTACCGCTGCGATTGCTCCAGAGAGCGTACCGAGAAAATGCTTGCCGCCCTGGATGATAACGCCCTGCGGGAAATGGCGGACGAAATGCCCGAAATCGAGGTGTGCTGCCACTTCTGCAACAATAAATACGTCTTTACACCCCAAGAAATCAGAGGGATGTGCAAGGGCGAAAAAGAAGCGTAATCGTTAAAAGAAAAGAATATATAAAATTTTCGAAAAAACCCTTGACATTTCCTGCGGGTTGTAGTATAATAGAAAAGCACTCAACGAGAGAGTGCTGATGGGAGCATAGCTCAGCTGGGAGAGCATCTGCCTTACAAGCAGAGGGTCACAGGTTCGAGCCCTGTTGTTCCCATCCATGGCCTGGTAGTTCAGTTGGTTAGAACGCCGCCCTGTCACGGCGGAGGTCGTGGGTTCGAGTCCCATCCAGGTCGTTCACATGAACGCCAAAAGCGTTCATAAGCGGATTTAGCTCATCTGGTAGAGCGCCACCTTGCCAAGGTGGAGGTAGCGAGTTCGAGCCTCGTAATCCGCTCCAAACGGCGCGATAGCCAAGTGGTAAGGCAATGGTCTGCAACACCGTGATCACCAGTTCAAATCTGGTTCGCGCCTCCAACGGCGAATCGCCGTCCAAAGAACGGGCTTCATCTTCGGATGAGGTCCGTTTTCGTTTTTCTCACAAAAGCGATTGACAAAACCACGAATCTGTGGTACTCTTATAATGTATGTATTTAGAAAAGGAGCGATCATGATGGATCATCAGGCACTTGCAGCATTGCTGTTCCCCCATATCACCAAAACCATTGCCCACTACGAAGCACAGTACCCCCAAAGAGATCTGCCCGAAGGCGCAGTGGTAACCCGTATTGCCCCCTCCCCTACGGGATTTGTACATCTGGGCAACCTGTATAACGCCATCGGCGAGCGTCTGGCACACCAGACCGGCGGCGTGTTTTATCTGCGGATTGAGGACACCGACCAGAAGCGTGAAGTGGAAGGCGCTGTGGAAGCATTGATGGATTCCATGCATTACTACGGCATCCATTTTGATGAGGGCGCAACCGTGGAAGGCGAAAACGGCGCATACGGCCCCTATCGTCAGCGGCAGCGGAAAGAACTGTACCAGACAGTCGCAAAATCTCTGGTGGAGCGTGGCCTCGCATACCCCTGCTTCTGCTCTGAGGATGACCTGAAGGCCATGCACGATGAGCAGGAAGCCAAAAAGGAAAACTACGGCTACTACGGCAAATATGCCCTGTGGCGTGACCGCACCATGGAGGAGATCCGGGCAGAGCTTGACAAGGGCACGGAATGGGTGCTTCGTTTCCGCAGCAGCGGTGACCCCGAAAACATGATCCCCGTGCAGGATGGCATCCGCGGCGAACTGAAGGTGCAGGAGAATTACACCGATTTCGTGCTGCTGAAGTCCGACGGTATCCCCACCTATCACTTTGCCCATGTGTGCGATGACCACTTTATGCGTACCACTCATGTGCTGCGGGATGAAAGCTGGCTGGCAACGCTGCCCATTCATGTGCAGTTGTTTGATATTCTGGGCTGGGCACGTCCCCTGTACTGCCATACCGCAACCCTCATGAAGATGGACGGCAGCTCCAAGAGAAAGCTCTCCAAGCGTAAGGACCCTGAGCTGGCACTTTCCTATTATCGTGCAGAAGGCTTCCCGCCTGAGGCCGTGCAGCAATATCTGCTGACTGTGCTCAACAGCAATTTTGAGGAATGGCATATGGCAAATCCCACTGCGGATTCCCGTGCATTCACCTTCTCTCTGGAGAAAATGAGCAGCTCCGGTGCTTTGTTTGATCTGGCAAAGCTGGATAATATCGCCAAGGATTACCTCTCCCACCAAACCGCAGAGTTTGTATATGATAATCTGCTGGCATGGGTTAAGGAGTACCGCACCGCCGAGGAAGCTGCAAATCTGGCAGAAAATAAGGATTTCTACATCGCCGCCCTGAACATCGGCCGCGGCGGAGATAAGCCCCGTAAGGATTTCGGAAGCTGGCAGCAGGCCTATGATTTCCTTTCCTTCTACGACAGCAGCCGCTTTACCCGTGTGGATGCCTGCCCCGAGAACATCTCCGCAGAGCATAAAAAAGAGATCCTCAGCCGCTACCTGGAAACCCTTGATTTCAGCGATGATTCTGCTGTATGGTTCGGTAAGGTCAAGGAGATCGCCGACAGCCTTGGTTATGCGGTGCAGGTAAAGAAATACAAGAAGAATCCCGAGCTGTATCCCGGCAGCATCGTAGATGTCAGCAATCTGATCCGTGTGGCACTGACCGGCCGCTGCAATTCTCCTGATCTGTGGGAGATCAGCCATGTGCTGGGCGAGGAAGAAACCCGCCGCCGCATCGCCGAATACGCTGCCATATGACGGAGACCTCTGTTCTGCGCTGCCTGCGCTGCGGCTGTGAGATGCAGCCTGCCCTGCCGGTACCGCCCGGTACCAAACATCCCTTGCTGCGGGAAGCAAACCGCCTGATGACACAATCGCTGCATATCGCTATGTATCAGTGCAAGGGCTGCGGTAAGCTGGAATTTTTCCGCAAGCCGCCCGCAAAACCATAAACCATGCAAAACCGCTTCTGATGTAGATGTCAGAAGCGGTTTTTTTGATCCGTTCAGCCTTAAATCGGGGTTTGTGAGCGCTTTCGATGAACCCATGTGGGGGCTTTGCCCCCACACCCCCACCAGAGGAATATTATTCCTCTGGACTCCTGCATCAATCCCCCAAGCCCCTTTATGGGGCTTGGGGGATTGTCACGGGTTTCCAAAGGGACAATGTCCCTTTGGCGGAGTTTGAGGCGGAGCACGTTTGCATAGCAAACTGCTCAGTTTCGCTTTGCGAAACATGAGCCTCAATATAAATCCGCCGGAGGCACCTACAAACCCCAATTCACGGCAAGAAAAATCCGGAGAAGAATACAATCTCCTCCGGATTACTGCCTGTGTTCTTAAAAGTCCAGCTTTAGCTGGTTCTTCTGATCTATGGAAACCAGCACCAGCTTCTGTGCATCGGTCAGCACAGCCATTTCTGCCTTGTAAACATCATCGTATGCCTGATTCTCCCATACATTTCTGGGGTTATCCTCCAGATAATACGCCATCAGCACCACGCCTGTACCTGCATCATCCGCAGCCAGAATGGTGGTATCACCCTTCTTGCGGCCATCTGCAAAAAGCCACTTGGCAATATCCTTGCCGTAGGTGGTACGGTCTGCGGAATACGCCTTTACCAGACCACCGTTCTGATAGGTGCTGCTGTCGGCAGTATAGCTCAGTGCCAGATCATAGAAGGCATCCTCATCGGCACCGTCCTTTTCCCACTGATCCATCAGCATCTCCGCCTTCTCCAAAGCACCTTCTTTGTCGGTGTAGGAGCCGTAGGGCAGCACGATCACACGGAAATCCACCGTATCGGATTCATTGCGCTGGGGCATGGAGGTCAGCATATACACCTGATAAGAGGTCTGCCCCTCCTCGGTTGTGATAAAGGTATCATACAGCTCGGGAGATTTGTTCATGGCCCAATCCGCCACCGCCGCCTGATAGCTGGCACCGTTGGTGGAGATCTTCATAGCCTTTACCATATTATCGGCATCGGCTTCGGTCTTCAGCTTTACCTTGATGAGGAAATTCCGCACATAGGCTTCAAACTCCTCCACGCTCTTGCACTCGGAAAGCTCCTTGGCGTACTGTCCTGCCTGTTCCTTGGTCAAAGCCGTATTGGATGCGTTGGCATCTGCCGACCATGCAATGGTATAGCAAAGCACATCCCACATCTGATATTTTGCCTTGTTCTTCTCGTACTGTGCGTCGATCTCCTCATCGGTCACCTCAATGGCGTTCACATACTGAGAATAGTAGCTATTGCCCAGCAATTCGATCTCCATGGCCTTCTGCATATCCTCACGGGTCACACCCTTGGGCATACCTGCCATATCCATCTTGGCAGCATTGTCGGCGCAGGTCTTAAGCTGCTCCTCGGTCAGAGCAAAGCCTTCCTTGTAAGCCAGCTCGCAGTATTGCAGGGTAGTCTGCACCACAGCGTTGGTATTCTCCAGAAAGAACTCGTGCCATGTATCGCCATCGGATGTTTTCTGATCCCGCAGCTTTTTGTTGATATCAAATTCCAGCTTACGGCCTTCCTCGCTGAAGTAGGATACATAGCTGTCGTAGCACTGATCGTAGAAATAGCAATACTGTGCGTTGGTCAGCTCAAAATTCTTGGTAGATGCGGCAATACGGGTCTGCATCAGAATACCACTGTTCTGTACAAGCTGATGCACTGCCACTGCAATGCCTGCCACGGCCGCCACACTGCCTACGCTGATGGCAGTGATCCGCAGGATCTTGTTGCGCTTTTCCCGCTTGCGCCTTGCTTTTTCCTCGGCACGGCGAGCCGCCTTGCTTTCTCTTGCCTTCTGCTCCTGTGCAGGCGTTCTCTGGGGTGCCTTGGTGGATCTTGTCTTTTTCTTTGCCATAATTTTAGGTTTCCTTTCGGGTCATATGATTAAGATTTTATCTGCCACTGCCCGTTTGCAATGGTATCTGCGCCGCACACGATCAGGATCTGTGCAGGCTCCATGGCAGAAGCCTGTTCCCAAAGGGCTGCCTCTGCCAGATCGGTATTGATCACAGTGACGCAGGCATAATGCTGCATCAAAAAGGGAACCATACCCAGGCCGTTGTCGTCGGTCAGCAGCAGCAGATGCTTGCCGTTGCCTACAGAGGTTTCCACCTGCAGCATGGGTACTGTCGCAGAGGCAAACACATCACAGGCGGAATGCCGCAGCACTTCCTCCTGTGCAAGCAGCTCGGTCTGATACAACGACTCCCGCTGCTTTGCATTGCCGCTATTGTCATATTCGGTGATGCTCGTATATTCGGCACCGTTCTCGCAGGTATACAGATCCACCACATCGGCAGGCAGCCGATAGTAGCCTGTTTCCTGTGCCAGATTGCCCTGATATTCTGCGGTCAGATGGGTAATGCGGTAGCGATCATAGCCAATACCCGTAAACCCCAGCTTGCGGATGGCAGTTTTATAAGCACAAAAGGAGCCGTATGCAGTCAGCCGGTCATCGGTGCGGTAGCAGATGTAAGCCTCACGCATGGCATACAGCCAGCTATACACCTCAATGGCAGTCACGGAATCATCCAGTTGTGCGGCAACAGCCTGCAGCATGGCAGGCTCATTGGCACGGGGCGCATACTCGGGCAGAGTCTCGCCGTAAATGCCTGCGGCGGTGGGCAAGGCCATCCAGTATACGGGCGCAGTCTGCTGCCTTGCAAAATGATTGACCCATGCAGCAGTCTGTTCGATCTTCTCCATATCATATTCAATGGTCCGGCGCATCATCCGTTCCTCGGTGACATACACGGAACCGATGGTATCACTGCCACACCGCAGCCGCAGCTCATGATACAGCTCTGCAAGCTGTGCCCCATAGGGGAATGCCCCGACGGTATCGCCCCCTGCCGCACCTTTTGCCAATGCAGCGGCACCGCAGGCAGCCACCATACCGAACAGCAGGGCACTGCGTAATACGGCACGGCACAGAGCCGTCAGACGGCCCGCATCAGCGGCCATGCCGCATACCCTTGGTTTCGGTCAGATCCAGTATCCAAACGCCGTCCTCATCCGCTGCGGCAACAAATCCCACAGCCTTACAGAAGGCCTTTGCGACCTCATCGGCAGGCATATGAGCATACAGCACATAGCGTCCCTTTTCCACCGCAGAGGATGCAGCCACACTCAGCAGCGTTCTTCCAAAGCCATGGCGGCGGTCTTCCTCACGGATGAACAGATCCATAAGCCAAAGTCTGCCTGTATCCTCCAGCAGCAGCCCACGGCCGATGAGATCCGTACCATCGCTGACAGTCAGCACCCGATGCCCCTCGGTCAGCTCCCACGGAAAGGAACCGCCGGCAGCCTCCTGTGCAGTCAGCTCCGAAAACATCAGCATCTTCATCACTCCTTACAAATGTATCTTCATTGTATCACAAATCCCCGAATTTGTAAAGGGCAGAAGCCTCCTCCCGCCGTATGCGGATCTCACCGCTGCTGCGCCATTGCAGGGAACCATCCTCATAGCGCACCAGCAGCCGCAGATCTTCATCCACATCCATGGCCACAGCGGGGCGCAGCGTATCATTCTCCAGCACAAGGATCCGTTCCCCCAGCATACAAAGGCGGCTGCGATACGGCTCCAGATAGGCTTTTTCCTGTATGTGACCGTAATGATACAGAAAACGCTCCTGTAAAGTGACCAGCAAACGGGCGTGCTGCTCGATGCTGTAATCTTCGGCAGCGGGCAGCACCGTACCTGCGATCTCCCGTAATTCCTCGGGGAAGCCCCCCTCAGGGGGTGCCAGATTGATGCCCACGCCCACAATCACATATCTTGGACGCAGGCTGTCTGCACAAACTGCACTTTCCGTTAAAATACCGCAGATTTTTCTGTCATCCAGCAGCAGGTCATTCACCCATTTGATTTTTGGAGCCACGCCATACACCGCCTCCAGACTTTCAGCGGCGGCAACGGCGGCAATGGGCGTCAGCGCAAGACATTCTTCGGCGGTATACGGGGGTCGCAGCAGAATGCTCCAGTACAGCCCACGGACAGGGGAATAAAACTGTCTGCCCATGCGTCCTCTGCCTGCGGTCTGCCGCAATGCCGTAACCGAACCAAAGGCAGCACCCTGCTCCGCCAGAGCGCGCAGATGACTGTTGGTAGAGGGAACCGTATCCAGCACGGTAATGCGGCTGTCACCGCAAAGTCTGTGCAGATGCCTCTGTAATTCCTGTACCGACATAACACATCTCCTTGCATAAAATCTACTTTGATTATAGCACAAAACCCCGTTTGTTGCAAGATGTGCGAACATAAAACTGTTTTTTTGCGCTGTGTTTGTGTATTTTCGTGTCCGATTTGCCTGTCCCCCTTGCAAAATATCTGCGCCTGTGTTATGATAAGATCGGAGGATCAAATACAAAACGCCAATTCACAGGGGAGGTTTTTCTGTATGATACATTCCAAAAAGAAAACAAGCGTTATGGGCAGAGCCGCACGCAAGGCAGGTGCCTTTGCGCTGTGCCTTGCCATGCTGGCAGGCGGCATGACTTTTTCCGGCAGTCTGCCCACGGTAGAAGGCGATTCCGCAGGTCTGCTTGCATTTCCCGGCGCAGTAGGCGGCGGTAAATATGCCACAGGCGGCCGCGGCGGTGAGGTCTACCATGTTACCAATCTGAATGACAGCGGTGCAGGCTCCTTCCGTGATGCTGTCAGCCAGGGCAACCGCATCGTCGTGTTTGATGTCAGCGGCACCATTGAGCTGACCAGCAACGTGGTCTGCCAGAGCAACATCACCATTGCAGGTCAGACTGCCCCCGGCGGCAGCGGCATCACTTTAAAGAACTATAAGCTGGGTCTGGGCGGTGAAAACGTCATCTGCCGCTTCATCAGTTCCCGTCCCGGCCCCTATAAGGCAACCAGCTCCGGCAACGATGCACTGGGCGGCGCAGGCGGCTCCAATTCCATTCTGGATCACTGCTCCATCGGCTGGACCTCCGATGAGCAATGGGGTCTGTACTCCAAAAATGATAATTACACCCTGCAATATTCGGTGATCGGCCCTGCAAACTCCTGGGGCGGCCACGCCAAGGGTGTGCATGGATTCGGCATTATGCTGGGTCGTTCCAATGTATCCTATGACCATAACCTGGTCATCCACTGTGTATCCCGTAACTTCCGCGGCAAGGTGCCGGATCAGAATGCAGCGGATTTCACCAACAACGTCATCTACGACTGGGGCTACCAGACCACCTACGGTACCATCGGCCATGTGAACTATGTGGGCAATACCCTGAAGGCGGGCAACTCCACCACGGGCGGCTACCACTATGCACAGGTTTCCGATAACGAAAACTTTATGCTGTATCTCACAGGCAACCGTATCATCAACAAGGATAACTCCGTGCGAAATGCGGAAAATGCCAACTGGTCTGCCATCACCTATGGCGGAAGCAAATCCGAGGCCACCACACGCTCCGACACGCATTTTGCCATCACCACCAACGGCGAGGATGTTTCCACCGCATTAACCGTGGAAAGCGCAGCCGATGCCTACGAGCACGTCATTCAGTATGCAGGCAACGGCATTTCCTCCGATCTGCGTACTGCCATTGACCGCCAGTGTGCCGATGAAACCAAAAACGGTACAGGCTCCTGCAGCGGTACCGCAGCCTATGATTCCACTGTAACCGATCTGGATAAGTACAGCATCGCCTGCGGTGTAACATACAGCTACCCTGCTGCTGTGCTGCAAAAGACCATCACCGATAACGACAACGACGGCATGGACGATGAGTGGGAGCTGCTCCGCGGTCTTGACCCCAACGATGCCACCGATACCAACGGCGACTACTGCGGCGAAGGCTACACCAACATCGAATACTACATCAACGACCTGACTGTCAACGCCTTCCCCGAAGGTACTGTGATCCCCTCCCCCGAGATGGCTGCCATTGACCCCATCTCTGCTTTTGAAACCATTGAGGCAGAGAGCTTCTCCTCCCAGAGCGGCGTTGTGGCTGAGGACAGCGGCAACGGCGGCACCAATGTGGGCT
The DNA here is from genome assembly GCA_015066805.1 of Ruminococcus sp. GTDB lineage: Bacteria > Bacillota > Clostridia > Oscillospirales > Ruminococcaceae > Firm-04. The sequence continues at coordinate 106,109 of SVNP01000003.1, read as the reverse complement.
ACATCGAAAACGGCGACTACATCATGTTCCGTTCCGTGGATTTTGAGGACGGCGGCAAGAGCTTCTTTGCCAATGTGGCAAGTACCGTGGAGGGTGCTACCATTGAGGTGTATGTCGGCAGCATCAGCGGAACCCCCGCGGCAACGGTGGCAGTACCCAATACAGGGGGCTGGCAGCAGTATACCGAGGTCTCCTGCAATATGAAGACCGTAACAGGCACCAAAAACATCTACCTGAAGTTTGTGGGCGGCGAAAGCTACCTCTGCAATCTGGACAGCTTTGTGTTCGGCAGAGATGCCATTCCCATGAACGGCAATCTCATTACCGATCTGTATGTGCTGGATGAGACCTACTTCTCAAGCTGGTCGCTGCAGCAGAATCTGGCAGACGGCGCACTGCTCTACGGCGACAGAGATGTGACCTATGTGGGTCTTCCGGCAGAGCTTTCCGGTGCCGAATACATCATGACCGCCTGCGATGCCAAGAATCTGACAACTGATCTGGTCACCTTTACCGCAGGCGCAGATCTCTCCCTGTATGTAGGCATGGATGTGCGTGTGGCTACGCTGCCCGGCTGGCTCTCCGGCTGGGAAGCTACCGGTCTGACCTATACCAACTCCAACGATGTGCAGTATGCGCTGTATAAAAAGTCCATGACGGCCGGCGAGACCATCACCCTTGGACAGAACAATCAGGCATCGGGCTGTGTCAACTATACCGTAATGGCAGTTGCGGCTCAGGCAGCGGAAACCACCACTACCACTACCACAACAACTACCACAACCACCACAACCATCACCGATCCCATTACTGTAGTAAAGGGCGATGTGAACTGCGACGGCGCTGTTAAGATCGGCGATGTGATCCTGCTGAACCGCTTTATTGCGGAGGATAACACCATTACCATTACCGATCAGGGCATGCTGAACGCCGAGTGCGATGATGTCACAGGCATTACCGGCAACGATGCTACGGCGATCCTGAAAATTCTGGCAGGCCTGTAAGCCTGACGTAAAAAACCGTCCCCGAAATCATATCGGGGACGGTTTTTATGCCTGTTTCCTTTGCCGCTGCCGCATCCGCCGCCAGTTCCAAAAGCCGTACACATCATTGCATAAAAAGATGGCAAAGCACAAAATCATGGGATAATACCCCGCATCCTTTCTTGCAGCCAGATACCACAGGATCATCAGCACCACATCATTGGCGGAATAGGCCGCCGCATAGTAAGGGCTTCGCAGATAGGTCAGGGCACAGGCCGAAAGGCTGGTTGCAATGGATACCGTACTCCAGAATATCTGTGCCGTATCCAAAAACCGCAGGATCCGGTAAAAAACAGCCGTTATCGCAGCCGTCAGCAGCAGCACCGCCGCCCATGTTTTTTTGCTGATCTCCGTGATCTCCACCTCGGCTTTTCCCTCCTCAAAGGGATGCCGCAGCCATGAGATCAGTGCAGCCACAGCCATTGGAGCAGTCATACCCACATAGGTGATCATCTCCCCCCAATAGCGGAACCGAAAGGATATCACCCCATAGATCACAGCAAATACAATGGTCAGCAACTGTCCCAAGGGGTCCCCCTTGGATACAAAGATCAGGGCGGTAGCACCCACAAGCAGCGCAAACAGCACCATAAGGTCGCAGCCACCGCTGAGCAGCAAGGTCAGGGCAATGGCAGCCAGAGAGCCGCCCCACAGCAGCCATTCCGTTTTGGTCAGCGTGGCAAAGGGATTGGGATATTTCCGTTTCATAGCAGCATAAGCCTCCTTACAATGAAAAAACACCCGTTCTGCGCTTCTTCTCAGACCTAACGAAGCGCAGACGGATGTTAAAATTCCGTGTTCTACCCGGTGGCAGGATATACAGTTGTCATCAATCCGCAGGTGCGGGTACAGGCTCGGGGAGCTCCTCTGCGGCCTTAGGCTGTGCGGCTGCACGATATGCAGCCATGGCTGCCTTACGCTGTACAACGATCTGTGCCACAGCAAACAGCAGGCAGAAGCAAGCGGTCAGCATCAGCACCGTTTGGTACCATGCTTCCGAAGCCACCACAGGGTTATCCTGCAAAAAGGCTCGGCAGATCGGCACAAACAGCACCGCAGCACCCAGCATACAGGGCACACCGAACCATCTTGCTTTGCTGTGCAGCACCAGCGCACAGCCCGCAGTCAGGATCATCAGCGCACAGTATACCGTCTGGAAGCCCGTGGAAATGCGTGCTGTCAGGAAATTCATGGCCTCATTGACCCGATTGATAAAGTAAAAGGTCTGTGCCATCACCGAGCAGGTAATGAGCAGATGGGGCAGAAACGCATAAATGCCCTTGCCCAGCCGTTTCAGACCGTTCATGGCTGCACCTCCCCAATGTAGAAGATATCGCTGGTACCACGGCCGCCGTTGTAGGGCTTGTTGTACACCTCGCCGTTAAAGATCATCATAGCGCTCTGGCCACCGTCCAGATTATAGGCATTGCGGCAGCCGAGCTCCATAAACAGATCGGTAAACTCGTACATGGTCATGCCGATGGAATAGCCCTCCTGACGGCCATCCACGGTGACAAATACATAATGCCCCGGCTCGTAATAGCCAAAGCCCGTGCGGGGATTTTCACCCAGAATACCCGGTGTAAACTGGGTTTTTGCGGTGTAATCCTTTACCAGCAGCGGTCCGAAGGTCATGGTCTGGTACAAACCGTTCTGCAGGGCAGCATTGAGATCAAAATCTGCGTGCTCGCTGACCTGCACGGTGCCGTCATAAAATACGGAACAGATATCAGCACGGGGGGTATCCCGATACATAACATAATTCCGCACGATGATGCCGTTGTCACGGATGCCATAATAATCGCCGTTCACCGCAAGAATGGCATTGTTGGCGGCAGCGGTTTTTTCGGGCCGTTCAATGATATTTTTGCCGTACTCACCCTGGGCAAAGGCAGATTTGAAGTTATCAATGTAACGCACATACACATCGGCGATGTACGCCACACTTTTGCCCACCTGCCGTGTTTCAATGTTGATGGCAACATCGTGGCTGCGGTAGGAATTCTCGGTGATCACCACGGAGTCATCCCACGAGAACACATCGGGCCACTTGCTGCCCCAACCGGAAAGATCCGGCTCCAAGGGCTTTGCGGTGGTGGTTGTGGTGGTGGATGCACTTGTGGAGGAGCTGCCGGTAACGGTGGTTTCTCCGCCGGACAAGGTAGTGGTGGTCACATCGGATACAGTTGTCGTGGTGCCCTCTCCCCCTGAGACAGGATCGGTAGCGGTGGTGGTGAGGGTAGTGGTACTGCCCCCTGAGGTGCTGCTCTGTGCGGGATCCGTGGCATAGGGGTCACGGTTTGGGATCACCGCCTGGGGCAGCTTGCTGGGATCGTTTTCGTAGGTCTGGGGGCGCACATGATGAAAATACGCAAACGAGAGAATGCACACTGCCAGCAAAAGAACATCGCCCAGCAGCATAAGAGGCAGTGCAAGGGGTTTGCGGGGTTTGTTGGGGGTAGGATTTGCCATATGATCTTCCTTTCCACTTAACGGGAATTTATTGCTTGCGGAACACCCAGTTCTGCTGGATACGGAAGCTGACAAAGTACAGCAGGGTATCCACTATGATCTTGATCAGTGCCACAAGGAAGCTGCCGCTGCCCAGCAATTTGGAAAGCAGCATCACCAGCCCCGCAGAAACCATCATCTGCACGGCGCAGAGAATGTAGTAGCGGAACACGGTGGAGCGGATGGGGGCATCGCTTTTGAACACCGCCTTGCGGTTCATGGTATAGTTAAACAGCGAGCTGATGACACGGGCGATGACAGTTGCGGCGGTTACAGCAGGATCTGCACCGATCTGTTTTTTCAGCAGGGCATACATCAGGTTAAAAATGCCGTTATCAATGAGGAAGGACAGAATGGAGCTGCAGAAAAAACGGATGATCACACCGTACACCCGCAGAGAATCCCGAATGGGACGAAAATGGGTAGAGGAATTGTCATCAATGTAAATGGTGCGGATCTTCTGTTCAACGAGAGGGATCTTTTTGTTCTTGCAGACCAGCAGCATATTGGTTTCGTACTCAAAGCGTTCGCCGTCGATCTCACACATCAGCGGAATGATGGCATTGGGGAACACCCGCAGACCGGTCTGGGTATCGGAGACCTTAAGGCCGCAGAAGGTACGGAACACAAAAGAGGTGCAGCGGTTGCCGAAACGGCTTTTGGGCGGTACATTTTCCGCATCAAAATCACGCACACCAAGGATCATGCTGTTGTCGGTATCCTCCCGCATCCGGTTGACACAGGCTTCAATATCATCGGGGTGATGCTGGTCATCGCCGTCAATGGTCACACAGCCCAGGGAAGACCGTCGGTTTTCCAGATACCATTGGAAGGCGGTCTTTAAGGCTCTGCCCTTGCCTAAGTTTTCGGGGTGATGCAGCACCGCACAGCCGAAGCGGTCGGCAGCTTCTTCAAAATAGTGCAGGTTCTCGGTGGCAGAGCCATCGTTTACCAGCACGATATCGGTAAAGCCCCGCTTGCGGACATTTTCCACAACGGTCAGCAGGCGGTCATCGGGGTCAAGGGATGGAATGATCACAGTCACATCCTGATTATGATACGTCATAGCGCAGACTCCTCTGTATTTTGAACATCAAAGCATGCTGCATCCAAAACCGAAATGGTACAGCATGACTTATTATCATTATAGCATATCCCATGGAAAAAAGCAAGGGGGGGAGAAGCCCTGTACAGCAATCATACTCCCCAAAGCTGAAATAGGGCTGAAGTTCCCTGCCTGCTGCAAAAAGCAAAGGCGGACAAAGCCTGTCCGCCTTATGTCTGCTCATGATGATGCTTCAGGGAGATGCTGGCGCAGATGGGTGAGATCATACCGCTGTTTTCTTTGGTGATCCCCGAAAAGGCCGTTGCATACAGCTTGTGGTTCCATTGCAGCAGGTACAGTGCGTGATCTTCCGTCTGCCGCCCTTTTTTCAGCGTAAAGCCGATCTGCAGGGTGGGAGAATGCTTCACAAAGCCCCGTATGTACTCCCGCATCTGCAATGCGTCTTCCTCCTGCCGGAAGGATGGGATCAGTCTGCGGGCAAGTGCGTGCCACAGCTCCTCGGCAGTCAGCTTGTGAATGGGCAGCTCGCTTTGCATCATGGAAATACAAAGCCGCAGCCCGTTTTTCTTGTGGCGGAAAATACATTCCCTTGGGGTATTCCGCAAGCATTCCATTTCCACGGGCAGATTCACATACAAGCCCTGTTCCATGCAGCAGATGAGCCGTGGCAGCAGGGTAACTGCCTGTGCCTGCCGTTTGTTCCTGCCAAACAGGCCAAACAAGCCCTTGAAGCCGCCCTCCTGTGCTTCCTCCCCTGCGTGATGCCGGATTGCCATATCAAAGCCTCAGCCTTCGGTAACGGTAACGATAAAGCCATCAAAGTTATTGCCGCTGATGGTATAGTCGCCGGTAATGGGCACAGGTACCTCGGTGCTGCCGGTGAGGTTGGCAGGCACATAGTAGATCAGGTAGGATTTGCCTCCTGTCTCATAGCGCAGCATACCGGTACCGTAGGCGTACTGCTCCTTCAGCATGGTGTGGTACTCCTCCAGGCAAAGGCCGAAATCGTTCATGTAAGCCGCATGGGGCACGCCCACATAGCGGATGACCGTATCGGTGGCGGCAGTACCGGTCAGATCCTCCTTACCTGCGGGGTAACGGAGAATAAAACCGTAATCATCCATGTTGTTGTACACCCAGGAGTAGGGCTCCTTGTTGGTGATATAGCCAAAGCCGCCGCTGCTCTTGTTCAGGTGGAGCTGGATGCTCAGACCGCTGGTAGATTCTCCCGTGCTGTTGGAAGAACCCTTGGGCAGATAGCCGTCATTTACCATGATCTCCTTGTTGGCGGTTGCGGAGAAATACATCTCCATCATGGCGTTAAAGCGTGTCAGAGCGGTGGTGTTCAGCAGCGTTCTTGCAGGGTAGGAGACCGAATAGCAATCGGGCTTGCCTGCAAAGTAGGCTACCTTTTCCAGAGAAAGCTCATCCTCGGAAAGATGCGACGCATAGGTGCTGTTGACCAGCACCAGATCGCCGGAATAAATCTGGGCGGGAGCCACGCTGACCTCGGTGTAGCTGCCCAGTGTAGGGGAATCCGGCTTGGTATTGCCGGAAGAATCCGCAGAAGAATGGTAGGGGTCAGCCACAGAGCTGTCTGTACGGGAAACCACAATGGGCCCCGGCGCAGAGCTGTTTGGGTCATCTCCGCCAAAGCAGGAGCTGACACAGGCACCCAGCAGAAAAATCAAAGCGATCAGTACACAGGCCGATGCAAACACACGGCCCCATAAAATACGACGGCGAGCCATAAAAAAACCTCCATCCGTGAATTATCGAAAAAAGCAACATTCCCATTCGGGGTCATTCGCCCCGATTCTATAATTATAGCATATTTCCGACACGATAGCAAGCGTTTTTTTTGAAAAATCGGCACCTGTATTTTACAAGCCGTATTTCAGAGCAATGCGCTGCAGCTTATGCCCCACGGGCTTTGCCATTACTGCCAGAAACAGCACATTGCTTGCGGCATACAGCAGCATATACGGCAGAGAGGCTCCCACTGCCGCCGCATAAAGAGGCAGCGAAAAGCCCTCCGAATGCCACACCACAGTCCAGATATCCATCAGCAGCGAATATCCCACACCTGCCATACAGCCGTACAGCAGCAAAAGCGTTCTGCTTTTGCCTAATGGGTGATGCAGCACCCCTGCCAGCCAGCCGATCATGCCCCATGCCAGCATCTGGAATACCGTCCACGGTCCCTGTCCGAACATCATATTGGAAAGCACAGCGGCACCTGCACCGATGAGAAACCCCGACTCTCTGCCCAGATACAATGCCCCCAGTATGATGATCGCCGTTACGGGCTTGACCATGGGCAGCATTCTGCCAAGCACCGCCAGTGCCATAAAAATCACCGAGAGCACCAGTCTTCGGGTGCCGATTTTCTTGTGTTCCGTGCCGCAGACAAACAGCAGCAGCACCAGTGCCGCCGTCAGCAGGATCATCAGGGCGGTGTATTTCGCAGGCAGCTTCACCGATGCCCACACACCCAGAGGAATCAGGCACAGGGGCAGCAGAAGGCACAAGCTCCGCCGCAGAAGGGCACTCATATCTCTGCCCCCCTTTGCGAAGGATCTGTTTTTGGGGTACAGCAGGCTGCCAGTTCATGGGGAGTAATGCCGTAATTGCAAAGACCTCTGCACATACGCCGTGTGGGAGTGGTGTAAAAGTAATTGCCTGCAAAAAAAGCATCGGGATGCCCCATGCCCATAACCTCTCCCCGGAACAGCAAGCCGCAGCGGTGTGCATGAGCAGCGGCAAACTCCACATCATGGGTCACCATCAGCAGGCCGATGCCCTTGGCACACAGCCGCCGCAGGATCTCGCCCAGTGTCTGCTTGGCGGCAGCATCCAGCCCCTTTGTAGGCTCATCCAGCAGCAGCAGCTTCGGATGCTGCCCCAGCACCTTTGCCAGTGCCGCCATCTGCTGCTGACCGCCGCTGAGATCATAGGGATGCCGTTCCAGAAAGGGGGAAAGATCAAAGGGCAGCTCCCCAAGAGATGCAGCAGTTTCCTCCAGTTCTTCTCTGACTGTGTTTCTTGCAAACAGGGTCTGTACATTCTGGGGCAGCATGGCAAGGCAGTGATGATACAGCTCTCCCCCGTGATATGCGGAAAGGGGCTTGCCCATAACCGTGATCTTGCCTTCACGGATCCGCAGCAGCCCTGCGGCAGCCTGCAAAAGGGTGGATTTTCCCGCACCATTATCTCCCAGCAGGCAGACCCATTCGCCGCAGCCCACAGTCAGGCTGCAGCGGCGCAGAATCTCCTCACCCTGTCTGTCATAGCGGAAGCTGACCTTCTCCAACGCCAGTGCTGTCTGCGGAAAGCTCTGAAGCTGCGGGGCAGGGGCATCCTGCACATGAAAATGCTCCCGCAGATATTGCCTGCCCTCAGCAACGGTCAGTGGTACCTCGGGGGCAGCGGCAGGCAGCAGATGATACAGCCTGACGGCAGCGGGCATGGCAGAAGCCATTGGCTCTGCGGGGGACATTTGCCCCAGAACCTTGCGGGGCGCACCTATGGCAGAAAGCCTTCCCTCCTTCAGCAGCATCAGCTTATGGGCAGCCGGCACCGCCTCCTCTGCCCGATGCTCCGTCAGGATCACAGTCAGGGAAAAATCACGGTTGAGCCGCTTGAGCGTAGCCATAAACTCCCCTGCCGCAATGGGGTCAAGCTGTGATGTAGGCTCATCCAGAATCAGCAATCTGGGCTGCATCACCATCACCGATGCCAGATGCAGTAGCTGCTTTTGTCCGCCGGAAAGACTTGCCGTATCTCTGTCATACCAATCTGTAATGCCGAAATACGATGCCATTTCCGCTACACGGATCCGTATTTCCTGCGGCGGTACCCCAAGATTTTCCGGCCCGAAGGCAAGCTCATGCCATACACGGTCCGTTACAAGCTGTTCCTCGGGATGCTGGGAAACAAACCCCACCACCCCCGGGGATGCCGCCTCCCGCAGGGGCACACCATCCAGCAAAAGAGTACCCGTCTGTGTTCCCCTTGGAGCAAGCTGCGGCTTCAGCAGGCGCAGCAGGGTAGATTTTCCGCAGCCCGTGGGGCCGCATATGGTAAGGAACTCCCCTTCCTCCAGTGTAAAGGAGATGTTTTCCAGCGCAGGTGTATCCATCTGCGGATAGGTAAAGGTAAGCTCTCTGACAGTCAGCATCGCCATTGCAGCACCTCCCGTACTTCGGCGGCAGCAGGATAAAAGCATAACAGCCCATAGGCTGTATAAGCAGTCGTAGTCAGTGCATGGGGGGCAGGCATCTGCCAATGGGGATAAAACTGCACCGAAAGGCATCCCCCAAGCCATGCGGCGGCAATGAGTGCCGTAAGCAGCAGCACGGCAGCCGTATGCAGGCCATCTGTCAGGCGGAATCCATAATCGGTGAGCTGTGTGCGTCTGCCCTGCCCATAGCCCCGTGCTTCCATGCTGTCTGCGGTAATGATGCCGTTTTCGATGGCCCATGAAAGGGTGGCGGAAAAAACGTGCAGATTCTCCCGTGTGCGGTCAATGAGGTTTTCCTCTCTTGCCAGACCTGCCGCCCGCCGTGCCGTGCGGATCTGCCCCATGATCTGTGTCAGCCGTGCGGTCTGCCGCAGCCCCATGGTGAAAATCAGGCCAAGCCTTGGGGCAAAGCTGCCCAGCAGACAGAAAATACGGTCGGCAGTCATGCGGCGGGTGAAAATACCGAACCACCAGAACACCGCAGCCAGCATCAGCCCTGCCACAAAGCCGTAGCAAAGAGCCTCCGCAGTAACGGCACGGCCGTTGAGGAAAAACAGCACCGTATCCCCCCGCTGATTCCACAGGGGGTTCAGCAGCCCCGAACCGACACACAGCAAAATCCCCCAGCCCAGCAGTCTTCCCGTGGAAAGACCGCAGGCGTGGGGCTCCGGTATGGCAAGATACGCTGCGCCCCCTGCCAGTGCAATGCAAAGGATCACAGGCTGCCGCACAAACATGGCAACTGCAATCACCGAAAGCAGATGTACCCCAAGGGTGACGGGGTGCAGCCTTTGCAGACTGTTCATGGCCTGTCTCCTTTCCCGATCTTTGGTTTGTTATGATACGTCAGGGAATATCGTTGCCCTGTTCCAGCGTGTATACCCAGCGGATCACATCTCCGTCGGAAAGGGTATACTGTCCGCAGCCCACCGAGGGTCTTTCTCCGTTGACCAGATAGACCCAGCCCGAAAGCTCTCCGTAATCAAACTCGTACAGATCGGCAATGCCTTTTACATAAGCAAGGGCATCGGTACCGTCAATCTCATGCTGAATATGATGCTCCCTGCAAAGCTGCCGCAGAACCTGCAAAACCGTATCGCCCTGTGCAAAGGCAGCCTTGGTTTCCCCAAGGATCTGTCCGTCTTCGGGCAGTGCGGTATGGTGATGCTCCTCCGGCAGCAGCTCACAGGAAATGGAAACCGTTACCTCACCTGCCGCATCCGTTACGGAACCGCTGCCCTGATAATAGTCATCGGGGGATTCAATGCGGAGGCAATGAACGGCAGCAATCAGCAAAGCAGCCACCAATGCTACTGCAATATAACAAAGAATATGCCTTCTGCCGCGCTTCATCAGCACCAGAACGCCAATGGCAGCACCCACCAGCACAGCAGCAGTCAGCACCCACTTCAGCAGATAGGCATCAGGCTGCCAGACAAAGGGCACACGGGGCTTTGCGGTGGTCACAATGGCAGATGTGGTGGTTTCTTCGGTTTCCGCAGCAGTTGCAGAGCCGGTCTGCACCGCAGAAGCGGCAGCCGATTGGGATGAGACAGTTGTGGTTGTTGTGGTAGTGGTCACTGTGGTGATCTGAGAAACGGTGGATTCCTCCGGCAGAGGAATGGCATCCGCAAAATGATAGAAGCTGTCCTGTCCCTTCAGCAGCCTGTCATAGGCAGTCAGAGCAAGATACACCTGTACCGTGGCCATGGCATTGGCAGAACCCTCCGCTGTGTGGGAAAACAGCCCCTCCCCGCAGGAAAAAGCCATAACAGCATCATACAGGGTGCAGTATTTGATGAATCTTGCATCGGTGAGTCCGTCTATCCCCAGCAGAGAAAGTGCCATCCACACCTGTGCGGCACTTTCGGGGTTGGCGGTACCATAGCTCTGATATCCGCCGTCCTCCAGTTGTACCGCCGAAAGATGCTCCAGTGCTTTTTCAATGGCAGCAGCAACGGCAGGCTCCTCTTTATGTACCGCCAGAGCCTGTAAGGTCATGGCTGTTACATCCACATCACTTTGGCTGCCCGATATCGCCCAGCCGCCATCGGCAAGCTGCATGGAAAGCAGCCTGCTGACCGTATCCTCCGCAGAAACCGATGCGGGCACACCGTTATTTTGCAGATGCAGACCGTATACAAGGCTCATGATGCCCTGCTGCCCCAGTGTTTCATCCGCAAGAGAACGGAATGCGTTGACCGACTGCGGAAAAACCGCCAGATATGCCAGTGCATTTCTCTGGCGGGATACGCCGCTGCTGCCGCTCTGATGCAGCACCTTCTCCAGAGCGTTGCCGTAGGCCGTCAGGTCATAGGCTTCCGTGCTGTGAGAAAGTGCCATGATGTACCAATCGGCACTGCCGCTGCCTGCTGCGGCGCACAGGGTTTCTTCAATCCATTGCTGCACCGAATCCCCGTTATCTGCCTGTACCCTTGCCAGCAGGATCTCCTCTGCGGTTTGGGTCACATCAGCGGCATATACCTGCTGCGGCAGACAAAAAACGGTGACCCAGCAAAGAATCAGCGCAGCAACAGCGCGGAAAGCGTGTTTCATTTTGTTTTTCTCCTTGTGATGTGAAGTAGGGCAAGTACGGCTGCGGCGGCACTCAAAGAGGCCCATGCAGCAGGCAGGCTGTCACCTGTCTCCGTGGGAGGGGCGGCAGTGGTTACGGTTACAGCATCGCCCTGTACCGTTACCTTGCAGCAGGGGGGCACCAGAATCCGATCATGGGATACGGCACTGATGATCTGCTCCCCTGCCTCTGCAAAAGAAAGGGTCACCTCGCCCTTCTCATCGGTGACAAAGGCTGTCTCGGTACCGTTTACCGTCAGCACGGCATTGGCAACGGGCAGCGTCACAGGATTCCAGTTTGCATCATAGCCTGCTGCGGAAAGGGTCAGTGTCAGGGAATCTCCTGCGGAGACCTCAGCGGTCTGCACATCAAAAAAGCAGTAGGTATCCGACCAGTTTACGGTATCGGTATACACAAATGCGCTGATGCGGTCACCGTCGGCAACGGGATCTGCAAGGCTCATGGCAGAGGCATCGTTGCGGTAGTAGCCAAAGCCGCTGCCGCCCTCCGCACCCCAGAGCTTTGTCAGGCTCAGACCGTAATCCGTCTGTGCGGAGCCGTAGCCTGCGGCACCTTCCGTGTAATACTGCTCATGGGCCAGATACAGGGCATCGTGGATGGTCAGGGCACCGTCGCCGTCGGTATCGGTGACAGAAACGGTTTCTGCCGCCAGTGCAAGGCTGCCTGCGGCATCTGCAATGGTGACTGTTACCTGCACCGCATCTGCGGCGGATACCTGCCATACAGCGGTACCGGTGGTCAAAGCGGCGGTCAGCAGCATAGCTGCCAAAGTTTGTTTGTGTTTCATGATTCATTTCCTCCGTTTTCTGTTGTGGGAGCATTTTCTGCATCCCCATGATTTTCTGCCTTGGTCTGCAGGCGTTTTTTCATGGTTTTCCGATGACGGGTGTCGGTTCTTTCAGGCTTCAGCCCTGCGGCTTCCAAGGCTCTGGGCCAAGGGCCAAGCTGCGCCTTGATGGCCGCTGCCTGTTCCTGCGGGAAATCGCTCCGCCTGGGGTAGCGGTCTTCTCCTGCGTCAGTGAGCGTCCTCTGCATCTGCTGCAGCAGCAGGATGGCTTCCGCCCGTTTTGCCTGATTTGCCATAGCCGTATCACACCGTCCTTTCATCAAAAAAGCGCCTTCTGTCGGCAGCGGCAGGCAGCCAACAAAAAGCGCAGCAACTGATACATTTCCGGAAAAGGGGCAAACGTGCATACTACCCCCTTGAAGGAATGTAAAAGGGCTGCACTTTTCATACCCAAAAGTGTGAACATCTCCGATGGAAATGCCCGTTCCCGACAGCAGCGGCGAGTATTCCGACTTTCACGGTAATGGCGGTTGCGACGGATTTTCACCGAACTTCCCTCATTCCGCGCTGCATCTTCAGATTTACGGTTATTATGATACCATATCCTGCGAAAAATGTCAAGGCGCAGGGTATGCGGATGCAAAAAAACAGCGGCCCCCGTAACAGAAGCCGCTGTTCTCACATTGTTTTACAATTGATATCCCATCAGACAGTGGGCAACTCGGTGGCGGTCACATCCCCTGCGATGTCCTCCACGGGTGCGGCTGCGGGAGCCATGCCCATCTCAGCCATCAGACGCTCCAGCTCGGTATCCACCTTGGCATTGCGCTCCAGCTCCTCAAAGGTAGCAACCTCTTCGGGCTTGCCTGCGCCTGCGATCTCGGCAAATGCGGAAGCCTCAGCCTCCTTGCGCTCGATCTTTTCTTCCATCTTAGCCAGCTTATCAAAGCCGCTGTTGGTATCAATACCGCCCAGGCTCTGTGCCAGCTCCTTGGTGGTATCGGCCATCTGGGAACGGGCGATCAGCATAGCCTCACGGCTCTTAGCCTCCTGCATCTTAGCCTTCAGCACTTCCACCTGATTGCGGATCGCCTCGGTCTGGTTGGAGATGGTCTCATACATTTCACGATAGTTGGCGACATCCTCATCGGCCTTTACCTTGCTTGCCAGAGCCTTCTTTGCCAGCTCGGTATCGCCTGCCTTCAGAGCAGCCTTTGCGCGGTTCTCCCAGCTTGCGGAGATGGCACAGGCATTACGGTACTGCTTTTCCACCATACGCTCACTGGCAACAGCCTTGCCCAGAGCCTGTGTGGACTTGGTCAGCTCCTTCTGCATATCGTTGATGATCTGCTTTACGAGCTTCTCGGGATCCTCTGCCTTATCCAGCAGGTCGTTGATGTTTGCCTTGAGAATATCGCTGATTCTGGAAAAAATACCCATTGTAGTAGCCTCCTGATAATCATTTTGAACCGTACGGGCAGAAATTTCCGCCTACTCTTGTATTATACCAAAAATAGATGCAGTTGTCAAGAAGAATTTACAAAAGCAGGGGGAAAGACTCTGTTTCTTTGGGAAAAACTTACAAGCCCAGCCCATAGCCTGCCGCAATACCCACCACTGCCGAGATGCAGATAATGATGATGGGATGCACTTTTTTCAGTGCCAGAACGGACATCACACCAAACAACGCCAGCGATACATAGAAGGCAGGGGTCTTCAGCACGGAGAGACTGACACCCTGTGTAAAGAACACTGTCTGCACCATAGAGAGCATGGCAGAACCGATGAGTCCGATGACAGCAGGCTTCAGGCCTGCCATACAGCCCTGCATGATCCTGCTGTTTTTGAAGCGGTCAAAGATCTGTGCCACGATCAGGATAATGATAATCGAGGGCATTACAACGCCCAGTGTAGCGCATACTCCGCCAAGAATACCGCCCATCTGGTTGCCCACATAGGTGGAGATATTGATGGCAAAGGGTCCGGGGGTGCTTTCACTGACAGCCACAAAGTTGATGAGCTGCTCCTGAGTCAGCCAGCCATGGTTTGCAACCTCTGCCTGAATGAGCGGCAGCATGGCATAGCCGCCGCCAAAGGTAAACAGACCGATCTTGAAAAAGGTGAAAAACAGCTTCAGGTAGATCATTTTGCAGCACCTCTCTTTCCATGGAGCAGCGAAGCAATCAGCCCCGTAACGGCACAGCCGATGATCACAAACAGTACATTGATATCCAGAAATGCCGCAGCGATCAGCGCACCTGCCGCAATACAGTAGGAAAGGATCTTTTTGGGGCATTGCTTATACATAGACCACCATGCCTTCAGGATCAGAGCCAATACACCGGCACGGATGCCGAAAAAGGCATACTGCACGGCCTTCAGGGACTGGAATTCATTCAGCACATAGGAGATCAGGGTGATGATCAGAAAAGAAGGCAGCACCACGCCGAAGGTCGCCATAGCAGAGCCGAGAACACCTGCCACACGGTAGCCTACAAAGGTTGCGGTATTGATGGCAATGGGACCGGGGGTGGATTCGGCAATGGCCACGATATCCAGAATGTCCTGATCGGTGATCCATTTTTTGTTTTCCACTACTTCCTTCTGGATGAGAGGAATCATGGCATAACCGCCGCCAAAGGTGAAGGCGCCGATACGGAAAAAGGAAGAAAATAATCCCCACAGCCGTTTGCCGTAGGAATCGGTTTTGGGTAAAGCACTCATAAGCGGACCTCTTTTCATAGCATAGGGTGATGGGTTTTTGGGTGACCGTGAATTATTATACAAAGAATTTGCGGCTTTGTCAAGGGTGGTTTTTTTGGATTTGCAAGTAACCTCTGTGGGTGTGATTTAGAGAGGATGAGGATAAGGAAGGGGATCGGAAGGGGGAAACTCAAGGAGAAGGGGAGATAAGCAAAACCCGCAGACGAAGTCGGAGGGAATTTGCGCCCTTCCCTTCGCCTTGTGGTTCCCCCTTGCACGCTGCGGCTTACCGGATTTCTCATAAATCCGCAGCATCACCCCATGTACCAAAAATGCCTCATACTACCCATTGACTTTTTCCGTTTTCTCTGGTACACTTAATATTAAGAACATTTGTTCTTGTGCATAGCGCACCTATGATGTACAAGCCCCACATCATTCAGCCTTCGCCGCCACTATCAAAGGAGGAATGGAAATGCATCAGATGACACAAGCCTTAAGCCCTGCTGCCGATTGCTATATCCGTATGGAACAATGCTACCGGGCATCCATACAGGAGGTACTGACCAAGCGTGCAGCCCTGAAAAATCAGTTGAAGAATTGCCGCTGCCATATGGCAGGTACAAGGGAATCCGCCCTGGAGCAAAAGCGCATGGAGCAGCGGATTGATCTGCTGACCGATGAATACTATGAGCTTTGCGATGATCTGCGGCGGATCTCCGCATATGCACGCAAGCAGGAGAGCTGCCAATGAAGCAGGGCAAAGCATCTTCTTCACGTCAGGTGCAGGAGTATGATTCCGGTTATATTGCACTTTGCACCGAACAAGCAGAAAACGCCTTCGGGTACAGTACCTGCAAGGATAATCATGCCAAGCGCAAACATCTGCTGATGCTGCTGCATCATGCCATACAACGGGAGCTGACTGCTGCACAGCAGGCCTATTTTACGGCATATTACCTGGAGCATCTTACCATGAAAGCCATTGCCGGACGCTATGGTGTCACAGAATCCACCGTATCCCGCACCATCAAACGGGCACGCAGAAGGCTGCAAAAGGCTTTTTCGGGACTGAAAAAGGAGGATTTCCGCTGAACAAGCGACGATAAGACAGTAATTGCATACAATAATACCTTGAAAAATACAGGAAGGATGTGGTATAGTAAACATAGTGGCTTTATGCCGCAAAAGAAACATAGAAACAGGGGTATGAAACATATGAGATTTATCAGACATCGCCTTACGGCTGCGGTACTCGGCTGTGCCGCAGCGGTATCCTGCAATGGGATGCTGCCTTTCACACAGACCGGTGAGTTTTCGGCAGATGCCGCCGCACAGATCATCTTCAGCAACAATGCCTGCACCGTATTTGAAGACGGCTCACCTTTTAAGGGCGCAGATATCTCCTCGGTGATCTCTCTGGAGCAAAGCGGTGTGGTGTTCCGTGATGCACAGGGCAACCCAAAGGATATTTTTGCCACACTGAAGGAATACGGTGTCAATACCATACGGGTACGCATCTGGAACGATCCTACCCATTCTCAGAGCGGAGCCACCTACGGCGGCGGTGCCTGCGATGTGGAGCGTGCCGTTGAAATTGCTGCCCGCTGTGCCGCTGTGGGCTTAAAGCTCATGCCGGATTTTCATTATTCGGATTTCTGGGCAGATCCCGCAAAGCAGAAAGCTCCCAAGGCATGGGAAGGCTATTCTCATGCACAAAAGCAGCAGGCAATCTACGATTTTACCGCCGATACCTTAGCCCGTCTGGAAGCTACGGGGGTGGAGATCCCCATGGTACAGGTGGGCAACGAAACCACAGGCGGTATGTGCGGCACCCTGCTTTCCGATTATGACTGGAGTGCAGAGGGCTGGCAGCTTGTTACCGATCTGTACAATGCAGGTGCTTCGGCAGTCCGCAATTTCAATGCTGATACACTGGTGGCTCTGCACTTTACCAATCCCGAAAAAGCAGGCAACTATGAATACTACGCCAAAATGCTTTCCCAATGCCATGCGGATTATGATGTATTTGCCACCTCCTACTACCCCTACTGGCACGGCACCATGGAAAACCTTTCTTCCGTGCTGAATACCGTGGCGCAGAGCTATGATAAAATGGTCATGGTAGCGGAAACCTCATGGATCTACACCACCGAAAACCCCGATCAGTTTGCAAACACAATCTCGGGCGATGGTGATCTGGGTGAATATGTCAGCTATGCAGTCAGTACACAGGGGCAGGCAGATTGTCTGCGGGATGTGTTTACTGCGGTACAGTCCGTGGAAAACGGCAAGGGCATCGGTGTATTTTACTGGGAGCCTGCATGGCTGCCCGTTGGTACGGAATACAACAGCAATCTGCAAAAATGGGAACAGTACGGCTCCGGCTGGGCTTCACAAGCCTCACAGGAATACGATCCGGACGGAAAATATTACGGTGGCAGTGCCGTAGATAATCAGGCTTTGTTTGATGCAGACGGTGTACCGCTGGAATCCTTAAGCGTATTTAACGAGGTACGGGGCGACAGAGTTGCGGAGGATCCCCATAATCTGCTGGTAAACCCCGGCTTTGACCGACAAAACGGCTGGACAGATGCTCCCGAAGGCTGGGAGCTTCACGGCACCGCGGACGGTCACTTTGATGTACGGCAGGAGGATGTGAAAAACGGAAGCTGTGCCCTGCACTGGTATGCAGATACCCCCTTCCGTGACAGCAGCGTGCAGACACAGCATCAGGCACAGCAAAACGGCCGTTATACCTTTACCGTGCAGCTTCAGGGCGATGCTCTTTCCTCCTATACTGTGGAGATCGCCGTAAACAATACCGTAACGGATACCGTCAGCGGCAGCCTGACAGGCTGGAACAACTGGCAGAGCGTATCGGCAGCAGCAGATGCCCGTGAAGGTGATACCGTTACCATCCGGCTGATCATAAACGGAGAAGCAGGCTCCTACGGCTCTGCCGATGCCTGTACCCTGTATTACTCGCAGCCGGCAGAAACCACAGTCACCACCGAAGAAACCCATACACCGCCCCTCCACCTCAACGGAGATGTGAACTGCGACGGTCTGGTCAAAATCGACGATGTGATCCTGCTGAACCGTTTTCTGGCAGAGGATAACAGCATTGCTGTATCCCATCAGGGCCTGATCAACGCTGACAGTGACGGTGACGGTGATGTCAAAGGCAATGATGCCACCCATATTCTGCGGATGCTGGCAGGACTGAAACAGGAGAAAAAAGGAAAATCTCCCGAAGAGTTTGTGGGGATCCTGTGAAATCACTTGCAATTTGCACGCAGATGTGCTATACTGAGTATGAGAGGTAATATCTGCCAAGGATATGACCCGAATGATATGGAAAGGAATGTTTTGCTATGTTTTTGCATGAGCTTGGATCCATCGAAGCAGAGGCTTTTCTGACACTGGCTTCGGAGATCATTGAGGATGACGGTATTGTAGATCTGGAAGAGGCTAAGGTATTGGATCAATACGCAAAGGATATGCGTGTGCATGGGTTTTCTTACGATGCTGCAGCTTGTAACGCTGCCCGTGATACGCTGGCGCAGCTCCCCGAGCTGCTGAAGCGCAAGGTATATATGGAGCTGTTTTCCGTAGCCATCTGTGACAGCTTTGAGGATATCAACGAGCGCCGTACCCTGAATTCTCTGCGGGATGCCTTTGGTTTTGATAACCGGATCTGCCGCGCATTGGAATCCTGTGTGCTGGATCTTTACAGTGTATACGCAGCCATCGACGAGGCATTGACCATGCCTGCCTCACCTGTACAGGCAACAGAATAAGAAGAAAGCCGCTTTTGCAGGGTATCCCCCCTGCGGAAGCGGTTTTTTTGGGATTTGCAAGTAACGTCTGTGGTTGTGATATTAGAGAGGATGAGGATAAGGAAGGGGTTCCCCCTTAGCCCCCTCCGCTTACCTCTCCCCTCTTATTATTGCGCTCATCTCAGTGAAGCGGTGGGGGATTCTTCCTCCCACTGACGATACAAAAACACCGCCACCCTTTTTTCGGATGGCGGTGCTTTTTTCTGTTTATTCCGCTCTCTGGGCAATGATCTCTGCCATCTCGCCCACATTTTTCATCCCCGATACCTCTTTCATCTTGAACCGTACCGAAAACGCCTCCTCTACCGCTGCGATCAGATTAAAATGCTCTACACTGTCCCAGCCGTCAATATCCGCAGCCGTGGTTTCCTCTGTCAGAACAATATCGTCATCATCAAAAACCTCGCAAAAAATCGGCAGAAGCTGCTCCATTACTTCACTCTTGGTCATACCTGTTTCCTCCCTTTACTGATTCATCAATGTGTTGATATGCTTGGCGTTGCCGCCTGTGGCACTGAAAGTATTCATGGCAAATAACAGATCCGTTGCCCCGATCTCCTGCATATATGAGATCACATTGGGCTTAAAATACCGCAGGTCGATGACATAAATATCCTCAAAGGAAGAAGTCAGCCACGGTACCAGTGCATTGCCGTAGCTATCCTTCATGATCACCAGCGTGCGATCATTATTCACAGCGGTCTCCACATGGGTCACCCGTTCATCACCGCCCAGATACACCATATACCAGCTCACCGGTGAAAGCCGATCCAGATTCAGCAGCAGCGGAGCCTGCCGCTTTGCACCCAGACTCGTATTATAGTAGGTGGTGGTATATTCCGCAGAGGGCACATAGTAGAAGAAATCCTCCGGATTGTTTTTCAGTGTGATATCACCGGAATACCCATACAGAGTACCTACATAGCCGGGCTTTACGATCTTTTCATAGGTATCCTGTCTGGCAAAGGGAACCCTTGCTGTGGCAGCGAATTCCTCTGCCGCATAAAATGCCCCCAGCGCAGACCAGTGATGATCGGTACGCATATAGATATACTCATCCTTATGGGCATTCAGCACGCCATAAGCATCCACAGGTGTTACACCAATGAGATTTTCATTGATGTGTGCAATGTTCTTTTCCTCGCTGCCGATGAGATATTGAAATTCCTCGGGTGTATAGAAAGAACAGGGGGTAGGCACTACCATGGAATAGATATTCACACTGTCCCCCAGCTTTTCCTTGTAGGCATTCAGGTAGGAGGCATAGCGTTCGCCGTTTTTATAGCTGCCGCCATACAGCATAATGCCCCGCTTATCGCTGATGAGAATATTGTTGCTCAGCTCACCGTGATTTTCCTCCGGCTCCTGTGTGGATGCTGCTGTGGTGGTAGTGGTTGCGGCAGTTGTGGTCACCTCCACACCGGGGTCAACGGAAACAGCCGTGGTAGTGGTTGTAACAACAGGCTCCGTGATTTCCGGCTCGGGCTCCCCCTGTACGGGTCTGCCGCCGTGGATCACGGGGCCGCCTGTCTGCCATGCCATATATTTACGGATGGCTGCGGTAGCGTGCTTAAAGGTTTCCCGCATGGGAACGGTATCATCATAAAATTCTGCCACACCTGCGGTGTATTCTCCGCTGAAGTAGCTCTCCCATGTGAAATCGGGCATAGTGGCAAGGGTACGGTTTTCCGTCTCGGAAACAGTGGGGCGTTCCAGCACCAGCATACCCACAGCGATGACCGCCGCCGCAATTCCGCATACGCAAACATTCACCAGTGCCAGCCGATGTGCAATGGTATTCTGCTGCTCTGCATAGGCAATGGCAGCGGATTCTTTCTTCCATTGGGCATTGGTACGGCGCATCAGTCTGCGGCAGAAGGGCTTTGCTTCCTCGGTGGCAGCGGCAAAAGCGGCTGCCGCAGATCGTTCCTCGGTCTGCTGTATGCGGATCCGTTCTTTTTCCTTCTTCTGCTGCTCTTCCGCTTCCTTGATCCGCAGCAAGGGATCTTCTCCCGCAGGCAGCTCTGTGGGGGCAGCAGGCAGCCGTACAACAGCCTGCTTCAAAGCGGCACTCTGCATCAGTCCCCGCAGAGCAGCATTGCGTTCCAGACGTTCTTCCCGTGCTTTCTGCACGGCTTTTTTCTTTATGGGATGGGCTGCCGTTGCCTGCTGCCGCCGTTGTTTCCGCAGGGCAGCGGTTTCGGCAAAGGCTTTTCGCTCTGCGGCCTCCTGCAAGGCCTGTTCATCGGGCAGTTCAATGTCGATTTCGTTGTTATCATTTCCCAGCATACTGGAAGTCAGCATCGTAGTTCAGCTCCTTTCTCCGCAAAGATGATCCGTACCCCGCTGCGGTCAGAAGCGGAAGTACAGGAAGGGATTATTGGTGGCATCCACCAGCAGAATACTGCTGACCAGCAGCAGGAGCAGATTGCAGGCAGCCCCCAGCACACCACAGACATAGGCACGCTGCGGCGTACGGCTGCCCCATTGCTTCAGCCGCTCTGCCAGCGGGAAGCAGCAGATCACAGCGGCCATCAGCAGCCAGCAGTTGTTCTGCACCGAAGTCAGCAGATAGCGGTCGGCAAAGCCCTGTGCAGGGATCACCAAGGCCTTGAAAAACGCACCCAGACGGGGCAGGCTTTCAAAGTAGAAGATGCCGAAGCCCACAAGGATCACCAGCTTGCTGTAAATATGCCGTATCACAAGGGGGATTTTCTTCATGCGCTTTTTGCCCAGCTTCTGCTCCAGCAGAATAAACAGCCCGAAGTATAAGCCCCAGAGGATGAAATTCCAGCTTGCACCGTGCCAAAGACCCGTGCAGAACCACACCAGAAACAATCCGCCGTACTTGCGGCGTTTGCCGAAAATGGGAACATACAACAGATAATCACGGAAAAAGGTGCCCAGTGAGATATGCCACCGCTGCCAGAACTCGGAAATATCCTTGCAAAGGAAGGGATGACGGAAGTTTTCATCAAAATGGAAGCCGAACATCAGCCCCATGCCAATGGCCATATCGGAGTAGCCCGAAAAATCGAAATACACCTGCATGGCATAGACTGCCACGGCGTACCATGTACCAAGCAGGGTAAGCTGGGAAAGCTCCCCCCCGAAGAAATCCTCCACGATCACCGAAAGATGATTGGAAAGGATCACTTTTTTGGCAAGACCCATAACAAAGCGGCTGAGACCTGCGCTGCATTCCGTCAGGGTCACCCGTCGGTGGGCGATCTCTGCGGCAATGGTGCTGTAACGCACAATGGGTCCTGCCACAAGCTGCGGAAACATAGAGATATACAGCAGAAAATGCCATGGATTCCGCTGACGCTCCACCTTATCCCAGTACAGGTCAATCTGGTAGGAAAGGATCTGGAAGGTGTAAAAGCTGATGCCGATGGGCAGACGCAGCTTTGGCACAGGCAGCTCCACCATGGGCAGCAGATTCAGGTTTTCCACCAGAAAGCCACTGTACTTGAACACGCCCAGCAGCCCCAGATTGAACACCAGCGTCAGGATCATGACAGCCTTTGCCATGCGTTCATCGGCACGGTCCTTACATCTGCCCTGCCACAGCCCCAGCAGATAGTTCACCAGCACACTGCTCAGCAGCAAAAAGATGTAGGTCGGCTCACCCCATGCGTAAAATATCAAAGAAAATATGATCAGTACCCCATTCTGCAATGCCGTTTTGCGGCGGGAATCCTTCGCCGTAAACGACAAAAGCCCGCAGCACAGCAGGCATACGGGCATAAATAGGTACAGAAAGATCAGACTGGAAAATACCATGTTGTTCTCCTGTTCTCGTGTATGATTCCTTTTGTTCTTGCTGTTTTTTTCTATCTGTTTTTCGGATGCTGTCCCATAAAAGGGACATTTCTTTTTTTGTCGATTCTATTATACAACAGATTCTTTCCCGTTGCAAGAGCTTTGCCCGAAATTTTCCCATTTCTGCAAATTCCACAAAGAAAGAACCTTTTTCGGTTTTTCTTTTGGCATACAAAAAACAGGGTCATAATCCCAAGGGGGCAGGCATACATTGTTGCAGAGTATGTTTTTTGCAAGGGAGTGTTTTACATGATCGGATTGTCCTCCGAAGAAGCGGCACGGCGGCTGGCACAGCAGGGTGAAAATCTGACTGCACCGCCGCCCCGTTCTCACCCATGGCGGATCCTGCTGCGGCAGTTTACCGATGTGATGGTCATGATCCTGCTGGCAGCCGCAGGGATCTCTGCATGGATGGGTGAATACACCGATGCCGCAACCATCGGGGTGATCGTGGTGCTGAATGCCCTGCTGGGCTTTGTGCAGGAATACCGCACCGAACAGACTCTGCTGGCCTTACGCAGCATGAGTGCCCCCACAGCCAAAGTTTATCGTGACGGCAAGGCAGTGACCGTGGATGCGGCAAAGCTTGTCACCGGGGATGTGATCCTGCTGGAGGCAGGTGACAGAGTACCCGCCGATGCAGTCATCTGCGGAGGACACCATATGACAGCGGAAGAATCCATTCTCACGGGAGAATCCTGTGCGGTGGAAAAGCATCCCCACTCCCCTGCCCACGGAGAAATCAGCAACAAGACCGGCCGTGAGGATATCCTCTATGCAGGTACAGCCCTGACCGGCGGCACTGCCGAAGCAAAAATCATCGCCACAGGCAAGGCCACCCAGATGGGTCAGATCTCTGCCATGCTGTCTGAAATCACCCAAGGGGAAACACCGCTGCAAAAACGGCTTGCGGAGCTGGGCAAAACCGTTGCTGTCCTCTGCGGTGTGGTATGTATTCTGGTATTTGGCGCAGGGGTGCTGCGAGGTGAGCCTGTGGGAGAAATGTTCCTGACAGGCATTACCGTTGCCATTGCCGCCATCCCCGAAGGCCTGCCGGCTACGGTCACCATTGCCCTTGCACTGGCAGTACGCAGAATGCTCAGGCGCAAAGCACTGGTCAACCGGCTGCACGCTGTGGAGACCCTTGGCTGTACCACAGTGATCTGCTCCGATAAAACAGGCACCATTACCGAAAACAAAATGACCGTATCGCATATCAGTGCAGGTGAAGATACCTTTACCCTCAGCGGAACAGGCTGGCAGAAAAGCGGTGCCCTTACCTGCGACGGCGGCAGGTGCAATCCCAGAAGCAAACCTGTATTGCAGACCCTGCTGCGCTGTGCGGTGCTGTGCAATCACGGCATGATACAAAGCGATACCCAAAATACCTCCCGCAGCAGAGAAGCACGGAAGGAGCCGGGAGAATGGCAGGTCAGCGGAGACCCCACAGAGATCGCCCTGCTGGTAGCCGCCGCCAAATGCAGCATCACTGCCGATGGTTTTTCCCGTATGCAAAAGGCAGATGAGATCCCCTTTGACAGCGAAAGCCGCTGTATGACCGTGTTTTATCGTGAGCAGGGACATACAAAGCTGCTTGCCTGCCGCAAAGGTGCCCCCGATGTGATCCTGAAGGATTGCGGATTTATCATGGAATCAAAGGGCATCATCCCGCTGACCCCCCAGAAGCGGGCACAGATCCTGCAGCAGACGGAAGCCTATGCGGAACAGGCCCTGCGGGTGCTTGCCTTTGCCGAAAAAGAATCGGAAACCACGGAAAACGGTACCTCCGGCATGGTTTTTCTGGGGCTGATGGCCATGATGGATCCGCCCAGAGAGCAGGCAAAGGCTGCCATTGCCAAATGTGTCAGAGCAGGCATACAGGTCAAAATGCTGACAGGCGATCACGCAAAAACCGCCGCAGCAGTTGCAAAACAAGCAGGCATCCCCAAAGGGGAGCAGGTCATGACCGGTGCCGAGCTGGATGCTCTGACCGACAAGGAGCTGGAACGTGCCGTACAGCAGTACGGCGTGTTTGCACGGGTCACACCTGCCCATAAGCTGCGGCTGGTACGGGCCTGTAAAAAACAGGGGCATATCGTTACCATGACCGGTGACGGTGTCAACGATGCCCCTGCCGTCAAGGAAGCCAACATCGGGGTGGCAATGGGCATTACCGGCACCGATGTGACACGGCAGGCAGCAGATATTGTGCTGCTGGATGACCGCTTTGATACCCTGACTGCCGCAGTGGAGCAGGGTCGTACCGTATATGCCAATATCCGCAGATTTGTACGCTATCTGCTGGCCTGCAACATCGGTGAGGTACTGACCATGCTGCTGGGCATCCTTATGGGCATGCCTATGATTCTGCTGCCCACCCAGATCCTGCTGGTCAATCTGCTGACCGATGGTCTGCCTGCCATTGCCCTGAGTCTGGAACCGCCCCATAAGCGCATCATGCAAAAGCCGCCCCGCCGCGCGGAGGAAAGCTTTTTTGCAGGGGGACTGCTTTCCCGCATCGTATTCCGCGGGATCTTCATTGCCCTTTCCACACTGGGATCTTTTTCCACGGTGCTGCGGCTTTCCGGCTCTGTGGAAATGGCAAGAACCGCCGCACTGGTCACGCTGATCGCATCCCAGCTCATTCATGTATTCGAGTGCAAAACCGAAGACGGCAATTTGTTTTCCGTGCCGTGGTGTTCCAATCCCGCACTCATAGGAGCGGTACTGCTCTCCGGCGGCATTGCGGCATCGGCAGTATGTCTGCCCCCGGTGGCAAGGCTGTTTGATACAGTCATGCTCAGCGGTACACCGCTGCTCATCAGTCTGCTGTTCAGCTTTGGGGTACCTCTTGCCGCTGCGATCCCATCACTGTTTGGCGGATACTCCCATGACGGGGACGAGGGATCAGCCCGAAGCTGATCTCCAGCGCATAATCCACCTGCTTCATGGTAGTAACAGGGATCTCTCCCACGCATTCCTTCAGCCGCTGCTTATCTATGGTACGGATCTGCTCCAGCAGAATAATACTGTCACGGCTCAGGCCGCAATCCGCTGCCGCCAGAGAAATATGAGTGGGCAGCTTTGCCTTTTCCTTCTGGCTGGTAATGGCTGCGGCAATTACAGTGGGGCTGTATCGGTTGCCCACATCGTTTTGTATGATCAGCACGGGGCGCACGCCGCCCTGCTCGGAACCTACCACGGGACTGAGATCCGCATAATAGATCTCTCCTCTTCGCACTGTCAGCATATCATCTCACGATCCTTTCATTTGCTGCGGTGATTCATAGCTTGCCCTGTTTGCGATGATTTAGTCATGCACCGTCATCGCAGGCAGGGCGTTTTTTTATTCTATGTCAGCTTTTGTCGAAGGGTGACGGCAGAGATGCTGTCGGCGAACTGTACTATCAGACGCATATCGGCAGTCGCCTGATTGTGCATTCTGCCGAATTTTGTGGGAGAGCGAAAAAAACGTACAAGTTTTCCCCCAAACCTGCCCCTTTATGAATGCGGCTGACAACGCATTCCCATGGGCACAAGCCCAACCCTGTGTTACCTGTTCCCCCATATTCAAACGAAAGGTGGTTATGTCGTGAAAGAATCTGCACAGCAAAAGGAACTTCGCAAACGCTTCTGTCGGTTGTATCTGCTGCTGGGCAACGGAGAAGAAGCTGCCGTGCAGGCAGGAGTTCCCCCAAAAGAGGCTGCCGCATACGCACTGATGCAGCTCCACAGTGCCCCCTGCCGCCGTATGCTCCACAGGCTTGCAGGAGAGGAGATCCTCTCGGTACGGGCTATGGTTATGGCGGGTCTGAGCCGCCTTGCCTTTGGCAAAGCCAACGATGCCGTAAGACTGGTATTTGCCGAAGAGCTTCCTCCGCCCCCGCTGCTGGATCAACTGGATCTGTTTCATGTTTCGGAGATCAAACGGGATAAGGGCGGCGGTGTGGAAGTACGGCTGTTTGATCGGCAGAAAGCCATGGAACGGCTGCTGGAATGCGCCAATGCCATGGATTCTTCCGCAGCAGCCAATGCTTTGCTTGCTGCCTTTGCGGCTCCGGAGGAGGTGCATGATGAACACACAGTTACCGGATCTGCAAAGGTTCTCCCCCAAGCAGAGGAAAGCGATCCGCTGGTGGCTGGATAAAGATTCCCGCCGCTATGATGCCATTGTCTGTGACGGTGCCATCCGTTCCGGCAAAACCACCGCATTGGCACTGGGCTTTATCATCTGGAGCTGTATCAATTTCCATGACCGTGCCTTTGCGCTCTGCGGAAAAACCGTTACCTCCCTGCACAGAAACCTCATCACCCCCCTGATCCCCATGCTGCAGCCACTGGGGTTTACCGTAACGGAACGGGTCAGCCGTTCCTATTGTGATATCAGCTTTCGGGGCAATACCAACCGTTATTATTGGTTCGGCGGCAAGGATGAGGCTTCGGCATCGCTGATACAGGGCATTACACTGGCAGGTGTTCTGCTGGATGAAGTCGCCCTGATGCCCCGTTCCTTTGTGGAACAGGCATTGGCACGCTGTTCTGTCAGCGGATCACGCATCTGGTTTTCCTGCAATCCGGGGTCACCCTCCCACTGGTTTTATCGGGAATGGATTTTGCAGCGGAAGCAGAAGAATCTTTTCTATCTGCATTTTACGCTGGATGACAACACAGCCCTTTCCCCCGCCATACGCAAACGCTACCGCCGTATGTACACAGGAGCCTTCTATGAACGGTACATCAACGGCAGATGGGTGGCAGCTCACGGACTTGTCTACCCCATGTTTTCTCCCAAGCGGCATATTGCCCTGCCGCCGGAGGGTCTGACAGACTACATCATCTCCGGCGATTACGGCACCGTCAATCCCACTTCCTTTGGGCTGTGGGGCAGAAAAGACCACCGCTGGTATCGGGTAGCGGAATACTACTACGATGCCCGCAAAACAGGCATTCCCCGTACCGATGAGGAGCATTATGCCCATCTGGAAGGCTTGGCGGGCGGGCTGCCTGTACGGCAGGTGATCCTGGATCCTTCCGCTGCAAGTATGGCAGCCTGCATCCGCAGGCATGGCAGATTTACCGTTCTGCCTGCCCGCAATGAGGTCACAGCAGGCATACAGCGGGTAGCAAATGCCCTGAATGAGGGCAGCCTGCTGTTTTCCCCTCATTGCAAGGATGCCATCCGTGAATTTTCCTTGTATACATGGGATACCGATGGGGGAAAGGATGCACCCATCAAGGAAAACGACCACGCAATGGATGACATCCGCTATTTTGTCAGCACAGCCATGAAGCAGGCAGATAAGCCTGCCTTCTATACAGCATCGCTGACCAGAACCACCCACGAAAGGAGGGTATGATATCCCATGGCTTTTTCCATTGGCCGCAGCAGAAAGAAATCCTCTGCCGCAAAAAAAGGAGCATTTACCGCAAGCAGCGGCAGTGCAGCCGCATTGCCCATGCCTGCGCCGGAGCTTCCCTGCCCTGCCCAATGGCAGCTTTATGAGGCTTTGCGCTCCGCAGTACCCGTGATTGATGCCGCATTCCGTAAAATCGTGCGGTTATGCGGCGGTTTTACTGTGCACGCCGATGATCCCGAGGCGCAGGCGTTTCTGGACCGGTTTTGTGAATGTGTACCGGTCAACGCCAACGGCAGCTCCTTGCAGGAATTTGCCGACCGTATGCTGGATAGTCTGCTGCTGTACGGCAATGCCGTCGGGGAACTGCTCACAGACCCCGAATCCGGCAGGATCACAGGTCTGGCAGCGGCACATCCCCGTACCTTGATCGTCCGGCAGGAGGATGCCGCAAGCTGTCGGTTTTATACGCCAAGCGGCAAAAACGGCAAGCCCATACCCATTGCTCACCCCGAGCGGATCCTGTTTATTCCCATGCATCCCACCATCGGCGGCGTGTATGGCGTTTCCGTGCTCAACGGACTGCCTGCCATCAGCAGGGTACTGCTGCGGATCTACGAATGCATCGGCCAGAATTATGACCGTGCAGGCAATGTACGCTATGCGGTAACCTATCGTCCCGGCAATGATCCTGCCGCCGCAGCCTATGCCAATGAGCACGCAGCGGAGATCGCAGCGGCATGGCAGCAGGGTATGGAGGGGGTCCGGCAGGGGCAGGTACAGGATTTTATCGTGACAGGTGATGTGGAGATCCGCGCCATTGGTGCG
Organism: Ruminococcus sp.; assembly: GCA_015066805.1. Classification (GTDB taxonomy): domain Bacteria; phylum Bacillota; class Clostridia; order Oscillospirales; family Ruminococcaceae; genus Firm-04. The sequence continues at coordinate 77,311 of SVNP01000003.1, read as the reverse complement.
GAAAACCATATGCCCGATACGGAGATCCCCGTGCGGCAGCTATTGGAGCAGATCGTAGCAAAGCTCTCCATTCCGCCATTTTTGCTGGGTCTGAACTGGTCCAGCACCGAACGGATGTCCTCGCAGCAGGCAGATATTCTGACCTCGGAGCTGGAATATTTCCGTCGGCTCCTGACCCCTACCCTGTTAAAGATCCTGCGTACCGCCCTGCACGGCGAGGGCTTTTTATGTGAGCCCCGTATCTGCTGGGAGCATATTGATCTGCAGGATGAAACCGAGCTTGCGGAAGCAAGACTGAAAAACGCACAGGCATACGAGATCGAGTTGCAAAACCGTATGACCGAAGCCCGAATGAGAAAGGAAAATGAAGATGTTTGATTCTGTTAAACTGGAAAAAGGTATGTATCATCTGGCAAACACCACATTTGCACAGGCACTGGAGGCCGCCGATCCTTCCGAGGCCTATGCCGGCACACCGCTGGCAGCTCTGGATGCCTTTGAGCGTCAACTGAAGCGTTTTGATATCCGCATCAGCGGTGCGGACTGCGATTGCGTGGAGAAGTTCTTCACCACCACCGAAAGTGCCGTGCTGTTCCCCGAGTTTGTCCGCCGTGCCATCAAGCAGGGTATGGAGGAATCCATTCTCCCCGAAATGGTAGCAGCAACGGCAGCCGTAAACGGTACCTGCTACAAGGGCTTTACGGTGGATGAAAGCGACGGTGCCTATTCTGCGGTGACCGCACAGGGCAATGATATGAAGATCACTGCCATTACCGAGGCAGACACCCCTGTTGCACTGGACAAGTTCGGCAGAGTGATCTCCGCCTCCTATGAGATCGTGCGCCGTCAGCGTCTGGACAGCTTTGCGGTGGCTCTGCGTGCCATCGGCAGAAAGCTGGCAGCCGCCATTGCCGCAAAAGCACTTTCTGAGCTGAAGAATTCCGTTGTGCCCATCGGTCTGGTAGGCTCCACCCTTTCCTATACCGATCTGGCCAATCTGTACGGACAGTTTACCGATTATGACATGACCACCGTAGTGGCATCACCCAAAAATGTGGCAGCCATTCTTGCCATGGAGCAGATGTCTGACCGCTGTGCCGATGCCAAGGGCTGTGTGTATCTGCCCTTTGGCGCAAAGCTCATCAAGGATGCCTCTCTGGATGACACCACCATGATCGGTATTTCCAAGGATTATGCACTGGAGTGCATTACCGGCTCCGATGTGCTGCTGGAGACGGATCAGCTCATTCACTGTCAGTTGGATCGCATTGCGGTTTCTGTCCGTGTGGGCTTCCTTCCCCTGATGAACGGTGCCGCTGCGGTACTGCACTGGGCATGATCTTTCCCTGCTGCGGCTGCTGCACGGCAGTTGCGGACGGCATGGGCAATGCGGCACAATGCTGCATTGCCCCACTGACCGTTTTCCCCAAACCGACAACCGTGAAATCTTCCCATTTTACCCGAAAGGAGCTTGTATATGTCTGAGCAACTGACCCGTCAGCTTGAAAAGCTGAACCGGTTTACCCGCAGAAAGCACACTGCCGATGAGGTCTACCTGTTTGATCTCATCCTCTGCGATAACGATATCGACAGAGACGGCGACTGCTTTTCCGAGGCTGCCCTGGCTGCCCTGCAAAAACGCTTCATCGGCGTAACAGGCATTTTTGATCACGATCCCCGCTGCGGCAATCAGACAGCCCGTATTTTTGATACGGAGATCTGTACCGATACCGCCCGCACCACGGCTTACGGCAAGCCCTACCGTTATCTTAAGGCGGCGGCGTATATGGTTCGCACACAGCAGAATGCAGACCTCATCCGTGAGATCGACGGCGGCATTAAAAAGGAAGTCAGCATCTCCTGTGCCGCCTCCTCCCGTGTCTGTTCCATCTGCGGTACCAACCGCCTGCAAAAGCCCTGCGGTCATATTCAGGGCAGACGGTATGCCGATGCCCTTTGCTATTGCGTGCTGGATGGCATCACCGATGCCTACGAATGGAGCTTTGTTGCGGTGCCTGCCCAGAAAAACGCAGGTGTTACCAAGCGTATGGGTGGCTCCGCCAATGGTGAGACCCTTGCACTGCGCTCCGCTTTGGATGCCGCACACCGCACGCTGGATGCCCTCACGGAGGATCTGCGGAAGCAGGTGGTGCGCCTTTGCTATGCCGAAGGTGAAACGCTCTGCGCCAAAGCACTGGCAGACAGCACTCTGCATCTGGATGCCGACGGTTTGCTGCACCTGCGCCATGCTTTGGAAATCGGAAAAGCCCACAGCACCCCCCAGCTTTCCGCAGATACCGAACACACCGCTTCTCCTGCCGGTGATATGACCCCCTTCCGTTTGGGAAAAAAGGCACGGGAGCGTGATCGCGCATGATAGATATGGAACAATGCCGCAAGCTGTTTTGTCTGTTTGCCATGCTCCCCGATGCCGAACCCTATACCCCCCTGCTGGATGCCGCTGCTGCCCAATGTATGAGTATGCTGCGGCCCGGTGCCGATGCTTCCGATCTCCGCCTGTGCTATTTTTGTGCGGCACTTGCCAATCTCCGCTATGTACAGATGCAGGCTGCCCGCTGCGGTGTTTCTCACACCTACGCAGGCACGGTGGCACGCTCTCATGATGCCGCTCTGCCCTGCAGCTTTGCGGAGCGTCTGGTACAGGAATATCACGCTGCTGCTGCCGATCTGCTGACAGACCGTCGGTTGCTGCTGACAGGCATTGGTTAAAGGAGGTGCCCGATGCCTATGGCACAAACGATTACTCCAACGGAGCAACTGGTACAGGCACTGACCGAAAAGGGGCTCCCCTGCTGCACCGGATTCCCCGACACACCTCTTGGAGAACGGGGAGATGCCCTGTTCGCTGTGGCGGCTCCCTTGGATATCCGCATGGAGGCACCCATACCCCTTGGAGATGCTCTGGCGGTGCCTGCGGTATTTTCCTTGCAGCTCCGATTGTATCTGCCGCCCCATCGGGAGGCTGCTTTGCTGCACCGTGCCGCTGCCGAAATACTCCTGCCTGCTGTTTTTTCTCTGGGCTGGCAGGTGCAGGAGCTTTCCGTACAGGAGCTCCGTTATGAAAACCGTCTTGACCGTCTTTGTGTGCCTGTTGTGCTGCGTGCAAGCGGCATACTGCATTTTTCTGCTGATGAGGAGGTGCCTGAAAATGTCCCTTGATACGCTTTCTGCGGATCTTAACTGCATGACCCACAGCATTACGCTGGGTACCGTAACACTGTTCCCCGATGGCTTTACCATGGAGGAAGAACGCCCCTACGAGTCTTTGCGGATGTGGGACGGAAGCTGGAATCCCATTCCTCTGGGCAAAAAGCCTTGTCATCTGGAGCTGCGGTTCCGGGTGCCTGCGGCTGCGGGCGGTGAGCTGCTTTCGGTTCTGCGGGCTGCCCTGAAGAACAAGACCGCTTTTGCTTTTTCTCTGGCCGAAACCGATTTTTCCGAGATGAAGCTCACTGCCTTTTCCTTCCACACACAGGATGGTGCTGTGTTCTGCAAGGGCAGGCTGGTGTTTTTCGGTACGGCTGCCGACCCTGCCGATGTCTGAAAGGAGCTGCTCTATGGATTGCAAGCTGATCATCAGCCGCCGTGGTACTACTACGGTGGAGCTGACCCAATGTATCTCCTTTTCCCTGATCCGCGACCGATATCTGCCCTATTCCATATTGCGTGCAAAATGCATTGCACAGCGCAATCTGTATAATTACCCCTGCAAGGCACAGTTTTATCTGGATGGGGTACTGCTTCATGAGGGCATCATTGAACAGTTTTCCTCCGAGCTGCAAGACAGTACCCGCTTTGTTACCGTGGTTTCCAAGGGGTATTCCGCTGCACTGCTGCACAATCAGCCAAAGCCCGGTATTTATACCTCTGCTACGCTGGATACACTGATGACGCTGTACGAGCTGCCCCATGTCACATATGAACAGGGCGTGGCGGAAAGCCGCTATATGTATGTCAAGGATCAGACCTCTATGTGGGAGATGCTGCGGCATTACACCTTTCTGCTCAACGGCGGCACACCTTATGTTACGGTACCCAATCACATCCGTGTAACCAAAAAAGAATCTCCCGCTCAGTTTACCGTACCTGCAAGCAAGGTCATCCGCAAGGGAGAATGTGCCGATCTCACTCGTATGGTCAGCCGTGTGGATATGGCAGATGCTTCCGGCGAATACGGTGTGTATTCCTCAACAAACCCGGATGCCGCTGCCTGTGAGATCACACGCATCAAACAGATCCTGCTGGATAGGCAATATCTTTCCGATCCCATCAAGGCAACGGAATTCCGCATCCGCCATAGTATGGAGAAAATGCGGAGCGAATATGTGGAATATCTGGGCTATGGCGGAGAGGACCTCGGCGATATTGTAACCGCAACGGGCTTTGCTTACGGCGAGGTCGGCAGGATCGAGCTATATGGCGGGCAGCATGGATTGCGAACGGTGATCCACTATTATTACGACCCCTTCCAATGAGAATCTTCTCGCTTTTTCGCCTATTTTCCTGTCGAAACTCCTTGACAAATTGTGCAGATTATGGTATCATAACAATATCGTAAGCCAAAGGCTGCGATATATTTTGGAAAAGGAGGATTCTTTATTTATGGGCGCAATCAAAAAGTATGTTGCCGAGTTCATCGGCACAATGGCACTGGTGCTGCTGGGATGCGGTACGGCTATGCTGGTGGGCTGTAATGCCGCCGCCGGCTGCGGCTACATTCTGACTGCCTTTGCCTTTGGTCTGACCATTGTTGGTATGGCATATTGTGTGGGTAATATTTCCGGCTGCCATATCAACCCGGCTGTTTCCCTGGGTGTACTGCTCAGCGGCGGTATGTCCGTAACGGATTTCATCGGTTATGTTGTTGCACAATGTCTGGGCGCACTGGCAGGCTCCGGTCTGACTGCTGCGATCTTCAGCCTGGGCGATGTCAAGGATATGACCGGCGGCTACGGCACCAATGGTCTGGCAGGTGTGAACGGCAATGCCGTGGCTGGCCTGCTGGTAGAAGTACTGCTGACCTTCCTGTTTGTACTGACCATTCTGGGTGTGACCTCCAAGAAGGCAAACCATGGTTCCTTCGGCGGATTGATCATCGGCTTCACTCTGGTGCTGGTACATATTCTGGGCATTGGTCTGACCGGTACATCCGTAAACCCTGCAAGAAGCATCGGTCCTGCAATCGTGGCAGCCATCAATGGCAACACGGATCCCATGGGTTCCTTGTGGGTATTTATTGTCGGCCCTCTGGTAGGTGCTGCGCTGGCAGCAGTGCTGTACCGCTGGATGGAAACCGAAAAAGCAGCCAAGTAAGAATTTTGGATTTTTGGGGGACGGACAGCAGTTCGTCCCCGTTCCGTTTTCTTGTAAATGCGCTTCTGCCCCAACGCCCTGTCTGCTTTTCCCGAAAAAGCACGGCTCCTCCTCCCTTGACCACCAACCGAAAGGATCCTTTGCCATGAATATTCGCTTCGCTGCTCTCAGGGATGCCGATGGCATCTACCGTCTTCTCTATCAGGTAGCCGCTGTGCATTCCAACGGCCGCCCCGATATCTTCCGCAAGGGCGCAAAAAAATACAACGATTCCCGCTTGCAGGAGATCCTGAACAACCCCGATACCCCCGTTTTCGTTGCCGTAAATGATGATAACTACCTGCTGGGCTATGCCTTCTGTGTCATAGAAGAAATCAAAGATCACCCGCTGCTGATGGATGACAAATCCCTTTACATTGATGACCTTTGCGTGGAAGAAACCATGCGGGGGCAGCATATCGGCAAGGCTTTGCTGGAATATGTCCGTGCCTATGCGGTATCCATCGGCTGCCGCAGAATGACCCTGAATGTCTGGGAATGCAACCCCTCCGCCCGTGCTTTTTATGATAAAAACGGCTTCTCTGTTCTGAAAACGACCATGGAACAAATGCTGGAGGCAGAATAATCCCCCGCATACCTTGGCTGTGCCTTGACATTTTCTGCGGAATATGCTATAATATTATGAATTGTTGCCATTTTTTCGGATGGCATCGAATTACAGAAAGGATGTATCACCGCTATGAAATATCAGCCCATTGCCGGTAAGCCCGATCTGCCGCAGATCCAGGAGGATATGCTCCGCTTCTGGCGTGAAAACAATGTATTCGAGCGTTCTGTGCATCAGCACAAAGAAAATGAAGTCGTTTTCTACGACGGCCCTCCTTTCCCCACCGGTAAGCCGCACCACGGTACTGTGCTGGTTTCCTTCATCAAGGATATGATCGCACGTTACTGGACCATGCGCGGTTATTCCGTTCCCCGTGTATGGGGCTGGGACTGCCACGGTCTGCCCATTGAGACCCAGGCCGAAAAGGCTTTGGGAATCACCGATAAAAATGAGATCGAGCGCAGCATCGGCATCGGTAAGTTCAATGATGCCTGCCATGAGATCGTTTCCGGCAACAACGAGGCATGGAAAGAATATGTGGAGCAGATGGCTCGCTGGGTCGATTACGAAGGCGCATACAAGACCATGAACCTCTCCTACATGGAGTCTGTTATGTGGGCCTTCAAGCAGTGCTATGAGCAGGGTCTGATCTATCAGGATTACCGTGTGACCCCCTACTGCTATCGCTGCGAGACCTCTCTCTCCATTTCCGATACCAGAGAGTCCGATTCCACCCGTCCCCGTCAGGATCGCTGGATCATTACCAAGTTCAAGACCGAGGAGTGCATCAACGGCAAGCCCGTGTTCTTCCTGGCCTGGACTACCACCCCCTGGACTCTGCCCTCCAACCTGTGTCTGGCTGTGGGCGAGGCTCTGGATTACGCTTTTGTGGATGTGGGCGAGGAGATCCTCATTGCCTGCAAGACCGTACTGCCCCGCTATGACAAGATCTTCGGCGCAGAGCCTGTCATCGTCAAGGAAGCCAAGGGCGCAGAGCTGGTGGGCATGACCTACGAGCCGCTGTTCCCCTACTTTGCAGAGCTGAAGGAAAAGGGTGCCTTCCGTGTGGTCACTGCCGATTATGTCGGTGCTGACGAAGGTGTGGGTATCGTACATACTGCTCCCGCTTTCGGTGAGGACGACTACTGGACCTGCAAAAAGCACGGCATTCCGCTGATCAATCCTGTGGATGCCAAGGGCCGCTTTACCGAGGAAGTCACCGACTTCTACGAGGCGGAAAATGCAAAGAATGTCATCGAGATGAATCCCACCGTCATCCGCTTCCTGTATGCACAGGGCAAGGCCGTTGCCGATGGTACCATCGAGCATAACTACCCCCACTGCTGGCGCTGCAAGCAGCCCCTGATCTACAAGGCCATGAATGCATGGTACTTCGATATCGGCAAGATCAAGGATCGCCTCATCGAGCTGAATCAGGAGGTACATTGGGTGCCCGATACGGTCAAGAACGGCCGCTTCGGCAAATGGCTGGAGAACGCTCGTGACTGGAATATCTCCCGCAACCGCTACTGGAGCACCCCCATTCCCATCTGGGAGTGCGATGAGTGCCATGAGCGTGTGGTGCTGGGCAGCATTGATGAGATCGAGGCCGCAAGCGGTGTACGACTGGATAACCTGCACCGTCAGTATGTGGATGAGGTCAGCTTCCCCTGCAAGTGCGGTCACACCATGCACCGTATTCCCGAGGTGCTGGACTGCTGGTTTGAAAGCGGCTGCGTGCCCTTTGCACAGAAGCACTATCCCTTTGAGAACAAGGAGTGGTTTGAGTCCCACTTCCCCAGCGATTTCGTGGTGGAGTATACCGGTCAGATCCGCTGCTGGTTCTACTATCTCCATGTGCTGGCTACCGCTTTGTTTGACCGCCCTGCGTTCTCCAACTGCGTAGTGCATGGTACCGTTCTGGCAAAGGATGGCAAGAAGCTCTCCAAATCCAGCAAAAACTATACCGATCCCATGGATCTGATGAAGAAATACGGCACCGATGCCTTCCGTCTGTATATGTATCAATCCAATGCAATGCTCATTGGTGACCTGCAGTTTGATGAGGGCGGTATTCAGGAGGCACTGCAGCAGGTGCTGCTGCCCTTCTGGAATGCCTGCAACTTCTACATCTCCTATGCAAACATTGACGGCTACGGCCCCGATGCGGTTCCCACCCCCGATTCCGACAATCAGCTTGACCGCTGGATGCTGGCTCTGCTGCGCCATACCCAGAAGACCATCACCGATAATATGAACGATTATCAGGTGAACCATTATGTAGATGCTCTTATCGCTTTGGTGGATGGCCTGACCAACTGGTATATCCGCCGCAGCCGCAGACGCTTCTGGGGCAGCGAAATGACCGCCGATAAGAAAAACGCCTACGATACCCTGCTGTATGTGCTGGTAAACACCTGCCGTCTGATGGCTCCTGTGGCACCGCTGCTCTCCGAGTATCTGTACCGCAACCTCACCGGTGAAGAATCCGTCCATCTGGCACAGTGGCCTGAGATCCCCGAGAATTACACCGATGATGAGCTGCTCTCCCAGATCGCTCTGGTGCAGAATGTCATTTCTCTGGGCCGTTCCATCCGCAGCAAAAACCGTGTGAAGAACCGTCAGCCCCTGAGCGTGCTGCGTGTGGCACTGGCTGCCAAGGAGCAGACCGAGACCGTCAGCCGCTTTGCCGATGTCATTGCTGAGGAGCTGAACGTGAAGACCGTTGAGGTGGTGGAGGATGTGGCTGCCATTGCCAGTGTGCAGTATGCCCCCAACTTCAATACCATCCGTAATCTGTACGGCGACCGTATTCCCGTGCTGATCAAGGCCATTAAGACCGGTGCCTTCCGTCTGGCAGGCGATACCGCTTACCTCACCATTGACGGCTCCGAGGAGGCCTTTGATGCCGATGTGATCCTTGTGACCTATCAGGCAAAGGATGGCGGTCATATCATGAGTGAGCATGGTGTGGTGGTTTCTCTGGACCTGACCATTACCGAGGAGCTGAAGGCCGAGGGCGTTGCCCGTGAGCTGGTGCGTAACATTCAGGATGCCCGTAAGCAGAGCGGCTGTGAGATCTCCGATCGCATTCTTATTCAGATGAATGGCGATTACCCTGCTGCTTATGTGGACTACATCTGCGGTGAAACACTGGGTACCCTTGCCGAGATCGACACGCCCGAAGCTACTGTCACTGTTCAGACCGCTAATGGCGATATTACCGTTTCTATCAAGAAGCAGTAAGCCGTAAATGCCTCAATGCAGGCAGAATGACAGACCAAAATACAAAAAAGCTGCTTTTGATGCCTTGCTCAAAAGCAGCTTTTTGTTTGGGGGCATTGACTTTTTCCCATAATACGGGTATAATGAACCGAAAGGGACATCTGATACAAGCTGTGCAACAGAAAAACTGCATGGGAGGGTTATTTTTGCAATACAGAAACGATCGTTACGGCAACAAGCTTTCTGTTCTGGGCTTTGGCTGTATGCGTTTTCCACAGAAAGCAGGCGGCATTGATCTGAGGGAAACGGAAGCGGAGATCTTGACGGCTTTTCATGCCGGTGTGAATTACTTCGATACGGCCTATATTTATCCCGGCAGCGAGGCTGCACTGGGTAAGATCTTAGAACAAAACGGCATCCGCAGGGAGGTTTACATTGCCACCAAAATGCCCCATGCCCTCATCAAAAGCATGGAGGGACTGGATAAGCTGTTTGCCGAACAACTGAAACGTCTGCGGACGGATTATGTGGACTACTACCTCATGCATATGCTGCCCGATACCCACACGTGGGAGCGTCTGAAGCAGCTTGGTATTGAAGCGTGGCTGCGGCAGAAGCAGGCAAGCGGTGCCATCCGTCAGGTAGGGTTTTCCTATCACGGCAATGCGGATATGTTCTGCAAGCTGGTGGATGCCTATGACTGGGATTTCTGCCAGATCCAGTACAACTATCTGGATGAGCATTCTCAGGCAGGACGCAGAGGACTGCATTATGCCAACGCCAAGGGACTGCCTGTCATCATTATGGAGCCGCTGAGAGGCGGCAGACTGGTGAACCGTCTGCCGGAGGATGCAAAAAAGATCTTTGCAGACTATGAGATCCGGCATACACCTGCACAATGGGCTTTGCGCTGGCTGTGGAATCAGCCGGAGGTAACGGTGGTGCTGTCCGGTATGAATTCCGATGCTATGGTCAGGGATAATATCCATACCGCATCCACCGTGGCAGTGGGAGAGCTTGGCCCCAAAGAAGAAGCCATGCTGCAAAAGGTGGTGCAGGCTATCAACGCAAAAATGAAGGTGGGCTGCACCGGCTGCGGCTACTGTATGCCCTGCCCCAAGGATGTGGATATCCCCGGTACCTTTGCGGCTTACAACCGCCGATACAGTGATGGCAGATTCCGCGCATTTTTTGATTATGTCATGTGTACGGCTCTGCGAAAGCATTCCACCGGTGCCTCCAATTGTGTAGGCTGCGGCAAATGTGAAAAACACTGTCCGCAGGGAATTGCCATCCGCAAGGAGCTGAAGCAAGCGAAAAAGGTACTGGAAACACCACTGTACCGTGTGGCAAGAACGGTCATCCGATGGGTGATGCGCTGATATTCAAAAAAACGGTTGACCTCCGAGGAGATCAACCGTTTTTGTTTTACTGATTGCCCAGTGCGCTGTAAGGGATCATACCTGCCAGATACTTCAGGATCTGGGTGGAATCCTCGGGGGTCACATCGCCGTCATAGGCACAATCTGCATTCAGCAGACCCTGCACGGTAACAGAGATTGCAATATCCTCACCGATAAAACGGTTCAGCAGAATGACATCGGCAACCTTTACCTCACCGTTGCAGTCCACATCACCCCAGCTAATATTCTGCACAGGAGGCTCACCGTTAGGATCGTTATCGTCGATCTCCTCGCTGCCGTAATAGCTTGTGTCAGGCTCATCCACTGCCTTAAAGTAGAAGTTGCAGTAATCCACAGCACCCTTAAAGCTGTTATGTGCCACGCCCTTGCCCAGATAGCAGTTGTCATCTGCGGCGGCACTCATCACATTCATGGGAGTCAGGCTGACGGCACCTGCGGCTGCCTGCTGACCGTTAATGAGCAGGGTACCGTTGCCGTCAAACAAACGAATGGTGATCTTGCTCCACTCGCCCTTGGTCAAGGGGGCAGAGGCAGTCAGGGTCTGGGTGGTCACGCCATCGGTGATGACGAACTCTGCCACACCGTTTGCATTGGCAGGCGTAAAGGTCATGTAGGCGTTTTCATCGCCAAACCAGAACAGATCCTGCTGTGCGGTGCCGCCCTTCCACAGTGCTGCCAGACTGATCTGCAGACCATGTGCTTTTGCCACGGAATTATCCAGTGTAATGAAATCATCATCGCCATCCAGGTTCAGTACGCCGCTTGCAGAGGTACGGTCGCTCTGCCATACGGCACCGTTTTGCATGGCGTTGGTGGCTGCGTGCCGGTCATATGCCCAGGTGGTGGTATCGCGGGAGAAATCATAGCCGGAGATCATGCCATCGGTATAGGCGGTACCTGCGGTATCCAGCCAGCCAAAGGCAGTACCGCTGCTGAGGGATTCGGTGTTGGCGTAGTCGCCATCCAGAATCACCTGACCGGAATAGGTACCGGTGCCGTATACATAGGACATACCCTTGACCACGGCGTTATCGGTAACGGTAACAGCCTCGGTCACAAAGGCGTTTTGCAGCACCTTGGCATTGCCCGATACGGTACAGGAATTGCTGACCACAGCATGATCGCTGACAACGGCATTGCCGCTGAGCTTGACCGTACCGAATACCCAGCCGTTGTTGTAGATCATACCGCCGCCATCGACTACGGCATGGCCGCTGATGATTGCGTGATCGGTAGCGGTAACGCTGTTGGCGACAATGGCGTAATCCTCAACCCGCACATTGCCCGAAAGATTGGCATTGCCCAGCACCATAGCGTTGGGACCCACATACACGGAATCTGCCACAGATGCACTGTCTGCGACCCAGCCGCCGCCGTTGCTGTGGGCATGACCGCTGCCCTTTCTGTATCCGCCGGTCTGCTGCACGGCTGCACCGCTGAGCTGCACGGCATAGGGATATCTAGCACGCTCGGTGCCGTATTTGTAGGAGGAAACCGCTTCCTTATGGAAGGCGTTCACATCGTAGAGATCATCCGGAGTACCCACAACAGTCAGGTAAGCGGATACGGCACCGTTTGCGGATACTGTCATGGTATCGCCTGCCCCAAACAGATCGGAGTAGGTCTCATTGCCGCCTGCATCTACCGTAACAATGGCTGCACGCCAGCCTGCATTGGGATCATTGGAAAGACCCTTGAGGGTTGCGGTAATGGTATCACCGGTAACGGTAAGGGGCACAATGTTGATGCCCGACTGCATGGGGGCATCCTCTGCGGGAGCATACAGCCAGCCGTCGTTTCCATCCTCCAGTACGGTGTAGAACAGGCTCCAGTAATAGGGGGAAGATGCCACCTTGTTGTTGAATTCCTGCTGATAGGCTGCCTGATTGCCGAAATCAAAGGTAGCCATACGCTTGGCATAATGTCCCAGAATGGTCTGGGCATCGGTGCCGTAGATACGAGTCATGGTATCAAAGGGGTATTCGCCGGGCAGAGCCTCGGACATCAGACGCTGCATGGCGTTCATGCCAAGACCGGTGAGGTTATCGGGATTCAGGGAAAGATACACCAGCAGAGGCCATACCTCATAATAGTTTCTGCCGTGGGGGGTCGTCAGGCTCATGTTGCGGATATATGGCTCGAACCAGCAGGTCTGCACATTGCCCTGGTAGTAGTCACTTGCCAGATACATCTCACGGAACCAGTTGGCGGTACACTCCCACCATGCGCCGGAAATATCCTGATCCACCCATGCCTTCTGGTGCATGGTGACCACATGGCCGAACTCATGGGCGATGGTCAGGTCATCCAGCATGGCATTGGGACTGATGATATGGATGCCGTAGCCGTCCTCGGCACTCATAAATGCCCAGCCATCGGGGTACTGATCCAGACCGGTATAGGTCAGATACACATTGACCTTATACTTCTGATCACTTCTGCCGTACATATCCACGTTGGGGCTTTCCATGCCCAGCTCGGTCATATAGAACTGGTAGATCCGTTCAAAATCTGCCAGATTCCGCTGCAGAAAGGCATCGTTGACCTGTCCTGTGGTATCGTTGTTGCCGTAGAAGATACAGAAATGCTCCGAGGTGACGTAGTTTGCGGTGGAGCAATAGCCCCATTTGTCACGGACAGCAAATTCCTCCGCCTGCACCGCCGTCATGGGCATGATGTTCAGCATAGCCCCCAGCAGTGCGCCGCTTGTGATGGCAGATGCCATCGGTTTGAAGCGCAGTTTCATAGTGATTTTCCTCCCAATTTCGATGTTTCTTTTTCTCACTTTACAGAATGTATAAAATACGTTCACATTCGCAAAGTGTAATTGCAGTATACCATACATTGTGTTTTTCTGTCAAGGGAAATCCTCATCACAGTACAAAACGCAAAGAAAAGGGCATAAAATCAGCAAAAAGCATAGAAAACACCCGAAGAACAGCACAGTACCGTTCTTCGGGTGACAGTTTTTTCAGAAGATATCCTTTTTGCTTTTGATGTACCGCCGCACCAGCACAAACACGATAATGCCCAGGCAGCACAGCAGGAACACAGGCACCAGCCAGCGATTGACGGTTTCGTCATCGGCGGATTTCATTTCTGTCCACAGATCCTGCATGGTACGGTTGGCTTCATCGGAAAGGTTGACAAACACGGTGGTACGGTTTGCGATCAGCTCTTCATCGGGGTAGGAAATGGGGTCGTTCCGGACCTCCTCATCCAGCATATCAAAGGCTGCGGAATGGGGGGTGGAGTAGCAGATGTAATCAATGTTGGCAAAGGCGATATCCGGCTCACACATAAAATTGATGTACATTTCTGCGGCTTCCTTCTGCTTGGCACCCGTGGGAATGCACATGGCATCCACAAACAGGTTGGTACCGCTGGCGGGCACCACAAAGTTCAGGGAGTCGTTTTCCTCCATAATGGTCAGGGCATCGCCGGCATAATAGGGGGCGATGAGGGCATCGCCTGCACCCATTTTGTCAAAGATCTCATCCATGACATAGCCCTGCACGATCTTCTTCTGCTCCTTCAGCTTTTCGGCAACAGCCTTCAGCTCATCGGGGTTTTCGGTATTCAGGGAATATCCCAGCAGGATCTCGCCGATGGCAAAGGCATCGCGGGGGTTATCAAACATGAGGATCTGGTCGGCGTAGGTTTCATCCCACAGCAGATCCCAGTCGATGTCCTCCTCATTCATATCCACCACACTGGCATCATAGATGATGCCCACGGTACCCCATGTATAGGGCACGGAATACGCATTTTCGGGGTCGTACTCCATGTTGCGGAAGTTATCCATAATATAGCTGAAGTTGGGGATGTTCTCAAAGTTAAGCTGCTGCACCATTTTCTCCTTGATCATTTTGCTGATCATGTAATCGGAGGGAATGATGATATCGTAGGCAGCACCGCCGCCCTTGAGCTTGGCATACAGCTCCTCGTTGGTGGCGTAGTTGGTGTAATTCACCTTAATACCGGTGAGCTTTTCAAACTCTGTGTTCACATCCAGTGTGCCTTCATCGGCACCGGTGGAGATGTACTCACCCCAGTTATACACGTTGATGGAAATATCCTGCCCCTTGAAGCGGGTGTAGTAGTCGGGGTCGGAAACGGTCAGGGTCTGTACGGAGATCTCCTCCTCTTCCTCCTCCCCTTCTGCCTCCGGGGATGCACAGCCCCCCAGCAGGCTCAGGCTGAGGACAGAGAGTGCCAGCAGGGAAAAGAGTCTGTTCTTCATGCTTACACTCCTTTGTAGCCGGCGTTTTTCTTCGCCTGCTTGGTTTCAATGATGTTCTTCACGATCAAAATGGCGACCACCGCAATGAACAGCAGGGTGGAAAGGGCGTTGATCTCGGGGGAGATCTTTCTTCTGGTCATGGAGTAGATGGTGATGGGCAGGGTCTGGGAGGTAGAGCCGCTGGTAAAGTAGCTGATGACGAAATCATCCAGCGAATAGGTAAATGCCATAAGGAAGCCGCTGATGATACCCGGCATGATCTCCGGCAGAATGACCTTGCGGAAGGACTGGAAGGGGCTGCAGCCCAGATCCTGTGCCGCCTCAAACAGGTGGGGATCCATCTGCTTGAATTTTGGCATGATATTCAGTATCACATAGGGCACATCAAAGGTGATATGGGCGATGAGCAGCGTGACAAAGCCAAACTCCAGATTCATTCTGGCGGCAAAGAACACGAACAGCAGCATCATGGAAACACCCGTTACGATCTCCGGATTGATGACAGGCATATTGGTGATGTTCATGACCACCGCCTTGGGGACTTTCTTCATGCTGTTGATGCCGATGGCTGCCAGCGTGCCCAGCACGGTGGAAATGATACTTGCCAGTGTTGCGATGATCAGAGTATTGATCAGCGATGCGATGATGGCCTTGTTATGGAACAGGCGCACATACCAATCCAGCGTAAAGCCGCTGAACACGGAACGGCTTTTGGTTTCGTTGAAGGAAAAGACGATCAGCACAAAAATAGGCAGATACAAAAACAACAGAATCAGTGCCAGATATACATTGCCGAGTTTTTTCATGGAAAGCACCTCCTTATATCAACACCTGGTCATCGGGGCTGAACTGGTTCATGACAGTCATAATCACAAGGATAATGACCATAAGCACCAATGCGATGGCTGCACCCAGGTGGGGATCATAGGCATTGCCCAGGAACTGCATCTCGATGAGGTCACCGATGAGCAGGTTGGAGCCGCCGCCCAGCATTCGGGAAATAATAAAGGTAGAAATGGCAGGCACAAACACCATGGTAATGCCGGAGGTAATACCCGGCAGGCTCAGGGGGAGGATCACCTTAAACAGTACCTTTGCGGAATTGCAGCCCAGATCGGTGGCGGCTTCAATCACGCTTTTGTCGATTTTTTCCATCACCGAATACAGGGGCAGGATCATAAAGGGCAGGTAGTTATACACCATGCCCAGTACCACTGCCGCAGAGGTGTTGATGAGCTTATAGGGTCCCAGACCGATCAGCCCCAGCAGGTAGTTGATGATGCCGTTGTTGCCCAGCAGGGTCATCCACGCATAGGTACGCAGCAGAAAATTCATCCACATGGGCAGCATAACCAGCATGAGCATGGTGCCCTGCTTGTGTTTTTCCATGCGGGAAAGAATAAAGGCTATGGGGTACGCCAGCACCAGACAAATGGCTGTGGCGATCAGGGCAAGCCAGATGGAACGCACAAAAATATTGGCATACTGTCCCACATCGGAGATATGCTCCAGTGTGAGTGCGCCGTTTTCGGTGGTAAAGGCGAAAAACGCCATCATGAGAATGGGCACCAGAATGAAGATCACCATCCACACCAGATACGGCAGAGATAACACTTTCAACTGCTTCATGGTCAGCCCTCCGTTTTCTTCATAATGTGGATGTCGTAGGGGTCAAAATCCATACCGATCATGGCACCTACGGGTTCTGCCTTGGTGGAATGGATGATCCACTTATGATCCACACCGTCCACGGTCATCTCATAATGCACACCCTTGAACACCACGGATTCCACAATACCGGTGAGCTTTGCGTTCTCTGCGGGGATCACCTTCACATCCTCGGGACGGATCACCACATCTACAGTTTCATCGGGGCTGAAGCCCTTATCCACACAGGCAAAGCGGCGGCCGGTGAATTCCACCACGCAGTCTTCGGGCATACAGCCGTTGATGATATTGCTCTCGCCGATGAAATCCGCAACAAAGGCGTTGACAGGCTCATTGTAGATATCTGTGGGAGAGCCGATCTGCTGGATGATGCCGTTGTTCATAACCACCACCGTATCGGACATGGTCAGGGCTTCTTCCTGATCGTGGGTAACGTAAACAAAGGTCAGCTCCAATGCCTGCTGGATCTTACGCAGCTCGGTCTGCATCTCCTTACGGAGCTTCAGGTCCAGTGCGCCCAGAGGCTCATCCAGCAGCAGCACCTTGGGGCGGTTGACCAGCGCACGGGCAATGGCAACACGCTGCTGCTGACCGCCGGAAAGACGGTTGACCGTACGTTTTTCAAAGCCCTTCAGGTTTACAAGCTCCAGCATCTCCCCTACCCGCTTCAGGATCTCCTTTTCGGGCAGCTTTTTGACACGCAGGCCAAAGGCGATGTTCTCGTACACATTCAGGTGCGGGAACAGGGCATAACGCTGGAACACGGTATTCACATTACGCTTATGGGGGGGCAGACCGTTGATCCGCTTGCCCTCAAAGAACACATCACCGGCAGTAGGCTCCAAAAAGCCGCCGATGATACGCAGGGTCGTAGTTTTTCCGCAGCCGGAGGGGCCGAGGAAGGTGACGAATTCCTTATCCTTGATATCCAGACTGATATTTTTGAGGATCTGTTCTCCGTCTTCAAACTCCACCACAAGATTTTTCAGGCTGACAATGTTTTCCATCCGGCAACATCCTTTCTGATTTAAGATAATAAAGCGCAGCACGCAAACTTCATTATAGATGAATTTCGACAAAATGTCAATAATAAATCGGACTTTCAACAAAAAAATTCTGCAAAAAGGGCAAAACGGCACCTGTGCCGCAAAAAAGACGAGCCGAAGCTCGTCTTTTGGGGTATGATTTACAAAAACAGCGGCAGGCACAGGCTGCAGCAGATCAGCAGCACGGCCAGAAAACCGAAATTCAGCAGAGAAAACAGCTTTACATAAGATCTTGTCTTCTGCGGATAGTGGGAAACATACTCACGGAAGGTGATCAGGCTTGCCAGCGAAGCGATCAGGGTACCGGTACCGCCGATATTCACGCCCATGAGCAGTGCAGGGTAGGCATCGGTAAACTGTGCCAGCAAAATAGCCGAAGGCACATTGCTGATCATCTGGCAGGAAAGTGCGGATACCAGCAGCGGATTTCCTTCCAGCAGTTGGGAAAGCAGCGCGCGTACAGGCTCTACTCTTGCCAGATTGCCTGAGAAGATAAAGAATGCAAAAAAGGTTCCCAGCAGACCAAAATCCACCTTGGTCAGGGAGGCGGGGGTGCAGAACAGCAGAATCACGGTAATGCCTGCCAGACCCAGCCACCATGGCATCACACGCATGACCATCAGAATAGCGCAGGCAAACAGCACCAGATACAGCAGGGTTCTGCCCTTGGGCAAGGGTGCGGGCATTTCTCCTCGGATCACCAGAGGTTCTTTCTTCACGGTCATGCAGCAAAGGAGGATCAGTACAACGGCAACCCCGAAGGGGATCGCCATGATCTGCATAAACTCCCCTGTGGCAATGTGGAACTTCTCATACAGGAACAGATTCTGAGGATTGCCGAAAGGTGTGAGCATACCGCCCAGATTGGCTGCGATATTCTGCATGATAAAGGTAAAGGGCATATGCTTTTCCTGCCGTGTGGAGGTCAGAACATCATAGCCCAGCGGAAGAAAGGTCAGCAGCGCCATATCATTTGCCATCAGCATGGAGCCGAAAAAGGTAATACCCATCAGGGCAAGCACTGCCATACGGGTATTGCCCGCAAGAGTTACGATCTTGCGCGCCAGAAAGGTAAAGAACCGTATGCTCTTCAGGGCACACACCACTGCCAGCGTAGCAAACAGGCAGCTCAGGGTCTTCCAGTCAAAGTAATCTGCGTAGGCACTGTCCGGCGGAATCAGCACCATGGTCATCAAAGCCAATGCCGCCGCAATGAACAGCATGGCGTTTTTCTTGCAAAAGGCAGCCACACCACCGAAATGCAGGCTGTGTCCCACATGGGGCAAAGTGATGGTTCTTGCCATCCGATCATCATTCTTTCTTCTCAAGGATTGATGCGGCATCGCACCAATTGATTATGATAGCACAAAATCCATCGGATTGCAAGGATTTTTTTCAGTCCGCAGGGGAATTTAATCGTTTTGCCGCAAGAATCCTTCCGATTCCTGCGAAAAATAGTATTTTTCCATCAATGC
This sequence comes from Ruminococcus sp., assembly GCA_015066805.1. Lineage (GTDB taxonomy): Bacteria > Bacillota > Clostridia > Oscillospirales > Ruminococcaceae > Firm-04. Next base: position 58,289 of record SVNP01000003.1, on the reverse strand, counting down.
GGCAAGGATGCCGCCCAGCACCGTAAGATGATTCACATCCAGCGTGCTCCATTTGCGGAATCTGCCGAACAGGCCAAAGGCAATGACGCCCATGGGCTTCCCGCTGCACATCATACGATACAGCACTGCACCCAGCATATTTTCGGCAGCAAACCAGCGGTAGGCATCATCTGCCACATTTTCCAGCGCATTGATGTTATCCACCACACAAACGCTGTCCTCTCCAAAGCCCCGTGCAAAGGGTTCCTCCAGCAGCACAGCGGCATTGCCGTTTACGGGATGTCCCCAGCTATACACCGCTTTTTGTTCGGGGGCGGCGAAAATGTGGATGCCATCCACACCAAACTGCTCCCCGATGTTCTGCATCAGGGAAAACAGATCGGGGGCTTCCTCTCGCAGCAGACTGCGGGCGGTATCTGCCACAAAGCCCGCCTTGCTCTGGGTGGGCTTGGGCACATTGGCATACAGATCCGCCACGGAACGCTCACGGTTGGGCAGAGCCTCGCCATGCTTGTTCACATCATAGATGACATAGCGGTTGTTGCCCTTTTCCGTTGCGATGTACAAGGCCTTATCCGCCTGCAGGAACAGCTCATCATAGGATTTGGAATCAATGGGATAGCAGGCGGCACCCATGGAACAGGTCACACGGGGACGGCTGCGGTCATCGTTGCTGCTCTCCCATGCCCATTCCAGCTTGGTACGGATGGCACGCAGCACACCGCGCAGATCGGTTTCATCGGCAATGCCTTCCAGCACAAACAAAAACATACCGCCGCCGATGCGGCCTGCCACACCACGGTTCCCGATTTCCGATTGCAGGATCTGTGCCATGGTAAACAGCACCTCATCGCCAAACATATGCCCGTAGCGGTCGTTGATCTCCTTGAAGGCATCCACATTCAGCAGCACCAGACTGACAATGCCTTCCGGCTGAGCTGCCAGCACAGATTTTGCATGGGCGGTAATGGCATTTTTATTCAGCAGATCCGTTGCGGGATCCCGACCGGTCTCCTGAAGCCAGCTTGGCTCCTTGGTTTTGAACTTGGCGTGGAGGAAGCTGATGGTACCCAGCACGGTACGATCTCCCGGGGCATCACTGCGGGTCACACCACGGAACATACAGTATTCCATACGGCTGCCCATGGAACAAAGACTGGTTTCCATTTCACACTGGAACCGAGGCTCTCCCTTTTCCATATCGCTGCACAGCTTTTCCAGCTTGGCCACATCCTGCAATGCCACCATGCCCTTTTCCACCGCCTGCTGCTTCCATTCACTGAGCAGCATATCGGTCAGCACACGTTCCCGGCAGCAATCATACACCGCAATGCTGATGCGCCGCGTGCGGAAGGAATACCGAAAGGTCAGATCCCGCATGAGATTCAGATAATACCGATATTCGGTGTTTTCTCTGGCAGTATCCATCAACAGCCGCTGCAGACGGAATACATCGGTGATCCGAAGCTGATACCGCCGCTGCTCCCCTTCTCCATGCGCCGTCAGCCACACCAGCATCCAACGCCAGTCGGCGCTGCGGCCGCGCATACGGAGCACAAGCTGTTCCAACTGGCCGTCACGCAGGCAATGTGCCACCTGCACCAGTCGTTCGCTGTCTGCCTCATGAACGGTACGGAGAATGGAATAGATCACATCATCGCCAAAATAGCGGAAGTAATCCGCATCCGCATACTGCATATGAAAATGGGCATCGGTGGTGACACAGCCAAGCCCCTGTCCCTGCTGCCGCCACTCCTCCAGAATCGACATAGCAGGCCCTCCTTTTTTCATCAAGATATCTTTTTCATTATAGCAAAAAATACGAAAATTGTCAAATATCCCATGCGAATCTGCGAATTATTCCGAAGTAGGCAGCGGGTATGATTTTTTCGGAAGTTTTTTCGGTTTTGCCCTTGACAAATCCGCAAAAATGTAGTATAATAATTCTCGCAGTGCTGGAATTGCTCATGCATCGTGAGTTCTGCTTTGCGAGTGTAGTTCAATGGTAGAATTCCAGCCTTCCAAGCTGGTTACGTGGGTTCGATTCCCATCACTCGCTCCATGTGCGCCTTTAACTCAGCTGGATAGAGTAACTGCCTTCTAAGCAGTAAGTCATTGGTTCGAATCCAATAAGGCGCGTCCTTTTGTTACAAACCGGAAGCGGTATGACTGCCGATTCCGCATATGGCGGGTGTAGCTTAGCTGGTTAAAGCGTCGGATTGTGGTCCCGAAGACCGTGGGTTCGAGTCCCATCTCCCGCCTTTCAGACACCTCGTACTTCGGTACGGGGTGTTTTTTGTCAAAAAAGCCTCATCCGCAGATGAGGCTTTTTTGCTTTTGTTCAGATGATTTCATATTCGTTTAGTATCGCTTGATACAAAGGATAATTGATCTGTTCTTCCCGATAAAGACCAAACACCTCCGGGTTCTGTTCCGCATTTGCAGCCGCAGCGGTAGCCTGGGGCAAGGGATATCTGCCGGTGTAGTCGCCGGCGCACCAGTAGCTGTCCGAGCCCTCCCCATAATACAGGAAGAAGATCCACTGTTCGCCCTTTTTCATCGGTGTCATTCCGCTGAAGGTCACAAGCCGGTTTTCTTCCTCCAGGATACCGTACCGTTGAGAAATTCGCACGCCATCCTCCGGTACCGTGCCCTTTAACACCCGATGCACAGCAATTTCACTGGTGGAAATCGCATCGGTAACGGATTTCTTTTTGAAATTATCGTTGTACTGATACTCTACGTCCTGCTCTGCATCGTCGATAAACTCACCAATGACAATCAAATCGGAAGCCTGTTGCAGCTCGTCCAAGGTATAATAGACGATGCGGTCTGTTTCCACCTCTACAACCTCCAGCTTCGTCCAATCCGTCATGGAGCTGTTCTCGGTTTCGGAGCTCTGCTCTGCACTGCTGTCAGCGCTCTCACAAGCGGTCAGCCCGCAGGCCATGGTCATGGCCATTGCGATTGCAAACATTCTTGTTTTCATAATTCATTCCCCCATTTCCCAATTAAGTTAGCAGCGTCATGATCTCTAACGCTCGATGCAATCTGATGCCAAGTTATGCAATCATTCCATCAACCTCCTTCCTGTCACATAAAAAACCGTATCCTACATTCTCAGCATAACATACTATATTTTATTTGTCAAGAAATTTTTGGTTTTTTTGATTTCTTCTCGTATCATTCCGTCCACGCAATGTGAGAACACCGGCGGGCAACGACAGTGACATAAGCACCCATGGCACGCAGCATGGGCTGCAATACACGGCTGATACGCCCTGCACCTAAAATCACACAATGCAGCCCATGAATGGTCACAGGCAGTTCCTCCATAGCAAGCTGCAATGCACCTTCGGCAGTGGGTACGGCATTGCGTACCGCAAACTCCTCCCGTGTGGAATAATCCACAGGACGCAGCCCGGCCTGCTCTGCCATACGCAGCTCCGATTCTGTCCAGCGGCCGCCTGCAACCAATCCGCCGTGCTTTACCAACGGCAGCAGCGATTGCAGACTGACTGCGCTGCCGCTGTACATGGGCGTATGTAGAAACACGCCGTCACGGGTTACGGGCATGGGCAGAATCAAAGCATCCAGCGCACCGTGGGGCGCACCGTGAGAAAGCACGGGCAGTTCCGCAGCGGCATCAAAGCCCATGACCTGTACCGTATGATATTGTGCCAGCCGCCGTGCCGCAGTGATCTGCCGCAGATCACCCCCTGCCACCAGCAGCTTTTGTTTTTTTTGCAGCATCAATCCAACGCTCCTTTCCCAAATGACCGCCCGGGCTATTACACAGGCGGCTTGGTGTATTCTATGCCGATGCCCCTTTGGTGGTGTCTGGGTTTTCGACATCAAATGAAAAAAAACGGCATTGCCGTGCAGCCCTTAAGACTGCGGCAATGCCGTTTTAATGTCATCTCTTGTATTATTCGCCCTTGAACAGGTCACGCAGCTTGGTAAAGAAGCTCTCACGCTTGGCGTAGTTCTTTGCCTCCAGTGAGGATTCCAACTGGGAGATCAGCTCCTTCTGGTGCTTGTTCAGCCCCTTGGGGATCTCTACATAGACCTTCACATACTGGTCGCCGCGGTCGGTGCGGTTGGGACGCTTTACACCCTTGCCCCGCAGACGGAAAATAGTACCGTTCTGGGTTCCCTCACCGATGCGGTACTTTACATTGCCGTCAATGGTGGGCACCACGATCTCATCGCCCAGCACAGCCTGTGCATAGGTAATGGGAATATCGCAGTGGATATCGTAGCCTTCTCTGGTATACAGCGGGTGAGGACGCACGCTGATGCCCACAAACAGATTGCCGTTGGGACCGCCGTTGGTACCCACATCGCCCTGACCGCTGAGACTGAGGGTCTGACCGTGGTCGATACCTGCGGGGATATTTACGGTAATGGACTTAGGCACACGGATCCTGCCCACACCACGACACTTCTGGCAGGGATTTTTGATGACCTTACCCTTACCGCCGCAGCGGGAACAGGGCTTGGACTGAGAGATCAGACCGAAAGGCGTACGCTGGGTTGCCTTAACGGTACCTCTGCCCTGACACTCCTTACATACCTCGGCTTCGCTGCCGCCTGCGGCACCGCTGCCGTGACAATCGGTACACTGCTCCATGCGCTGCACCTGAATGGTCTGGGACTTGCCGTTGCAGGCATCCATAAAATCAATGGTGATATTGGTGGTAACATCTCTGCCCTGACGAGGCGCATTGGCATTGGCTGCTCTGCCGCCGCCGCCGAACATACCACCCATGCCGCCGAACAGGCTTTCCAGAATCTCGCTGACATCGGAGAAGCCGCCTGCACCGGCACCCATACCGCCGTTCTCCAGGCCGTCATGGCCGTACTGGTCGTAGATGCTGCGCTTTTCGCTGTTGGAGAGCACCTCATATGCCTCGGTGACTTCCTTGAATTTTGCTTCACAGGTGGGATCATCGGGGTGAAGATCGGGGTGATACTGTCTGGCAAGCTGACGGTAGACCTTTTTCAGTTCCTCATCGGTTACATCCCGCTTGACACCCAGCACCTCATAATAATCGCGCTTTTCCGCCATGGCCGAACACCCTTTCACTGTTTGTTATATTTTTCTGATGGATATGCGTGTACGCGCCCATGGGAGCATCCTCCCCAAGCGACACACATATATAGATTATTATACCACACCGAATGCAAACTTGCAAGGGGTTTTGCGGATTTTTGCGAAAAATTCCCATGCAAAGCCAAAAGGGGGCGGAAGATGCTCCCCCGCCCCCTTGATCATTCCGGTTGTTTCGGCTCAGATATACGCATTAAGCCTCGGTAAAGTCGGCATCCACGAAGCCGTTATCATCGGCACCGCCGCCCATGTTGCCCATATCACCCATATTGCTCATATCGGGGGCACCGTTGGGATTTGCCTGCTGGTACACCTTGGAGCTGAGTGCGTAGAATGCGTTCTGGAGGGCTTCGGTCTTTGCCTTGATATCCTCGTAGTTCTCGCCCTTGAGTGCTTCCTTCAGATCGTTGACGGCAGCCTCGATGGGAGCCTTATCCTCTGCGGAAACCTTATCGCCAAACTCGGACAGTGCCTTTTCGCACTGGAAGCAGAGGCTCTCGCCGTTATTCTTGGCATCCACCTGCTCCTTGCGCTTCTTATCCTCCTCGGCAAACTGCTCAGCCTCACGCACGGCACGGTCGATGTCGTCCTTGCTCATGTTGGTGGAAGCGGTAATGGAGATCTGCTGGGACTTGCCGGTGCCCAGATCCTTGGCAGAAACATTCACGATACCGTTTGCGTCGATATCGAAGGTAACCTCGATCTGAGGGATGCCGCGGGGTGCGGGGGCAATGCCGTCCAGACGGAACATACCGAGCTGCTTGTTATCCTTTGCGAACTCACGCTCACCCTGCAGCACGCAGATATCCACAGCGGGCTGATTGTCGGCAGCAGTAGAGAACACCTGGGACTTGCTGGTGGGGATGGTGGTATTGCGCTCGATGATCTTGGTGCAGATACCGCCCATGGTCTCCAGACCCAGAGACAGGGGGGTAACATCCAGCAGCAGCAGCGCTTCCTTCACATCGCCTGCCAGAACGCCGCCCTGATATGCGGCACCCAGAGCCACGCATTCATCGGGGTTGATGCCCTTGAAGGGCTCCTTGCCGATGCGCTCCTTGACTGCCTGCTGCACAGCGGGGATTCTGGAAGAACCGCCCACCATCAGCACCTTGTCAAGCTGAGAGGGATTCAGACCGCTGTCACGGAGAGCCTGCTCAACAGGTCCCATGGTAGCACGCACCAGATCTGCGGTCATCTCGTTGAACTTTGCCTGGGTCAGGTTCAGATCCAGGTGCTTGGGGCCGTTGGCATCCACGCTGATGAAGGGCTGGTTGATGTTGGTGGTAGTCATGGAGGACAGCTCGATCTTTGCCTTTTCGGCTGCTTCCTTCAGACGCTGCATAGCGGTCTTATCGCCGCGCAGGTCAATACCCTCTGCCTTCTTGAACTCCTCCACCATCCAGTCGATGATGCGCTGATCAAAGTCATCGCCGCCCAGGTGGTTGTTGCCGGCGGTTGCCAGAACCTCGGTAACGCCGTCGCCCATGTCGATGATGGAAACGTCGAAGGTACCGCCGCCCAGGTCAAATACCATGATCTTCTGCTGCTCTTCCTTATCAATACCGTAGGACAGTGCGGCTGCGGTGGGCTCGTTGATGATACGGCGCACGTTCAGACCTGCGATCTGGCCGGCATCCTTGGTTGCCTGACGCTGAGAGTCGGTAAAATATGCGGGCACGGTAATCACGGCCTCGGTAACGCTTTCACCCAGATAGGCCTCGGCATCTGCCTTCAGCTTCTGCAGGATCATTGCGGAAACCTCCTGGGGGGTATATGCCTTGCCTGCGATCTGCACCTTACGGTCGGTACCCATGATTCTCTTAATGGAGATCACGGTGTTATCGGGGTTGGTGATGGCCTGACGCTTTGCGATCTGACCCACCAGACGCTCACCGGTCTTGGAAACTGCCACCACAGAGGGGGTGGTTCTTGCGCCTTCTGCGTTGGGGATGACCGCAGCGTTGCCGCCTTCCATAACGGCTACGCAGGAGTTGGTTGTACCCAGGTCAATACCGATAATCTTGCTCATAATAAAGTTCCTCCTTCAAATGTTTGGGGTATATATGTGGGGCATCAGACGCAATTTGCGACAGATACCATTGCGTGGCGGATGATACGGTCACCCAGGCGGTAGCCCTTCTGGTAGACCTCACAAACGATATTTTCGCCGAAGCTCTCATCTTCGATCTGGCGGATGGCATTATGCACCTTGGGATCAAAGGATTCGCCCATGGAAGGAATTTCTGCCACGCCCAGCTTTTTGAGAGTCTCACAAAGCTGCTGGTAGATCTTCTCCATACCGTTTTTAAAGGCTTCATCGGCGGAAGCGACTGCCATGGCACGCTCGAAATTATCCACAACGGGCAGCAGCTCCAGCACGGTTTTTGCAACCGCATCCTGATAGCTTTCGGTTTTTTCCTTGGCGGTACGCTTGCGGTAGTTATCGAACTCGGCAAACAGGCGCATATACTTATCGTTGGCTTCCTGCATTGCCTGCTGCTCGGGTGTCAGCTCCACGATCTCCGGTTCACCGTCATCGGTTTCGGAAAAGGGGGCTTCCTCCTCCAGAAAATCGCTTTCTTCGGCAGCGGAGGCGGTATCCTCGGCGGAGGTCTCCTCCTCGAAGGGGTTGTCGCGCAGCTCTTCGCTCATGGTTCTTCTTCCTCCTTTTCGGAAATCAGATCGGTGATTTTTTGGGTGATATATTCCAGGTAAGGGATCACTTTTGCATAATCCAGCCGCATGGGGCCGATAAGTCCCAGTCTGCCGGCTTCTCTGCCGTCCTTGTGGTACTGTCCCACGATCATGCTGGAATTGCCGATGACGAAGGTGCCGCCATCCTGCGGTGGCTCATTGCTGAATTTCACATGGATGCCGCTGAAGGTTTCGTTCAGCAGGGGCACGATCACATCCTGATGCTCCATAAACTGCACGATATCCATGGTATCCAGCTCCTGACAGGTCAGCAGATTGCGGGTCCCGTTGACGGTCAGTTCCTGCTGCATCATATCTCTGCTCAGCTCGTACAGGCCCTGCACCAGCGGCCCCAGAGTGACCATATAGGCACCCAGCGCAGTCACAAGCTGTTCCATGCGTTCGGGGGAAAGCTCGCTGAGGGACACACCATGAAGATGCTGTGTCAAAAACGAGGTGAAAAAGGCTAGCTGCTCCTCATTCAGGTCGATCTCCAGGCGGCAGGCTTTGTTTTTAATGTTGCCCGCGGAGGTGATCAGCAAAATCACATACAGCCGCTTGCCGGTGGGAATGACCTCCACACGGGAGATGACCGAGAACTGCGGCATGGCATTGACTGCCACGGCAGCACAGTGGGTGATCTCCGCCAGTGCGGTGGTTGCCGATTGGATCAGCAGCTCCTCATCAAAGGTCTCCGTTTCCTCAAAGATGCGGTCAAGGCGTTCCCTGTCCTCAACGGGAATGGTGCGGGCGGGCATACACTTATCAATATAGACCTTATAGCCCTGAAAGGTAGGCACTCTGCCGGCGGAGGTATGGGGCTGCTCCAGCAGACCCAACTGCTCCAGCACCGCCATATCGTTGCGGATGGTAGCGGGCGATACATTCACATCGGGCAGGGCAGCAATGGCCTTGGAGCCAACCGGTTCACCGGTAGTGACATAGGCATCCACCACGGCTGCCAGTATTCTCAGTTTTCGGTCATCCAAATGCAAATGCGCCACCGCCTTCCTTTGGGATTTCGCAGACTTGGTTTTGATGTGCTAGCACTCATACTCCCTGAGTGCTAAGATTAGGATACCACGTTTTCCGCCAATTGTCAAGGGGCACGCATCACTTTCCTGATTTTTTGTGATTTCGCACAAATTCAAAGAGAGAATGACCCTCGTTTTTTCTGATGTTTTCTCTGTTCTCCCCTGCTTTTCGGATAATTGTGCAGGAAAATGCGAATATTGTTCATTGTTTCCCCCCCGGATTTACGGTATACTGTATGATAGAGGGTCATAGCTGACCAGAGACTGTGACCTTTGTACCGTTACATATTAAAAAGAAGAGGGGTAATCACATGAAAACAACCAATATGCGTTTTGCAGCCGCACTCTGCGGTGCTGCAATTCTGTTCGGCAGTGCCGCCATGCCTGTTGCCGAGGTACCTTCCGCTGTGGTGTATGCGGCAGATGCGGTTTCCTTTACGGCATCCGCAGGCTGGTTTGAATCCGCCTACTGCCAGTGGACACCCGTGGATGGTGCAGACGGCTACAATGTATACTGCAACGGTGTACAGATCGACAGTATGCTCATCCGCCAGTACAACGGCTATTACCGTGCCGATGCCGTAGGTCTTGCGGCCGGCAGCTACACCCTGAAGGTGGTTCCTGTGATGGGCGGCAGCGAGGATGCCTCCAAGGCAGCAGAAACCACCGTCACCGTTACGGCTCATGACCGTGAGGGCTTTGCCTTTGCAAACGGCAAGGCAATGGGCGCCTACAATGCCGATGGTACACTGAAGGCAGGCGCACTGGTCATTTATGTCACCGATGACAACAAGGATACCGTTACCGCCGAGATCGACCCCGACGGCAAGGGCGTGAAGACCGTTACCGGTGTGCAGAACATCATTACCGCCTACAAAAAGGGCAAGGAAACCCGCCCCATGGCCATCCGCTTCATTGGCAATATTACCGATCCCGGCAGTATGTCCAAGGGTGATCTGCTGCTGGATACCGTTACCGCAGGCATGACTCTGGAGGGCATCGGCAATGATGCCACCATGAACGGCTTTGGTATCGTTCTGAAGAACTGCGTCAATGTGGAGGTTCGCAACCTGGGCTTTATGAACTGCAACAGCTCCGAGGGTGACAACTGCGGTCTGCAGCAGGGCAACACCTACTGCTGGGTACATAACTGCGATTTCTTCTACGGCGATGCAGGCTCCGATGCCGACCAGGTAAAGGGCGACGGTGCACTGGATACCAAGAAGTCCCAGTACATCACTCACTCCTACAACCACTTCTGGGATAGCGGAAAGTGCAATCTGCAGGGTGCAAACTCCAGCGATACCTCCAACTACATCACCTACCACCACAACTGGTACGATCATTCTGATTCCCGTCATCCCCGTGTAAGAGTGGCAACCGTTCACGTTTACAACAACTACTATGACGGCAACTCCAAATATGGCATCGGCTCCACTACCGATTCCGATGTGTTTGTGGAGAACAACTACTTCCGCAACTGCAACAAGCCCATGCTGATCTCCACGCAGGGCTCCGATACCACCAGCACCCTTTCCGGCGAGACAGGCGGTATGATCAAGGCATACGGCAACGTGATCATCGGTGCAGCTTCCTTTATTCCTTACAGCACAAACAGCTCCGATTTTGACTGCTACGACGCTTCTTCCCGTACCGAGCAGGTGCCTTCCTCCGTAAAGGCAGCCAACGGCAGCGCAACCTACAACAACTTCGATACCGCAGGCAGTATGTACAGCTATCAGGTGGACGCTGCCGAGGATGTTCCCTCCATTGTGGAAGCTTGGGCAGGTCGTATCAACGGCGGCGACTTCCGGTGGACCTTCGATGACAGCAAGGAAGACAGCAACTCCGATGTGATCGCCGAGCTGAAATCCGCACTGGTTTCCTACAAGGACAGCATTGTTGCCATCGGCAGCGGCTCCTATGTGGCTCCCTCCCCTGATGATGATCCCATCGTGACCACTACCTCCAACAGCAGCACCTCTACCACTACAACAACCATTACCACCGGCAGCGATACGCCTATCGTCACCGGCACACCTGTTACCTCCGGTTACGTTCATAACTTCACCGAGCATGGCACATCCAGCAGCTTCTATTCCATCTCCGGCAATCTTTCCGACAGTAAAGGCAGCATGAATTATGGGGGAATGACGCTGAGCATCTGTCTGAAGATGGAATCCACTACCAATATCGGCTTTACCACAGCAGAAGCTTCTACGCTGACACTGGTTATGCAGAACGGCAACACCTTTAAGGTAGACGGCACTGTATACAATGTACCTGCAAACGGTGTATTCACGCTGGAGCTGGCCGCAGGCAGCCACACCATCACCAAGGGTGACGGCTCCGTGTTCCTGTACTACATGGCTGTCAGCACCAACGGCGGTGATGTAGTGACCACTACATCTTCCACTACTACCACCACTACTACGACTACTACCACGACCACCATCTCCTCCACCGAAACCACCCAGGCACCTGTTGTCGCTACCAAGGCCGGCGATGTGAACTGCGACGGCTTTGTCAAGATCGACGACGTGATCCTGCTGAACCGTGTGCTGGCAGAAGACCGCACCGTAAGCGTTTCCGAAACCGGTATGGCCAACGCCGAGTGCGATGGTGTGAACGGTCTGGACGGCAATGACAGCACCACCATTCTCAAGTGGCTGGCAGGCATCAACTAAAACAAAACGAGCTTTTTGCACATCATTAGATCTCCTTTCAAGTGGAACAAGAGGGCTGTTACCCAACCGGGTCGGCCCTCTTGTTCTGTGTATGAATCAATTGAGATTTGTAGGTGCCTCCGGTGGGGGTGTGGGGGCAAAGCATCCACATAGATTCATCGAAAGCACCTACAAACCCCAATTTCTCGGAGGTAAATTACGAAAAAGCCACTTTTGACACAATATCAAAAGTGGCTTCTTATACCTCATATGACGATCTGCCTTACGGCTGCGTTTTTATTGCGAAGAAGAAAGCTCAGTCGTAATCCAGCGGGAAAATCAGCTCGGGGATCTGCCCCACCATATGATTGGCGTAGGCACTGACCTCGGCAAATCCACCGTTGCCGTCAGTACCTGTGGAAGTCCACGGGAACACGCCATCCCAGCCCTTATCATACATGGATTGAGCTGCTTCGCACAGATCCATATCCTTCTGCACGGAGCCGTTGGCGGAGCATTCGCCCATTACATTGGGCTTGGTGGTATCCAGACCGTATTCCGCAGGGCTTTTTTCAAAGGGATTCCCCCAATGGGGCAGCATCCAATCGTAGAAATGCACCGAGTAGAAGTCCATACAGGCATCCTTTCCACCGTACTGGGTCATGGCGATATCGCCCACCCAGTTCAGCTTAATGGTATCGGAATTGTTCCGCACCATGGCAATGCCTGTGGTCACCAGAATATCGCTGTTCTGATGGATGGCAGCGGAGATACGGGCATAATACCGTACCAGCGGCATGACCTCCAGACGGCCGCACTCCTCGTTTTCATTGATCCAGTCAGGCTCGTTGCAGATATCTATGCTGTACAGATAATCGTTGCTGTCATACCGCTTGGCAAAGGGGATGATGTAGTGATCAATGTAGCTTTGCAGAATGTTCTCATCGTTGATCATGTTGCGGAACTTTTTGTGATTGCGGTTGCCTGTTTTGCAGCAATCAAAGGACATCATGGTCGCCATAATGTAGATCTCATGCTTGGCGGCAATGGCCATCAGTGCATCCACATCTGCCCAGAACTGATCGGTCATGCCTGTGACATAGCCGTTGGCATCAAACTGAATGCCGTAATCGCCGCTGCACAGGATCCACACACGGGAGGAATTGATACCTGCTGCATGAAGATCGGAAAAATGGGTATCCCAGAAATCGGCATCAAAATCTCTGCCGAAATCGTCCCAGTTATCCCAGGGGGTATTGGTGCCGCAGAACCAGATCTCCTCGCCGTTGACCTTAAACTGTCCATCCTCAATGTAGACCCTTGCGGTACCGTCGGACTGTACAAGCTGCGCCACACTTTCTTCGGGGGCAGCCGACGAAGCGTTTTCGGTGCAGGCAGCAGCAGTGCCCAGCATGGAAATACTCAGCAGAAGGGCGGCTGCACGTTTGCATTTCAGTGAAATATTCATATACGCTCTCCTTGTATCAGTCTGCGGTGTATTCCCGTACCCGCAGCGGAATGCCTGCGGCATCCGCAACGGCCTGTGCCGCCCGGATTTCCGCCTTGGAGATCACATCCACCACGGTAAACATCACCTTGGGAACATGGTGCTTGACCTCTTTTGCGAACTGCTGCATGGCAGCAAAGGCGTTTTCCCACTTGGGACGGGTCACGGCCATATATTCCGCTTCGGTACCTGCATTCAGGCTGATGGAGATCACATCAAAGCGGCCGGCAAACTCCGCAGCGGTGCTTCTGCCGTGGATCAGATCCGCAAGGCCGTTGGTATTGAGCCGCACAGGGGGGCAGCCGGGCAGAGAATGTGCATAATCGGCAGTTTGCAGCAGCAGGGGCAGAGCCTCCGTAGGCTCACCAAAGCCGCAGAACACCAGCTCTGTCCACTCCGAGAGGTCATAGTCCGCAAACGCAGCCTTTACCTCCTCAAAGTCGGGGTCATGCTCCAGCCATAGGCTGTCGGAGCCATAGGCACCGTCGCCGTTGTTGCGGATGCAGAAGGTACAGTTGCAGGGGCAGCGGTTGGTCAGATTGACATACAACTGCTTGCCCACAGGGTAAAGAATCGTCATTGCCATAAAGTTTACGCTCCTTTTGAATGCAAGCCAACGCCGCACAGGGCACTTTGCAGACCCCATGCGGCATATGGTTTTTTGTTTCGGTTCGTTATACAAAGAATACATCCCGTTCTTCGGGGGCGGGGCGGTATTGCTCGATCACACGGATCTTGCCGATCAGGTGCTGGTTAAAGATCTCGGTTTCTTCGGCAGCAAGCCAAAGAGCACGCCGCTGGATATCCTCGATATTCTGCACGGGGAATTGGCGGATATAAGCATCATCCACCATACAGCCCAGCACATACACATGGCCGTCGCCATCGGGCATATGCAGGTGCCGTGCGATCTGCTTTGCACCCTCACAGGAGAGCAGCAAGGTCAGCAGCGGACGGTCCGCCTGCTGCTTGGGGAAACCCCCAAACTCCAGGGCGGCAATGGCCTCGTATTCCTCTTGGGTCACAGGGCGATATAATTCCATAGGGGTTCATCCTTTCAGGTGGCAGGCGTATCGGCTGCCGGATCCTTTTTCTGCGCAGCCACGGAGTCTGCAATGGCTGCTCGCTCCGCCGCTTCCCGCATCAGGCGGTTTTTCTCCAGTCTGCGATGATTCAGCTCATCGTAGATCTTATACATCTTTTGCACGGAGTTTTCCAGGAAATAGTAGTGCAGGATGTAAGGGATCAGCAGCACAAGGATCAGAAACAGCAAGGGCAGCAGCAGCACCGTTTCCGCAATGAGGAAAGTCCCCATCATCAAAAACAGCCCCAGAGAGAACAGCATGGTCACCAGAAAATGCACCAGCCGTTCGTGCTGCATAAACTCGATCTTCTGCAGGTGGTTGCGGATCAGCTCATCATAATCCAGTGCCGCATTCCGTTTCAGCAGGTCTTCAATGCGGCTCAGGTACTCTGTCAGATATTTTCGCATGATTGTTTCTCCATCGTGTCGGATTCTTTTTTGGATTGCGCGGTACGTTGTTCATCGGCGTGCAGGAAGTCCATCAACGTCATCTTTCCCTCGCTCAATGCCAGAAAGCGGTCGTTGTAGCGGTCGATGGTATCGGCCGCCACATACAGCAGATACTCAAACAAATCGGCACTGAGGGTGGTTTCCATAAAAGGGGCAGTCATGCGGAACCGCAGGGCACCCTCCTTGTGGTCAAAATCAAAGGAGCCGTCTGCCAGCCCGTGATTGGCTGCCGCCACCGCCACCGCCATATCTGCGCTGCGGCCTGCGGGCACCGTAAAGGGCATGGGCGAATACAACGAGACCATCTGCCGCTCCGGCCGGAATAGCAGGTGCAGATCCATGGGAAGATCCTCACCGGTAAAGCGGATGCGTACATGAGAGAAATCCTGCCGGTTTTCCTCGATGCTGTACTTGAGCTTTCTTTGCTCCAGCATGGCGATCAGAATGTTAAAATTCTTCCTCGCATGATCCATTCGCTGTGGGGTCAGCTCCATGGGGGATCCCCTCCTTTCTGCACAACCTTAGTAGTGTATAGTCATATCATACCATATTCACCCCCATTTGTCAAGGGGAAATTGTAGAAAAGAGCCAAGCGGAGGCTTCTGTACGCTGATATGGGAAAGCACTTGCAATTTTGGTCAGAATATGTTATAATGGATATAATCCGTATTATGCGGTGCGAACATATTTTTAGGAGGTTTTTATCATGGGTCTGATTCAAGCTGCTGTTTCGTCTGTATCCGGCGTGCTGGCCGATTCCTGGCTGGAGGTTGTTCAGCCTGCCCAGATGAGCATTTCCACCGTAGCCACCAAGGGCTACCCTGTCAACACAAAAAAGAACAAGCGGAGTGAAAACATCATCTCCAACGGCTCTGTGATCCAGGTTGCCGAAAAGCAGGCTATGCTGCTGCTGGATGGCGGCCAGATCGTGGATTACAGCGCATATCCCGGTTATTACAAAGTATTCGCCAGCTCCACCCCCTCTATTTTCAACGGTCAGCTGGCAGATTCCGTCAAGGACAGCTTCAACCGCTTCCGCTTCAACGGTGTTCCTTCCGCCTCTCAGGAGGTTATGTTCATCAATCTGCAGGAGCTGCGCGGCATCCGCTTCGGCACCCGCAATGCGCTGCAGTATTTTGACAATTTCTATCAGGCAGAGCTGTTTGTGCGCTGCCACGGTACCTACTCCATCCGTGTTACCGACCCCGTTCTGTTCTATCAGGAGGTTCTGCCCAAGGGTCAGGATCACATTGATATCTCCCATGTAAACGAGCAGTTCCTCAACGAGTTCCTCTGCGCCCTGCAGACTGCCTTCGGCAAGCTCTCCGAGGAAGGCGTGCGTATTTCCTCTCTGGGTTCCAAGACCATGGAGCTTTCCAAGCAGATGGCCGATGTGCTGGATGAGGACTGGCGTACCCGCAGGGGCTTTGAGATCGTTTCCGTGGCGATCTCCAATGTCAGCTACGATGACGAAAGCAAGGCACTCATCAATATGCGTAACCAGGGTGCCATGATGCAGGATCAGAACATCCGTGCAGCCTATGTACAGACCGCTGCGGCACAGGGCTTGCAGGCAGCAGGCTCCAACCCCGCAGGTGCAGGCACCGCATTTATGGGCATGGGCGCAGGTATGGCATCCATGGCAGGCGTATTCCAGAACATTCAGCCTGCACAGCAGCCCGTGCAGAATCAGGCAGCAGGCTGGCAGTGCGGCTGCGGCATGAGCAACCAGGGCAATTTCTGTGCCAACTGCGGCGCAAAGCGTCCTGTGGCAAACGGCCCCTGGCAGTGTAGCTGCGGTATGACCAACCAGGGCAACTTCTGCTCCAACTGCGGCAATCGCAGAGGATAATTGCCCATGGAATCTGTTGCGTTCAAATGTCCCAACTGCGGTGCGGAGCTGGTTTTTTCTGCAGATCAGCAAGATTTCCGCTGTGAATACTGCCAAAGCAGCTTCACCAAGCAGGAAATGGAGCATATTGCCGCCAAACAGGAAGAAAAGCTGGAGAACATCACCCCCGAAGAACAACAGGCTGTGGAAGAATTTGCCGAAAACACAGGCTTCTACCACTGCGAAAGCTGCGGTGCGGAGGTTATGGCGGATGATAACACCGCCGCCACCTTCTGCTACTACTGCCACAGCCCTGTGATCCTGCAGGGACGTGTTTCGGGCGAGTTCCGTCCCTCCAAGGTCATCCCCTTCCGTCTGAGCCGCGATGCCGCCGTACAGCAGTTCAAGGACTGGTGCAAGAAAAAATGGTTCCTGCCAAGCGATTTCACCTCCGATGCACAGATGGAGAAGATCGTGGGTCTGTATGTGCCCTTCTGGGTCACAGACTGCGAAAACTCCGCCGATATGGAAGCCTTGGGCAAAAAAGTCCGTAGCTGGACCGTCGGTGATACCCGTATCACCGAAACCAAGGAATATGCCATCAAGCGAAACGCCACTGTCATACTGCGGGGCATCCCCGCAGACGGCGCAAGCCATATCAGCGATGTGCTGATGGAGGCACTGGAGCCCTTTGATTATCAGGCGGCGACCCCCTTTGCCATGCAGTATCTCAGCGGTTTTCTGGCAGAAAAATACGACCTGAATATGTCGGCAGTCTTCCCCAGAGTACAACGGCGTGCGGTACAGGCCTGCGATCAGCTTCTGCGTTCCTCCGCAAAGGGCTATACCTCTTTGTCCGTCACCCACTCGGATATCAAGGTGCTTAGTACCGAGTGGCAGTATATGATGCTCCCCGTGTGGTTCATGACCTACCGCTATCAGGATAAAACCTATGAGTTTGCCATTAACGGCCAAAGCGGTAAGTTTGCAGGCGAACCCCCTGTTTCCAAAAAGAAAATGTGGGGCTTCAGCCTTGGGCTGGCCGCTGCGGTGGCACTGATCAGCACATTGATCGGAGGGTTTATGCTATGACAAAAAAACGTATTTCCTCCCTTCTGCTGAGCATCTGGGCGGCAGGTGCCATGCTTTCCGCAGGCGCACTGACTGCCTCTGCGGCGCGTCCCTACGAAAACTGTATTGAAAACTGCGGTGTCTACGATGTACAGGGCATCCTTACCGATGCCGAGCTGGACAGTGCCGATGCCATGGTCAAGCAGATCAGCGAAGACATTGATATGTATGTGGCGGTGTACATCTACGGGCCGGAAACCGAGTTTTCCGGCGATTCCGATGTCATCCGTACCGCCGATGACAACTACGATCAATTGTTTAACCCCCAGTATGGTGAGGATACCGACGGTATTCTGCTGCTGATCAACAACAGCACCAATTATGATTACATCACCACCTCCGGTACGGGGCAGATCTACTTCTATAACGGCGATGAAGATAACCGCACAGAGGAGATCTGGGATGCCATATGGGATCATATGCTGGCGGGCGAAACCTACGCCGCCATTGAGGATTTCTGTCTGGAGATCCAGCGGCAGTATCGTTCGGGGCCGCCTGCCAATGCTTATGTGTATCAGCATGATACCGGCGAATACCTTTACATGAAAGGCGACAAGCTCGTATCTGCCGACAGCCTGCCCTTTTGGTTCAACTTCCACCTGATTCCCGCCCTGCCTATGGGTATTCTCATTGGCATTGTGGTGTGTGCCGTTTCCATGGCCTGCATCAAAAACAGCTATCGGTTGACCAAGGCACTCTCCCCCACCAACTATATCAGCCATAACGAAACCAAATTCCACATCAGTGATGATCTCTTCCTGCGTCAGTACCAGTCACGCACACGCATCAGCTCAAGCAGCAGCGGCGGCCGAAGCGGCGGAGGCGGCGGCGGAAGATCACACAGATCCGGCGGCGGCCATTCTCACGGCGGCGGCGGAAGAAGACGATAATGCAAAAACCAACGAGGAATCCTGTTCCCCGTTGGTTTTTTTGTATATGCACCCTGCCAAGGGGCAAAATGTCTTTGGAAAGAACTGTGGCGGTGTCCTGTCGCTCCTTGACTTTTTTTGCAGTATATGGTAGAATAATAAGGTATGTGATCGCACTACCAGAGAGGAATGATGCTTCATGCTGAAGATTCAGAATTTACAGTATTCCGTGTCTGCCGAGGGTAAAACCACAGGCATTCTCCGCGGAATTGATCTGACCGTAGAGCCCAACCACTTTATGGTCATTACAGGCCCCAACGGCGGCGGAAAAACCACACTGGCCAAGTGTATTATGGGTCTGGCGCAGCCTACGGGCGGCTCCATTACATGGAATGATACCGATATCACCCATCTTACCATCACCGAACGTGCCAAGCTGGGCGTTCGCTACGGCTTCCAGCACCCCCCCCGCTTCAAAGGCATTACCGTCCGTGATCTGTTGACGGTGGCTGCCGGCAGAAAGCTCTCCCACAGCGAGGAATGCGGCTTGCTGACACAGGTAGGCCTGTGCGCCAAGGATTATCTGGACAGAGAAGTGAACACTTCCCTTTCCGGCGGCGAGGTCAAGCGTATCGAGATCGCTACGGTGCTGGCAGGCAACGCCAACCTGATGATCTTTGATGAGCCCGAAGCAGGTATTGATCTTTGGAGCTTTTCCCGCCTGACCGAAACCTTTGGTGCCCTGCGTGATAAGCGCAATGCCACCATTCTGGTCATTTCCCACCAGGAACGGATCCTTTCTATGGCTGATTCC
Source organism: Ruminococcus sp. (assembly GCA_015066805.1). Classification (GTDB taxonomy): domain Bacteria; phylum Bacillota; class Clostridia; order Oscillospirales; family Ruminococcaceae; genus Firm-04. The sequence goes on along the minus strand of SVNP01000003.1, from coordinate 39,093 downwards.
ATTCTGATGGTTTCTGACGGTAAAATTGCCGACAGAGGCACACCGGCGGAGATCCTGCCCAAAATCGTGAAGGATACCGTGTTCTCCTGCAAGGCACTGGAGCCGAAAACGGAAGGAGGCAACTGAAATGAATGACATTGATCGCAGCTTACTGGAAGCCGTTGCTTCTCTGCATGAGATCCCCCAGGGGGCCTATAACATCCGTAAGGACGGACAAAGCGAAGCCCGCAACAGCACCGATGAGATCCGTATTATCCCCAAGGAGGGTGTGGACGGCATTGAGATCCATATTGCCCCCGGCACCGTCAATCAGAGCGTGCATATCCCCGTGATCCTTGCCAAAAGCGGCATTCAGGAATCCGTTGTCAACGATTTTTATATCGGTGAGGGCAGCGATGTGCTGATCGTGGCGGGCTGCGGAATTCATAATTCCGGCAGTGAGGACAGCGCGCACAGCGGTGTGCATACCTTTTATGTGGGCAAGGGCGCCCATGTCAAGTATGTGGAAAAACACTACGGACAAGGCGAAGGCACCGGTTCCAGAATCATGAACCCCACCACCGCCGTGTATCTGGAGGAGGGTGCTACCATGGAGATGGACATGACCCAGATCCGTGGCATCGACTCCACCAACCGTGAAACCACCATTCATGTGGGCAAGGGTGCAGAGGCCGTGCTGACAGAGCGTCTGCTGACCCACGGCACCCAGAAGGCAGAATCCAAGGTGGATATTTTCCTGGATGGTGAAGATTCTACCGCCCGTATTCTTTCCCGTTCCGTGGGACAGGATGACTCCGAGCAGGTGTTCTTCCCCTGCATGACCGGCAACGATAAATGCTTCGGTCATGTGCAGTGTGATTCCATCATCATGGGCAATGCAAAGATCAGCTCCATCCCTGCCATCCGTGCCAACTGCACCGATGCACAGCTCATCCACGAAGCGGCCATCGGAAAAATTGCAGGCGACCAGCTTCTGAAGCTGATGACCCTTGGTCTGACCGAGGAAGAAGCAGAAGAGCATATCCTCAACGGCTTCCTGAAATGATCTCTATATAACCAAACCGCCCCCGATCATACATCGGGGGCGGCTTTTTCAAATCATGCAAGGGGTGCGCCAAGTTCTTCAAAGAGGATCATGCCTGCCAGATACTTCAGGATCATGGTGGCATCCTCACCGGTCAGCTCTCCGTCGGCATAGCACTGTGCATTGGCAAGACCCTGTTCGGTCACCACAGCGGTAATATCCTCGGAGAAGAAACGGTTCAGAAGCACCACATCACCGATCTTCACCTGACCGTCGCAGTTCACATCGCCCCAATCGGCTGTGGGAGCAGGCTGGGTGGTGGTGGTTTCGGCAGGAGTGGTCACGATGGGTCCGATGGGCTCGCCGCCGGGTGCGGGATTTGCACTGATGGAGCCCTCACCGGTGGTACCATCGGGCTCGGTACCGTAGATCAGTACGCCGTCCTCGTAAATGGTGATCTTATCGCTCTTGACATTCTCTGTGGCGCTTGCGCCCTGTGCAGAGTAGTCATTGGAGGCATCCCAGCCGCTGCCGTAGTTGGGGTACACCAAAGCCAGCATAAACTCGCACTGGTAGTTACCCTCGGAGATAGGCATTGCCACACGGCCATCGGGGCAGGTCACCTCTACATAGTAGATGTTGCCGCTGTAATGCTGCATACCGGAAACCGTTGCAGGTGTGTAGCTTGCGTACATCTCCGATTGGTTACGGTCGCAGCGGATCACCACCTGATCGGCGGTGTAGCCTGCATCCAACACCTCCGTCAGATCCACATAGTAACGGAAGGAGATGTTGTTTACCACACGGGCAGGCCATGCGGTCTGGTTGGTCAGCTTCAGGGAAAGATCAGAGCCGGTGCCGGAGGCCTTATGCTTGACCTCCACAAAAAGCTCATCCCCTCTCACCTCGGGGCGAGGGAAGTCGGGATCGGTGCTGCCGCCGTAGGCATCCACCATTTTGCACAGCAGTGCGGTGTAGGCAGCGTTATAGTCGGTGGCAACCTCATTATTGATAAAGTTGTTGCGGTCATCCTCATAGGAGCCATCCTGGGTGGGGCCGCCCACCAGTGCGCCGTACAGAATATGGCGGCTGGTTTCCGGCTCATAGAAGCTGTTGCACCAGGAGCCGTGTGCGGTTCTGTGATGGGGATTGATGGGTGCGGTTTCATCAAAGCCCACAACATAGGCTCTGCCGGCGGGGTTACCGCCCAGGCAGTAGTTGATCTGGGTTTCGTAAAGGGTCTTGTAGGTATCATACTTGCTGTCGCTTGCAAACAGGGTGTCATTGGCAACTGCGGTGATGAAGCCCACGGCAGTCGCATACCGCAGACAGCCCCAGTTCTGCACATACACAGCACCGCCGGGCAGCAGATCAGAGGTATTGTTCCAGTATTCCAGATGCTTTCTCACCTGTTCCTTCCAGGTAGCATCTCCGGTATTGATAGCATACAGCAGCGTGCCGCCCTGCTGCACATCATCCCAGCAATGCGCCCAGGAGTATTTCAGCTCATTGGTACCCAGCTCTGTACCCAGATTGGGAATATAGGACTCGGCTTTTTCCAAAAAAGCGGCATCGCCTGTTGCAATGTACAGCCAGTTGGCACACCAGAACAGCTCATCATAAAAATGGGAGGAACGATAAAAGCCGCCCAGTGTGGGATCGCTGTTGGCGTAAGTTTCATCGCTTCTGTCCTCATCTGCCATGGCAAAAAAGTTCTGTGCATGCTCCAGATAGTCCTCCAGCACCGCATCATCCACTCTGCCCTGCAAAGCGCAATAGCCTGCTGCCAGAGCAGCACCCATCTCTGCGGTTACGGCAGAACAATTTCTGCCCTCCAGATGACCTCTGGGATTGGAAACGCCCTGGTCGATCATGCCGTATTCCACCAGCTCCACAGCACCCCACCAGGTATGGTCTTCCTGACCGTTACCCACCTGATAGATGACGCTGTCACCCAGATCACAGGCTGCCAGATAATCCAGCACCCATTTCAGATTGTTCACATAGTTGGTCATTTCGCCGCAGGCTTCCACGCCTTCGGGGTACTGGTACAGACCCCACGCCAGCATTGCCGCAGAATAAGCCATGGGCAGATTGAACTTCACATGGTCACCCGCATCATACCAGCCGCCGTTGAGATCATCGCCCACAGTGGAATCGCCGCGCCACTCCACACGGTTCCAGTCGGGCAGCTCGCCTGCCTGCTGGCACTCATAGAAGTACAGCGACATCTGCAAGGCCTTGGCGTATTCGTAATCGGGCGCAGCGGCTGCTGTCAGAGGCAGCATCTGCGTACCGGCAGCCAGCAGAGCCGCCGCAGCGGTAACTGCCTGCATACGTTGCATCAGTTTCATCATAAATCCTCTCCTTTTCTCATTGGGATGCAAAAACCCATATTGCCATTATGCCATATTTTCCCGTGGTTGTCAAGGGGATTTGCCCCATTGACGGCAAAACGCCCTCTGCACAGCAAGGCAGAAGGCGTTTTGAGGGTGTTCACTTCAGCTCACCAAAGGTGCCGATATACCACAGCGCCGCCGTATGGCTGATGCCGTTCTCCGTATCGGTATAATGGTAGGAATACTTCCTGTCTTTGCACAAGATCATGGCATTTGCATCCTCACCGATGCAGTAGATATCGTATTCCACTCCCGATGCACCGAAATCGGGGCGGCCGTTATAGGTCATCACAGCTTCCAGCAGCTTCCGGCAGGCGGCTTCCTTGGTATAGCCGCTGCTGCGGTAGCCCTCCGCCAGATCCGCAAGATCTTCCATGGGAATATGAGGGATACTGTCATCAAAGATCTCATCGGTGGTGATGGACACAGGATCGGAGGGCAGCCCCGCGATCTTCACAGTGCGGTCAATGTAGAAATCAGCCTGATACACAGGCGATGCCAGCTCCGAAAGCTCCTCTGTCAGAAATACGGTATAGTCATCGGGCGGCAGCTCCCACGTCTGCTCATATGCCCATCTTCCGCCGCCGGTTTCACTGCCGAATCGTATTTCCCAGTGACCGGCAGTATGCAGCTCGCAATACACGGTCATCCATGAATGGGGCGGCAGGGTGTGCAGATCCCATTGATTCTCCACCGTCAGGCGGCCGCCGCATTGGGTATCATTGCTGTCGGCTGTGACAATGCGGTAATATTCGGGCAAGGTGATCTCCCAATTGGTTCCGTTTACCACCGTCAGGCGGATGCGGCTGTAACCGTAGCAATAATCCGCATAGGCGATCATAAACCGACCGCCGCGGCAAAGCTCCTGCAGCAAATGCTTCTTCTGGGATTCCAGTTGACCCAGCGCATCCCTGTCATGATCCTTCAGGCCCTCTGTGGCTGCCTGTTCCTCGTAGGCGGTGATCTCTTTCTCGACCATGGCAAGCTGCCTCACCACTGCATCGGAAACATCAAAATCAGGAGCCGATCCCTGGGACTCCCAACCACCCACAGAATCCTGCACATAGCTGTCTGTGCTGCTGTTCCCCGCATGATGAGGGTCAAAGGTATCCCGAAAGCTGTTGGTGGCAAAAACAGCAATACCGATGGCACAGCACAGCATGGCAGCAATTACCCCTATGCGCTTTGGCAGCATGGAAGGACGGCGGGTAATGCGTTCCACGCCGCTGACGGTATTGTGGCTGTGCTCTGCGATCCGATCCAGCATATCCTGACGGAAACGGGCATCACTTTGCAGCTTTTTGGCACCGCTGACATACTCCTGCAGCGGATTTTTCTGATTGGACGACATAATGCTCCCTGCTCCTTTCTTCACAAAATATCCACATCATCACGAAGCTGCGACTGCAGCTTTTGTCTGGCACGGCGCACCCGTGAGGATATCGTATTGGCATTCACCCGCAGAATCTTGGAGATCTCCGCAAAGGAATACCCTTCCACCAGATGCAGATACAGGGGGATACGGTATTTTTCGGGCAATTGCAGCACCGCGTACAGAGCGGTTTCTTCTTCGGCGGTCATAGGGGCAGAAACCGTCATGTTATGGATCTCCCGCATGGAGACCCGCTTGCGGAACCAGATGCTGCGCAGATAATCCTTGGAAAGATTGATGACTGTACGCATCAACCACGGATAAATATGCCCCTGCTCCATGGTATCGGGCTGAGAAAGCAGCCGCATAAAGGCTTCCTGGGTGCAGTCTTCCGCCTCGCTCCGTGAGCCTGTAAGATGAAATGCCGCCCGCAGGATACGGTCGCCATACGCACAAAAGGCATCTGCCACACGTTCCTTCTGCAAACAAAGTCTCCCCCTTTCCTGTCAGATTGCCGAGCCTTTCACCCCAAGCCCATACAGGGCTTTGAATGTTCGCTCATATGGTATACGATTCAGAAACGCTCTTTGGTGCATTCTTTTGCAGATTTCTTGCAACTTTGTAGAAAATCACAAAAACGAGCTTCTCTACGGCTGTGTTTTACACAGAACAGACGAAGCTCGTTTGCATCATTTGCGGGAAGACCGCATCTATGATTCCTTCATCGGAACCACGCCTTATACTTGATGACCTCGCCGGTCACCGCATGAACAGAAACCTCATACTCGTAGGTATCGGTTTCAAAATCCAGTTCATATACATAGGCGGCACTTTCCCGATCAATTTTCGCCTTGGTAAAGGTCACGGCATCCTGTTGTGTCAGCCCTGCCTTCTGCAAAGCCAGCATTTTTGCCGCTGCCACACCCAAAAACTGAGAGGTATCGGCTGCCACGGGAACCACATCTACCGTGTTGGCCATACCGCTTTGTCCATCCAGCTCAATGGTATACTGAGTGCCGTCCTCCAGCGTAAACGCCAGCAGATACACGGAGCCAACACGTTTTTGCTTGGTAAAGGTGGCCAGTGCGGCATCCTTGACACCGGCACGGTTCAGAGCCTGCTGCTTGGCCTCCTCCAGAGAGATCAGCCGCACATCGGGCTGCAGCGGTTCTTCCACCTCATAGCGCAGCACAGTACCTTCTGCCGCCAGCAGATGCACCGTATACACTCGCCCTGCGGCATCATAAAAGCTGAGCTTGTAGCAGTACACATCATTATCCGGATCCAGTCGTTCTCTGGTAAAAATAGCATCCTTCAGACCGGCACACTCCAAGGCAATGGCTCTTGCCTCTGCCATAGAAAGAAATCCCGTGGTATCCACCTCGGCATCGGTTTCCTGCATCCAATAATTCAGCAGCACGCCGTTTTCGGCATTCAGATGATATTCATACTGGGTACCCCCATGCTTAATAAAAATGACTTCATACTGCACAGGAACGGTCTTGGTGTTCAGCTTGGTGGTGATGAAGGTCACCTGCTCCGCCTCCAGACTTGCATAAGCCAATGCACGCTCGTTGATCTCGGAGAGGGCAAGGTAAGGCGAAGTCAGCGCACCGGTTTCGGGGTCCACTGCGGGCAGACGGATATCACTTTGGGAAGACTCCCCTTGTGCCTGCTGCCGCAAAGAACGATTTAAGCTCCACACCGAAACGCCCAGCACCAGAATCACCAGCAGAAAGAATGTAACGGTAACCGCCGGAACCCACAGGGGCAGCTTTACCGTCTTTTTTGGGGGATGCAGCGGGGTACGGGCATCGGAATAGAGGGATTCCTCCTGCTCACGGTCGATGGTCTGCACATTTCCGCTGCTGCGGATCTCGATCTTCATGGCCTCGCCTCCTTTCTTCTCTATGATTATATCGGATTTTTCACGGTTTGTCAATAAAAAAAGACCGAAACGGCAATTCGTTTCGGTCTTTTGCATCGCAGATCAATCAGCGGTGTAGGGCAGCAGAGCAACGTATCTTGCTCTCTTGATTGCTGCGGTCAGAGCACGCTGATGGTAAGCACAGGTACCGGTCACACGGCGGGGCAGAATCTTTGCACGCTCGGTCATGCACTTCTTCAGGCGATTGATATCCTTGTAGTCGATGGTCTGCACCTTATCAACGCAGAACATACAAACCTTCTTGCGGGGACGCTTGCCGCCGCGAGGGCTTCTCTCGTGATCCATAGCCATTGTAATTCCCTCCTTTTCAGGAATTGTGATGTGGGAAGCGGCTGCTTCCCTGTTGTTGCTCAGAACGGTACTTCGCCGTCGCTGAGGATCTCTTCAAACTCGCCAAGGTCGCCGATCTGCAGCGACTCCTTAGGCTGGGCAGGTGCAGCATACTGCTGCTGGCCGTAGCCGCCGTTATTGCTCTGCTGGGGGGCTGCAAAGCCGCCCTGCTGTGCATAACCGCCGCCGTTGCCGGAAGCGTTCTTGGACTCACCGAAGCTGATATTATCAATCAGCACGTCCATAGAATAGTGCTTCACACCATTGTTGTCGGTATAGTCGTTGTTGCGAAGACTGCCTTCAACAATTGCCATTTTGCCTTTGGTAAAATTGCGGGAGATAAACTCCGCCTGCTGCCGCCATGCAGTGCAGTTAATAAAGTCTGCCTGACGCTCCTGATCCTTACGGTAGGGGCGGTCTACAGCGAGACGAATACGGCACATAGCGACACCGGAGGTCGTCTGACGGAACTCAGGATCGGCACAAAGACGGCCCATAAGGATAACTTTATTCAACATACAAAAGACCTCCTCAGAAAAATTGGTTGTGTTCGGGAATTACTCCTTCACAGTGATCATGGAGCGAAGAACGCCATCGGTGATCTGCATCACACGATCCAGCTCTGCGGGGAAATCGGGAGCTGCGGTGAAGTTCGCTACGACATAGTAAGCATCGGTCTCGTCGTTGATGGGATATGCCAGCTTGCGCTTGCCCCACTCATCAACCTCGCCGAGCGTACCGTTCTTCTCGATCATCTCCTTGAACTTTGCCCACAGGGTCTGGACATTCTCCTCACCCTTAGCAAGGCTCAGGACGATCATCAGCTCGTAGTTAGCGGTCAGCTTTGCCATTGTTGATACACCTCCTTCTGGATAAAGCCCGTGTCTTTCCACGGACAAGGAATCGGCAGTTTCTGCCGTTTTTCACGCACGACGCATAGTCGTACCATGATATTATATCAGATTCCAAAGGGCTTGTCAAGTCTTTTTTGAACGCATATGGAAAATTTTCTTCCGTATCAGATAGCGGAGCGCAGCTTGGGCTTCAGTTTGTCCATGTGTTTATATTCCACAAGGTAATACCGATGTATTCATTATAGCACGGGGGAAAGGCAAAGTCAACGACGAATAAAAATTTCCCCATCGGACGTATGAAATCCCCAAAGCGGGAAAGCCTAGTAATATCTTACAATCCGGGAGGTATGAAATGGTGTTTCAGAATACGCAGACCTGCAAGAATCTTATGCGTGCATTTGCAGGAGAAAGTCAGGCACGCAACCGTTATACGCTGGCGGCAAAGGCTGCCAAAGAGCAGCAATATCCCGTGCTGGAGCAGATGTTTCTGTTTACGGCACAGCAGGAGCTGACCCATGCTTCACTGTTCTACGAATACTTGCAGAAGCACGGCATCACCGCTGTGGAAATCGAAGGCGGCTACCCTGTGGATCCCACAGGTGATCTGACAGCGGTGCTGGAGGCTGCACGAAACAACGAGCTGGAGGAATTTGATCCCGTTTACCCCGAATTTGCCCGCATTGCCGCCGCAGAGGGCTTTGAACGGGAGGCATTTCTCTTCCGCAGCATTGCGGATATTGAGCGTACCCACGCCGACCGCTTTGCCATGTTTGCCGATCTGATGCGGAATGACAGACTGTTTTCCGGCGAAACGGATACGGACTGGCTGTGTCTGCACTGCGGCAATGTGCATCATGGCAGCGGAGTCCCCACCCATTGTCCCGTTTGCGGCGGTGTACAGGGATATTTCATCCGCCGCACCTGCGCCCCCTATACCTGCGAAGGAGGCAATGTATGCACTCGCTGAAGATCGCTGCTGTTCACGGCTATGAGATCCTGGATTCCCGCGGAAACCCCACGGTGCGAGCAGAGGTCGTATGTGAAGGCGGTGCCATGGGTGTTGCCACAGCCCCTTCGGGGGCATCCACAGGGCAATTTGAGGCTGTGGAGCTTCGTGACGACAACAGCAGCCGATACAGCGGTCTGGGAGTACGCAAAGCCATCAAGGGCATCCATGATGTGATCGCACCTCGTCTGTACGGCGTATCCGCCGCAGATCAGGGCAAGATCGACTGTCTGCTTTGTTCTCTGGATGGCACCCCGCAAAAGGAATCGCTGGGAGCCAACGCCATGCTTGCCGTATCGCTGGCAGCAGCCAAAGCGGCAGCCCAGCAGATGCACCTGCCGTTGTACCGCTATCTGGGCGGTCTGCGTGCCAATCGTCTGCCTGCTCCTATGATGAACATTCTCAACGGCGGTGCCCATGCAGGCAACAACATTGATATTCAGGAGTTTATGATCCAGCCCGTAGGTGCCCGCTGCTTTGCGGAGGGTCTGCGGATGGGTGCGGAGATCTACCATGCCCTTGGCAGATTGCTGAAGGCAAAGGGACTTTCCACGGCAGTGGGTGATGAAGGCGGCTTTGCCCCTGATCTCCCCTCCGATGAGGATGCCATCTGCTGCATTCTGGAGGCCATCAGGGCAGCAGGCTATACCACCGATCAGGTAAAGCTGACACTGGATGCCGCGTCCTCCGAATGGTATGCGAACGGGAAATATCATCTGCCCAAGCGGGGCACAGATTATACCGCTGCCCAACTGACCGATTACTGGCGGAAGCTTTGCGAAAAGTATCCCATTATCTCTCTGGAAGATCCTCTGGCAGAGGAGGACTGGCAGGGCTGGTGTGATATCACAAAGCAGATGGGGCACAAGGTGCAGCTTGTGGGCGATGATCTGTTTGTGACCAACAGCCACCGTATTCGTCAGGGCATCCGCATGGGCGCAGGCAATGCGGTGCTGGTAAAGCCCAACCAGATCGGCACCCTGACCGAAACCATTGCCGCTGTGGAAACAGCTCATCGGGCAGGCTTCCGCACCATTCTCTCGCATCGCTCGGGAGAAACCGAGGATACCACCATTGCCGATCTCGCCGTGGCACTTTCTGCAGGGCAGATCAAAACAGGTGCCCCCTGCCGCAGCGACCGCACCGCCAAATATAACCGTCTGCTGCGGATCGAGGCTGCTTTGGGCAAGCAGGCCTGTTACGGCTTCGGGGATGCCCCCGTATGCTGCCCGTGATATAAGGCTGCCGCCGCATAAGCGCAAATGCCGCTTGTCATGGCACGGAGATCCACCCGCATTTTGGGATGATGCAGCGGATAGGAAAAGCCCTCCTCTGCACGGCCTGCGGCAAGAGCAAGCATGACCGAGGGTATTCTATGAGAAAAACAGGCAAAATCCTCGGAGCCTTTCTGCTTTTGGCTATCATTGCGGGCAAAGGCCGCTCCATCTATGAGCAAGGCTTCGGGCAGTGCTTGCCGCAGACTGTTCAAAAGCTGTGCCCCATACTGTGCATCATTGTACAGGGTGGGGCATTCTCCGTGAAATGTCACACAGCCTTCTCCCCCAAAGGCTGCTGCCATTTGTTTGGTGATCTCTGCCACACGCCCCTTGAGCTTCTCCAGCACAGCATCCTCGTAAGCACGCAGACTGCCCTCCATCACAACGGAATCCGCAATGGCATTGGCAGCCGTGCCGCCTGCAATCTTTCCCACAGTCAGCGCAGCATCCGTATGAGAAGGCAGCTCACGGGTCAGAATATGCTGCAGCCCCAGCAGACAATGTGCCGCAGCCGGCAAAGGATCTATCCCCAGATGAGGTGATGCACCGTGGCAGCCCTTGCCCTGCATCCGGATCCGTAACATGGCAGCGGCAGGGGCAGCAATGCCGAAAGGCGGCACGATCACAGTTCCCGTAGGCACCGAGGTCGCCGTCATAATATGCATACTTACTGCAAATTGCGGGGCAGGATCTTCCATCACACCATGGGCAAGCATATCCGCTGCACCGCAAAGGGTTTCCTCCGCAGGCTGAAAGCACAGCTTGACGCTGCATGGCAGCTCCTTGGCGTGTGATTGCAGCAAGGCTGCTGCACCCAGCAGCATGGCAGTGTGCATATCATGGCCGCAGGCGTGCATATGACCGTTGACAGCACAAAAGGGCAGATGAGTTTCTTCCGCAATGGGCAGTGCATCCATATCACAGCGCAGCAGCAGGCAATCCCCCTTTTGCTGTTCGCCTATAACCGCCGTGATGCCGCTTTTTCCGCATGGTCGGGCAGTATAGCCTATTTGTGTCAGCCGTTTATGCACATAATCCACCGTACGGGGCAGATCAAATCCCACCTCCGCAAATTGATGCAGGGTACGGTAGTCCGTTTCCGCCTGGGGCAGCAAAGCCTGCGCCTGTTGATATAATTGCATGATATTCCCCTTTCTCCTTTGCAGGATGTGCTTTCGGGTAGCATTCCACGATCAACGGTTTCTCATACAAACGGTTGACTTTTCCATAAACCGTTGCTATAATGAATCAGAATGAATTTTTGAAAGGGAGATGCCCATGAACGGTACGGTCATACTGCTTTGCGGCAAAATCGCAAGCGGAAAAAGCTATTATGCACAGCAGCTCAGGGAGTCACAAAAGGCGGTTCTGCTTTCCTCCGATGAACTGATGCTGACTTTGTTTGAAGGCAAGGAGGGGCAGCATCATGATATGCTGGCGGAGCGTGCCCACCGCTATCTGCTGCAGCTTGCGGCAGAGCTGGCATACGGCGGCTGCGATGTCATACTGGACTGGGGCTTCTGGACTGCGGAAAGCCGCCGTACCGTGCGACAGTTCTTTGCCCAAAAAGAGATCCCCACACAGCTTCACTACATGGATATATCTCCCGCAGTGTGGCAGCAGCGCATCCGGCAGCGCAATGCCCTTGTGGAGCAAGGCAAAGTGCAGGCTTATTTTGTGGATGACGGCCTGCTGGAAAAGCTGAACAGCCGCTTTGACCCCCCCGCCCCAGAGGAAGTTGACCGCTATATCCGATAAATGCAAAACCGCCTCCGATGCAATGTCGGAGGCGGTTTGTTTGTCATCGGGAAACTTAAGATCAGTCGGCAAAGTAGCGCACGCCGCTTTCAAAGATCTGCTGATCCTTTTCGCCGGGTACATTCTTGCAGACCTGTGTACCCATACGCTCGCTGTGACCCATCTTACCCAGCACTCTGCCATCGGGAGAGGTAATACCCTCAATGGCATCCATGGAGCTGTTGGGATTGAAGCGGATATCCATGGTGGGACGACCGGAGAGATCCACATACTGGGTTGCGATCTGACCGTTGCTTGCCATGCGCTGCAGCAGAGAAGCCGGTGCAATAAAGCGGCCTTCACCGTGGGAAATGGCAATGGTATGCAGGTCATCGGGCTTGCAGGCTGCCAGCCAAGGAGATTTGTTGGATGCGATTCTGGTGGTGACCATCATGCTCTGGTGGCGGGCAATGGTGTTGAAGGTCAGGGTGGGAGAATTGTCGCTCATCTCCACGATCTCGCCAAAGGGAACCAGACCCAGCTTGATCAATGCCTGGAAGCCGTTGCAGATACCCAGCATCAGACCGTCACGCTGCTGCAGCAGCTTGTGAACAGCCTCGGCAACACGGGGGTTACGGAAGAATGCGGTAATAAACTTACCGGAGCCGTCGGGCTCATCACCGCCGGAGAAGCCGCCGGGCAGCATGATCATCTGTGCGTTGGAGATGGACTTTACGGCTGCCTCCACAGATTCCTCAATAGCGGAAGCAGACAGGTTGCGAATGACCAGGATCTCGGGCTCTGCGCCGGCACGGGCAAATGCCTTGGCGGTATCGTATTCGCAGTTGGTGCCGGGGAATACGGGGATCAGCACACGGGGCTTTGCGTACTTCACAGCAGGTGTGGGACGACGCTCTGCGGTGTGGCTGTATGCTTCAATGGTAGCAAACTCGGTCTTGATACGGCAGGGGAATACGGACTCCAGCTTGCCTTCCCATGCTTTCTGGAGGGTATCCAGGCTGATGGTATAGCTGTCGCTGAAGATCTTGTACTGCTCTGCGGTACGGCCGATGACTTCCTCATCTGCCTTTGCATCGCCCTCCAGCTCAATGATAAAGGAGCCGCAGTAAGGTGCAAAGAGAATCTGCTCGGGCAATGTACGGGTGAACTCAAAGCCGATGTGGTTGCCGAAGCACATCTTGGCAATACCCTCGGCAACACCACCGCCTGTTACAGTCCAGATAGCCTTTGCTCTGCCATCGGAGATGATCTGCTCTACCTGATCGAAGCAGGCTCTTACGCTGTCCCAGTCGGGCAGACCGTTGCTGTCATAGCGGGGAGCAATGCGTACTACGGTATCGCCTGCTGCCTTGAACTCGGTGGAAACCACACGGCCGGTATTTGCGGTAGATACGGCAAAGGATACCAGCGTGGGGGGTACGTCTACATTCTCGAAGGTGCCGGACATGGAGTCCTTACCGCCGATGGATGCACAGGAAAGCTCAAGCTGTGCCTTGAATGCGCCCAGCAGTGCGGCAAAGGGCTTGCCCCAGCGCTTGGGATTGTTCTGGGTACGCTCAAAGTATTCCTGGAAGGTCAGCCAGCACTGATGCCAGGAGCCGCCTGCGGCGATGACCTTTGCCACAGACTCGATCACAGCCTGCATGGCACCGTGGTAGGGAGACTGCTCGGAGATGCCGGGATGGAAGCCGTAAGCCATCAGAGAGCAGGTAGAGGTATCACCGGTCAGTACAGGGATCTTGGCAGCCATTGCCTGAGAAGGTGTAAGCTGGTACACACCGCCGAAGGGCATCAGCACGGTGCCGGCACCGATGGTGGAGTCAAACTTCTCCACCAGACCCTTCTGGGAGCAGACGTTCAGGTCGGACATCAGATCCTTCCAGCCGTCGGGTGTGTCTTCATACAGGGTCGCCTTGCCCTGCTGCGGTACTGCCGCTACAATATCGGTGTGCTTTTCAGCACCGTTGGAGTTGAGGAATTCTCTGGAAAGGTCAACGATGGTCTTGCCGTTCCAGTTCATACGCAAACGGTTGGTATCGGTAGCCTTTGCCACAACAGTAGCCAGCAGATTCTCTGCTGCGGCTGCCTTCATAAAGGCATCCACGTCCTCGGCAGCCACCACAACAGCCATACGCTCCTGAGATTCGGAAATTGCCAGCTCGGTACCGTCCAGACCGTCGTACTTTCTGGGCACAGCGTTCAGATCAATGTCCAGACCGTCGGTCAGCTCGCCGATGGCGACGGAAACGCCGCCTGCACCGAAGTCATTGCAGCGCTTGATGAGCTTGGTCACGGCAGGGTCACGGAACAGACGCTGTAATTTGCGCTCCTCGGGGGCGTTGCCCTTCTGCACCTCTGCGCCGCAGTGTGTCAGGGATTCCAGGGTATGGGACTTGGAAGAACCGGTAGCACCGCCGCAGCCGTCACGGCCGGTTTTGCCGCCCAGCAGAATGACCACATCACCTGCCACGGGTGCCTCACGGCGGATATTCTCCGCAGGGGCAGCACCCACCACTGCGCCGATCTCCATACGCTTAGCCACATAGCCGGGGTGATAGACCTCGGTAACGTGACCGGTAGCCAGACCGATCTGATTGCCGTAGGAGCTGTAACCGTTGGCGGCACCCACGGTAATTTTTCTCTGGGGGAGCTTGCCGGGCATGGTATCCTCCACAGGTACCAGCGGATTGGCGGCACCTGTAACACGCATTGCCTGATACACATAGCTTCTGCCGGAAAGGGGATCACGGATGGCACCGCCCAGACAGGTTGCGGCACCGCCGAAGGGCTCGATCTCGGTGGGGTGGTTGTGAGTCTCGTTCTTAAACATGAGGATCCAGTCCTCGGTGCCGTTGTCGGTATCTACCTTGATCTTCACGGAGCAGGCATTGATCTCCTCGCTCTCATCCAGTGCGGGGATCTTGCCGTCGGCCTTCAGCTTACGCATGGCCATGGTAGCCATATCCATGAGGGTCACAGGCTTTGCCTCTCTGCCCAGCTCCTTGCGGATACGCAGGTAGTCCTCAAAGGTTTCACGGATGTAAGGCGTTTCCACCTCTACGTTATCAATGGTAGTAAGGAAGGTGGTATGGCGGCAGTGATCGCTCCAGTAGGTGTCGATCATGCGGATCTCGGTAATGGTGGGGTCTCTCTTCTCCGTATCACGGAAATATGCCTGACAGAACTTGATATCATCCAGATCCATAGCCAGCGCATACTCGGAGAGGAATGTCTTCAGGCCGTTCTCATCCAGAGCGCAGAAGCCCTCCAGCGTAGCAACGGTGGTGGGGATCTCATAATTGGTATCCAGCGTATCTACCGTATCCAGAGAAGCCTCACGGCTTTCCACAGGGTTGATGAGATAGCTCTTGAGGCGGTCGAACTCTGCATCGGTAATGGCACCGCTTACAATGTACACTCTTGCATTGCGGACACGGCAGCGTTCCTTACCGTTGAGGATCTGAATGCACTGCTCGCAGGAATCCGCACGCTGATCAAACTGACCGGGCAGATACTCCACGGCAAAAATACGCTCCTGATTGGAGAGCATGGGCAGCTTTTCGTAGACATAGTCCACAGCAGGCTCGGAGAATACGGTGGGCACTGCCCGACGGAAATCCTCCTCCTCGATATGGTCTGCGTCATAGCGGTTCAGCACACGGATGCTGACCACATTCAGGCGCAGTGCAGTCCGCAGATCGGCCAGCACAGACTGTGCCTCTACGGCAAAAGGCGGCTTTTTCTCGGTGTAAATGCGATAAACTGACATAATAGCAATAACCTCCGATTTTATTTGAGCGCAGGACGACCGATACAGCAGTCATCCGCATACGATTCTATTGTAACACAAATCACGGAATTCTGCAAACCTTTTTCGTCATTTTCCGTGAAAATTTTCACAAGTGTACCGTCAGGGGTGTGTCCTTGGAAAAAGCTCTGTGCATTTTGCTGTTTTCTGCCCTCGATCAACACGGGAACAGTGCTTCCCACATAAGCTGAAAGATGGGTGCGGGCACAACGCTCCGCCACCTGTGCCAGCATGGCGGCACGCTTTGCCTTTACGCTGCCGGAGATCTGATCGGCAAAGGAGGCGGCAACGGTACCTTCTCTTGGCGAATAGGGGAAGATGTGGATCTTTGCAAAGCCGATGGCTTCGGCAAAGCGCAGGGTCTCCGCAAAATCCTCATCGGTTTCTCCGGGAAAGCCCACAATAATATCGGTGGTAATGGCAGCAGAGGGGAACACCTGACGGATGGCATCGGTTACCGCTTTATATTGTGCGGCGGTATAGCGGCGGTTCATGCGCTTCAGCACGGCATCACAGCCGCTTTGCAGTGAAAGATGAAACTGGGGGCAGAGCTTTTCACAGGCAGCCAGCCGCCGGATCATATCCGCATCCATCCGTTCCGGCTCCAGAGAACCCAGCCGTACCCGCACAATGCCTTCTCTTCCGGCACAGACGGCAACGGCATCTGCCAGCGATTCTCCCGTATCCAGCCCGAAAAATCCCAGATTGATACCGGTCAGCACGATCTCACGGAAGCCCTGCTGCTCCAAGGCCTCTGCTTCTTTGGCAAGTCTTGCAAGGGGCATGGAACGGCATCTGCCGCGTGCATAGGGAATGATACAATAGCTGCAGAACTGGTTGCAGCCCTCCTGGATCTTAAGGAAAGCACGGGTGCGCTGGGTATCGGCGCAGACCATAGGGGAAAACGCCTCGCCCCCCTTGGGCAGATACGGAACTACGGCATGACAGGGTGCGGCATCTCTTTGAGCAAGCCGCTGCACTGCCAGCACGGGGATCTGCTCCCGCTCCTTGGTGCCTACAATGATATCCGCATCTTCAAAAGTATCTGTGGGGAAGGCCTGGGGCCAGCATCCGGTCAGAACCAGAAGGGCATGGGGGCATCTTCTGCGGAGAGAACGCAGGGTCTGCCTTGCTTTGCGGACACTTTCGGCAGTAACGGCACAACTGTTGACGATCAGACAATCCGCATCGGCGGCGTTTGCTGTTTCGGCAAAGCCATGTTGCTGC
This sequence comes from Ruminococcus sp., assembly GCA_015066805.1. Lineage (GTDB taxonomy): Bacteria > Bacillota > Clostridia > Oscillospirales > Ruminococcaceae > Firm-04. The sequence continues at coordinate 22,090 of SVNP01000003.1, read as the reverse complement.
ATCAGCAGACGCAAGCCTGTGCTGTCTGCCTGATTGACCTTGCAGCCAAAGGTCATGAGCTTAAAGCTGTGATTCATATTGATCATACGCTCCTTGTGCAACTTGTACAAATTTTAGAGTTGTTTCTTGTGCAGTATTCACTAGATATCGGAGGTGGAAAAAAGAAATTCACCGCAGCCCGAAAATTAAGTCAAACATCCAAAAAGTGCGGTTTTTGCTTGACAAATCCAACTTCGGGTGTTATGATAATCACAGAAACGGCACAAACTAAGGCTGTTCCCCGCAGAACTTCAAGAGAGGTAAACCATTATGTCTACTATGGCTGTCTTCCTTCCTGCGATCTCCGACGTTACAGAATTTGTCAATATCATGGGGCGGTTCCCCTTTGAGGCCCAACTGACTGTCGGCAGTTATGCCGTGGATGCCAAATCCCTGATGGGTATTTTTACCCTGGATCGTGAGCGTCCCATTCAGCTTGTGGCCGAAACCACCGATTCCGATGAGCTTTCTCATCTGACAGAAGCCATCGGTCGTTTCCTGCATCATTCTGCCTGAAGCGGCAGCGGTGCGGAATACACTGCATTTTTCCAAACGGGAGGCATATGCTGCTCCCACTCCCCCTTTTTTCATGTTGCTCCCCATCCATACCCCTTGGGGGGCAATACCAATCCCGTGGATGTCGCCTCGGGCGGCATCTGCGTTTTCATACATTCAACCCCCTCTCATTTTTTATTTCGACGGCATCTGCCGTCTTTTTTATTGCCCAAATGAGAGAACACCGTGTATATCCGCACAGGAAGCAGCCTGCTTTTTTCACATAACAGTATAGCATATTTCTGCGGGAAATGCAAGAACAGCAGTCCTTTCATCCTGCTTGTGCAAAAAAGGGGGTGACAAGCCCCGAAAAATATGCTATAATAAGATGATTCGATGTAAATAAACAGAAACGGAGCGTACCAATGTATCAGTTACTGCACACCGAAGGCGACGCACGACGCGGCGTTTTTCATACCGTACACGGCGATTTTCAGACCCCCTGCTTTATGAATGTCGCCACCGCAGGTGCCATTAAGGGCGCCCTTTCCGCTTATGATCTGGAGGAGCTGAAATGCCAGGTCATGCTTTGCAACACCTATCATCTCCATGTGCGCCCCGGTGATAAGATCGTGCGTACCATGGGCGGTTTACAGGGCTTTACCGGCTGGAAAAAGCCCACCCTGACCGACAGCGGCGGCTTCCAGGTGTTTTCTCTGGCAAAGCTGCGTAAGATCAAGGAAGAGGGCGTGTATTTCCAGTCCCATATCGACGGTCACCGTATCTTTATGGGCCCCGAGGAAAGTATGCAGATCCAGTCCAATCTGGGTTCCACCATTGCCATGGCCTTTGATGAGTGCGTGGAGAATCCCGCACCCTACCTGTATGCCGCCCAGAGCTGCGCCCGCACCACACGCTGGTTGAAGCGTTGTCAGGCGGAAATGGCAAGACTGAACAGCCTGCCCGAAACCCTGAACCCTCATCAGCTACTGTTCGGCATCAACCAGGGCAGCACCTTTGATGATCTCCGTGTTTCTCATATGAAGGAGATCGCAGAGCTGGATCTGGACGGCTATGCCATCGGCGGACTGGCCGTGGGCGAGCCTACCGAGGTCATGTACCACATCATTGAGCAGGTAGCACCCCATATGCCCGTGCATAAGATCCGCTACCTGATGGGCGTAGGTACACCCAGCAACCTCATCGAAGGCGTGGCAAGAGGCATTGACCTGTTTGACTGCGTGATGCCCAGCCGCAACGCACGCCATGCCACCGTGTTCAGTTGGAAGGGCATTATGCACCTGACCAACCGCTGCTTTGAAACCGATGACAGACCCATTGACGAACAGTGTGACTGTCCCACCTGCCGTCGGTTCTCCCGTGCCTATGTCAGACATCTGTTTAAGGCAGGAGAGCAGCTTGCAGGCAGATTGGCCGTCACCCACAATCTGTGGTTCTACAATACCCTGATGGAGCGTATCCGTGCCGAGCTGGATGCAGGTACCTTTGCGGCGTTCCGCAAGCAGTATTCACAGCTTCTGGCATCGCCCTACCAAGATTGACCCCCCGAAAGGAGCCACCCTATGTACTATTGCTGCGGCATCACCGAAAAAGGCATTATGCCTCATAATGAGGACGCTCTGCTGCTGCATCATACGGTGCGGACTGAGGGTGCCATGCAAATGATGCTCCCTGCGCCGTTTCTGACGGCAGTATGCGACGGTGTATCAGGCGAGCAGGCAGGTGAGCTGGCATCCAGAAGCTGTCTGGAACAGCTTGCAGGCGTAAAATATCAGAAAAAAGTCAATCTGCGGCGGCGGATCTTAGAGATCCACCAGGCCATTGCCGAGCAAAGCCGCAGCAGCCGCCAGACGGAAAATATGCAGACAACCCTTTGCGGCATCGCCATTGACGAAGCCCATGAAATGCGCTGCTTTAATGTGGGAGATTCCCGCATTTACCGCTATCGCAACGGCAATCTCAAGCAACTAAGCAGGGACCAGACTCTGGTGCAGATGCTTTATGACGAGGGTACGATTACCGCTGCGGAAAAACGGGTGCACAGTCACCGCAATATTGTGCTGCCGGTCATCGGCAACCTGACGGAAGACCCCAAGCCCGATGTGTTTGTATATCCCGATGGGCTGCGCTGGGGTGATGTGCTGCTGCTGTGTTCCGACGGGCTGACCGATTATGTCTCCAACGATGAGATCGAGGAGATCCTGGCACGCCCCAAGGATCTGCCCACCCGATTGGAACAACTGGTGCAGCTTGCGCTTTCCAAAGGGGGCAGAGATAACATTACCATTGCGGCAGTGGTGCGCTATCCCAAGGAAGTGCCCCTGCCCATTCCTCCTACTACCGAACGATAATACAAACAGAAAGGGAGCCGTTTTTTCGGCTCCCCTTTTTTCTTATTTCATATCTTTGTGGTGCTTGAGGATATGTGCCTTCAGGCAGCGGAAGGATTCCTCGCTGATGTGATGCTCCAGCTTGCAGGCATCCTCGGCGGCAGTCTCCGCAGAAACCCCCAGACCCATCAGCCAGTCGGTCAGCACACGATGCCGCTCATAAATGCGCTCCGCCACCTCACGGCCTGTTTCGGTCAGCGTCAGCTCACCGTCATCCTCCACACGGATAAAGCCGCCATCCCGCAGAATACCCACCGCACGGCTGACACTGGGCTTGGAAACCTCCATCTCTCTTGCCACATCAATGGAGCGTGCCGATTTGCCGCAGGAATGCAGTATCAGTATGGTTTCCAGATAGTTTTCTCCCGATTCATAAAGCTTTGCCATGGCCATGCCGCCTTTCTGCAGAATTGATCACAGTTTTTTTACAGTATAACAGATACCGCCCGAATTGTCAAGTCAACCCCCGTCGGATACCACATCGCAAACCGTAAGCAGAGTGCCGCTGACCCGAAAACGGACATCGAAGCCTGCATACATCACACCATAGACCCGCTGCGGATCATCGCTGTAACCGGGGCGGGGATCCTGCGCCAGCACCGCCCTGACCGCATCGTGACAATTCCGCGGCAGCCGTTCCAGCAGCTCCTTCGGGAAATCCACCTGCAGCAGATGGTTCTTGGTTTCGGCAGTATACCCCTCGGTGGCCTCCGGATGGCAGTCTGCCACAGGGATATAGGGCTTGATATCGTAAATAGGAGTCCCATCCATGAGATCAATGCCCGAAACCGTCAGCACCATGCGGTCATCCCGCCGTGCGACAGATTCCAGTCTGACACAGGAAAGCCCGATGGGGTTGGGGCGGAACGGCGAACGGGTGGCAAATACACCTACACGGCGGTTGCCCCCCAGACGCGGCGGACGTACCGTAGGTGACCATGCTTTGCCCCGGGGCAGTACCGCATCGGAAAACTCCCACAGCAGCCAGATGTGCGAAAACGCCTCCAGCCCGCGGAAGGCTTCCTCACGGCTGTATTCCTGTTCCATCACGATCTCGCCCCGCAGCTCTTTTACCAGTCCGCTTTGGCGTGGGATACCGAATTTGGTTCCGAAGGGCATATGCATATAGGCAATGGGTTTCATGGCAGGCTCCTTTTCAAAGGCTTTTATTTCGGATATCACACATACAGTATACCATACTTTTGCGGAAATGTCACGTCCTTTTACTCGGCTTGACGAAACGGCGCAAATATGCTATAATCACGGAGAAACCACTTGAAAAAGGAGCGTACATCTATGCGGAAGCAATATCTGGAGATCGGCAAAATCGTAACGGTACATGGGCTGGGCGGTATCGTAAAGGTACAGCCCTGGTGCGATGATGCGGAATTTCTCTGCGAATTTGAAGTGCTTTACTGCGGCAGGCAGTATGTGCCTATGGAGATCCAGCGGGCAAGTGTGCAGAAAAACATGGCTCTGGTAAAATTCAAGGGCGTGGATACGGTAGAGCAGGCACAGGCTTTACGCAACAGCATTCTGTACATGGACAGAAATGATGTGGAACTGGAGGAAGGCACCTATTTCATCCAGGATCTCATCGGGCTGAAGGTTTCCGATGCGGATACCGGCGCAGATTACGGTAAAATCGCAGATGTGCTGCAGACCGGTGCCAATGACGTGTATCTGCTGCGGGATGACAGCGGCAAGGAACGTCTGGTGCCCGTGATCCCCGATGTGGTCACGGAGATCGAGCCGGAGCAGGGATATGTAAAGATCCGGCCCCTGAAAGGATTGTTTGACGATGCGGATTGAGATCGCTACCCTGTTCCCGGAAATGTGTGAGGCAGTGCTTTCTGCCAGTATCATCGGCAGAGCCAGAGCCAAAGGTGCCATTACCGTAAACTGCCATCAGATACGGGATTACACCACCGACCGCCACAACCGTGTGGATGATTCCCCCTTTGGCGGCGGTATGGGCATGGTCATGCAGGCACAGCCTGTTTACGATTGCTGGAAGGCCGTTTGTGCACAGCTCGGGCAGAGGCCGCATACCATATATCTGTCCCCCAAGGGCACTACCCTGACCCAGAAAAAAGTCGTGGAGCTTTCCAAAATGCCGATGCTGTTTCTGCTGTGCGGCCATTATGAGGGCGTGGATCAGCGTGTGCTGGATAAAATCGTGGATGAGGAGATCTCCATTGGGGATTATGTGGTCACAGGCGGAGAAATGCCTGCTCTGGTGCTGACGGATGCCATCGCAAGAATGTGCGAAAACGTATTGCCCTCCGCAGAATGCTACGAAGAAGAAAGCCATTTTTCCGGTCTGCTGGAGTACCCCCAGTATACCCGCCCCGAATGCTGGGAGGGTGAATGCGTTCCCCCCGTGCTTCTCAGCGGACATCATAAAAATATTGCACAATGGCGCAGGGAACAAAGCCTTGCCATTACCCGTGAAAGGCGGCCCGACTTGTGGGAACTTTGGACAAAATGTCAAAACAAGGAATGAGCCTGTAACTTTGTACAAAATCAATTGTTGAAAACTGTGCGTTTTCCACAAGGGTTTTCCACACTCAGGCTTCGTGAATATGCCCAAACAAACGGGAAAAGTTTTCGCCCGAATATGGCATTGCGTAGAATTTTTCGGAAAAAAGGCGGATTTGTGGATAAAACAAGTTGACGAGTTGCAGATTAGTCTGTATAATGGTAACAGTGGCTTGCGGTACCGACAGCAATTCTGTCTCACTGCAAGGCAAAGCAGTGCGCTCCGTAGGAGCATCCCCTTGTTGTCAGGCAATGGGAGGTTCTTTTGTGCGCCTGTGATGCCCTGTTCCGTTTGGGCAGAGCCGTTATCGTGTCCATAAGCAGTTTTATGAAATCATAAAGGAGAGAAAGTCTATGTGTATTAAAGATGTCATGGTCCAGAATCAGGTGGGTCTGCACGCACGCCCCGCAACCTTTTTCATTCAGAAGGCAAACGAGTTCCGTTCCGCTATCTGGATCGAGAAGGAAGAGCGCCGCGTAAACGCTAAGAGCCTGCTGGGCATCCTGTCTCTCGGCATTGTCGGCGGTACCGCTATCCGTATCATCGCTGACGGCACCGATGAGGAGCAGGCTGTTGCTTCTCTGGTAGAGCTGGTTGACAGCGGTTTCAGCGACGAGAGCCGCTGAGCATCTTTTATCCGCAGCGCATTCTCCCACACGGGGAATTTGGAATGAACCGCCGCAAGGCATGATTCCGTCAATGAAAGAGGGGTGTTTCTGTGTTGGAAACGCCCCTTTTCTGCTATTCTTCCGGCAATTGCCCCGCAAGAGTATGGGCATACATATTCTCCGCAAAAATGCCGTAGCCCCTGGTGGGGTCACTGACGAATACATGGGTCACAGCACCTACCAGCCTGCCGTTCTGCAAAATGGGGCTGCCGCTCATGCCCTGTATAATGCCGCCGGTCTCTTCCAGCAGCCGTGCATCGGTAATGTGGATCACCATATTCCTTGTGCCGGTATCCGCACTGTGCAGCTCCTCGATCTCAATGGTGTATCGGGAGGGTGCATCGCCGGAAAGCGTTGTGAAGATCTCCGCAGGGCCACGGGCCACCTCCTGGCGGAAGGCAATGGGTACTGCGGTTTTTCCCGCCGGCAAATGCTCCAGATACCCGAATACACCCCGTTCCGTATTGGAAAACAGCGTGCCCCATTCATCGGCGGCTACCATGCGCCCCTGCAATGCCCCCGGCGAGCCTGCCTTGCTCCGCAGCACATCGGTGACCTGTACACCCACTACCTCACCTGCCGCCAAAGGGATCTGTTCGCCTGTATCCGTATCGCATACCGCATGGCCAAGGCCGCCGAAGCTGTAAACCTCACCTGCGGTATCACAGTAATAGGTGACCGTACCGATGCCTGCTGTGCTGTCCCTGACCCACATACCCGTCTGCCAGCAGCCGTGGAGTACCGAATACACCGGCTGAACCGTTACCGTACGGGGCAGATCATTCCGCAGCAGTGTGACCTGTAAGGGTTCCCCTGCACCCATTGCGATCTGTTCCTGCACATCGGCATTGCTGTGTACCGTTACACCGTTCACAGCCTGTATCACATCACCAACGGCGATCCCCGCTTCCGCCGCAGGACAGCAGGTGCCCTCTCTGCCCGTTATATCGCTCAGGGACACCACCATAGCGCCTGCCATCAGCATACGGATGCCAAAGGGCTCGCCACCGATATACACCGAGGCGCGCCGCATGGGTGTCAGGGATACGGTTTTGACCGGAAACAGCCCGAACAGCCGCAAAGAGGCTTCCCGTGTGGCAGCCGCCGATGGTGTCTGTACCGCCGTTACGGGCAGTGCAGTCTGTAATTGCAGCGCACCGCCTGTTTCCACATAGTAATGATCAGGCAGCGCACCTGCATAATAGCCGATGCCGCCGCCCAGCAATATGGCAGCACCGCAGGCCACCACGCCAAGACGCTGCAGCCAGTGCCGCCAAAACATCCTGCCGTGCCTGTTTGTTTGATCTTTCATGGCCGGATCTCTCCTTTCCTGCGGCAAATCGCCGCAACGCTAGCATAACCCATTTTGCTCCGAATTGCCGTAGCAGATTCTTCGCAGAGATTTTGCTATGATGCCCCAACGACGTACACAAACGCCTTTTTGCACGCTTAGCGGCAAAAAAGGGCTGTGAAACACAATAAAAAATCCCCCCACTACCGAAAAGAGGTATTTTATGAAGCGCAAACAAACATCCGCCCCTGCCGCCGGCAACCGGAAATGGCTGCGTGTGGCAGGCAATATTCTGCTGGTTATCACCCTGATCGTTTTTCCGCTGTTTTTGTCCTCGCTGGTGGCAGCAGGATGGCTCATCAACGCCGAAAGCTACGGTGCGCCCTTTTTCGCCTACGGCGTGTGGCTGCTGATCTTTGAAGGCGTGCTGCTCATCGCCGCCATCCTCTACTTCTGCAAGCTGGATCTTGCTGCCATGCTCACGGGGATCCTCTCCTACCTGCCCATGCTCTGGATCACCATGAAGGCCGTATCCATTGCCGAGGAAATGGGCTGGAGCGGACAGACCGAAAGCAACTTCGGGCGCAATGCCTTTACGGTGTGGCGGGATGGTCTTGTAGGCAACGCCATTCCCTTTGCTCTGCTGCTGATCCTGGCAAGCAGCCGTTTTCTTTCCTACGAGGCTGTGGTGAAGCGGCAGCAGAAAAAAGAACAAAAAGAGGCACAGCGCAACCGCAAAGCACCCAGCATTCTGGGCGGCGAGACCAAATAGCACCCTGTTGCGACACCTTCCGACAGCCGTTTCTGCCCTCTCATCCGCCATGAATGCAGCACCCCAAAAATTTCCCTTCCTTCCGACAAAACTAGATGCTTTTCCGTTTTTTTCACCCCTTGCCATTCGGCACAAACGGTGTTAAAATGGAGATACAAAAACGAAGGAGGTCAAACCATGCAAAAACAAGTCAAGGTTCTGATTGGAGATGACACCGCAGAGTACGGTGTATCCTGCGCAAGTGTGCTGCGCTCACAGGGGATGTACGCCTATACAAGGCCAAAAAACGGAAATACAGTACTGGAATCCATCCGCAATGATACCCCCGATGTGGTGGTAGTGGATGCCGTGCTGCCTCATATGGATGCCATTGAACTGATGAAAAAAGCCGGTGCAGGCGGTGCCAAACGCCCTGCCTTCATTGTCACCTCATCCTACGACAACAGCTTTGTAGAGCAGCAGGTCATGCAGAATGGCGCTTCCTACTTCATGCTCAAGCCCTTTGATATGTCGGTGCTGGGGGAACGGATCTCCCTGCTGACGGAAAAGCAGCCGCTGAGTGCCATCCGCACCCGTGCCCAGCAGGATCTCGCCATTACCGTCACCGATATCATCCATCAGCTTGGCGTACCGGCCCACATCAAGGGCTACCACTTTCTGCGTACCGCTATCGTCAGCTCCTATCATGAGCCCGCTTTGCTGGAAAGCGTCACAAAGCAGCTCTACCCCAGAGTTGCCGCACAATACGGCACAACGCCCTCCCGCGTGGAGCGTGCCATTCGTCACGCTATTGAGATCGCATGGGACAGAGGCAATCTGGATACCCTCAATGCATTTTTCGGGTATACGGTGAATACCTGTAAAGGGAAACCCACCAATTCCGAATTCATCGCACTGATCACGGATAAGCTTCGGCTGCAGCATCAGCAGTAATGCCGCTGCCCTGCCGATGTGCATATCAAACATTCCAAATGATACGGAGGTTTTTTCTATGTCTTTTGTTAAGATGCAGCCTGCGGAATGGGAGAAAAATCCCTTTACCGTCATCGGCAAGGATTGGTTTTTGCTGACAGCCGGCACCAAGGAGCAGGGCTTCAACTTCATGACCGCTTCCTGGGGTCAGGTGGGCATTCTGTGGAATCAGCCCTCAGTTACCTGCTATGTGCGGCATTCCCGCCACACCTTTGGCTTTATGGAGCAGCAGGATACCTTTACCCTTTCCTTCTTTGATGAAGCACAGCGCAAGGCTTTGCAGTTCTGCGGTGCCCATTCCGGCAGAGATTGTGACAAAGCCGCCGAAACCGGCCTGACTCCCATTGCACTGGGCGGCGGTGTTGCCTTTGCGGAAGCAAAGACCGTTCTGGTGTGCCGCAAGGCCTTCTGCACCGATATGCCCGTAGATCAGCTCCCCGAAGATGTGGTCAGCCGCTTCTACTCCCCTGTGGATGAACACCGCCTGTACATCGGTATCATTACAGAGGCCTACCGCGCAGAATAAAAAATTCCTTGGAAAATGCGCCCACCCCATTGACAAACGCCGATTCTTACGCTATAATTAGGAAAGAACCTTATCCAGAGCGACGGAGGAACGGGCCTGTGAAGTCGCGGCAACCCCTCGGCATAGCTGCTATGCCCTGTATGGTGCCAATTCCCGCGGAGATACACCCCCTGCAATGGGGCGTGCTCCGGAAGATGAGGGGCGTTTGCAGTCGGTAAAGCTACGGCATTCGTTCCTTTGTGGGCGAATGCCGTTTTTGATGCATTTTTGTAAGGAGGAAGTTTGAAGATGAGAAGATTTTTTACCTCGGAATCGGTGACCGAAGGTCATCCCGATAAGATCTGTGACCAGATCTCCGATGCGGTTCTGGATGCCATTCTGGAACAGGACCCCTACGGCCGTGTGGCCTGCGAAACCTGCTGTACCACCGGTATGGTGCTGTGCATGGGTGAGATCACCACCACCGCAACCGTTGATATCCCCCGTATTGCCCGTGAGGTCATTGTGGATATCGGCTACGACCGTGCAAAATATGGCTTTGACGGCCATACCTGCGCTGTGCTGACCACCATCGACAAGCAATCCGGTGATATTGCCATGGGCGTGGATGATGCCACCGACAGTGCAGCCGACAGTGAAGATGCCTACGACAAGATCGGTGCGGGCGACCAGGGCATGATGTTCGGCTACGCCTGCGATGAGACCCCCGAAAAGATGCCTCTGCCCATTGCCTTTGCCCATAAGCTGGCACTGAAGCTCACGGCTCTGCGTAAGGACAATACCCTTTCCTATCTGCGTCCCGACGGCAAAACACAGGTTACCGTGGAGTACGAGGATGACCGCCCCGTGCGTGTGGATACCATCGTTATCTCTACCCAGCATTCCGCTTCCGTGGAGCTGGAGCAGATCCGTGCAGATCTCATTGAGCTGGTGGTGGAGCCTACCATTCCCGCAGAATGGATGGACGAGAACACCAAGATCTTCATCAACCCCACAGGCCGTTTCGTTATCGGCGGTCCCCAGGGTGACAGCGGTCTGACCGGCAGAAAGATCATTGTGGATACCTACGGCGGCTATTCCCGTCACGGCGGCGGTGCCTTCTCCGGCAAAGATCCCACCAAGGTTGACCGTTCCGCCGCTTATATGACCCGCTATATCGCCAAGAACCTGGTAGCTGCCGGTCTTGCAAAACGCTGCGAGGTGCAGCTTGCATATGCCATCGGTGTGGCAAAGCCCGTTTCCGTTTTCGTGGAGACCTTCGGCACCGGTGCCGCAAGCGATGAGCTCCTTGCAAATGCAGTTGCCGCTTGCTTTGATCTGCGCCCTGCTGCCATTATTGATGCCCTGGAGCTGAGAAAGCCCCAGTACCGCAAGCTGGCTGCCTACGGCCATATGGGCAGAGAAGATCTGCTGCCTGCATGGGAACGCACCGACCGTACCGATGCGCTGCGTGCAGCGGTACAGGCACAACAGGTATGATTCCCACCCCATGAAGCTTCTATCCGCCGACAATGCGATTTCCATTGTCGGCGGTTGCTGTTTTTTGGGCATTCTGTGGAAAATCAAGGAAAAGCGCAACCCCACCTTGCTTTTTTGCGAGATGTGTGATATACTGACTGTGAGCATACATACGCAGTTCGGGCAAACAAAACCCCGAACGCTCCCCCGAAAATGAAAGGAACAAGCCATGAAAAAATTCAAAGCAGCACTGGCGGCACTGACCGCCGTACTGACCATAGGTGCCGCCGCGTTTTGGTCTGCCTCTGCGGAGGAAACCTATGATATGGATGATGTGGCACAAGCCTTGCGTGAGGCTGTGGTGCCGGAAAGTCAGATTCAAGCCATTATGAATGCCTATTCCTATTGCGAGAAAGATGAAAACGGCGTTTATTTCGGTGATGACTACTTCCTCTATTCCGATTTGGTAGCCATGATCGAAATGTTGGGTTCAGAAGGCGTGAATCAAGCAATCGAAGAAAACCTTGAAAGTGGTCTGGCGGCTTACGAGCAGCTTATGTCAACTGCCACAACCACCACTGCCACTACCACAGGCAGCGGCAGCGATTCTTCCACGACTGCAACTACCACAACAACAGCAAAAACCTTTGCACAAATGACCATGGATGAGAAAATCGCCTACCTTTACAGTCTGCCCGAAGATGAGCGCAAAACTTTCATGGACAATCTTTCCATTGCGGAAAAAAAGAGCATCCTCCTGCAAATGGATGCTGACTCAAAAATGGAAATTCTGGATTACCTTTCCCAACTGATGAAAGAACTGGGCTTCCAGCTTTCCGTAGACGATATCCAAGACAATCAGATCGACCTTTCTGTCCGTGATCCGGAAGGCAATATCATCGACCAGTCCTCCATGGGTGTGGTGGTTGAGGATACGGGCTGGAATCTGACGGGATGGTTTGCGCTGGCTTCCGCGCTGGTGCTGGCCTCCATGGGCGGCATTGCTTATGTGATGTATCGCAGCGGCAAGGATCCCGAGGAGGAGCAGAATGGCTGATGCGGCAATCAAAAAAAGCAGCGGCTTTGCCAAAAAGCTGCCCTGGCTGCTGACTCCCGTATTCCTGACTCTGTTAAGCATCGGTATCGTACTGCTGGTATATCTGCTGATTCCCACCCATCGCCTGCAGAATTACCTGAACATCGCCTTTATGGATAACCTGAAGATCACCTCCACCACCGCAGGCCTGAATATTGTGGACAAGAACATCAACACCGACGTCCAAGGAGAAATGAGCGATACAGGTGAAGTGATCTTCCCCAAATTCGGTGAAAAGTTTGCTACCCTCATCTGCGAGGATATTGACCTGACCGTTGGTGTGTACTACGGTACCACTCCCGAGCTGCTGGCTCTGGGTGCTTGTCTTTCCAGCCAGAACAAGGTGGTGGGCGATGCAGGCAACGTGGTCATCAGCGCCCATGTCAACACCTATTTTGCCGATCTCAGCAAAATGGAGGTGGGCGATCTGGTTACCATCTACACCGAATACGGCATCTTTACCTATGAGGCAAAGGAAGCCATCCGCTTTGAAAAGACCGATAAATCCTATGTGGTCAACAGCGGTACAGACCGCCTGACCCTGTACACCTGCGAAGCCGATGTACTGGGCGATTCCGATATGCGTATCGGTATGGTATGTACACCTGTCAGCAAGCAGTATTATGTGACCACCGAAACAAAGGAGTAAGCCGTGAACCGACCGTTACAATATCTGGCAAGTGTGGTGCTGACCCTGCTGCTGGTGTTTACGCTGGCAGGCAGTGTGGTGCTTGGCATCGTAAAATATCGTGCGCTGGATGCCGATACCTGCAACCGTATTCTGGCAGAAAAAAATCTGGATGTGCGTGTGCTGGAAAATCTCACCGCATATTATACCGAGCAGGTCAATACATCGGGCATTCCCGTATCGGTCTATACGGAAAGCCTTTCTGTGGAGCAGATTCATGGGATCATTGAACAGTCCATCCGCAATGCCTTTGCATATCTCCACGGCAAGCAGGATACTGTGGCTGTGGAAGCGGATTTTTCCAAGCTGGAACAAAATCTGACTGCATTTTTTGAGCAGTACGCCGATGAAAACGGCTATCAGAAAGACAAAGCCTATGAAAAAAGCCTGCAAAAGGCCATTGAGAACGCAAAAACCAATGTGCTGACTACCGCAGATGTGTTCCGTTTTTCTACGCTGCATGAGGCAAAGGTGCTGAAAAAGCTCCGTCCCTATGTACCGTGGGTCAGCCGCGGCTTTGTGTTGTGTCTGATGGCTAGTGTTGTGCTGCTGGCATTGCTGGCAGCGGTGCATCGCAAGGCACTGAAGCAGTTGCTGTATTGGGCTGCATCGGCAGTCTGTACAGCCTCCCTGCTGATGACCGTGCCCGCCGCTGTCATTCATTTTACACGTTGGTTTGATCGCTTTGCGGTCAAATCCGATCAGATCTTTACAGCCGTTACCGGCTATCTGTATGATATGACAGGTGCAGTGATCATTGCAGGTGTGATCGGTTTCATCCTTGCAGCGGGAATGTGGATCGCATTTGGTCTCCTGAACCGAAAGCCGGCTGCATAACAACAAAGACCCAAGGGGCTTTCCCCTTGGGTCTTTTCATTGCCGCCGCAAAAGAAGCTCCCCCACTGCTGTTGTCCGAAACGACCATAATGTCTTCCACCCTTGACTTCTCTGTCAAAAAAAGGTATAATAATACGCAGGATATACTATGTATCCGTGTTCCGTTTTTACCGATATTTTTCCCCACGAAAGGAATCCTATTGCTATGAAGCCTTCGAATCTTGCAGCCCGAAATACACCGTCTGCTGCCCGAACCGTAAAGGTACTTTCCATTCTGATCGCCGTTTCTCTGGTGCTGGCTCTGCTTTGCTCGGGATGGTATTCGATGTCGCAGAATATTACGGCTACCGTTAAACTGGATGAAGTCACACTGGTACAACTGGAAGAACCCAAGGAAGGCGATCCTGCTGCTATTATGCATACAACTGCCGGAGATATGCTCTTTTTGCTGTACCCCGATGAATGCCCTCTTGCCGTTGAAAACTTCACGCAGCTTGCAAAAAGCGGCTACTATGATAACACCTATGTTTTCCGTGTGGAGCAGGATGTATTCTTCTCCGGCGGCAGTCCCAATGCAGATGGCTCCCTGAACGAAGGCGGTATGGATCTGCCCCAAGAAAATGTAGTGCGGGAGCTGACCCCCAATATGTGGCCCTTCCGCGGAGCCCTTTGCTCCCTTACCACCGGCAGCGATACCAACTTCTGGAAGCTGCTGACCGGTACCCAAAAGCACTACAACGGCAGCCGTTTTCTGGTGGTGGATTCTATTGAGATGACCGAAGAGATCACCAATGCCCTCATGGAAGGTGAAGAGGACAACCCCGTTGCCAAAACCTTTGCGGAACTGGGCGGTATCCCCAATTATTCCCAGCAGCTTACCGTGTTCGGTCAGTTGTATGAGGGATATGAGATCCTGGATGCCATTACAGGCACCAAGCTGCAGGGCGAAGAAAATGCCATGCGCCCCGCCGAAGACATCCTGATCACTTCCGTGGAGATCGTTGCCTATTCCCCCGCACTTATGGGTAACTGAGAATAAAAAATCCCCTTTTCCGCAGTTTCTTTTGCCGAAATTATGAAAATCTTAAGAATCGGCTTTACAAATCAGGAAAACTGTGGTATAATACTTTTATGTATGGTCATAGTGTGCCCTTTTGCGCCCTTTTGACCTCAATACCTTGTATCAAGGAGATTTTTGAATGCGTAAGCAGTTTTTGCATAAGCTGATCGTGACCGCACTTTGCTGCGCCATGACAGCCCCTGCCCTCTGCGCTTGTAATAAAGAGGTCGTTCTGGAAAACCAGAAGATCCTGAACTTTACTGCCCCCCAACAGGGCGAGGAGATCGTCGTACTTACCATTAAGGATTACGGCGACGTAAAGATCAAGCTGTTCCCCGAAGAATGCCCCAAGGGCGTGGAGAACTTTAAATCCCTGGTGGAAAGCGGCTACTACGATGAGCTGATCTTCCACCGTGTCATCGACCAATTTGTGGTGCAGGGCGGCGACCCCAAGGGCGGCGACCCCAAGGGCGACGGCACCGGCGGTGAGGATGCATGGGGAAATGATGGCTTCTCCCAGACCATTTCCGCAGGGCTGCAGCATTATGCAGGTGCCCTGGCCTATGCCGTGGGACAGGATCAGCTCAACGGCAGCCAGTTCTATATCGTTACCGGCATGGAAACCGATGCCGACTTCTTTGAACGGATGAAAACCACCTATGGCATGACCTTTTCCGGCCCTGTCATGGATATGTACAAGCTCATGGGCGGCAGGCCCGATCTGGACGGCGGCTACGAGATCTTCGGACAGGTCTTTGACGGTCTGGAGCATTGCCTTGCCATTCAGAAGGTGCCTGTGGATGCCAACGATAAACCCAAGTCCCAGGTCATGATCGAAAAAGCTGTTGTTGTGGAGTACGACGGCAGCGGCGTGAACTATCTCAATTACAACGGTGACGTGCAAACGCCCGCTGTCATTGAGTAAGGGGGACGCTTGGAGAATCACAGCGGTATGCACGGAACAGAAAAAAATACCGTGCAGCCCATCCGGAATACAGACAGAACATTACAAGGAGATACCACTATGAAAGCACCTGCGCGTTTTGTTGTCAGGGGCGGCAGAAGACTGACCGGTGAGGTGGAGATCAGCGGCGCAAAGAACGCTGTTGTTGCCATCCTGCCCGCAGCCCTGCTCTGCGATGAGCCCTGTGTCATTGAAAATGTGCCCGATATCAGCGATGTTACCATCAGCGTGCAGATCCTGCGGGAGCTGGGCGCAGTGGTAGAACAGCTTGGCCCCCATACCTACCGCATTGATCCCAGACCGGTCAATTGCACCTGTGTGCCCTATGAATCTGCCAGAAAAATGCGTGCCTCCTACTACTTTATGGGCGCACTGCTGGGCAGATGCGGCCTTGCAAGAGTTTCTATGCCCGGCGGATGTCCCCTGGGCGGCAGACCCATTGACCAGCACCTCAAGGCCTTCCGTAAGCTGGGTGCTGAATGTAAGATCGAGCGAGGTATGGTAGACCTGCAGGCAAAACCTCTGAAGGGCAACCAGATCTTCTTTGATGTGGTCACCGTAGGTGCCACCATGAACGCCATTCTGGCAGCCGTTAAGGCAGAAGGTCTTACCGTCATCGGCAATGCCGCAAAAGAACCCCATATCGTGGATCTCGCCAGCTTTTTGAACTCTATGGGTGCCGACATCATCGGTGCCGGTACCGATACCATTAAGATCCGCGGCGTGAAATTCCTGCGGGGCACCAGCTACCCTGTGATCCCCGACCAGATCGAGGCAGGTACCTATATGGTGGCCGCTGCTGCCACCAAGGGCGATGTGCTCATCAAAAATGTGACTGTCAAGCATCTGGATTCCATCATCAGCGTGCTGGAGAAGATCGGCGTGAATGTAGAAGCCGACGAGGAGCACGATCAGGTGCGTGTGTATGTGGACGGCCCCCTGGTAAAGGCCAGCGTCAGAACACGCCCCCACCCCGGCTTCCCCACCGATATGCAGCCTCAGATCTCTACCCTGCTGTGCCTGGCCGCAGGTACCAGTATGGTCAAGGAGGAGGTTTCTGAGCAGCGTTTCCAGTATGTGGACGAGCTGCGGAGAATGGGTGCGGATATTCAGGTGGATGGCAAGGTCGCCGTCATTGAGGGCAAGGGCGTTCTCACCGGTGCCCCCGTAAAAGCCTGCGATCTCCGTGCAGGTGCCGCCCTGATGATCGCCGGATTGGCTGCAGGCGGTGTGACCTATATCGAGGATATCCACCACATTGAGCGAGGCTATGCCGATATGGTCGGTAAGCTGACCGCTTTGGGTGCCTGTATCTCCAAAGAGGCCATTCCCGTTGAAAATGCACAGACCCTGCCCCCCGCTGTGGGTGAGGTGTAAGGGCAAAGCTTCTACCAGACAAAGGGCGAAAGTGATTTCGCCCTTTCCTTGTTATATTCCCATCTCAGGAGGTGTATGATTTGGCACGGATGTATCCCCTGTTCAGCTCCAGCAAAGGCAACGCTACCTTCATCGGCACACCCAAGGGCGGCGTGCTGATTGATGCAGGCGTTACATACAAGCGTCTGACCACCGCCATGGAACGCTGCGGTCTGTCTCTTTCGGCCGTACAGGGTGTGTTCATCACCCACGACCACTCCGATCATGTGCGAGGTCTGAAAGCCCTTTCGGAACGACTGCAAGTGCCCATTTACGGGCAGGGCAAAACCCTGCGAAACCTCATCGACCACGATGCCATTGCCCCCAGTGCCTCTCTGCTGGAGATCAATCACGCCGTACAGGTGGCGGATATGTCCCTTTCCGCCTTTGTGACCCCTCATGATACCGTTCAGAGCTGCGGCTACCGCATCACCATGCCCGATGGTAAGGTTTGTGCCGTTTGTACCGATCTGGGCCATGTGACACGCACGGTGGAGGAAGCACTCATCGGCTGCGATCTGGTGCTGCTGGAAGCCAACTATGAGGAAACTTTGCTGCGAAGCGGAAAATATCCCCCCTATGTAAAGGCTCGGATCCTATCCAAGGTGGGGCATCTTTCCAATGTGGATTGCGCCGCACAGGCAAAAAAACTCATAGAAAACGGCACCACAAGACTGATCCTGGGACATCTCAGTCAGGAAAACAACCGCCCCGTACTGGCAGAGGATACCGTGGTGCAGACTCTTGCAGGCATGACCCGCGGCAGCGATTATCTGTTGGAGGTGGCAAAGGTAGAAACCGAAGGGGAGATGATGGTCTTTTGATGCGTGTAAATCTGATCGCAGTAGGCAAGCTGAAGGAACGCTGGCTAAGAGAAGCCTGCGAAGAATACGCCAAACGGCTGGGGCGTTACTGCAAGCTGCAGATCATAGAGCTGAACGAATGCCGCCTGCCCGAAAGCCCCTCCGATGGGGAGATACAAAAGGCTCTGCAAACCGAGGCCGAGCAGATCCTGCGCCATGCCGAAGGTGAGCTGTTTGCGCTGTGCATTGAGGGCAAGTCCTGCACCAGTGAGGCATTTTCACGGATGCTGACTGAGCCTGCCCTCCGTGGTTGCTCCGCCCTGAGCTTTGTCATCGGCAGCAGCCATGGTCTGGCTCCGCAGGTGAAGCAGGCTGCACAGCATAAACTCTCTTTTTCCCCCATGACCTTCCCCCATCAGCTTGCAAGAGTCATGCTGCTGGAGCAGATCTACCGTGGGTACCAGATCGCTGAAGGCGGAAAATATCATAAATAATATGGGGATGAACAGGCTTCATCCCCCCTTTTTATGTGACAAAAGCACAGTCAGCGGGCATAATAAAGCATTGTTCTTTCATTGGGGATCTGCTATAATGAGGATACGATTTGACAGATATGCAATAAAGTGAATCGAGATTTCCGTCAAACAGGAGGATTGAAACATGAAACACAGAGGGCTTACCCTCGCATTGGCCGTGCTGCTGGGGGGCAGCATGACCATGCACACTCTGCCCGGGGAGGCTGCACGCTATGCCGCTGCAGCCAATGCCGTCAGCGGCAGCCTGGTGCAGGAGCTGACCTTGGACAGTGCCGCATCCTATGCTGCATGGAGCATTGACACCGATCTGCAAGTAGGCGATACGGTGTACACCGACCGTGATGTGACCTACCTCACCGTGCCCGATGCATTGCTGGGTGCCGAGCTGGTACAAACTTCCTGCGATGCCAAAGCCACCACAGGAACCGCCGCATTCTTTACCGCAGGCGCATCCGTTACCGTGTATGTGGCGGTGGATACCCGTGTTGCGGTAATCCCCGCATGGCTGGAAGGCTGGAGCATTACCGGTCTGATCCTGCAAAATAACAATTCCGTGGAGTATGCCGCATACAGCAAGGCCTTTGCCCCCGGTGAGATCATTACACTGGGCAGCAACAACCAGACCTCCGGCTGCGTGAACTATGTGGTAATGGCAACGCCCACCGCAGGTGATGTCACCGCAGACGGCTTGGTAGATGCCGCCGATGCGGAAATGCTGCGCCGCTATCTGGTGTGCAGCGGGGATCTTTCCGCTGCTGCAGGCGCAGAGCTTTCCGGTGATGATGCCATTACTGCCGAGGATCTGACCCTGCTGAAGCGCATGATCGCAAACCGTGAGGTTCTGCCTGCGGTGACCACTGTTACCACTACCACCACTACGCCGCCCCCTGCAAACCCCTATGAGCCGGATGGCTTCCGTTTCTCGGGCAAGGTATTTCTGGTGGGAGATTCCACTGTCTGCGAATACGACAGCAACACCACCTCCACCCTTGACCGCTATGGCTGGGGCATGAAGCTGGGCAGCTACTTCAACAATGTAACCGTGCGGAATCTGGCACTTTCCGGCCGCAGCAGCCGCAGCTTCCTTGCAGAAAGCTACTACACTACCCTCTGCAATGAGCTGGGTGAGGGCGATTATCTGTTCATTCAGTTTGGTCACAACGATGAAAAAACCGACGATGCCGACCGCGGCACCTATCCCGGGCTGGATTGGGCTACACTGGACGGCAGCGGCAAAAACAGCAGCGGGCAGTATTCCTACGAGTGGATCCTTGCCAAAAAGTACATTGAGGTAGCACTGAGCAAGGGTGCAGTGCCTGTTCTGGTAACACCCATTACCCGCCGCGGCTCCGATGGCTCTGCCAATTACAAGGGGCATCTGGAATATCAGGCAGGTATGTTTACCCTGGGTGAGCTGTACGATATTGCAGTTCTGGATATGACCACCCAGACTGCGGAGCTATACACAGAGCTGTTCAATACAGGCGGCGCAAGTGCCACACAGGCACTGCATTGCATCACCAGCAGCGGCAGTGTGGATAACACCCACCTGAGCCAATACGGTGCCACCACCGTAGCGGGGCTGATCGCCGATGCTTGTGTGGATGCTGGTCTGACCCTTGGAGATTACCGCAAAAACTGAATCCAAAAAAAGAAGCCGCTTCCCATTTTACCATGGGAAGCGGCTTTTGCTTTATCATCCTATGACAGTATTGTGGGCAAGGGATCACTTTTCGGCGTTTTCCAGACAGAATGCCACCATGGAGAAATCCAGATCAGAGAACTCGGCAAACAGATCGCCACGCTCCTTCAGCACATGGATGCAGCGTTTTGCGTCTTCGTTATAGCCGTTGCGGTTCAGGAAATCAATGGCTCTGCTGTATGCGCCGGGGTTCATATTCAGGGCATAAATAATGAACGGCACTGCATAATTCCGGCACAGGCGGCCGTTGATAACATGGGGCAGCTCCTCCGCAGAGGTACGGGCCACATATTCATCGCAGATAAAGCCTGCCACCATGTAGTAGTAGTCCTCATCATTGGGAGCGCAGTCAATGCACTGCTCCAGCTCAATGTAAGCATCCGTAAGCTGCTCCGCCGCACGCTTGATCTGATACATACGGTAGTGATTCAGGCTATGCTCCGGAGCGATCTCCAAAGCAGTCAGACAGGAACGCTCTGCCTCCTCCAGCTTATCCTGCTTCAGGTAAGCCGCACTGACACTGCGATGCACCAAAGCCTGCACATCACGCTTGCCATACTCATGCAGCAGCACGTCCTGCATAGCAATGATCTCATCAAACTTCTTCAGCTTGTTGTACACATCAAAGAATGCCTTGATAACCGCCGTGGAAACGTGCTTGGTCAGAGCATACTGGCCATCTCTTTTGGTAATGCCGATCATCTCATTGGCAATGATGAACGCCTTTTCTCTGTCCTTGTAGCTGGCGCAAAGCTCTGTTGCAAGGTAAATATTCAGCTCTTCACTGTCAGGGTGCAGCTTGGCAGCCTGCTCCAGAAACACCTTGGTCAAAGGCGGAATGCCGATGCGACGGCAAAGATCGTACACCACCTTGCAGTCGAATTCATCCAGATAGCCCTTTTCCAGCACATCGGTGAGAAAATCGGCAAATTCCTTTTTCTGTCCGTTGGCCTGCAGCTCACGGAGCTTCTGCACGGCACCATCGCTGTAATACACACTGTTTTCAATGGCCTGTGCAATGGCGGTACGGATATCCACCACCTGCTCCTGCCGATCCTCGGAAAGGCCTGCATTCTCCAGCCTTTTTTTGAGCTGGTCGTTTTCCTCCTGCAAAACCTTCAAACGCTCCTGCAAACGGTCTGCCTGTGCGGCATCCAGCAACTGCAGCATAGATTCGGGCAGATCGGTATACACATCATGCACAGGGCTGTCCGAAGTGGTTACAGAGCTGCTTTCTGCCACCTCAATACGCTTTACCAGCTCACTGATGATCTGATCCTCGGAAAAGGTTTCCATCCAGTTGGGATCATAATACAGAATATTCACGCCCTGAATATCAAAAGGCTCGTTCTCCTTCTGATCCTTTCGGCACATGATAATGGTACCGTTTTTGGTCATGGTATGGCGGATGCCCAGCTCATAAGCCACATTCCAGTTCTGGTCGGAAATATCCACAATGGAAATATCGGCCTCCGCAATATTACGGATCACATTGGTCATAATATGGCCGCCCTGACCGGTCATATCCTGGCGGACACACTCATAGCCCATTTTCTCCAGCGCACCCTGAATGATAATGGAGTACAGGCGATTGAAGCTCTTGGCATAAGGCATGATCACAAAGGCTTTTTTCATGATGTTCCTCCTGTTTTTGTCGTTTTATAGTGGAATTACTCTGTTCCTATTGTAGCATATTTCCCGCTGCAAGTCAACCACAAAAGCGGCCTTCGGATCTTACACCGAAAGCCGCTTGTTGCTGAAAAAGGGATTTACCACTCCCAGTCCTCCCAGAAGCGGCCGACCTTATAGCCGAC
>SVNP01000002.1 GCA_015066805.1 Ruminococcus sp. | reverse complement strand
GTGAGCAGAATATTGACATCTACTACCGCTTAATCGGCAAAATTGAGTAAAAACAAAGATATGAGTGCCTTTGCAAATAGGCGTAGGCACTCATACATAACCAATATCTTTAAGTACGGGAAACGGGCAAGGGCTGCCCCGATGTCGCCTTGCTGCGAGCTCTTTCTATGCGGCTGGGTGTACCTGTTTCGCAGATTTTGCAGGGTACACTGCCACAATTACAGAAGGATAGCGGAAATATGAAAAAATTACTGTTTTATCGCTGCAAGCTGTGCGGCAATATCATGCACAGCACCTCTGCGGCGGAGATCTCCTGCTGCGGAAGAAGCTGCGCCCCCTTACAGCAGCAGCCTGCGGAAGGCAGCCATCGACTGAAGATCCGGCGGATGGACGATGATTACTACATCACCTTCCCACATGAGATGAAAAAATCTCACTATATGACCTTTGTGGCATATCTGACCTGCGAACGGCTGATGCTGGTGCGGCTGTATCCGGAACAGGATTGCAGCCTGCGTATGCCTGCCTTGCGTGACGGGAAATTCTATTTCTGCTGCAGCAAGCACGGTCTGTTTATACAAGAGGGTGCCCCTACTGAGCCCGATGCACAATGATCCCGATGCCGCCTGTGATGCTTTTTCATCACAGGCGGCTTTTTTGAACATTCAAACCGGCTCTGCCCCTTATATTTGGTTGTTCTTTGTTCAATCTACTTGATAATTTTGTCAAAACAGCTATGGTTTTTGGCAGACGGAAAACCACGCAGATACTTGCTTTTTTTCCGATAATATGGTATACTGTCATCTGTGGGACTCAATACCCGCATAATAACATCAATGAAAAGTGAGGACAACCAACATGAAGAGATCTATTCTCAAGCGTATGCTTACTGCTGTTATGGCAGCAGGTATGCTCCTCTGCGGCGCAGGCTGCAGCGGCGGCAGCAGTGCCGACAACGGCACAGATAACTCCCTGCAGAAGGTAAAGGACAGCGGCAAGCTGGTTCTGGGTCTGGATGCAACCTTTAAGCCCATGGGCTACACTAACGAGAAGGACGAGATCGTCGGCTTTGATATTGACGTAGCCGAGGAAGTCTGCAAGCGTTTGGGCGTGGAGCTGGTCAAGCAGCCCATTAACTGGAATACCAAGGAAGAGGATCTGGACGGCGGCAGAATCGACTGCATCTGAAACGGTATGTCCGTGAACCCCGAGCGTGCAGAGCGTATGAATCTTTCCGAGCCCTACATGCAGAACAAGATGGTCTTTGTAGTTCCTGCCGACAGCACCGCACAGTCCATGAGCGATCTGGCTGACAAGGCCATCGGCGTACAGAACGGTTCCACTGCACAGACCATCCTCAAGGATTCTTCTATCGGCGGCACCATTAAGGAGAGCGCACTGGCTACCAACATCGAAGCCATGCAGCAGATGGATCTGGGACTGGTGGATGCCGTGTTCCTGGATGTAATCGTTGCTGAGTACGAGATCACCATGGGTGGCAAGGATTACAGAGTGCTTTCCGACGGTCTGGCTGAGGAAGAGTATGCCATCGGCTTCCGCAAGAACGACAATGCACTGCGTAACGAGGTGCAGAAGATTCTGGGTGAGATGAAGGCTGACGGTACTCTGGCACAGATCTCCACCGCATGGTTCGGCAAGGATATCACCACCGTTCCCGACAACAAGTAAACCATACAAGAAATCGCCTGAGGAGCATACCACTCCTCAGGCGATTTTTTATCTGATCTCATGCACACAAAGCTGGGGGTAAGGGATCTCGATGCCCGCTGCATCCAATGCAGCCTTTGCAGCCTCATAAATGCGGCCGCTGACAGCAAAATAATCCTCACTTTTTACCCAGAAGCCTGCGCTGATCATTACGGCACTGTCACCGTGACCGGTCATTACCACGCAAGGTGCAGGATCCTGCAGCACCATGGGTTCTGCGGCAAGCACTTCAAGGACCACCTGCCGTGCGGCATCAAAATCCGCATCGTAGGCGATGGTCATAGGCACACTGACACGCAGGGTGCCCCGCTGGGATAAATTGGTGATCTGCCCCGAGGACAACACACCGTTGGGCAGATACACGCTGCGGTTATCACGGGTAATCAGCTTGGTGTACAGAATGGATACCGAGTCCACATGGCCTTCGGTGCCGCCTGCCATGATGTAATCCCCTGCTTTGAAGGGCTTGGAAAACAGAATGATGAATCCGCCTGCCAGATTGGCCAGACTATCCTGCAAGGCAAGACCCACTGCCAGACCAGCCGCACTGATGACGGCAATGATGCTGGTCATGGGTACACCCAGAATACTCAGGGCGATAATAGCCAGCAAGGTGTACAGCAAAATCCGCAGCAGCGATTTGACAAAGCTGCCGGCTGCACCCTCTACATTGGCACGCTTCATGGCTCTGTCCACGATTTTCAACACCAGACGGGTCAGCAGCAGACCCAGCAGAAATACCAGCACCGAAGCGATCAGTGTGGGGACATAGTTCTGCGCCTTTTCCAGCAGATCCTCCACAATGCTTGTGGTCTGTGCCAGATCAGGAATGGTTTCCGTTGCCTGTATCATCAGCATGATGGGTTTTCTCTCCTTTTCTTTTGCCTTTGGGCTGTGCGGTATCCCTGATGGGCAGAACCGCATCGAACATTGCATAATACTTGATGGGTACATGGCGGTTCATATGGCATTTGCCGAAATACCATGCACGGAAGCTGCACATCTGTACCAGATCCTCAAAAAAGGCGTGCATTTCCAGCCGCTGCAGCGTGTCCACACGCAGGCAGTCTTTCAATGAGGCAGGAGGCTCGTGGGTGATGATATAATCCACCCGATTGTCATATTGCTTCAGGGTTTCGGCACCGTGCAGAATCTCCTCGTAAGAAGGCTGTTCCCTTTCCCACCAATGCTCGGCGGAACGGAATTCAAAATCCTGACTGTGACCGCCGCCGAAGGTGAAAAAACGCTTGCCGCAGATGGTGTAGACCTCACCCCGCAGCAGATGCACCACATTTGGGGCAATGATCCTTGCCTTGCCGCCGCAGTATTCCCCAATAGGGTATTGCTCCAGCAGATCGTAGTTTTCGTGGCAGCCGTCTACAAAGGCCACGGTGTATTTCAGGGCAGTCAGCTTTTGCCGCAGCTTTTGCTCCTGTCGGGAATCCGACCAGAAAAAGCCAAAATCACCGCACACGATCAGCACATCATCGGCAGTGGCTTTTTTCAGCAAGGGATGTCGAAAACGGGCAAACTCGCCATGGGTATCTCCCGTGATATATACCACAGTGTCAGCTCCTTTTTGCAATTTTACGCTTTTATTGTATCACATTTTCCGCCGTTCGTAAACCGTTTTCTGCAAATTTTCACACACCATAGCCAATCTGCCCAAAATCCTGTGGTATGAGGTGATTTTTTCGGGAGGCTGCCCCTTGACAAATTTTACTGATTGTGTTATAATGATTTTTACAGATGTACAACTGTCCGCCGTACGCGGAACATCAACAAAAAGGAGGCCTGTCTATGACCGATACCGACACCGGTACCGAAATCTATACCGGAGAACAGAATCCCCATAACTGGGTGGTCGTGGATGCCTCCGTTCTGCCGGAAGTCATTCTGAAAGTACTGACTGTCAAGCGGATGCTGGCCAACCGTGAAGAAAAAAGCTCTGCGGCCGCCTGCCGTGCCGTGGGGATCTCCCGCAGTGCCTTTTATAAATACCGGGATTCGGTTTTTGTTTATGAGGAACAGATGCAGCAGAAGGTGTTTACCATCATGCTCTTTCTGCGGGATCGTTCCGGTGTGCTTTCCGGCGTGCTGGCTGCCCTGTATGCCGCCAACGCCAACCTGCTGACCATCAACCAGAGCGTACCTGTGGATGGCGCAGCGATCGTAACGGTTTCCTTCCGCATGGAGGATGCCGCATCGGTGCCCTCTTTGTGCCAATCGCTGCGTGTGCTGGAGGGCGTGACGGAGGTCCGGCTGCTTTCGGGCTTCTGAGAAAAAAGAATCATAACAGAAAGGAGCTTTCCGCCGGGTGCGGAAAGTATGATCGTATGAAAAAGTTTGCTGTTTTGGGCTATGGTACCGTTGGCTCCGGTGTTGTGGAGCTGTTTTACAAGAACCGTGAGAAAATCGAACAGAAGGCCGGCTGCCCCATGGAGGTCGGCTACATTCTGGATCTGCGGGATTTCCCCGATTCTCCCTATGCGGATAAATTCACCAAATCTATGGATTCCATTCTTGCAGACCCCGAGGTCTCTGTGGTGGCAGAATGTATGGGCGGCGTAGAGCCTGCTTTCACCTATCTGATGCAATGCCTGGGCAAGGGCATCAGCGTGGCAACCTCCAACAAGGAGCTCATCGCACGCAAGGGTGCACAGCTTCTGGCAGAGGCAAAGGCACATTCCTGCAACTGCTTCTTTGAAGCCAGTGTGGGTGGTGCGATTCCCATTATCCGCCCCCTGCACCGCTGCCTTGCCGCCAATGATATCACTGCTGTGTATGGTATTCTCAACGGTACCACCAACTTTATTCTGGATAAAATGCTCTCCGATGACATGAGCTTTGAGGCCGCACTTGCCCTGGCACAGGAGCTTGGCTATGCCGAGCGTGAGCCCAGTGCCGATGTGGATGGTCACGATGCCTGCCGCAAGATCTGCATTATTTCTTCTCTGGTGTTTGGCAAGCATGTGTACCCCGAAAGCGTAAAAACCGTGGGTATCCGTGAGGTCTCTCTGGCAGATGCCGCTGCCGCCGATGCGCTGGATGGTGCAGTCAAGCTGATCGCTTCGGTACGTCGTCTGGAGGATGGACGGATCCTGCCGATGGTGCAGCCTATGTTTGTTCCCCATGATAATATGCTTTCCCGCGTGGACGGCGTGTTTAATGCTGTGATGGTCTGCGGCGACGGCATTGACCGTGCTGTATTCTGCGGCAGAGGTGCAGGCAAGCTGCCCACCGCCAGTGCCGTTATGGGTGATGTCATCGAGGCTGCCAAGCATCAGTGTACCGTGTTCTCTCAGGATTGGGTGGACAGCGGCGAGCAGGATTTTGTAGCCGATGCCGATGCCCTGTGCTGCGGTCTGATGATCCGTATTGCAAATGGGGATGCCGCTGCACTGGCTGCTGCTGTGGGTGATCGTTGTGAGGCATCTGCCGTTGTGGATGGCGGTGCTGCCTGCTATACAACCTGCCTGAATGCCGTAGAGCAGCAGGATCTGCTGGCTGAGCTGAACAATGCCGGCTTGCAGGTCGTCAGTGCATTGCCTGTTCTGGATGCCTGAAGGTTTCTTTTGCCAATGATGAGATACAAAAGCCACTTCTGATACAGAAGTGGCTTTTGCTTTTGATATCATGCTGCGGCAAGCAAATTAGGTTTGTAGGTGCTTTTGGCGGATTGATGCAGGAGTCCGGAGGAATCATATTCCTCTGGTGGGGGTGTGGGGCAAAGCCCCCACATAGATTCATGGAAAGCACTTACAAATCCCAGTTTATCTGCACAAAAACAAAATCCGGAAAGGGCATGCTTCCCTTTCCGGATTCTCTTTTACAATGGAAATACCTTTCCCATGGGTCGGCGATCTATGGCCTTGGGAATGCGCTCCAGCAGCACCACACAATGGGCTGCCATACCTTGTTCCGCACCGGTAAAGCCCAATCGCTCCTCGGTGGTGGCTTTTACGCTGATCTGCTCCATATCACAGCCCAGCTTTGCTGCCAGATTTTTCCGCATCTGCGGAATATGGGGTGCCAGCTTAGGTGCTTGCGCCAGCATAGTTGCATCTACATTGCCGATGCGCCACCCCTTGCTCTGGATCAACCCATTGACATGATACAACAGCTTTAAGCTGTCGGCCCCCTTATAACGTGGGTCGGTATCGGGAAAATGCTGCCCGATATCTCCCAAAGCCAATGCGCCCAGCATGGCATCCATTACTGCATGGGTCAGCACATCGGCATCGGAGTGCCCCAACAGACCCAGGGTATGCGGAATCTCCACGCCACCCAGTATGAGCTTGCGCCCTTCCGTCAGCTTATGCACATCATAACCGTGCCCAATGCGAAAATCAGCCATGGGTATTTGCCTCTCTTTCCTGTTCATAGCGCAGCAGAGCCTCGGCGGTGGCAAAATCCTCCGGGGTGGTCAGCTTGATATTGGTATACGATCCGCTTGTCATAGCCACACGGATATTGATGGCCTCAATCAACTGGCAGTCATCCGTAAAATCCAGACCATGGGCATCGGCAAAGGACATCGCCTGCAAATACAGCAGCCGACGGAACACCTGTGGTGTCTGGGTATGATACAGACTGCTGCGCGGCGGCGTATCCACGATCAGTCCGTCATCCACCGTTTTGATAGTATCCTTAACCGGCACACCTAAGGTTGCTGCACCGAACACATGGGCATCCCGTATGACATGAGAAGCATCCTCTGCACGCAGCAGAGGTCTTGCACCATCATGAATGGCAATGTAGGAGGCATCGGTGGTCAGGGCTGCAAAGCCGTTTTTCACACTTTGCTGACGGGTATCTCCGCCATAGGCGATCTGCACGGGAAATGGCAGAGTAATATGCTGCAGCACCTCACGAAATTCCGCTTCATCCCTTGGGCGGCAGATGATCACCAGCTCGGTGATCTCCTGACAACGTGCAAAGGTTTGCAAGGAATGCTCCAGCACGGTCATTTCACCCAACGGATGCAATATTTTGTGAATGCCGCCCATTCTGGTGGCGTTGCCGGCGCACACCAGAAGGACGGCAGTATCAGCAATATTCATCTTACTGCACATCGGGAGCCTTGGTACCGCATTCTGCGCAGAACAAAGCCTCGGGAGAAAGTGCAGCACCACAACAGGAGCAGGCAGCAGGCTTTGCGGGCACTGCGGGTTCTCCTTGGAAACCGGGCATAACAGGCTCTACCTTTGTGCCGCAGCTTGCACAGAACAGTGCAGAGGGAGAAAGGGCAGCATTGCAGACCGTGCAGTTGGTGGGCTGCACAGGCTTAGGAGCTTCGGGGGCAGGCTGAGGAATAGGCGTACCACAGGCAGGGCAGAACTTGGCACCCTTCTCGCAGCCCTTATTGCAGCCGGGACAAGCGATCACACCATCCAGCTCAATGAGTTCCTTCTGCTTGGCGGCAAGCTGTTCCTTCAGCTTGGTGATGCCCTGTACCAGCTCTGCATAGGAAGGATCGGGATCGCTGCACATATCATCGTAATACTTCTGGCCAATGGCACGGAAGCGGTTACGGATCTCGTTTTCCATAGTGGCAATTTCCTTGCGGATACGATTCTTCTCCGCAATGCTTTTTGCGCCGTCAGAGACTTCTCTTGCGGCCTTGGACATGGTATCTACAACATTATCAAGAAAGCTCATGGTATATTCCTCCTTCATCATGGGATGCCACGCTGCATCCTACTGTGATTATATCATATTGCAAATGGTTTGTCAAGGTGATGCCCATGGCAAGGGGGCATATCAGCAACCCCCTGAGCAACCGTATCACTCAGGGGGATATTGTTTTACGATCAGCCCATTACCTTGACCAGAACGGCCTTCTGGGCGTGCAGACGGTTTTCTGCCTCATCAAAGATCTCCTTGGCGTGCGCCTCAAAGACCTCAGCGGTGATCTCCTCGCCGCGGTGTGCGGGCAGGCAGTGCTGCACCATACACTCGGGGTTCGCTGCCTCCAGCAGCGCATCATTGACCTGATAGCCTGCAAAGGCGATCTTACGCTGCTGGGCTTCGCCCTCCTGACCCATGGAAGCCCACACATCGGTGAAGATCACATCTGCGCCGGCTGCGGCCTCAATGGGAGAATCCGTCATAGTAAAGCCGCCGTTTGCCTTGGCAAATGCCAGCACCTTCTCATCGGGCTGATAGGCTTTGGGGCAGGCAATGCTGACTTCCATGCCCACCTTCAGACCGCCGACGATCAGGGAATTAGCCATATTGTTGCCATCACCAATGTAGCACATCTTAAGCCCCTGGAAGCTGCCCTTATACTCACGAATGGTCATGAGATCGGCAAGCACCTGACAGGGGTGGCAGAAATCGGTCAGACCGTTGATGATCGGGATAGAGCCGTACTTTGCCAGATCCTCGACCTCCTGCTGTGCAAAGGTACGGATCATGATACCGTCCAGATAGCGGGAAAGCACTCTTGCGGTGTCCTGCACAGGCTCGCCTCTGCCGATCTGCAGATCGTTGGCAGACAAAAACAGAGGATAACCGCCCAACTGCACCATACCGGTCTCAAAGGAAACACGGGTTCTGGTGGAGGCCTTCTGGAAGATCATGCCCAGTGTTTTGCCCTGCAGATGAGGGTGGGGAATATTATGCTTGCGCTCGTATTTCAGTTGGTCTGCCAGATTCAGCAGATCAATGATCTCCTCGGTGGACAGATCCAGCAGCTTCAGTAAATGCTTCATGGGAATCATTCCTTTCTGTGATTGGGTTTATGTCAAAAGCCTTATGCTTTACATACCGGCGACGGCTTCCTTCTTTTCCGTCTTCCGGGGCTCTGCCTTGGGCTGCTCCTTGGGTGCGATACACTCCAGAGAGGCCATGGGCAGCAGCGGGATATAATCATCAAACTCGCTTTGTTCGATCTTCAGCTCGAACTTATACTCGCCGCCCTTTTGCAGGGGGATATTGGTAACGGTACCGCAGGCCTTGCCGCCTACCAGAATGGTATAGGACATACCATCATCGGTGCGGAACAGCATGGTTTTACCGCCGAAGGTCAGCTCCATGGCAGGCTCCAGAAACTTGGAGCGGCAGCGGTACTGACCGCAGGGCTTGCCGTTAAGCAGAAGCTGATACACGGGATGCCGCTCCTGAGATGCTTCTCCCAGTACATACAGCTCATAGCGGTTTCGGTCAAGGATAGCCCAGCCGCCACGCCATTTCTTTTTCAAGGTATAGACCACATTGTTGTCAGCGTCCGTTACAAGATACTTGTTGTGTTGCGGAAAAATCGTAAATTCCAGCATAATGCGCACCTCACCTTCACAGATGCGCGGGCGCATCCGTCAGGAATTCAGAATTTGCAATAATATTTCCAGACCTGCATCCAGCTCCTCCTTGGAGATGGTCAGCGGAGGCAGGAGTCTGACTTTATCCTTGGCGGTCAGCACCAGCAGACCGGCCTCTCTGGCAGCGGCCAGTACATCGGCTGCCTGCATATTCTTCAGGCGGATGCCGATCATCAGACCCATACCGGAGATCTCTTCCACTTCGGGGCAGCTTTCCAGCACTTCCCGAATGTACTCACCCTTTTCCTGCACAGACTCAAAGAAGCCCGGCTCCGTTACACGATTCAGCACAGCCACTGCGCCTGCACAGACCACGGGATTGCCGCCGAAGGTGGAGCCGTGCGTACCGCTGCCAAGCACCTCGGCACATTTTGCGCCTGCAAGACAGGCCCCGATGGGCAATCCGCCGCCCAGACCCTTTGCCAGCGTGGTGATATCGGGGGTGACACCAAACTGCTGACTTGCCAGGAAGGAGCCTGTTCTGCCCACACCGGTCTGCACCTCATCGGCGATGAGGAGAATGTCTTTTTCGGCACAGAGCTGAGCCACTGCCTGCACATAGGAGGCATCCAGCACATTGACACCGCCTTCACCCTGGATCATCTCCACCATAACGGCACAGACGGTATCATCCAGCTTTGCCTGCAGGTCGGCAAGATCATTGGCCTCTGCATACACAAAGCCTTCGGGGAAGGGGAAGAAATAGTTATGGAACACATCCTGACCGGTAGCGGCAAGGGTGGTCATGGTTCTGCCATGGAAGCCGTTTTTCAGAGTGATCACAGTGCCCCTGCCCTGACCATAACGGTCAAAGCTGTATTTTCTTGCCAGCTTGATGGCACACTCATTGGCCTCTGCACCGGAATTACCGAAAAACACACGGCTGTAACCGGTGATAGTACAAAGCTGCTGTGCCAGTTGGGACTGCACTGCGGTATAGTAATAGTTACTGGTA
The DNA here is from genome assembly GCA_015066805.1 of Ruminococcus sp. Lineage (GTDB taxonomy): Bacteria > Bacillota > Clostridia > Oscillospirales > Ruminococcaceae > Firm-04. The sequence continues at coordinate 124,289 of SVNP01000002.1, read as the reverse complement.
TGCTGAATGGCACGCACCTGTGCACAGACTGCATCTGCCCAGTCGGCATCGCAGTAGCCCAAAGAATTGGTGCCGATACCGCTGCCGAAATCAATGTAGGTTTTGCCGTCTTCGGCAATACAGACACCGCGGCTGCCCTTGCTCATGGCAATGGGCTGACGGCCGTAGGTTTTCATCAAATACTGCTCGGAGAGTTCTATGGTTTTCATAGGTTTTCCTCATTTCTATCTTAACATATTTCGCGGCTGCAATCAAGGCAAATTTTATGAATTTGTTAAAGCAGACAAAAAAAACAGGGAGATATGCCCAAATCAATACACGCTGAGGAACTGGGTACCCACGCCCTCATTGCTGCAGATCTCCACCAGAATGGAATGGGGCACACGGCCATCAATGATGACTGCCTTCTTTACGCCGCGGCGGATAGCCTCCACGCAGCAGTCGATCTTGGGGATCATACCGCCGGAGATGATACCCTGTCGCTTCAGGTTCTGCACCTCGCTGATACTCACAGAGGGGATCAGGGTCTCAGGATCATTCTTATCCCGCAGCAGACCGGCAATATCGGTCATAAGGATCAGGTTTTCCGCACCCAATGCAGCGGCAATGGCAGCAGCGGCGGTATCGGCGTTGACGTTGTACACCTGACCGTCCGCACCGCAGGCAACGGTGGCGATGACGGGGATATAGCCGTTATCCAACGCCATAAGAATGGGCTTGGTATTTACCTCGGTGATCTCGCCCACCAGACCCACATCGGGCTTGCTCTCTTTTTTGGTTGCCTTCAGCAGCTCGCCGTCGATGCCGCAAAGACCCAATGCCTGCCCCTGATGACGTGTCAGGTGAGAAACCAGTTCCTTGTTGACTTTACCTGCCAGCACCATGCGAACTACCTCGGCAGTTTCGGCATCGGTGTAGCGCAGGCCGCCCACAAAGCGGCTTTCGATATTCAAACGGTGCAGCATATCACTGATCTCGGGGCCGCCGCCATGCACCAGCACCACACGGATACCCACCAGAGAAAGCAGCACGATATCGCTCATGACGGCTTCCTTCAGGGCCTCATTGGTCATGGCATTGCCGCCGTATTTGACCACGATCACCTTATGGTTATAACGCTGGATATAGGGCAAGGCATCAATCAGCACCTGCGAACGGATGCGGTTGGAAATGCTGTCGAGAAGTTCCATCTGTTCCATGATTTTTCTTTTCCTTTCCGATGATTTAGCTGCGGTAGTCGCCGTTGATCTTCACATAATCGTAGGTCAGGTCGCAGCCCCATGCCACGGCTGCGGCCTCACCGCTATTGAGAGAGATCAGCACACGGATCTCATCCTCCAGCAGCACCTTTTTGGCTTCCTCCTCGGAGAAAGGAATACCAAAGCCGTTTTTCGCCACGGAAATCTTACCCGCTGCGGATGCCAGATCCACATCCACCTTGGTCACATCGAACTCGCAGTCTGCGTAGCCCATGGCGCAGGCGATTCTGCCCCAGTTGGCATCAGCACCGAACATGGCGGATTTGAACAGGCTGGAGCAAATAACGGACTTGGCAACCGTTTCCGCGATCTGCTCGCTTTCCGCCTGAGAAACCACACACTCAATGAGCTTTGTGGCGCCTTCGCCATCAGCGGCACACATTCTGGCAAGGTTCAGCATGACGGCATACAGGGCACCGCGGAACACGGCATAGTCCCCGTTCTCGCTGTTGATCTCCTTGTTGCCTGCCACACCGTTTGCCATCACGCAAACCATATCATTGGTGGATTGGTCACCATCCACGGAAACACGGTTCAATGTCACACGCACCACATCGGAAAGTGCCTGCTGCAGCATAGCGGGAGCAATGGCGCAATCGGTGGTGAGGAAAGTCAGGGTAGTTGCCATATTGGGATGGATCATACCGCTGCCCTTGAGCATACCGCCCAGCGTACAGGTCACATCGCCCAGCTTAAACTGTACCGCAACCTCTTTGGGGCGGGTATCGGTGGTCATAATGGCATTGACTGCCGCAGCATTGCCCTCATAGGAAAGGGATTCCACCAGACCGGGAACAGCAGCGGCAATGGGCTCAATGGGAAGGGTCTGGCCAATAACACCCGTGGAGGCAACGATCACATCCTCAGGGACAATATTCAGAGCATCGGCAGCAAGCTTACACATGGCAGTTGCCTTTTCCACACCATCCGCATTGCAGGTGTTGGCGTTTACGGAGTTGACGATCACGGCCTTGGCTCTGCCGTTTTTCAAATTCTGCTTGGTCACCAGAATCGGTGCACCCTTTACCTTATTGGAGGTATACACCGCAGCGGCGGCACAATCGCGATCGGCAACAATCATAGCCAGATCGTTTTTCTTGGGGGCAGTCTCGGTAACGCCGTTTGCGGCGACATTTGCCTCAGAGACGCTTTCATCGGTGAGGGCATGATGCTTCAGGCCGGCACAGACACCGCCTGCCTTGAAGCCTTTTGCGGCACAAACGCCGCCATCCACAAAGGGATATTCCACAAAGCTCTGCAGCTTCATATGTTTTCTTCCTTTCAGTATGTATTCAGTCCGGTATCTTCGGGGGCACCTGTCATGATATTGAAGCACTGGAGTGCCGCACCGGAGGCACCCTTACCCAGATTATCCAGTCTTGCGGCAAGGAGGATCTGCTTTTCGTTGCCGCACACAAACACCTCCAGCAGGTTGGTGCCCGCAAGGGTATTGGCAGGCAGGAAGCCGCCTTCCAGAACGTCCTCACCCTGCAGTGCACGCACCTGCACGAACTGCTGTCCCGCATAGTGTGCCTTGAACATAGCGTGCACCTCCTCCAAAGAGGGATTACCGTTGAGCAGACGGCGGTGCAGGGGCACGGAAACTACCATGCCTGCAAAATAATCGCAGACCAGAGGATTAAACATAGGCGTTTCGGTCAGACCGGAAACCGCCTGCATCTCCGGCAGATGCTTGTGACCCTGAGTCAGGGCGTACTGACGGGGGCTGCCCAGTGCTGCGGGGCGGTCGGCAGATTCGTACTGCTCAATGGCCGCCTTACCTGCACCGCTGTATCCCGAAACCGCATGGCAGGTAATGGGATAATCCGCAGGCAGCATACCGCTTTGCACCATGGGATAGACCAGAGATGCAAAGCCCGAAGCATAGCAGCCGGGTACGGCTACCCGCTTGGAGGTCAGGATCTTTTCACGGTGGGCAGCAGAAAGCTCCGGGAAGCCATATGCCCAGTCGGGATTGGTACGATGCGCGGTAGAAGCGTCGATGACACGCACATTGGGGTTTGTGATGAAGGAGACCGCCTCTCTGGATGCCGCATCGGGCAGGCAGAGGAAGGTAATATCCGAAGCATTGATGAGTCTTGCACGCTCCTGGTTATCCTTGCGCTTGTCAGGGTCGATGAGCAGCAGCTCCACATCGGGGCGATCCTTGATGCGGTCATACAGCTTCAGGCCGGTGGTGCCTGCCTGACCGTCAATATATACTTTTGTAGTTTTCATTTTCTTCCTCTTCCTTTGCTTTTTTATCCTCCCGATGAAAACGGATCAGGCTCCACGCACAGGCGGCGGAAAACACGATCACGACCCATCCGCGGGAGATGGCCATGGTGGCATCGGGGATAAAACGGGCAATGATAAATTCGCCGATGATCCAGATCACAAAAGCGATCAGCGATACCACAAATATGTAGAGCAATCGTTTTTTATTCATGGAAGCCTCATTTCATTGCAGCCTTGGCAAGGGCGATCTGCTCTGCCACAGCCTTGGCGGAAGGCCCGCCCTCGGAGATTCTGCCGTTCAAACAGGTCTCCAGCGAAATCGCCTCATATACATCCTCTGCAAACAGCTCGCAGGCAGCCCGGTATTCGGTCATGGGCAGGGTTTCCAATGTCAGGCCCAGCTCGATGCACTTTGCCACCAATCCGCCGGTGATTTTGTATGCATCACGGAAGGGCAGGCCCTTTTTCACCAGATAATCGGCGCAATCGGTGGCATTGATGAAGCCCTTTGCCGCTGCGGCACGCATATTTTCCGTATTGACACGCATGGTCGCCAGCATGGGGTCAAAGGTCTTCAGGCACAGCTTAACGTTATCAATGGCATCAAAGATGGCTTCCTTATCCTCCTGCATATCCTTGTTGTAGGCAAGGGGCAGACCCTTCAGCATGGTCAGCAGCGTGGTAAGATCACCGATGACACGGCCTGTTTTACCACGGATCAGCTCTGTAACATCGGGATTCTTCTTCTGGGGCATAATGGAAGAACCGGTAGCATAGGCATCATCCAGCTCAATGAACTTGAACTCCCAAGAGCACCAGAGGATGATCTCCTCGGAGAAGCGGGAAAGATGCACCATCAGCAGAGAGAGGGCAGAGGCCATCTCCACGCAGAAATCACGATCAGAAACCGCATCCAGACTATTGGCAACAGGTGCGGTAAAGCCCAGCAGCTCGGCAGTCTGCTTACGGTTAATGGGATAGGTAGTGCCTGCCAGTGCGCCTGCACCCAGGGGGCAGTAATTCATGCGCGCTGCGGTATCCTCCAGACGTGCATCGTCACGCAGCAGCATCCACACATAGGCCATCAGATGATGTGCCAGCGTAACGGGCTGGGCACGCTGCAGGTGGGTATAACCGGGCAGAATGGTCATGGTGTGCTGCTCTGCCAATCGCACCAAAGTCTGCACCAGCTTGGCGATCAGCGCACGGATCTCGGCAATCTCATCCCGCAGGGTCAGGCGGATATCCAGTGCCACCTGATCGTTACGGGAACGTGCGGTGTGCAGACGCTTGCCTGCATCGCCGATACGCTTTGTCAGCTCTGCCTCCACGAACATATGAATATCCTCAGCAGTAGGATCAATCAGCAGCGCACCGCTTTCCAGATCCTCCAGAATGCTCTGCAAGCCCTCGATGATGGCAGCCTTGTCCTCTGCGGGGATAATGCCGCAATCTGCCAGCATGGTTGCGTGTGCGATACTGCCTGTAATATCCTGTCGGTACATTCTTGCATCAAATGCAATAGATGAATTAAAGGCGTTGACGGTTTCGTCAACCTCCTTGGAAAATCTGCCTGCCCACATTTTTGCCATGGGAATTACCTGCCTTTCGTTCTTACGATTTAGGGTTGTACGGGAGTTGCTCCGCCTGATGTTCGCCCTGCAAGCAGCAGGCGCAGCAGCTCACTCAAAGCAGGGCAGGGACGACATCGGATGTCGTCCCTTTTCTGCCATTGTTCGGGAATTACTTCTGCTTCTTCTGATCCAGCTTAGCCTTAACCTTGATGGGCAGACCAAACAGGTTGATGAAGCCTGCGCTGTCAGCCTGATCGTAAACCTCATCCTCATCAAAGGTTGCCACTTCCTCGTCATAGAGGGTATCGGGAGAGGTCAGACCTGCGGTGATGATGTTGCCCTTGTAGAGCTTCAGCTTTACGGTACCGTTTACGTTCTCCTGGGTCTTATCCACAAAAGCGTCCAGAGCCTCACGGAGAGGAGTAAACCACTGGCCGTTGTACACCAGATCGGCATACTGGAGTGCAAGCTGTGCCTTTACTCTTGCGGTAGCCTTATCCAGGCACAGGGTCTCCAGTGCATCGTGTGCGTAGTAGAGGATGGTGCCGCCGGGAGTCTCATACACGCCGCGGCTCTTCATGCCTACCAGACGGTTCTCCACGATATCGGTGATACCGATGCCGTTTGCGCCGCCCAGCTCGTTGAGCTTACGGACAACGTCGCTGCCTTTCATTCTGACACCGTCAACGGCAACAGCCACGCCCTTTTCAAACTCGATGGTCACATAGGTAGGCACATCGGGAGCCTGCTCGGGAGATACACCCAGCTCCAGGAAGCCTTCCTTGTTGTACTGGGGCTCGTTTGCGGGATCCTCCAGATCCAGACCCTCGTGGGAGATATGCCACAGGTTCTTATCCTTGGAGTAATTTGTCTCACGGGAGATCTTCAGAGGAATGTTGTGTGCCTCTGCGTAGTCGATCTCCTCATCACGGGACTTGATATCCCATATACGCCAGGGAGCGATGATCTGCATATCGGGGCAGAAGGCCTTGATGGTCAACTCAAAACGTACCTGATCGTTACCCTTACCGGTACAGCCGTGGCAGATGGCATCTGCGCCTTCCTTCATGGCGATCTCGGCGATTCTCTTTGCGATGATAGGACGTGCAAAGGAAGTACCCAGCAGATACTTACCCTCGTAAACGGCACCTGCCTTTACGGTAGGGAACACATAATCCTCGATGAACTCATCGGTGAGATCCTCGATATACAGCTTGGAAGCACCGGTCTTGATGGCCTTCTCCTCCAGACCGTCCAGCTCAGTACCCTGACCCACGTCACCGGAAACGGCGATGACCTCGCAGCCGGGGTAGGTCTCCTTCAGCCACGGAATGATGATGGAAGTATCGAGACCGCCGGAGTAGGCCAGCACGATCTTCTTGGGCATTTTCTTTTCAGCCATAATGTTCAAAATCCTTTCTGTATGTAGATATATTCATACGGCATCCGCCGTAGGGGTTAACGACATTTCAGGCAGCCTAAAAGGCTTTTTCTCCACAGAATGCGAAACACTGCCTAAGCAAAATGCAAATCGCATTTCAAAGAAAGCGCCCCCCGAAAACGGAGAGCGCCGTTCCATATACTATTATACACCGCAATTTGAATTTGTCAAGGGCTTTTTGAATATTTATGCAAGTTTTTTCAGAAAATAATGTATATTATACGTTATAATCTGCATAATATGCATTTTATTCATTTCACCCTTTCATTAGCTGTAGAAATCCTGTGTACCGTACACGCCCATACCGTTGCCTTCCACATAAGCGAAGCCTGTGCCCAGGTACTCATATCTGGTATTGAGGATATTTCTGCGGTGCTGGGAGGAATTGTACCAGCCGTTCACAGCCTCAAAGGGATTTGTGTAGCCCGCGCTGATATTCTCGCCGCAACTGAAATACTGGATCCCCGCAGCCTTCAGACGATCACCCACTGAGCCATAATTGGGGCTGTCGTGATCGAAGTAATTGAGGGTAGCCATCTCGGTGCTGTGTGCAACAGCCACGCTTGCCACAGTTGCGCTCCACTGCAGTGATGCTACACCGTTGACAGCACGCATGGCATTGGTGATGTAGAAGGTCAGCTTGGACATACCGCTGAGAGAGGAACGGTTCTGCATCTGGTTAAAGCTCACGGAATAGCCGTTTGCCAGAGCCATAACCGCATAAGTGGTGCCGGTACCCAGACCATCGGAATACGCATACCAAGCGGCGCCGTCTGTCTTCTGATAGGAAGTGCCCATTGCATAGTAGCCCACAGCCTTGCTGCCATCGGTCACAGCGATCACGGTATTGGCAGGATCGGAAGCAAATACATAAAACGTACAGTCATAGCTGCTCATGGGCACCTGAATGGTTTCCGTCACTGTGCCCAGATTGGCGATCATCTCATTCACAGACTGGCCGATCCACATGGTACGGCTGCCGATCTGCACCCGGATATTATCTGTCAGGATGGGATTTGTGGTAGTGGTTGTTGTTGTGGATGTGGTAGATGTGGTTGTGGGAGTCGTAGTGGTGGTTGTTGTTGTCGTGGTCGTTGTGGTGGTAGTTGTGGTAGTAGTTGTGGTGGTAGTTGTGGTGGTAGTTGTGGTGGTCGTTGTAGTAGTTGTTGTTGTGGAGGTCGTAGTGGTAGTGGTAGTAGTAGGTGTGGTAGTGGACGTAGGAGGCACCCAGGTGTCATAAACCTCCCAACCGGAGGGGGTTTGCCCAAGAATGGTCGCCACATAATATTCCAGCACCATCATGGCATCAATGGGAGCGCAATTGCCGCTGTGATCCACATCCGCCAGAATCTGCTGGGTTCCATTCAGCGTGCTGTCCAGAGGATCTGCTATCTGGTAAACATATTCCCGCAGGATCATAATGGCATCGGAGGTTTCCAAAGAACCATTCATATCCACATCGCCCATGAGATATCGTGCTGCCGAAGCTTCCAGCGCCACACTGCTGAGCAGCGGCTCCGGAACGGGCAACTTTTGCAGATTACAGGCGATGCTGCACCATGCGGTAAAAGCCGCAGTCATTACCGCAAGCCCATGCTTGCATTTTGAGTTTGTCATAAGGGTTCGCTCCTTTCGATGAAAGAGAATTATGTTTACGGCTTTCTGCCGCAAAAAACCGAAGAACAAGGTGCCTGTCAATCAGTATAGCAGGACTTTCTGAAATCAACTTGAAACCGCTTACTCAATGGCCTTCATGGATGCAGCCATATCAATAGCAGCCAGCTTGGGACGCAGCAGCAGATTCACCAGCATGGCAAACAGCAAAGTCAGGGCCGCTGCAACGAAAAAGCAATATACGGGGATATCCGGGCAGAACATTACCACATCCACCTCTGCGGTCTGCACCACAAAACGGCACAGGAACACGCCCAGAACCAATCCGCAGGCAGTACCCAGCACAGTGGAAAGCAGATTCTCTCTCGCCACATAAGCAGAAACCTCACGTGGATAGAAACCCAGCACCTTCAGCGTGGCAAGCTCTCGCATACGCTCGGTAATATTAATGTTGGAAAGATGGTAAAGCACCACCAAAGCCAGCAGGCCGGAACAGATCACCACAAGGATGACAATATAGCTGAGGGTACCCACCAGCTCACGGAAGCTTTCGCCGCCGTCAGAGGAGAAATTCACCGCCAGTGCGCCCTCCTCCTTCAGCAGCCGTTCCGCCAGCGCGGATTCATCGGTGCCGGACGCTTCGTTCATATAAAGGATATTGGGTTCATAGCTGCCAAACATGGCAGTATACGCAGCAGGTGTGCAATAAATGTAATTGCCTGCGTAGTTTTCGGTGATGGCGGTAACTGTCAGGGCGGCTTCCGCCTGTTCGGGGCGAATGGTATCTCCCACAGAAAGCCCCAGCAGCTTCGCCAGCTTTTCGTTGATGACAGCACCATCCGCAGGAATATGGTAGATCTCGTGTGTTTTGCGGTCACGCAGCAATACAAACTGATCAAAAGATTCCGGCTGCGAGGGTACCGCAATGTTGATCTCATAAGCGGCTTTTTCGCCGTATACTGTGGCAGATCTGATCAGACCGAACTGATATTCGGTTACTTGTTCATCCTGCTCCAACGCAGCGGCAAGCTGCTCCTGCTGCACGGCATCGTCGCTGACTGCGATCATGGCATCGTAGCGGAAAACCTCCTCAAATTGCAGGTCTACAATGGCAGATACCGCGTGATACAGGCCAAAGCCTGTCAGTAGCAGGGCCGTACATCCGCTGATGCCGATGACTGTCATCAACACACGGCTGCGGTAACGGAAAAAGTTCCGCAGGGTGACCTTGTGGCGGAAGGACATTTTGTTCCGCAAAAAATGCCAGCGTTCAATGAAAAGACGCTTGCCCTTTTTGGGCGGCTTGGGACGCATCAACTGAGAGGGAGCCTCCCGCAGAACAGCATGGCAGGCGATCATGGCGGTAATGCCAGTGCAAAGCAGTGCCACTGCCAGACATCCCAAGGCATAATCCCAACGGTAGGGGCAGGTGATCTCGGGGATGCGATACATAAGCTGATAGCAAATGAAGATCACCTTAGGGAACACCTGATAACCGATCAATGTACCGCACGCTACACCTGTCACGCAGGCAATGGCAGCATACAGCAGATATTGCACGGAAATGCTTGCCGTACCGTAGCCTAAAGCACGGTAGGTACCGATCTCGGTTCGCTGCTCCTCTACCATACGGGTCATGGTGGTCAGACAGACCAGTGCCGCCACCAGAATAAAAAACAACGGAAAAACGGCCGCAATGGCATCCACACGCTCGGTATCCAGCGCATAGCTGCTCCAGCCGGGGTTTTCGGCTCTGCCAAACACATAGAGATGCGTATCCTCGCCCAGTGCGGCGATTTCCTTTTGAGCATCGGCATATTCAGCCTCGCCCTCTGCCAGTTTCTGCTCCGCATCGGCAAGCTGCTGCTCACCCTCCGCTTTTTGCTCGGCAAGCTCTGCCACGCCTTCATCGTATTGGATACGGGCATCGGCAAGCTGCCGCTGCGCTTCTTCCAACTGGGATTTCGCAGCATCCAGCGTTGTCTTCTCCCCTGCCAGACGCTCTTTTGCGTCCTCGATGGTAGCACGGGCATCAGCAAAATACTGCTGTTTGCGTTTTACCTCCGCCGTCTGATTGGTCAGCTCCGCACGGCAGTTTTCAATGTAGTAGGCAATGGCAGCCTCCATCCGCTGTTTATCGGGAGAACCTGCCGCAGCCTGAAAATATGCAGTCAGATTATCGGAAAGGGAATAGGCACCGCTGTCATAGGCGGCAGCCTGATCGATCAACGCCTGAATCTCCTTGGGGAACGGAACACCCAAAGCCACGTCCCGATAAGCGGTCACAATACCTTGCAGCCTTGCAAGAAAAGCATCCTCATCGGCAAGCTGTGCCAATGCATCCGCAACGGCAGCCTCCTGCACCTGCAAATCGGCATCCTGCCGATCCACCGCAGCCACTGCCTTTTCATATGCCGCAAGACCATCCTCGTATTCTGCCTGACCCGTTTCCAGGTCTGCCTCTCCATCGGTGATCTCCTGCAAAGCATCCGCCAGCTTCTGCTCGGCAGCCTTGATCTCATCCGCAAACTTTTGGCGATTTTCTTCCAGCTCCCCATAGCCGTCATCCAGCTCCTTGCGGCTGTCTGTCAGCAGCTCAGCGGCCTCTAGGCGAACCTGCTCCACTCTGGGAGCCACATAAACCTTTGCCTGATCCTCAAACAGCTTGGTATAGCGTTTGATCACGGCATCATAGGCATCGGAATAGCTGTCTATACTTTGCGTTTCCTCCAAGGTCAGGTAGATATCGGTGTATACATCCTGCTCAAAGGCAGCGGCAGGCACCAACAGAAAGCTGTCGATGCTGCCATCACCGACAGAAGCCGTGCCGCGGTTGAAATCCACAAACATAGACCAATCCGCACGGCCTGTAACGGTAAACACAGTTTCCTTCAGCAAGGAGGTTTCCGCATCGGCCACAGTAACAGTCAGGGTATCGCCCACGCCATAGCGGGATGGCGTATTGGCTTCAATCAGGCATTCATTGGGGGCATCGGGCCATTCGCCCTCGGTCAGTAGGGGCAGATTGATGGCAGACTGCTCCCGCACAGCGGCAAAATCCATGCTGTACAGCTTGACGATGGTTTCCGCATCATCGGCACCTGCCAGAAAAGCCGCCTCGGAATACCCGGGACTGATGGCATGCAGCCCTTCCGTTTCCTGCAAAAGACGAAGGGCAGCGTCATTAAACCCGATATCGGACATCAGGTGCAGATCCATAAGGTGGGTCTTGCGGTAATAATCCTCTGCCGATTGCTTCATATCGGGGCCTGTGACTTTTAATCCTGCAAAAAAGCCGCTGCTCAGTGCAATAATACCGAACAACGCCAGAAATCTGCCTTTTGCCCGTGTGATCTTTCGCAGGGTATCCGTCAGAATCTTGGACTTCATGGGTTCAGGGACATCCTTTCTTTTCACTCACCAGACAATATCGGCAACAGGTGCGGGATCTTTCTGCACCCGCATATCTGCCACGGTACTGTTGCGGATCTCAATGACACGATCCGCCATAGGTACCAGCGCACTGTTATGGGTAATGACCACCACGGTCATACCATCCTTGCGGCAGCTATCGTGAAGCTGCTGCAGCACAGCCTTACCTGTACGGAAATCCAATGCGCCCGTGGGCTCATCACACAGCAGCAGCTTGGGATTCTTGCACAATGCACGGGCAATGGATACCCGCTGTTGCTCTCCGCCCGAAAGCTGCGAGGGGAAATGATCGGCACGGTCTTGCAGCCCCACTTTTTCCAGCATAGCCATGGGCTCTGCAGCATTTTTGCACAAGGATGCGGAAAGCTCCACGTTCTCCAGTGCAGTCAGATTCTGCACCAGATTATAGAACTGAAACACAAACCCGATATCCTCACGGCGATAACGGGTCAGTGCCGAGGCATTCATGCCTTCGATATGCTGTCCGTCCACAACGATCTCACCGCTGTCACAAGTATCCATACCGCCCAGCAGATTGAGTATGGTGGTCTTTCCTGCACCCGAAGGTCCCACAACGATCACAAACTCGCCCTGCTCAACGGAAAAGCTGACATGATCGGATGCGGTAACGGTGATCTCATCCATACGATATTGCTTGCATACATCTTTCAGCGTAACAAACGCCATAATCGTTTCATTCCTTTATCTTCAAGACTCTGTGTCCTTGCATCGCTGTATATTTATCAAGTCAGAACATACCGATTCTATTTTATCATATTTGCACGAAAAAGTCAACGAATCGGAGAAAATTTCCCTAAAAATAATCAATGGGGTGGTCAGACCCACCCCATTTGCTGTAATTGAGAGAGTAATTCCCGCTGTGCAGCGGTACGAAGCACATAGCGGCGACCGTCCACGGTATCCACAGCCAGACCCGCAGCAGCTTCATCCACCAGATACCGCAGGATCTGCTCTTTCGGCAGATACTCCGGCTGAAAACCGCCGTGCCGTTCTGTCAGAAAAACAAGGCCTTCTTCCGCAACGCACAGCACACAGTAAAATACCCCGCCCGGTGCCTGCAAATTACCCTCACAGCGATACCGCACAGTACAGCTCAGGTTTTGCAGCGCATCCTGCAGCTTTCGTTGACTGCGGCGCAGCGTCATCAGAAATGCGGCAAGCAGCATACCGGTTATCAGGCAGCCGCCTGCAAGAGAAATCAGCAATTCATCCGTCAGCAGAAAGGCGATCACAGCTCCCGTGATGCCGAATACGGCAGATAACACATAAACGCCTTTTCCCATACATATTCCTCCGTATCACAAAGCATGACCGCCCGAAGGTTCATGCGGTCTTTGCAGGCTTCAGCCGTTGTTCTGATCGGCAATCAGGCTGTCTGCGCCGTAGATCTTACGCAGCAGGGGCTTTTCGATCTTGCCGGTGGGATTTCTGGGAACATCCGCAAAAATGTAGCGGCGGGGACGCTTGTAACGAGGCATACCCTCGCAGAAACGCCGCATTTCTTCCTCATCAGCGGTGCAGCCCTCCTTGACGGAGATGATGGCAGCAGCGATCTCGCCCAGACGCTTATCGGCCAGACCGATGACTGCCACATCCTTTACAGCAGGGTGCTTGCGGATAAAGTCTTCGATCTGCACAGGGTACAGGTTTTCGCCGCCGCTGATGATCACATCCTTCTTACGGTCAACCAGGAAGATAAAGCCATCCTCATCCTCCATAGCCATATCACCGGTACAGAGCCAGTCATCCTTCAGCACCTGTGCGGTGGCTTCGGGATCTCTGTAATAGCAGGTCATAACACCGGGTCCTTTCAGGCAAAGCTCGCCTACCTCACCTCTCGGCACGATCTCGCCGTTTTCATCGGTGATCTTGGTTTCCCAGCCATAGCCTGCCTTGCCGATGGCACCTACCTTGTGGATATTCTCCACGCCCAGATGCAGCGCACCGGGGCCGATGGACTCACTGAGACCGTAGTTGGTATCATACTGATGGTTGGGGAAATGCTGCTTCCATCTGGTAATAAGACTGGGCGGAACAGGCTGTGCGCCGATGTGCATCAGCCGCCACTGAGAAAGATCATAGTTTTCCAAGGATACACGGCCGCTTTCAATGGCATCCAGAATATCCTGTGCCCACGGAACCAGAAGCCATACAATGGAACATTTCTCGGCGGAAACCGCCTCCAGAATGACCTCAGGCTTTACGCCGTTGAGCAAAACAGCCTTGCCGCCCACCAAAAAGCTGCCGAACCAGTGCATCTTGGCACCGGTATGATACAGGGGCGGAATGCAAAGAAACACATCCTCTCTGGTCTGGCTGTGATGTGCCTGCTCCACGGCGCAGGCATGGCAAAGGCTCTGGTGATTGTGCAGGATGGCCTTGGGGAAGCCTGTGGTACCGGAGGAAAAGTAAATGGCGGCATCATCCGCATCGGTCAGCATCACAGCAGGGCTGCTGCTGGGATAGTTTGCAGTCAGGGCATCGTAGCTCTCGGCAAAATCGGGGCAGTTCTGACCCACATACAGCAGCAGACGATCACTTCCCAGATTGTCAACAATGCTTTCCACACGACCGATGAATTCGGGTCCGAACACCAGCACGCTGACCTCGGCCAGATCCACGCAGTATTCGATCTCGTGGGCGGCGTAACGGAAGTTCAGGGGCACTGCCAGCGCACCGATCTTCAGGATGCCGAAGTAAATGGGCAGCCACTCCAGGCAGTTCATCAGCAGAATACCCACCTTGTCACCCTTTTTCACACCTCTGGAAAGGAGAAAATGAGCAAAGCGGTTGGCTTTCTCGTTAAACACCTTCCAGGTGATCTCACGGCGATACACATTGGGTCTGCGGGGCTCGATCAGCTCGTATTCCTTCCATGTCACACGGCGGGGCTCCACAATAGCGGGGTTCAGCTCCACCAGGCAGATATCATTGGCATAAAGCGCAGCATTGCGCTCCAGAATTTCGGTAATGGGCATATGTATAACATCCTTTCGGTTCATGACGATGGCGTATCGCAGCCTCACGGCGCTGCGGTACTCTATCATTTTAACACATAAAAGCGGCAAAGTCAATAGGTAACGGGAATTTTCACGGCAGTCATGCAAACTGTGGCGGTTGGATCTTTTGCGCCGCCTTGACAATACTCCGTATATATGGTACAATAAGGCGGTAAGATGTACAATTTCCTGCACTTCACCTGATTCTGACAAAAGGAGAAAAACGGATGTTGCAACCGACTCAACAGCCCTTGCACCGCAGCCCTCTGCGCAGAAGATGCGGTATGCTTTATTACGGAACGCTGCGCAAGCTTTTGTGGATCCGGAAACGGCGGTTGTTCGCCAGAGTTTTACAGGAACAGCCGCTGGAACATATGCATTTCAAGCACCGCACCATTCTGCTGCGCAAGCTGAAGGATGTAGATATGTGGCTGCAATACAATAAAATACAGAATCTGAAAATTGCGGCTGCGGCGATTGACGGTATTCTCATCCGTCCGGGAGAGGTGTTCAGTTACTGGTATCTGATCGGCAAGCCCACCCGCCGTAAGGGCTATGTGGAAGGGATGGTGCTGGAAAACGGCACCTTTCATGCAGGCGTTGGCGGCGGTTTGTGTCAGCTTTCCAATCTGCTGTTCTGGATGACCGTACATACGCCGCTTATGGTGGTGGAACGGCATCGCCACGGCTATGATGTGTTCCCCGATTCCAATCGTACACAGCCCTTCGGCAGCGGTGCCACCTGCTTTTATCCCCATGGCGATCTGATGATCTACAATCCCACGCAGGAAGTGTTTCAGATTCGTGTGAACGTAGGCGTCAAATATCTGGAGGGCGAAATCCGCAGCACTGCCGCGCCTGTGTCGCGCTATGAGATCGAGGAACGGGGTCATACCATGCAAAGTGAGTTCTGGGGCGGATACAGCAGACATAATCAGTTGTGGCAGCTTCAATATGACCTCAACGGCAAGCTGCAATCGGAGCAATGCATCGTCAAAAATTCAGCAATTATGATGTATGAGCCGTTTTTGTCTGACAGCAGCGCAGATGGTGGTGAAAATCCACAAAAAGAAGTGGAAAACGATTCGTAATTTTTTCGACGGTATTTTTCGTTTTCCTTGACAAATCCGGGGGAATCCTGTATAATGAAAGAGCCGCTTGTGTACGGTTGAAGTCGAGGTATGCCATGTTGATGCAGCAATGCATCCGCAAAAGCAAGGCTCGCACCGTCCGCAGCGAGATTATGGAAAAGGCAGGTGCCAAGAAACCATGTACGCAGTCATCATCACCGGCGGTAAGCAGTTGAAGGTTGAGGAGGGCAATGTTGTCCGCATCGAGAAGCTCGATGTTGAGGCAGGCCAGACCGTTACCTTCGACCAGGTAGCCGCTATCGGCAGCGAGGACGGTATCACCGTTGGTACTCCCGTTGTTGCAGGCGCAACCGTTACCGCAACGGTTCTCGCAAACGGCAAGGGTAAGAAGATCCGTGTGTTTACCTACAAGCCCAAGTGCGGACAGAAAAAGGCAAAGGGTCACAGACAGCCCTACACCCAGGTCAAGATCGAAGCCATCAACAAGTAAGTATAGGAAAAACCATGATTCATGCGTATTTTGAACAGCGCGAAGGTGCGCTGACAGGCTGCTCGGTCATCGGGCACGCCAGCAGCAGACAGGGTGAACAAGCCCGCATCCTTTGTGCAGCGGTTTCCTCTGCCATGGAGCTGACCGCCAATACCCTGACAGAGTGCTTCGGCGCAGAGCTGGAGATCATCAATGAGCCCAGTGAGCGCAACGCTCTGAACCGTCTGGTGTTCCGGCTGAAAAAACCGGATCCTGTACATTCCGAACTCCTGCACGGACTGCTGATCCACTTTACCAATCTGGCAGAGGATTTTCACGGCGGCATTGCCGTTGATATCGTGGAAGCCCCCGATCGGTAAGCAGCAGAACAGTCCGTCTATTCTGAAAAAACGGAGGTGCAACTCAATGTTACGCATCAGTATGCAGTTCTTCGCCCACAAGAAGGGCGTTGGTTCTACCAAGAACGGCCGTGATTCCGAGGCAAAGCGTCTTGGCGTAAAGCGCGGCGATGGTCAGTTTGTTCTGGCCGGCAACATCCTCGTTCGTCAGCGTGGTACACATATTCATCCGGGTAACAATGTCGGCATCGGTTCCGATGATACCCTGTTTGCCATGATCGACGGCAAGGTTAAGTTCGAGCGTTACGGCCGCGACCGCAAGAAGGTCAGCGTGTACGCTGTCGAGCAGTAAGCAGTCTTTCCGGCGCAATGGATCCTTGCGATGTGCAAGGTATGATCCCCTTGCTGTTGCGGCAGGGGGATTTCTTTTGTATTTGTGCATCTGCGCAGGAGCCGCTTCGCATACCGAAAGGATGGGATTTATGTTTGTAGATCAGGCGAAAATTCGTGTGGAGGCCGGCGACGGCGGCGACGGCGTTGTCAGCTTCCACCGTGAGAAATATGTGGCTGCCGGCGGCCCCGATGGCGGCGACGGCGGCAAGGGCGGCGATGTGATCTTCATTGCCGATGACCACTTCTCCTCCCTCATTGATTTCCGTTTTCAGCGGAAATATGTGGCTGGCAGGGGCGAAAACGGCGCAGCCAAACGCTGCACCGGTAAAAGTGCCCCCGATCTGGTCATTAAAGTGCCCAGAGGTACCGTCATCCGTGAGGCAAAAAGCGGCCGCATTATGGCTGATATCTCCGGGGATGAGCCCGTTATCATCGCCAAGGGCGGCAGAGGCGGCAAGGGCAACCAGCATTTTGCAACCTCTACCCGCCAGGTGCCCCGCTTTGCAAAGCCCGGCTACCCCGGCGAAAAGTTTGATCTGATCCTGGAGCTGAAGCTGCTGGCCGATGTGGGTCTGGTGGGATTTCCCAATGTGGGAAAATCCACGCTGATCTCGGTGGTCTCCGCAGCAAAACCCAAGATCGCCAATTATCACTTTACTACCCTGACCCCCGTGCTGGGCGTTGTGCGTGTCAGTGCGGAAAAATCCTTTGTTATGGCCGATATCCCAGGTCTCATCGAGGGTGCCGCAGACGGTGCGGGTCTGGGTCATGCTTTTCTGCGCCATGTGGAACGCTGCCGCCTGATCGTCCATGTACTGGATGTTTCCGGCTGCGAGGGCAGAGATCCCATTGACGACTTTGAAAAAATCAACGCCGAGCTGGAACGGTTCTCCGAATCCATTGCAGCCTGCCCACAGATCGTGGCAGCCAATAAGGCGGATATGGCAGAGGAAGAACAGATCCGGCGGCTGCGTGCCTATGTGGAGGAAAGAGGGCTCCCCTTCTTCGTGATCTCCGCTGCCACAAATCAAGGCACCGAGCCCCTGGTGTATGCCGTGCTGCAAAAGCTGGAAACCCTCCCCCCTGTCAAACGCTTTGAGCCGGAAGCTCTGCCCGAGGAGCCCATGCTCGGAGACGGCGAGGGCGACCGCAGATTCACCATTACCGTGGAAAACGGCGTTTATTATGTGGATGCTCCCTTCATGGAGCCCATTATGCGTACCGTGAACCCCGACGACTGGTCTTCGCTCCAATACTTCGAGCGCGTGCTGATCAGCAGCGGCATCATCAAAAAGCTGGAAGAGATGGGCGTGCAGGAAGGCGATACCGTTTCCGTAGGCGGTGTGGAGTTCGATTATGTGTCGTGATATACAGCAGGCGATTCCCATGCCGCCCAAGGATGCTGCCCAGTACAGCCCCCTTGCGCTGGCTTTTCTGGGAGATTGCATTTACGAAAGACAGGTGCGTGAGCGCATTCTGCTGGAGGCAAACCGCCCCGCAAGACAACTGCATGAGGCCGCTGTTTCCCGCGTGCGAGCCGCTTATCAGGCAAAAGCGGCGGAGCATATCCTTCCCCTGCTGACCGAGGAGGAGGCGGATATTTTCCGTCGTGGCAGAAATGCAACGGGCATCAGCGTACCCCGCCACGCCACCCCCGCCGATTACCGCAAGGCCACCGGTCTGGAGGCTTTGTTCGGGTATTGGCATCTCTGCGGCTGCGAGGCACGCATTACCGAGATTTTTTCCGTTATCTGGCAGGAGGTGCCCCTGCACACTCCCGAAACGGAACAGAATGATTCACAAGAATAAGGAGGTTTTGTGCTATGTCCGGACATTCCAAATGGAACAACATCAAGCGCAAAAAGGAAGCAACCGATGCCGCCAAGGCAAAGATCTTCACCAAAATCGGCCGTGAGATCTCTGTGGTCGTTCGTGAGGGCGGCCCCGACCCCAACAATAACAGCAAGCTGCGTGATCTCATCGCAAAGGCAAAGTCCCAGAACGTGCCCAATGAGAACATCGACCGCCTGATCAAAAAAGCAGCAGGCGGCGGCGACAAGAACAACTACGAAACCATGGTCTACGAAGGCTATGGCCCCAACGGCGTGGCAGTCATTGTAGAATGCCTCACCGACAACAAAAACCGTACCGCAGGCAATGTGCGCCATTTCTTTGATAAGTACGGCGGCAACCTGGGTGCTACCGGCTGCGTTTCCTTCCTGTTCAGCGAGAAAGGCGTGGTCATTCTGGAGCACGAAGGCGAGCTGGATGAGGACACCGTGCTGGAAGATGTCATGGAGCTTGGCGGCGATGATATGACCTTCGACGAGGAGAGCGTGGAGATCGTATGTGACCCTGCTGTGGTCAGCGATCTGCGTGAGGGTCTGACTGCAAAGGGCTATCTGGTAGTTTCCGCCGAGGTTGCTCAGCTCCCCAGCACCTATGTCACACTGACTGACGAGGATCACATCAAGAAGATGAACCTGCTGCTGGAGCATCTGGAGGATGATGACGACGTGCAGAACGTTTGGCATAACTGGGAAATGCCCGACGAGGAATAAAGATAAAAAACCGGCTTCCGATCAGATATCGGAAGCCGGTTTTTTTTATTCGGGAATGGGCTGTTTCCGCTCCTTGACATAGCGCAGATTTTCCTGATCGTAGCCGATGCGGCAATCGGGCATCCGTTTGATCATCTCACCAACGGCAAAATCCATATCCCCTGCAAACTTTTTGCCCATTTTAAAGGGATATTCGTAGCTGTCACCGTAGCGATCATGCACTACCAGCGAAATGCTGTCCAGAATGCCGTTGGTGCGGTGCTCCTTACGGTACACCAGAAGAATATCCGCCAGCGGCACAAATGTCTCATAATGCTTGCGGTGGAGGATGTAATCCCCGGTGATCACCACCTGATTCTGTTCAAGAATGATGGTTTCTCTGCCCGTAAAAATACGCTCTGCAATTTCTTCGGGATCTCCGTACTTGCGGAACACCGTCGCTTTGCGGGGATTCAGTGCGATTTTCAGACTCTCGATGAACTTTTTGCCGAATACCCAGCCCAGCAGGGCGCCCAAAGCCAGTGTCATCAGACCCATAAGAAATTCTTCCCGACTGAAAAAGTAGATGCTGAACACCAGCAAAAACGCAAACCAGCCGGTGATGATCCCATAGCCAAAGGCCGCCCATCCATGCTTTGTACGCATGGTGGAAAGCATTTTCTGCCCTGTCAGATCAGTTGCCATGATCGTTTTTTCGCCTCTTTCTCAGTGAAAATCCACGCCGGGGTTCAGCACTGCGGGAGATTTCCAGGCAATGCCGTAATCGCTTCGCAGAATCAGTTTTTTCACCATCCAGTATTCCTTGCAGTAATCGTAGTAGCCCCGCTGATGCTCCAGTGCTTCGTCGATCTTTTCTTCCAGCTCATAGCGGATGGCAAGGTACTCGGGGGTCAGCTCCACAGGATCGGTAACGGTATCGCCCACGGTTTCGGCGGCTTCCTTTACCACTGCGGCAAACTCCTCTGCACCCAGCTCCACCGTCAGCTTCTGCGCCAGCTCCTCTGTCAGGCCATCGGCAGTCTGGGAGGCATACAGGCACACGGCACAGGCAGTATCCCGCAGATCCAGTCTTGCGCCGTTTTCCAGGCGGGTAATGCCCTTTTGCAGCAATCGGCTTGCAGCATCGTGCATCTGTACGGCATAGGTCAGAGCCTCGGGCCAGAACTTAGCTTCCGCATACAGCTCCGCCACGGCCTGACAATACCGCAGGCAATCGGAATCCCTGCCATCGGCTGCTACGGCCTTCAGCGCATCCTTGGAATCCTCAATGGCGGTATGCGCTCTCCAGGGAGCAAAATCCATGGCATAAAACTGCTGCACCAGAATACAAGCGTACAGCATATCCACCGCCAGATCGGTAGTCAGATGTGCATGGAACGCCGCTGATACTCTTGTAAACAGCCGTTGACAGAACTCAATACCCAAAGCGGCTGCCCGCTGACTTTGCAGCAAAGTCAGGTATTCCGCCAGTGATTCCTGCTTCTGCTGCTCGCTGTACTCGGTGCTTTGCAGCTTTTGCTCCAAAGCCTCGCCCTTGGCACGCAGAGCGGATTCATCCAGATTATGTAATGCACGATACATACAATTACCCCCTTATGATCACGGGCAAAATTTGAAACGCCCGCTTCCTGATTCCATCATACCATATGATTGTCACATTGTCAAGCAAATTCACATTTATTTCTTATTTTTTATTATGGTGGCTCAAACCGCATATTTTGGTTTCTGCGGGAAATACTCTTGCTGTATTTTCATCTTTGGGAGGCAACCATGAACCCACAAACCCGCAAGGATGTGATCCTGCTGCCAAACACGCCCAGTATTCTGGGCTGGGCAAGCATTGCAGGCAAAAAAGAAGGCCAAGGTCCCATGGGCTTCTGCTTTGATGTCATTGAACCGGACAGTCACTTTGGCAAGGAGACATGGGAGCAGGCCGAAAGCGAGCTGCAGCGCAGAACCGTAGAGCTGATGCTTTCCCACGCCCGGTGTACAACAGCACAAGTCGATGCTGTATTCGGCGGCGATCTCATCAACCAATGCACAAGCGCCACCTTTGGTATGCGGCATCTGGGCATTCCGTTTCTGGGCATTTACGGTGCCTGCTCCACCATGGCAGAAGGTCTGCTGCTTTCCTCCCTCATGGTAGATGGCGGGCATATGCAGCATTGTGCGGCGGTAACTTCTTCTCATTTTTCGGGGGCGGAACGGCAATTTCGCTTTCCCCTTTCCTACGGAGGTCAGCGCACGCCCAATGCCCAATGGACCGCAACCGCAGCGGGCTCTGTAATGGTGGGAGAATGCAGCCGACCACCCTATGTGCGAGGTGTATGCATCGGCTGCATTACAGATCCTGCCATTACCGATGCCAACAACATGGGAGCCGCAATGGCTCCTGCGGCCGCAGATACCATTTTGCGGTATCTTATGGCGACCCACACCTCCCCTGCCGATTATGATGCTATTGTGACAGGTGATCTGGGCGTAGTGGGCAGTGATCTGCTGCTGACACTGGCAGCGCAGAACGGCTATGATCTTTCCGCTGTGCATCGGGATTGCGGCGTTATGATGTTTGACAACACTACGCAGGATACCCACGCAGGCGGATCGGGCTGCGGCTGCTCCGCCAGTATTTTGTGCGGCTATTTTCTGCCCAAGATCGCAGCGGGAGAAATCAAAAACCTGCTGTTTGCCGCTACGGGTGCGCTGCTTTCGCCTATGCTCTGCCAGCAGGGAGAAACCATCCCCTGCATTTCCCATCTGGTGCATCTTTCTTTCACCACAGGAGGTACCCTATGAATTATCTTTGGGCGTTTCTGGTAGGCGGCCTGATCTGCACGGTTGGGCAGCTTCTCATTGACTTTACCAAGCTGACACCTGCCCGTATTCTGGTGGGATATGTGGTCACAGGCGTGATTCTGGGTGCGCTGGGGCTGTATCCCAAGCTGGTGGAGCTGGCAGGTGCAGGCGCAACGGTCCCCCTTTGCGGATTTGGCAATCTGCTGGCCAAGGGTATCCGTCAGGCTGTTACGGAGCAAGGCTTTCTGGGGATCCTCACCGGCGGACTGACCTCTGCGGCAGGCGGTATTACCGCAGCCATGCTGTTCGGATTGCTGGCTTCCTTATGTTTTCGTGCAAAGGATAAATAAAAATTGCCCCTTGATGCTGCATCAAGGGGCATATTTTATGTTTGAATGAGAGGGTGATACGATCAGCTCAGAGGCAGCATATCAACCAAACCTGCCAGCAGAGAGAGGATCGCAGTTGCATCGCCGTTACCCAGCTCTGCAACGCCGTCGCACTCACCGTTGATCAGACCCTGTGCGGTCACTACTGCGGTGGTATCCTCTGCGAGGACACGGTTCAGCAGGATCACGTCGTCGATTTTGACCAGACCATTGCAGTTCACATCGCCGGGCATATAGTTGCCGGGATCAGGAGTGGTTGTGGTTGTGGTAGTAGTTGTTGTGGTGGTAGTTGTTGTAGTTGTAGTAGTGGTGGTCTGCGCTGCATTCTTGGTCATCATAGCAATGTAGCCAACCACGCCGGAGGACTGACCCTGTGCACCCAGCGTCACGGTTTCGCCGGCAGAGACTTCCATTGCATACAGATTGAATGTCACATCATTACTGGAGGTACAGGTCAGATCGGTTTTGGTAAAGCCTGCTGCCCATGCGGGAATAGCAGTCAAGCGGGAATCAAAGCCGACATAGAGCGTCATATCCACGGCTGCGGTGACTTCTGCCAGATCAGCGGAAGAGAACTTGGCATCGCAGGAGGTAACCAGATACTCGGCACCCACCACGGCAGCATCCACTGCGGTAAAGGTGAAATCACGGTCACCAAAGATGGTATCGCCTACTGCCAGAGAAGCATCCAGGCTGAGGAAAGAGTAGTAATCGGGATCAATGGGCTGTACCGGTGCAGCAACCTCACCGTAGAGAGGGTCAATGATCATCTGCACGATCCAGCTCTGGTTGGGAGAACCGTCGCACTCCCACTGGATCACGGTTGCGCCGTCTTCGGTAGAGCCGGAAACAATACCCAGACCGCTGGCATCGCCGGTAGCCTTGGTAGTGATCAAATAAGTGCCGTCGCCGTTATCCACAAACTTAAAGCTCTGTGCATCACTTGCGGTATCGGTCCAGATACCGATGTTGGTACCATTTTCTACCTTGCCGTAATCCAGGTCCAGATAGTAGGTTTTGCCGTCGCCCAAAGTGGAAATGATCTTGTAATAGCCTTCGCCTGCATCTACCAGAGTCCAGTAAATGCCGCCGTCAGAGCCATCGCCCTGCTGCACATCGGTGCCGGCTGCTGCCGTACCGCCTGCGATCTCCATATACAGACCGCTGCCGGAGTTGATGAAAGCATACTTAGCATTGGTATCCATAACAGTACCGGGCTTGCGGCCTGCCATTGCGCCGACCACAACATTGGGCATAGCGGGCAGACTCTTATCGGATCCCAGATAGAAGCTGGTATGAGGAGGCTGATTGTAGCCTGCGTTCTGGCTGGCTACCTGATTACGATACTGAGGATCCTGCATCAGGGTAACAATACGATAATCGGTATCGTAGGTAGTGGTGTAAATGCGGATAGACTTGTGATCGGCCGCACGAACGATCAGTTCCTCACGCCAGTCACCGAACAGGTCGGCAGACAGACAGGGCGTACCCTTTGTGGTATTGCAGGTGTAGTAGCCATCGGTGGAAAGGATCACCTTTGCCTTCTTGTTGGCATCAATATCGGTAATGGTTGCAGGAGAATCGGTGTAGCCGTCCAGCACCTCGCGCTCCAGATCGCCATCCCAATAGCTGAGGAAGTTCTGTGCGGGTCTGGAGAAGCCTACTGCATTGCCGCTGCCGTCATACACATCGCCGGACTGTGCGCCCCAAAACTCACCACCGGGGTTGCCGGAGTAGATATTGCCTGCGGCGCAACGGCCGGTATCCTTGGAGTGGTCATAGTGGAAGATCACATTGCCGGTCTTTGCATCCAGCAGGGAAACGCCCCAAGGCTCAACCTCGTGGCACACCCACAGCTCCTGACCAGCACGGTCGGGCAGGAAATCACCGAGGTGCATGGCATCGCCGTGGCCCTTATTATTGCACCACAGCACAGTGCCGTTATCATCCAGACAAACAGCACCCAGAACCAACTCCTGCTTGCCGTCGCCGTCAACATCGGCGGGCATACAGTTGTGGTTGCCGTCGCCGTAACCGGCTGCGGAGCTGCTGTTTCCGGTATCAAAATACCAGCGCTGCACCAGCTTTTTATCTACAACATCATAAGCACAGGCGGTCATTCTGGTGTAGTATCCGCGGACAGTCACTGCACTGGGATGATTGGGCTCCAGATACATAACGGAGCAGAGGAAACGGTCTACACGGTTGCCGTAGTTATCGCCCCAGTTCTTTACGGTACCTCTGCCGGGGTTGTAGTTGATGGTATCCAGTGCAGCACCGGTAAGACCGTCAAACAGAGTCAGGTACTCGTTACCGGTCAGCACATAACCGCTGGAGTTTCTGTAATCGGCACTGCCGTCGCCGATGGTCTTGCCCGTACCATCCACAGTACCGTCGGAGGTCTTGCAGATCAGCTCGGAAAAACCGTCGCCGTCGAAGTCGCCTACCATCATCTGGGTGTAGTGTGCGCCTGCGCGGATATTGATACCCAGATCCACACGCCACAGGCGGGTGCCATCCAGTTTCAGGCAGTCGATGTACACCTTGCCGGTGGTACCGCTCTTGGAATTATCCTGAGAGTTGGAGGGATCCCACTTCAGGAAGATCTCATACTGACCATCGCCGTCTACATCGCCCACAGAGCAATCGTTGGGAGAGTAGGTGCAGCCGCTGCCGGTAGGCGGTGTCAGGGGCAACTGCAGATAGCTGCTGCCTGAGATCAGCTTACAGGCTTCACTGCTCTTGACGGTATCATTGACCAGATATTCTACCTTGTACTGAGAGGAAGCATTGCCGCCTGCATCCAGATAACAGGTAGCATCACCGCTGTTGCTGGTGTAGATCAAAGAGCCGTCACGATACAGCTTGAATACTGCATCGGCAGCATCGTTTGCCAGGTAACGCCAGCTTACCAGCATACCGGAGCCGGTGCTGACTGCGGAAATGCCTCTGTCCAGTGCCTCAACGGCAACGGGATCAGCCGCTTTTACACTGACTGTTGTTTCATTGGCTGTGCTGATGGCAGGCATCTGCAAGCAAAGCAGACCTGCAAGCACCGCCGCAAGCTTTCTGTGTTTCATAAATTTCCCCTTCTCCCCTCTGTCTGAGGGCTATTTATATTTGCACGATTCTATACCATCGTACAATACACATTATAGCACAGCTTTGCAATGGATGCAATTATTTTTTGTATCCCATTTATGACTTTTTGTGACTTTTCGCTGTAAAAAAAGCCGTAATCCACAAAAAAGGAGGACATCTGTCCTCCTTTTTCCATTCTTCTCAGATCTGATCCGCAATCCGCAGAACCATATCCTGCGTTTTCTCCCAGCCGATGCAGGGATCGGTGATGGATTTGCCGTAAACGCCTTCCTCCACCTTCTGTGCGCCGTCCTCCAGGTAGCTTTCGATCATAAAGCCCTTGATAATGCGCTTGATATCCGCATTATGGCGGCAGCTATGCAGGATCTCATTGCAGATTCTGGGCTGCTCCAGATAGCACTTATTGGAGTTTGCGTGGTTGGCATCCACGATCACTGCCATATTCTGCAGATGCTTCTGCTCATACATATGGTAAGCCAGCAGCAGATCCTCAAAGTGGTAGTTGGGCAGAGATTCGCCGTGCTTGTTCACATAACCACGCAGGATTGCATGTGCCAGCGGGTTGCCGTCGGAGTGTACTTCCCAGCCGCGGTAGATGAAGGTATGCTTGCTCTGGGCTGCAAAAATGGAGTTGAACATAACAGACAGATCGCCGCTGGTGGGGTTCTTCATACCCACGGGAATATCCATGCCGCTTGCTGTCAGACGATGCTTCTGGTTTTCCACACTGCGGGCACCGATGGCAACATAAGAAAGCAGGTCGGAAAGATAGCGGTAGTTTTCGGGGTAAAGCATCTCATCGGCACAGGTAAAGCCGGTTTCGGCAATGGCTCTGGTATGCAGCTTACGAATGGAGATCAGACCTTCCAGCATATCCTCAGCCTTGGTGGGGTCGGGCTGATGCACCATGCCCTTGTAGCCGGTACCGTTGGTACGGGGCTTATTGGTGTAGATACGGGGAATGATCACCAGCTTATCCTGCACCTGCTCATTGAGCTTGGCAAGGCGGTAGATGTATTCCATCACCGAGTCCTCACGGTCGGCAGAGCAGGGACCGATCACAAGGATCATTTTATCGGATTCGCCGGTAAAGACCTTGCGGATCTCCTCATCCCGCTGTGCTTTTACGGCAGCACAGGCTTCGGAAAGGGGAAATTGCTCCTTGATATCCTTTGGCACAGGCAGCTTTCTTACAAATTCCATTGACATTTTCGGGGTTCCTCCTTAAAAATATACAATCAGTCCAACAGCTTCAAAGCACCGGTTGGGCATACATTGACACATTTACCACACGTCTTACAGACCTCAACTGTGGCACGGTCAAGGAATTCAGGGCGGATGACGGTAGTAAAACCACGGCCTACAAGGCCCAGAATGCCTTGCTTTGCATCCTCCTCGCAGGAGCGCACACACAGGCCGCAGAGAATACATTTTCCGTTATCCCGTTCAATACAGACCAGCTTGCGTTCCTTCTCATGGGTATTTTTGGCACCTGCCAGCCGTTCGGGATGGATCTCCTGCAGGTTGGCATAGCGGATCAGCTTACAATCGGCATAATCATGGCAGCCGCATTCCAGACAGCGTTTGGCTTCGGCGCGAGCGATGTCCTCGGTCAGGCCAAGATTCACCTCATCAAAATCCCTGCGACGGACAGCGGCATCTCTGGCAGGCATTTTACATCTTGCGATTTTCTCGCGGTCGGCAAGCATCTCCGCAGTCACCTGCCGCTTGGAAAGAAACGGCTTCCGCACGGGGGACAGCTTGCCCTTCAGGGCAGAATCCACCACATCGGCACAGCGGTTTGCCTCACCGATGGCAGCAATGGCAATATCCGCACCGCGGTTAGTGGCATCACCAATGGCAAACACCTTTGGCAGATTGGTCACAAATGTAGCTTCATCTGCGGCAATGGTACCTTTTTTGGTCAGCTCCACGCCATCCAGTCCCTTTGGAGAGAGCTTTTGCCCGATGGCCATAATGACCATATCCACGGGCAGGGTTTCGAATTTACCCTCTACGGGTACAGGGAAACGTCTGCCGGAGGCATCCGGCTCGCCCAGCTCCATGATCTGCAGTCTGACAGCGGTGACTTTGCCGTTTTCACCCATGATCTCCGCAGGATTGGTGAGATACTTGTAGATCACGCCCTCTTCCACGGATTCTTCGATCTCCAGCGGATCGGCAGGCATTTCCTCACGGGTACGGCGATAGATGACATAGACATTTTCGGCACCGCAGCGCACTGCCGAACGGCAGGCATCCATAGCGGTGTTGCCGCCGCCGCAGACTGCCACGGATTTCCCTCGGAGATCAGGCAGAGCACCCTCTCCGGAGGAAATATCATGCAAAAACTCAATGCCGCCGATGACTCCTTCCAGATCTTCACCCACGCAGCCCATCTGCATGGAACGCCATGCGCCTACTGCCAAAATCACGGCATCGTACTCGCTGCGGAGCTGCTCCAGGGTGATATCCTCACCCAGACGCACGCCATTCTGCATGGTCACACCCATAGCGGCAATTTCTTCGATCTCACGATCCAGCACGGCTTTGGGCAGACGATATGCAGGAATACCGTAGCGGAGCATACCGCCCATTTTCTTGGCAGCATCCAAAACGGTAACGGCATGGCCTTTTCTCCTCAGAAAATAGGCTGCGGTCAGACCGGCAGGGCCACCGCCCACGACTGCTACTCGCTTACCGCTTTCCGCAGCGCAGGCAGCACGGTAGGTATCCTGTTCCAGATCTCTGTCGGCAGCGAAGGCCTTCAAAAAAGCAATGGAGATGGGTTCCTCCACCAGGCCGCGACGGCACTGCTTTTCACAGGGGTGGGGGCATACTCTGCCGATGGATGCAGGCAAAGGCAGCTTTTCCTTTACGATCTCCACGGCACCATGGTAATCACCCTGTGCGATTTTCTTCACATAGCCCTGACAATCGGTGCCGGCAGGGCAGTTTAAGCTGCAGGGAGCCACACAATCACCTGTGTGGTCACTCATCAGCAGCTCCAGTGCGATTTTTCTTGCACGGTTGACCCGTTCGGTATCGTAACGGATCACATAGCCATCCACCGCCTTGGCGGAGCAGGCACGCAGCAGCTTAGGGATCCCTTTGCCGCTGCCGTCGTCCACGACCTCAACGGCGCACAGGCCGCAGGCACCGTAGACTTTGACGCTTTCATCATTGCAAAGGTTGGGAATCTCCAGACCGTTTGCTGCGGCTGCCTGTAAAATGGAGCAGCCTTCCTCGCAGGTACATACCTTGTCGTTGATGGTTACGGTAATCATTTTGCTCATGGACAGACCCCCTCCTTTCACGCTACGGTAATGGCGTTGAATTTACAGCCCGCTTTGCACTGTCCGCAGCGGATGCACCGGGCTTGGTCAATGATGTGAGGTTTCTTCACATCGCCCGTAATGGCTTGCACGGGACATTTTTTCGCACAAAGGGTACAACCCTTGCAGGCATCGGCATCAATGCGATACTGCAGCAAGGCGGTACAGGCGTGTGCGGGACATCTTTTTTCGGTAATATGCGCCTCAAACTGCGGGCGGAAATAACGAATGGCAGTCAGCACGGGGTTGGGCGCAGTCTGTCCCAGACCGCACAAGGCACCATCTTTAATGGCCACACAAAGCTCTTCCAGCAGCTCGATATCGCCTTCCTTGCCCTTGCCCTCGGTCATGCGGGAAAGGATCTCCTGCATCCGCTTGGTGCCGATGCGGCAATGCACACATTTACCGCAGGATTCATCTGCGGTGAAGTCTAAGAAAAACTTCGCCATGGCAACCATGCAGGTGGAATCATCCATGACCACCATGCCGCCGGAGCCCATAATGGCACCCGTTGCTGCCAACGCCTGATAATCAATGACCGTATCCAGCAGATCTGCCGGAATACAGCCGCCGGAGGGGCCGCCCATTTGTACTGCCTGGAAGGCCTTGTCATCACGAATACCGCCGCCGATACCGAAGATCACGTCCCGAAGGGTCCTACCCATGGGGATCTCCACCAGGCCACCTCGCTTGATCTTGCCGGTAAGGGCAAATACCTTGGTTCCCTTGGAGCGTTCCGTGCCCATGGCCGCAAAGGCTGCGCCGCCGTTGTTGATGATCCACGCAACATTGGCAAAAGTCTCCACATTGTTGATGTTGGAGGGCTGCTGCCAGTAGCCTGCCGCTGCAGGAAAAGGCGGCTTCAAGCGAGGCATTCCCCGCTTGCCCTCCAAGGATTCGATCAGGGCGGTCTCCTCGCCGCAGACAAAGGCACCTGCGCCTGCCTTTACACGAAAATCACAGGAAAAACCGCTGCCCAGAATATTTTCGCCCACCAAACCTGCGGCCTTTGCCTGTGCAATGGCATTCAGCAGCCGCTTTATGGCAAGAGGATACTCCGCACGCACATAGACCACAGCCTCTTTTGCGCCAATGGCATAGGCTCCGATGAGCATACCCTCAATGAGTGCGTGGGGGTCGGATTCAATGACGGCTCTGTCCATAAAAGCACCCGGGTCGCCTTCATCCGCATTGCAGATGAGGTATTTTTCCTCACCCGGCGATTGTCTTGCGGCATTCCACTTAAACCATGTGGGAAAGCCTGCGCCGCCTCTGCCGGCAAGCCCCGATTCCTTGATACATGCGATGACCGCTTCCGGAGACATACCATCTCCCTCTGCAAGAACTTTTTTCAAAGCGGTATAGGCACCTGCCTGCAAGGCACTTTCCAGAGATTCCGGATCAATGATACCGCAGTTGCGGAGCACAATACGGGTCTGCTCCGTCAGAAAGGCCGCATCCTCCTCGGTAATGGCAAGTGCCGAAAGTGCGGAAAGATCCCCGTTTTTGCAGGCATCCGCAATGGCTTTGGCATCGGCCTTGCCCACACGCACCAGCCGCATGGTAAGAGTATCATCTTCGTAGAGATCCACAATGGGCTCCAGCCAGCACATACCGATGCATCCGGCAATGCCCAGCCCCACAGCACTGTCTGCAAGCTGCTCTGCCAGAGCATCGTATACCTTATTGGCACCGGCTGCAATGCCGCAACTGCCCTGTCCCACGACTACACGAAAGCTCATTGTACAGCAGCCTCCTTTTCACGGATCTCTTTTAAAACAGCCACGGCCTTTTCGGGGGTCAGGCTGCCGTAAGTTTCCTCGTTGATCATCATAACGGGAGAAAGAGAACAGCATCCCAGACAAGCCACAATGCTGAACGAAAACAGACCATCGGCAGAGGTACCGCCGTTGGAGATCTCCAGATATTCACAGATTGCCTGTGCCACACGCTCGCTGCCGTTTACATGGCAGGCGGTGCCGTTGCACAGCATAATGAGGTATTTTCCCACAGGCTGAAAGCGGAACTGAGTATAAAATGTGGCAACGCCCAGTACCTTGGCAGGGGTGCTGCCGGTCTGCTCCGCAATATGATAGATCACATCCATGGGCAGATAGCCGTAAATGGCCTGCGCCTGCTGCAGAATGGTGATCAGACTACCCGGCACTGCCCCATAGGTTTCCAGCACATCCTTCATCAGAGAAAGATCGCTGCTCTGCTTGGCACATTCACACTGCATGATTCCCTCGTTTCTCCGCCCTTTTTCCATGGCGGCGGGTTAGATTTGGAAAGACGTTTTTTCTTTTGGAAACACGCTCCCGACTCTATATTATAGCACAGCTTTCCCGATTCGTCAAGATTCTGCCTGTGGCTTCATCCCCTTACACAGCGAATGCGGCACAGAGGAAGATTCTTCCATTTTGCGAGAAATTCGTATGATATCAACACTCTCTTTTAGGCATAATAACCAATCGTTCGCAAAAACACAAGATGTAGTCCTGCCCTGCAAAATCACTTTGCATATGTTGTGGATGTATCCGGTTTGTAATTGTTTTGTAACCTCCTGTTCCGGAGCAAAAAAGCACCGTGAAACAAACGTTTTATTTGTTTCGGCTCGGAAAAAATATCGGGATTATGTTGACAATATAGCCGCAATGTGATAAAATAGCCTTAATACAGACACAACATATATGGACAGGGAATTGAAAAAAACAGCATAAAAAAGAAAGGAATGAGCGCAATGCCCAAGCTACGCCCCTTCCGCAACGCTTTGCGTGCAGTATATGCAGTCTTCTGTTCAGCGATCCTGTGCTGCACTTGCAGTTGCAGATTCTTCTCTCCCATATCGGCTTATGCCGAAGATACCACCATTGATCTGCCCGAGCTGGGCATTCAGGATCATGGCATTTTCTACACTGTTTCCGATGCACTGAACGAAAAAATGGAATCGGTTTTCCAAGGCAATATCAATCTGGCAATGGATTCCGCCGGTACTCCTGTGGAGATCTCTCTGGCAGTTTCCTCCTCTATGGATATCTACACCACCTACTACGCCTACAACTCCCGCATCAGCCTTTCCGGTATGCAGTGCTACATCTACGCACAGGCTGCCTATGCTGCCCTGTTTGATGATCTGCCCTACCACGGCGGTGGTACCATTGATTATCAGCACTCCACACAGGTAATGGGTCACGCTCCCACTGCGGATTATACGCTGTTTACTGCTGCAAAGGTCATGCCCGGTGCTTATCTGCGTACCACAGGTGATGCAAACGGCGAATATAACGGCAGCAACGGTCACTCACTGATCGTTCTGGGCTACAACGAAGACGGTCTGACCATTCTGGAAGGCAATGCCGATAACCGCGGACTGATCCGTATTGCATCCTACACATGGGATAAATTCAATGAAAGCGTGCTGACCCGCTGCAATCGGGTCATCTGCCATGTGGTGCAGCCCCGTGAGGATGTATACCTTAACGATTACGGCATCACCTTTGAAATGCTGGCCGCCGATACCGGCACCGAGCCTCCCGTAGAGGAGGTACCCCCTGTGCCCGACGGCGAATTTACCATGCACCGTCTTAACGGACAATTGCAGCTTCCTGTTCTGGGCGAGGATCTCATCTGGAGCAGCAGCGATGAAAACATTGCTTTCGTGGACGATACAGGTACGGTCACGGGTATGGGCGACGGAACGGTAACCATTACCGCCGCCAACGATACGGAAACCTTCACCTTTGCGGTGGAGCTGCAGCTTGTTGCGTGGGAATCCTTGGGCGATCTCAATGGAGATGGCACGGTGGATACCGCCGATACCATCTCCGTGCTGGAGCATTACACAGCTTCACTGATGGATCCCGATGCTGCCCCCGACGAGATCACCGCTTTATCGGCAGATGTCAACGATAACGGCACCGTGGATACCACCGATGCCATGCTGATCCTGCAATATTATGCCAACGCCATCATAAACGAAGAACTTTCCGCAGAAAGCCTGTGGAATGCGCTGCTGTAAACCATCATACATACAAAGCAAAACCCCGCCTCCATTGCAGAATGGAAGCGGGGTTCTTATTTTCTACAAAAACGGTAAGGGCTGTTCTGCCAGCCATGACGGCACCTGCATACCCAAGAAAATATCCGGCTTTACCGCCTCACCGTGATAATCCGAGCCGCCCGTGATCAGCAGGGAACGCACCTTTGCACAAGAGAGGAAAAACGCTGTCTGCGGGGCCGTATGCTTGGAATAATACACCTCCAGCCCATCCAGCCCAACACCGCAAAGTGCATCCAGCACCAAGGGGAATTCGGCTTCGGAAAGCTGCAGCGTAAAGGGATGTGCCAGCACCGCCACACCGCCTGCCTCATGGATCAGCTCTATGGCCTCTTGTGCGGTGGGCTTTGGATCGGGAATCGCTCGCACGGCAGGTGTCGCCAGATATCGCTCAAAAGCCTCCGTAACGGATGCCACATAGCCTTTTTTCATCATTACACGGGCAAAATGCGGTCTGCCCAACTGCCCTTTGGCTTCTGCGGCGGCTTCCTCCACAGTTACTGCAAGCCCTTGAGATTGCAACAGCCTTGCAATTTTTTCTGCACGGTGCAGTCTGCGTTGGGTAAACAGGCGGCACGCTGTCTGCAATGCAGGATGCTCCGGCTGCACGCCATAGCCCAGAATATGCTGTCTGGCTCTGCCGGATGTGCTTAACTCGATGCCTGCCATAAACCGCAAACCATAGGCTGCCGCCGCTGTCCGGGCTTCCCCAATGCCCTCTGCCGTATCATGATCGGTCAGAGCCATATGGGTAATGCCCGCTTCGGCAGCACGGCGTACCACCTCGGCCGGGGCATACTGTCCGTCAGAGCAGCTGCTATGGGTATGCAGATCCACCGTACACATGAGGATCCCTCCTTATTCTGCAAAATAAGAGAGACCTTTCTGCTCAGGTCTCTCCTTATTTGTATTCAATTGTATTGCGAAGCCCCGCTTCGTCACTCTCTATCGCAATCGCAAAGCGATACAAGCCGCAGCTGCGGCAGGGGGAACGTTTCCTCTGCAAGAAACTCCCCGAGATCAGATTTCGCTCCGTATCAGACCGGTTCCCGATGATGCTGAAATGAGGCGGCTGTTTATTTTGTGCCGCACAACAGAAATATCTCCGACCCACTAAAGCAGTGAGCACCCAACCCCCTGTTTGCATTCATTTCGTTCATCGGAACCGACGCGCTGGTACAATCACGCTGTACCGATCGCGATCAATATTCAATGCAAACCAACGGGAATGGTATGGGCCGGCAGGAACCGAACGGAAAACTGTTCAGACTCCATTGGACACACATCCTTTCCGATGCAGACTGGCTGCGGAAGCATTCCTCATAGTGGGAAAGACCGCGCCCTTTCTCAAAGAATTCCTTCACGGCAGGAGTACTGCCGGACTGAGTGAATTGTTCAGTATCGGTATACAGGCGGGTTCACACCATCCCGCCTGTCCGCCGATATGAAAGGAAGGTTTTATGAAGAAGTTCTTTGTTATGGCTTTATTATACCACACTTTTTATACGATGTCAATACTTTTTGACAACTTTTTGAAAAGTTTTTGTGTTTTTTTCTTCAAAACTGGGGCTTGACATTTCATGAAAAATCGGGTACAATATAGGTGAAGGGTGAAAAGCTTCTGTCGGTCACCCGAACACATTTCATAACCGGCACCCTGCCGGAGGAACGGAGTATTGGAATATGGCACACGAACATAACGAGCCTATGGACGAAATGATGGACTATCAGCCCGAACTGTACACCCTTGTGGACGAAAACGGCAACGAGAAGGTGTTTGAGCTGGTGGATGTGCTGGAGGAGAACGAGAGAGTCTACTTCGCACTGATCCCCCACGTGGAGAACCCCGAGGAGCTGCTGGAGGACGAGTGTGAGCTGGTCGTTCTGTGGGTGGATACCGACGAGAACGGCAACGACATCCTCATTCCCATCGAGAGCGACGAGGAGTACGAGCGTATCGCCAACATCTTCATTGAGCGTTTTGAGTGCGACTGCGATTGCGATGATGACGACTGCGATTGCGGCTGTGGCTGCGGCTGCGAGGAGTAATCCCCCGCTGCACCGAATCCTGTTTGGTTCTCTGCCTTGTGCGACCAAGTCCGTCATGATATAATCCAACACCTATGAATAGGGAATCCCGGCTCCGCGCACGGATTGCAGACCTCCCACTTTGTGGACGAAGGGAGCGTGAACTGCGTGGGCGGATACCCACCTGCTTTGTGCGGGTTTTATTCTTCGGACGACGGCAAGGCGGAGTGCTTCAACCACTCAACAGACCCCGATATTCCCATCGGGGTCTGTTTTTGTTTCATGCATTCTTACAAAAAGACTTGCTTTTTTTGGAGGAATATGGTACAATAAGAATTGTACAATCGGGAAGCATTGCCGATTGAAATTTACCGTTACGCAGGAGGTTCCAATATGGCTGAAGGCCCTATGATGAAGCCGGTCACCAACCCGGTTCTTGTTGATGCAATGGCAACCTTTAAGGTTGATCTGACAAACCGTGAGCACGAGAAGGCATTTCTCGAAGCCGCAATTGAAGCAAAGTACCTCATCCCTGCAATGATCGAGCGTCCCGCTACTCCCCCTCAGGAGGGCGAGCAGGTGCAGGCTCGTGTGGCATTCCAGATGATGACCAACCAGAAGGGCGATAAATTCCTGCCCGCCTTTACCGATGAGATCGAGCTGCGGAAGAACCGTAAGCCCGGCGAGCGTTTCCAGGTCATGGTCATGGGCTTTATGGATCTTTACCGCTTTATGAAGGCCAATGAGGGCATCGGCGGTATGGTCATCAACCCCTTTGGCAGCAATCTCTGTCTGGTTCGCCCCCAGATCATGATCATCGGCGACCATAACGGCGAGCTGGATGTTCTGACCAGCGCTCCCGCACCCAGACCTGCCGTTCCCATGGGCGGCGGCGCACCCTCTGCCGAGGACAGCAGAGCTGCACAGCAGGCTGCTATCCGTCAGGCAATGGCTGATCTGGAGGCTGCCAAGGCTGCAGAAACCGATGAACCCGCCGTTTCTGCCATTACCGATGACCTGTTGGGTGCGCTGAAGGCACAACTGAAGAAAATCAAGAGCGTGAAGAAGGCTTATATTGAGGAAGCCAGCGAAAGCGATGAACGTTTTCTGCTGATCGCTCTGGAGGCTGACGAGAACACCGATATCGCCGAGATCGGCAATACCCTCTCCTCCGAGTGCTGCGATTACTCCGACCTGCCCTTTGAATGCGTACCTGCCACTTCCATCCGTGCAAAGGATATGGTCACCAACGGTAAGCCCTTCTACGAAAAGAAGCGTTTCGGTATTTTCTGATCATTGGCGTTTACGGCCGGAAAAGCCGTTTTTGCAGAACACAGGGTACCGCCTGTGCTCTTTACCAAATACTTAAGGGGGTTATAGTATGAGAATCAAAAAGCTGCTGTCGCTGGGGCTGGCGACGGCAATGGCCGCAGGCGTGTTTACCGCTGCGGGCATCAATCTGCAGCTCCAACCTGCCGCTTCCGATACCGGCGATGACTGGCTCCACGCTGTGGGCAGCCGCCTGTATGATATGAACGGCAACGAGGTATGGCTCACCGGCGCAAACTGGTTCGGTCTGAACTGCAGCGAGCGTTGTCCCCACTATCTGTGGTCTGCTGACTGCGATGACCTGCTGCGTGAGGTGGCAGACAGAGGCATTAACGTCATCCGCTTCCCCATCTCCAGTGAATGTCTGATCGAGTGGATGAATGGGGAGCC
Source organism: Ruminococcus sp. (assembly GCA_015066805.1). Classification (GTDB taxonomy): domain Bacteria; phylum Bacillota; class Clostridia; order Oscillospirales; family Ruminococcaceae; genus Firm-04. The sequence continues at coordinate 87,412 of SVNP01000002.1, read as the reverse complement.
GAAACAGCTCACCGGCGGCGGTATGCAGGCCGCCTACAATCCGCCCACCGATATGGATGACGGCAACGGCGGCATCGTTAAGGCCGGTACCTATGGTTCCATTAACAAGGAGTTTGTGGAATCCGACGGCAAGACCTATATCGACACCGAACGTGCTTTTGATATCATCCTGGGTAAGTGCAAAAAGTACGGCATCAAAGCTTTCCTGGATGTGCATAGTCCTCACGCCGATAACTCCGGTCACGTCTACAATCTGTGGTACGGTAAGGAGATGGCCGACGGTACTATGGTCACCACCCAGCTCTGGATCGACAGCCTTGTGTGGGCTGCCGAAAAGTACAAGAACGATGACACCTTGCTGGGCTTCGATCTCCAGAACGAGCCCCATGGTAAGGGCCAGGAAGGTTCTGCTGCTGCAAAGTGGGATGATTCTACCGACGAAAACAACTGGGCATATGCCGCTACACAGTGTGCAAATGCCATCCTGGAGGTAAACCCCCATGCGCTGATCTTCATCGAAGGCGTTGAGCAGACGCTCAGCGGCGCAATGGCAGGCGATTACTGGGGTATGCCCGATCGCCAGACCAATTCTCCCTACATCCCCGCATGGTGGGGCGGCAACCTGAGAGGCGTAAGAGATTATCCTATCCAGCTCAACGGCAGCGGCAACAGCCAGATCGTGTATTCTCCTCACGATTACGGCCCCTCCGTTTATGATCAGACATGGTTTGCAAAGGATTTCACCACCCAGACCCTGCTGGATGACTACTGGTACGACACCTGGGCATATATCAATCAGGAAGAGATCGCCCCCCTGCTGATTGGTGAGTGGGGCGGACACATGGATGGCGCTAAGAACCAGAAGTGGATGGAGCTGCTTCGTGATTACATGATCAACAACCACATCAACCACACCTTCTGGTGCCTGAACACCAACTCCGGTGACACCGGCGGTCTGTGGTCCAGCTTCTCTTACAGCATCAATAATGTCAGCGACACCAGCAACGGTACTACCATCTTCTGGGAGGAAGATAAGTACGCATTGTTTGAAAAGTCCCTCTGGCAGACCCTGGAGACCGGTAAGTACATCGGTCTGGATCACCAGATTCCTCTGGGCATCAACGGCACAGGCCTGTCGCTCAACGAGTTCTATGCCGATTATGCTGCTACCGAGGGCAGTAATCTGGATGGCGGTACCGTGCTGAGCCAGAGCGGCAGCATTGTAACACCCTCTCAGACCACTACCACCGAGAGCACTCCTCTTGATCTGAACTATGGCGACATTAACGAAGACGGTAAGGTTTCCATCAACGATGTAATCGTGTACAACCGCTACATCGCAGAGGACACTACCGTTACCGTGACTGCTAAGGGTCTGGAAAATGCCGAAGTAACCGGAGATACCGTCGTAAACAGCGACGATGCCGTAAAGGTTCTGCGCTATCTGGCTTCCTTCATCACCTATGAGGAGCTTGCACCCTGAACCCGCAATAGCACAAACAAAAGGCTTCCCCACAGAGGGGAAGCCTTTTTTGCGTTTATTCGTTTTCTGTGGGGATGTGCGGGGTATCTGTGCTGTAATCGTCAGTGTTGTAATCCAAGAAACTGAAATGAATGGTACGATAGGTAGAGGGATCCACGTCCAGATCATAATACTCAGCCCACAAGCGGAAGTAAAGCTCTGTGATCGTACCCGTCTTCAAATTAATGCCATCACGGGATGTAGGAAGCTCTCTGTCCTTAAAATCATCCAGCAGGCGATGGGTTTTCTCATCATAATATGGATTTTCCACACAGCTTCCGCCGTCAAACATCTCATAGGGAACATCAATGATCTCAAACACACGAACATTTCCTTTTTCCAACTGCCCGCGCAAGTGCTCAATCTGTATTTGAGCGGCATACTTATTCATTCCCACGCAATACAGCATGGAACCACAGGCAACACAGGCCGCAATGCGGCTCAGGTTAATATGCAGCAACTGTTGTAGCGGATCCGTCTGCAGTGCAATCTCCACGGCAGCCAAAAACCAAAAAACATAGTTGGGGTAGAAGCATCTTGCGGAAATCGGCCCGACGACGCAGAAAAACAGCGAGTGCAGCGTGGCACTGGCAAGATAGATACAAATACGAAAAAGCAGCCTTCGGGGTAAAAACAGATAAACAAGATAGATCACAGAAATGATGTACAAAAAGACCAGAGCGGTCTGCACAGCGTACACACGCATGGCCCATGTGGTTTCCTGAAAGGTCAGCGCAACAGTATCAAACGCAATGTATGCGCCGTAAATCAACAGCATAGCGGATGCCATAGATGCATATCGGCAGCGGGCAGGCGTCCATTGGGAACGATCTGCCTTGCGATAGAGATAGTACAACCCCAACACGATCAGCAGATGCGCCAAGGGGATGGGCTTTGCGAACTTCGGCATAATATCCTGATACAGTTTAGCCAGCATATCGGAAAACTCAAATTCAAAATAACGTGCGCCTTGCTGATCATGATCCGAAGCAATGGAGCGATAGTTTTCATTCAGGAACATAATGGCTGTGCCCAATGCAGTACCCAGCGCATAGGCAATATGCATCCACAGTCCACGCTTTTTTGCCGCAAACAAAGACCACAGCACAAAAAACACTGCCAGAAAACAAGCATACAACGTCATGCTTTCCAGACAAAGTGCACCCACCGTCCCCAATATCAGAGCAGCAATGACACGCAGCGGCATTTTTGCATCTTCTTCACTCTCATGGAACGTGAAACACAACAGCAGATATGCTAGAACACAAACCACAGGCAGCACATAGATCACATAGGCAGAAAGATAATACAGCACTTCAGAATAGGCACGGACGGGCATGGTTACATAGAGCAGCAGCACCAGCCAACCACCCCGCAGGTCTGTTTGATTCTTTCTTGTCACCAGCTTGTACATCAGCCAAAGGGTACAAAACAGCAGCCCGGTAAACAATAATATCCGCGCAACGGGATATCGTACGATCAGGTGGGTCAATATATTGCTGATATATCGACCGTTTGGCATTTGATACTTCGCCAGTTCATCGTATTGGAAGGTATAGTACCAGAAAAAGTCATCGGCCTGCATAAACTGCGTCAGACAAGTGCCGACTGCATATACAAGAAAAACAAGAAGCAGTAATAAATACTGCTTCTTTGAAGTTGAAATCTGCTTCATAAGATATTGCTCCGTTTAATCTTCAACAGCATCTTCGTAGAGGGAAGGATCCTGCATAGCGTAGCCGAGGGCTACGTCAGAAGTCCACTCCTTGTCATAGGATTCAAATGCATCCGGACCAATGGCGATGGGGTAAGAGCCGGGATAACGGCCGTCAATAATACCTACGCCATCACAGGTAGCCACACTAAAGCGGAAAGAGATCTGCTCAACTTTGCCTACATCCGTAAACGCATCATACACTCTTGCATAAAAGAGCTTCAGAAGCTCATCCTTGTCGGTAGTAGTGACAGGAACGTCATTCTTGGTAATATCCTTACAAGCTGCGATCTCGGTACCGGTCACCTGCTTCAGATCACCGGTCAAAGGGGCGAGCTGGTAATCATTACTATCCATATCTACCAGAGCGATCAAAGCACCGTTTGCCACATTACGGGCAGCAGAGTTTGCGCTGGTGATCTTAGCCTTCGTAATATAGCCCAGCATGGCAGGAACCAAAATGGCAGCCAGCACGCCGATGATCGCAATGACAACGATCAATTCAATCAGGGTAAAACCCTTCTTAGTATTCTTATGCTTCAACATGAAAAAATCCCCCAGTAAAATCAGGTCAAATCTTTACAAAGCGTCAAAATCATTGCAGAAAGAATGCCCCCATTGCTGGGGGCATATCTTTGATGTCAAACCAAACTCAGCTCTTAGCGTAGCTGATCAGGTAGGTCAGATTGGCGGAGTAAACAGTGCTCTTGTCGTAATCGTCAACAGAGAACTGCTTGGGAGTGGTGCCGGGGTAGTTGCCGTTAACAACAGCAACAGCATCACAAGTACCGCTTGCAACAGAGATGGAAAAAGCGTCCAGCTCGGTGATATCATTGAAGTAGGTCCATACCTTGAACTGGAATGCGCTCAGGGTAGTAGTACCCTTGTTAGCGGGAGCGGTAACAGCGGAAGTTGAGTTCCAGCCGGTGAAGGTGTACAGGTCAGTGTAAACATCCTCAGTATCCATATCGGTCAGAGCAGACTGTGCTGCAGTGAAGATGGACTTTGCAGAAGAGTTAGCGGAAGTGATCTTGGACTTCTTAACGTAGCCCAGCATTGCGGGCACCAGGATAGCAGCCAGAACACCGATGATTGCGATAACAACGATCAGCTCGATCAGAGTAAAACCTTTCTTTTTCATGATAAGAAACCTCCTTGTATGTATGTGTTGTTCCGCCGAAGCGGAGGGTTCGGATGAGGAACGCATCCCGACGTCAAGGTTGTGTTCCTGTCTTCCATGGTTTTAGTATAACATAACCAAAGGGAAATGTCAATAGGTTTCGAGAAATTTGCCAGAGTATGAACAAACTTTTACGAAACCCGTTTTTTAGCCCCAAAACGAGAAATCGTTTTCGGCAGGTTGCACAAAACTTGTAACCACTTTGTAACATCTCGGAAGAGAATATCACGTTTTAGCCGATAACGCCCTCTCTGGTGATAACGGACTGGCCGCCCATTGCAGTCAGGTAACGGTAGAATTCGGTCTTGTCCTGGCACTTTTCCAGAGCGTCGATCTCGTTGACGGTGTTGTTCTTCACCAGACGAGCCAGCTCCATGTCCAGACACATCATGCCGTGTGCCTTACCTGCCTGGATAGAGGACTGGATCAGGTGGATCTTACCCTCACGGATCTGGGCAGAAATAGCGTCGGTACAAGCCAGAATTTCCATAGCTGCCACACGGCCGTTGCCGGACTTCAGAGGCAGCAGGGTCTGGGAAACAACGCCCACCAGAGTATTTGCAAGCTGGGTACGGATCTGTACCTGCTGATGCTCGGGGTACACGTCGATGATACGGTTAATGGTATCGGCAGCAGAGGTAGTATGCAGGGTGGAAAGCACCAAGTGACCGGTTTCAGCGGCGGTAATTGCAGCCTGAATGGTCTCAAAGTCACGCATTTCACCTACGAGGATAACATCGGGGTCTTCACGCAGTGCGGCACGCAGAGCCAGTGCAAAGCCGGGCACGTCGGAGCCGACTTCTCTCTGGTTGATCATGCAGCGCTTATGCTCGTGCACATACTCGATAGGATCCTCAATGGTAATAACGTGCGCGCTCTTGTTGCAGTTGATGTAGTCGATCATACCTGCCAGCGTAGTGGACTTACCGGAACCGGTAGGGCCGGTGATCAGCACAAGGCCACGGGGACGCATAGCAAACTCGGACATAACGGGGGGCATGAACAGATCATCCAGGGTGGGGATATCGTTACGCAGCAGACGGATTGCGATGGCTGCGTGATCACGCTGGAAGAAGATATTGCAACGGTGACGATAGCCGGCACGGGTCACATAGGAAAAGTCGGTATCCTCGTGACGACCAACCCTGGCACGCTGCTGCTCGTTGCACATCTGCTCAATGATCTCGCCGATCATCTCATCGGTCATCTCAGGGTAGCTGCTCATCTTACGCAGCTGGCCGTGCAGACGTACTACGGGGTTGATATTTACGGTGAAGTGCAAGTCCGAGCAGCCCAGCGCACGGACATCGTCCAGAATTTTGTTGATGGTAATAGTAGGCATAGGAAATTCCTCCCGTCTTGTATTCGGATTTGTTCAGTGATGCATCAGACAGCGTAGGTAACACGAACCAGCTCATCCATACTGGTTACGCCCTGCATAACCAGATCGGATACGTTATCACGCAGCAGCTTGGTACCGTTTGCTCTTGCCAGATTCTCCAGCTCTTCCTTACCGGCACCGTTGGCAATCAGAGTAGAGATACCGGCGGAGCAGTGGATGATCTCGTGGATAGCAGTTCTGCCGCGATAGCCGTTGCCGCACTCATTGCAGCCGCAGGCATCGTAGATCGGCACGGAATGGTCGATGTGCATGAGCTTGTTTTCTTCTGCGGTAGACATTCTCTGCTTTCTGCACTTGGGGCAGAGCACCTTAACCAGACGCTGAGCCACAACGCCGATGAGGGAAGAAGCAACCATGTATGCGGGGATACCCATATCCACCAGACGAACGATGGTAGAAGCAGCGTCGTTGGTATGCAGGGTGGAGAGAACCAAGTGACCGGTGATAGCGGCACGGATACCGATTTCGGCCGTCTCGCTATCACGCATCTCACCGATCATGATGATATCGGGGTCCTGACGCAGAATGGAACGCAGAGCTGCGGAGAAGGTCATACCGGACTTTACGTTAACCTGACACTGGTTGATGCCTTCGATCTGCTTTTCCACAGGGTCCTCAACGGTAACCACGTTTACGTCGGGTCTTGCGATTGCGCCCAGAGCAGCATACAGGGTGGTGGACTTACCGGAACCGGTAGGGCCAGTAACCAGGATAACGCCGTGGGGGCACTTGATCATGCTGGTAAACAGCTCGTAGTTATAATCGGACATACCCAGATCCTGCAGGCGGCGGGTTTTGATGGCGCCGGTGGACAGGATACGGATAACGATCTTCTCACCGTGAACCATGGGCAGGGAGGACACACGGACGTCCAGCGGAATGCCGTCAACGGTCTGGGAGAAACGGCCGTCCTGAGGAATACGCTTCTCGGCGATGTTCATGCCGGAGATCAGCTTCAGACGGGTTGCCAACTGGTTCTGCACGTTACTGGAAACGTTCATCAGAGGCATCAGGTCACCGTTTACACGGACACGGATCTGCGTATACTTCTCAAAAGGTTCGATATGAATATCCGTTGCTTCCATACGGAAGGAGTTCTCAACGATCTGCGTTGCCAGCTTAACGATAGGAGCACTCTCAACGCGGTCCTTGGACTCGTCATCGTCGATGATCTCCTGACCGCCGATGGACTCGATATCGCCCAGGTCGGACATCTGGTAAGCCTTACCGATGGCCTTCTTGATGGCGGCACGGGTCGCCAGAACAGGAATACAGTCGTAACCGGTCTTTACCTTAATATCCTCCAGGATATTGAAGTTAACGGGGTCATCGGTTGCGACGGTAAGACGACGACCGGTCATGTTGATGGCGATGACGCAGTTACGCTCTGCCAGATCCTGAGGAACCTTACGGGCGATCTCGCCGTCGATCTCCACATTGTTCAGGTCTACATAGGGCACCTTCAGCTTGCCGGAGAGTGCCTGTGCAAACTTCACGTCGGACATAAAGCCCATTTCCACCAGCACTTCGCCGAAGCGCTTCTGGTCTGTGGACTCATGCTGTCTTTCCAAAACCTGCTGCAGCTGTTCCGGTGTGATGTGACCTTCCTCAACAAGATAGTCACCGATTCTGATGTTTCTCATACCTAACCTCCAAAATTTGATTTTAATCTTGAAAAATCATGTAATCTGTGATAAAATAACAGTACAACCATATAAGGAGGTACCGTTATGTACCAAAAATTGATTTTCGCTGCACAATTCCTTGCAGCAAAGCCCATCCTCTGGGAAGAATGGAAGTATTTTGACCTCTCCTTCCTACTGATGACGGTGCCCATGGTATTTGCCTACGGCATTATCATCGGCAGCTTTTTGAATGTGGTCATTTTCCGTCTGCCCAAGGGGGAATCCCTCATCAAGCGTGCCTCGCACTGTATGACCTGCGGCACAAAGATCCGTGCCATTGACCTGATCCCTGTTTTCAGCTGGATCTTCCTGCGGGGAAAATGCCATAGCTGCGGGGAGAAGATCTCCGGCCGATACCCACTGGTAGAGAGCCTGAACGGTCTGCTTTACGTTGTGAATTTCTTCGTGTTCGGTTTTACGGTCAACACCATTATTATGTGCCTGTACACTTCGGTGCTGATCGTGGTGGGCTTTATGGACTGGGACACGCTGGAAATCGACCTGCGTGTGCTGGCAGTCATTCTGATTCTGACAGTGCCCTCTCACTTTCTCAATGAGGTTACGATCTGGGAACGACTGATCGGCGCAGCCTGCATCAGCCTGCCGTTCTTCCTCATCGGTGAGATCAGCGGAATTTACTATCAGAAGAAAACCGGCGAAAAGATCCGCGGCATTGAGCTGGGTGATACCCTGCTGATGATCTGCGGCGGCCTGTACCTTGGCTGGAAGGCTGTGGTACCTGCGGCATTCATCGGCATTCTTCTGGCAGCAATCTTCGGGTTGATCATCAAAAAGGTTACCGGCGAATCCAAGTTCGCCTTTGGCCCGTATCTTTGCATGGGCCTGTTCATCGGAGCAATCTGCGGCAGCCAGCTTACGGACTGGTACTTAAGCACCCTGCCCCAGCCGGAAACATATTCATACTACTCCGCAATTCTCTTTGGATAATACATGAAAGAAGGCAGCCGGCAACACCGGCTGCCTTTCTTGTTGATTCATGTGCTTGTGTTTGCCTTTCAGGATACGGTAATACCCCACTGTGCGGGATCCACGTTTGTGCAGGAATCCGGCGTGGTGAAGATGAAGTAGAAGCTGCTGACGGGGTTGCCTGTGGAGATCGCATCATATGCTGCTGCACCGGGGCCGCCCATCGTCATCAGGTTCTCCACCTGAGGCAGAGCAGTACGGGTATATGCGGTAATATCCTTGTAGTTCTTGGTGGGATCATAATTGATCTTGATATCGTTCTGCGCAATGTTGGTGTAATTTGTTTCGACAGCGTCTTCTTTTGTCAATTCTCTCTGCAATGCATTCCTTAAGATAAAAGAAGCATAGGTGTTCTGGTAGCTTGCAGACTGACTGTTGCGCTCCAGACCGCCATCCTTGCTGCGTTTGACCTCGCCGACCTTGATATGTACCTTACAGTCTTTAAATTCCATAGTATAAGAAGACAGCAGTTCAGAGGGGTCGGTGATGGCAACGGTGTTGCCTGCACCGTCATCTTTTTCGCCGTTTACACCGAGATAGAAGGTGTAATCGAAGTTGCCGTACAGCTTCTGGTTCACAGTCCACTGGGTGATGGTGGGGTTATCCACATCCAGCCAGTAGGCCACAGTACCATCACCCTGGGGTGTGATACCGTAGTGGAAGCCATAGAGCAGGATCTTGCCCTGATTGAGCTGCAGGTCGTTGTAATCCGTCAGGCTTGCCACAGTCTTCAGGCCATCATCACTGATGATCTGGGTGTTATCGAAGCAGAGCACATAAATGGTACCGGCAGCATCAAAGCAGACACGCTTGTCAAAGAACTTACTGTGAAAATCACTGACCTGTGCCTTCAGCACAGCACTGGGTTCGTAGGTGGAGGTCATGACACCGGTAATATCAGCAGTGCCGTCACCATCCACATCCATTTCACCGGCAGTGTAGTGATAGGGCTCGTAGCCTGCGTATGTATGGATACGGTCGGCATACATCAGGTTACCCTCGATGCAGCGACGCATATTATCCAGGCAAGCAGTAGAGTTTTCAAAGTTGGAGCCTCTGACAAAATACTTTGAAACAGGATCCATCAGCTGCATTACACTGAACATGATCATGGAAAAGATCGCCATAACGATAATGGTTTCGATCAGTGTAAAAGCCGATAAACGTTTCTTCATACCGTCACTCCTTTCTTCAGATTTAACACTTTTCATTTCGCGATACCGAATGCACGGCCATCGTAGAAATAAGCGGTCGCCTTACCCACGGTCTCGTAGGTGCCGCCGGCAGTCAGACGGTTCTGTGGGAAGGTATGAATGGACTGTGCAGTCTCTTCCTTGCCGTTACGGAGCAAAACCCAGTCAATAATGACAACGGAGGTCGTTTCAGGCATATCCACACGGAACATCTGCTCACCATCCGAGAATTTGCCGTCACCGCCATCCAACTGTGCTGCGGTGAGCACATACTGCTGAATGGGGTTGGTTGTACCGGGCATATACACCTGCTGGGTGCCGCCGCCCTTAACCGTTACACTGACGATCTCAGGCACGCTGCCGCCCCTTGCTTCCAGGGTAATAAAACCGGTGCCATTTTCTTCGCTAGCACTTTGAGCACGAGCGCCACCGAACTCCAGGAAACGGAAGTGGAGATTACTGTCCAGACGAGTGTCACGGTCAATGGCCTCCTGGCTGCCGTCATTCTTGGTTACACGCTCCACGGCTTGCACCACAGGGTAGGCTTCAAAGGTGCCGTACTGAACGGAAAGCGAGGTCGCATTTGCTTCGTAGGACTGTACATCATCCATGAATGCCGTTTGGTGGGTATTCACATACACCTTTTCCTGATAGATACGCTCGTTCATATCAGTGGTGCGTCGGATGATCACGTTAATAGAGGTAATGCACTGTACGATCAGCAGAGAAAGAAGTGCAAAGATACCAATTGAGATGACGATCTCAAGGAGCGTCATACCTTTTAAGCGTTTCATCGGATCACCTCATTTCTCAAGCGGGGGTGAAGAAGTCGCTGATCAGGAAGTCGCCTTCAGCATCCAGCTCCTCACCGGGCTTTGCTTCATCGCCATAGGGCTTGGGTCTGTTGCCATCGGTTGCATATACCATGTAGGATGCGTTGTTGGTCCAGAAGTCATCCAGAATAAAGCCACCGATTGCAATGAGACAGATGTTGTTGGCGTAATCCTGCGAATACAGCTCATCAGATGCGTGATACTCACGGTAGGTGGTCTTCACCTGCAGATCGCCTGCTGCGGGCATGCTGAGAGAAGCATAGGGAGAGATCACGAACGCAGAGATAAAGGAGTTATTCTGCAGCTCATAGGATCCGGTCTTGGTAGCATCCATATAGATGGTGGTGTTGGGGATGTACTCAAACTTATACTTCTCGGGGCCTGCGGGCAGAGCTGTCCAGGAAGCAGTACCGGGATAGTAGGGGTTAGCCACATAATCCAGTTCCTTATCAACGGTAACTGCGTGGTAGGAACCGGTGGTGTAGAAGTTACCCTTCTGTGCATAGAAGTTGTCATCCCAGTAGATAACAACCTGATCACGGTCGGTGAATGTGTTCAGATCTGCATAGTAGCTGCCCTGAACGGAATCATAGGTATTGTTGACCAGAATGTTCAGGCGCCCGTTGCTAAAGGAACCCTTGATCCAGATAACCAGAGGATTCTCGGAGGAGTAGCCGTTTACGGAAGGATCCACATAAATGGTACCGTTGTTGTTGGCCAGATTCAGCCAGTCATTGCTGTTCTGGGTAAAGTCCAGCACGCAGCTTGTATCAATGTACACTGCATTGTTCACGGTGCCATTTGCGGGCTTGCCATCCTTATCATGGTAGTAATAGGTCTGAGTCGTCAAAGTACCGGGCTGAGAGAAAACGAGTGCAGGCTGGCCGCCGGGCAGCTCGGTGTCGGTATCATAAGCGCCGGCATAATGCAGCTTGGAGTTATCACCGGTTTCGATCTCGCCGATAAAACCATGCTCCTTCTCGTTGAGAGTGGTGGTGTAGGGCACATAGATCTTGGTGGTGCCGTCGGTCTTTTCCTTGACATCCCAAGTGTGACCAGCAGCCTTACTCTCCTTGATCAGCTCATCGGTGTTGAGGTAGCCTCTTGCGGTTGCCTCATTCTCGGAAGCCAGATCCCAGCGGATGTAGGTCATAAAGATCTCATCCAGACGGCTGCAGAAGGGATAAAGACCAACCTTTACCTTCTTCTCGTTGCCATCGGCATCATGATAGGTCTGCTCGCAGTTGAGCATCTCGCTGACCAGGCTGGTGTACTGCTCGTTCTCGGTGGTACCATCCTTGTAGATGAAGGACATTGCACCGAGGCTCTCTACAACAGCGTTGTTGTAGGTATTCTTGTGAAGATCGGTGTTTGTCACCTGACCATCGCCGTCCAGATCGTAGCTTGCCTGTGCGCCCGAAGCGTTCTTGCAAGCCTGAACCAGCTTGGTGGTGATCTGTTCAACGGTATCCTGGTTGGTAAACTGCACACCGTTGATGGAAAGATTCTGGAATACGGTGACCTTGGTAGGATCAACGTACACACCGCCTGCTGCGGTAATGGACTTGGAAGCGTTCATGATCAGCTCACCGGCACAAATCAGAGCACCGCCGATCTTGGTATCGCCATTGCCCTGCACAGTCAGCTTGGAGTCTGGGTTAGTCATGATGAAATCGCCGCCCACACTGGGAGCACGGTTGCCATCAATGACAAACTCGCTGTTGGCGCAGATGAGGTCGCCGCCTGCGTAGCCCTTGTGCTTGTAGTTTGCTTTCTGCACGTTCTGCTCCACAAAAGCGGCCAGATAGGTCAGACCGGTATCGGAGAAGGAAGACTTCAGGGTAGGCTCATGCAGGAAAATATCGCCATTCACGGTCAAAGGCTTGGAAGCAGTGATCGCACCTGCATACAGGTTCACATGCTGCTCGTTGCCGACAGTTATGTTCTCCTGCTTGGAAACGCCGCCGATGGAGAATGCACCACCGGTCACAGCCAGCATACCATCCACATAAACGTATCCAAGCTCGTTATACTGTGTGGGAGCAGGTGTTTGCTTGGACTGGATATGCATATAGTTGTTGACAACAAAGTTGCCGTAGACCTCCAGGCCCTCAAAGGCGTTCTGAACGGTCACGTACTTAGTTGTATTCAGCATCATGGAGTCGGTAAAGACCACACGGCCCACATAGATACCTTCGTTAGCAATAGAGGTTGCTTCCCAAAGGTTGGTGGGGTACTTGGTACGACCCAGAGGAGCATCGCCCACGGAGAACACGGGGCCGAAAACGGAAACGTTATCGTTGCCGCTGTTGAAGGTAGAGGCAAACACGCCGGCACCTTCGCCGTCGCCGGAGCCCTCTGCGATACCGGTCCACTTAACGCCGGCATTGTCGGGCTGACCCAGACGCTCACGGACAGGCTCGTACACAACGAAGGCCTGCACGCACTCAGCAGCCTGAGATCCGGTGCCTACCATTGCGGTAGCGGAGATCTGCCATGTACGACGGCTTACGATACGGACGTTTTTCTCATCCCAGTAGTAATCGTCATCCAGTCTGCGGATCTCACAAGTAACAAACCGAACGGTTTTACCGTTCACTTCTTTGGTCTGCGAAATCGGAATGGTTGTATTCTCGAAGTTCACATCCATGGTAGCCACATCGCCGATGTTCTTTGCTTCGTTGGTCATCCAGGTGAAGAAACCCTCATTGGAATACACAGAGTTCTGCACAGTTTCCAGAGCTGCCGTGGCGGCATACTGGGCCTGCGTCTCAAAGTAGGTATAGTAGGTTCGGCGCTGGGCAGATGTAGTCAGAATCAGCGTGGACATAAGGAAGACCACAAGTACCATCATCACGGCGACAACGGTAAAGAGGACTGTACCCTTGACTCTCCCTTTCTTCATATTTTGTTCCATAAGTGAAACCACCTTTCAAGTGTGGGAAGCCTTCCTGTATACAAGAAGGCTTTCCGCGTCATTGGGCCGTTTTTTCAGAAACGTAGGTTCTCCAGCCTTCACCGTCCCAGATGCTCTTATCATAAGCTTTGCCGGTGTCGGGCTTGGTGGGCTCCTGAATGTAGTAGACCTGGAAGTCAAACGTTACTTCAGTGTAGCCGTACTCATCGGGCTCCAGCTCAGCCTCGCCGTCTTCAGGCTTGGGGGGCTCGCCCACGATGTTGCCGTCGTCGTCACGCTCCAGGGGCTCGCCGTTGAAGTCAAAATCAGTGATCTGAACAGCCTTCAGCAGCATAGCGTCCTTGTTGTCGGTAGCGTACTTGCGGACAGCGTCGATGAGATCCATGGTATCCTGCTTGTTGATCTTGAATGCCAGCTTTGCGTTGCCGTTGCCGACGATCTGGCTGGAACGGGAAGACAGGATGATGGACTCCTTGCACTTGAGAGCAGCTTCCTTCTCCAGAGAACCATCAAAATCGGCTGCCTCGTACAGGGGGTAGGTCACGATGCTGGGGGTGTAGTAGTAGTATGCCAGAGTTGCGGTGCCCAGATCAGAGATAGTGGAACCGCCAACCAGCTCTACATCGTTCTTGATGTGCTTTTCGATGTTCATGAACTTCTCCTGCAGGAACTGGTCCAGCTCGGTGGAATCCATCTCATCGGTGAAGCCCTCGCAGAGGGTCAGAGCTTCGTTGTAACGCTCGTCAATGGTGTCGCGGATGGTGTTGATGCGGTCAAAGTCTGTCATCTTAAGAGTCCAGGCTGCCTCATCGGTTTCCAACTGCGTCTTGTTCTTATCCAGCTTTTCCCACTGGGGCTTGATGAATGCGAAGATGCCGATGGCGAACACGACGATCACCATTACGACGAGAAGAATGATTCTATCACGATATCCGAGTTTCATTTGAACGGTACCTCCTCTTGTTCAGTATATGCTACGCCGTCACCCTTCATCTCAACAGTCAGAGACATAGTGATGTATTCCTTTTCCACTTCTTCGCCGGCGGAGATGGTGTTGCCCTCTTCGTCCACGGTGGTCTTATCGGAGGTAGTGACCTCTTTCACAAGAGTGTAGCCTTCATATGCAACGTAATAAACGTCATCTCTTGCACGCAGAGCCTGAATCAGGTTTGCGGGAATGGTCTGCAGGGGCAGATCCTCTGCCTTAGCCTTCAGCTCGATCTTCATCTTACCATCTTCGTAGTTCATGCTGTCGATGACATAGTACTCGCTGTAATCGGGATCGTCACCCTTCAGGTTCTCGTCCTTATCGGCCAGCTCCTTATGGGTATCCATAACCACCTTCTTGATGGTTTCTTCCAGTTGGGTGTAATCCTCGGAGAGCACATAGGGACGGCTGAGATATGCCTGGTAGGCATCATTTACGCCATCCTTATAGGCGTTCACGCTCTTGGAAAGGGCAGTCAGGTCGTTGAGCTGTGCTTCCAGATCCTGTGCCAGTGCGCTGCCCTTCTTGTCAGCGATCTCCTTAATGTCCTTCTCCACGCTCTTGTTCTGGAGAGCCAGCACCATGTAAGCCACACCGCAGATTGCAATGGAAGCCACCAGGCTGCCTACCAGCAGAACGTAGTAGGAAGAATTGGACTTGATCTTGTTGTTGTTGACGGTATCGGTCTCCAGCAGGTTGATGCGCTCGGTCTCCTTATTACGCTTGAACATTGCGCCGATGGCGTTTGCGTAGGAGGAGAACTCCAGGTTCTCGTAGCCGTGGATCTGCGGAGGCACGTTGATGATGCTGGTACGGATGCCCATCTTCTCCAGCTCATTGGTCAGACGGACATACTCACGGGTATCACCGTAGAAGATCACGTTCTCGATAGAATCGCCGTCAGACTTACTCTTCTGGAACTGCAGCATACGGAAGATGTTCTCGTTAACTGCCTCAAATACGTAATCCTCGGAGTCGTCGTAGTCTTCTGCGGAGATAGAAGCGAAACGGGAGAAGGAAAGCTGTCCGTTCTCGTACAGGTTCAGGGAGATAAAGTTGTTGTCGATCTGCACTGCCAGCAGAGGCATCTTGGACTTGACCTTGGTGTCAGCCAGCAGAACCTTGGTGATGCAGTTGCAGCCGATCATAACGGAGCGGAGGGAGAGCTGCAGCATGTTGAACACGCGCTTGTAGCAATCTACCACTTCGTAGGGGCAGGCGGTTGCCAGGATCTTTACGGCACCCTCCTGCTGCTCGGAATCGCCCACGATGATGTAAGACACGGAGTAAGAATCATCAATACCCAGTGCAGCGGCCATCTCGGCACGCACCATTTTCATGAAGTCCTGCTCCTTGGCGGCCTTCTGAATGTGCAGCTCCTTGAAGATGGTCATGTTGGAGGAGATGCTGACGATGGCTTCCTTGTCGGCCATCTTGTTGGTACGCAGCACCTGGTTGATCAGGGTTGCCAGACGGGGCACGTCGCGGACGTGGCCGTTAACGATAACCTCTTCTTCCAGGTTCAGGGTTGCTGCGGAGTGAATGCGGATCTTGCCGCCACTCTCTGTACCCTTAATGATACGTATATTTCGGTCGGTAATATCAAACGAAAGCATTTACGAAATCCACCTCTCTGATTGAATTGAAACGATCAGCAGGCCCGTCTGCGGCACTTACCGCAGACGGTCGGCCTGTTGTCATATGGTTTGATTGCAGCCTTGGGGTTCGGTTTACTCGATGTTGTCGAAGGAATCGTACAGTGCGGGGAAGAACGCTGCACAGACGAGACCGATGACGATACCCATGATAATCAGCATCACAGGCTCCAACAGGGAGCACAGACGCTTAACAGCGGAGTCCGCTTCTTCATCGTAGTACTCGGCAGTCTTTGCCAGGATGTCATCCAATGCACCGGCTTCCTCACCGACGTAGATGATGGAGCAGAACATGGAATCGAAGATATCGGCTCTCTGGATGGAGGCACTGAGGGTCTCACCACTCTTCACCTCGTCCACGATGTCACGGAACTTCATGGAGATGTAGGAGTTGGAAAGGGTATCGGCGGAACGCTTCAGACACTCAACCATGGGCAGACCACTGGAGTACAGGGAAGCCATTGTCTGTGCGAAACGGGCAGTATAGATCTTAACGACCAGCTTGCCGAAGCCGGGGCCCTTTATGATGAACCGATCCCACTTGACGCGCACGTCAGGGAGCTTCAATGCGTAAATGGTAACGAAGGCGATCACGACTATGATGCCGACCACCAGGTACCAACGCGCCACAAGGAACTTACCGATGTTCATCATGCCTCTGGTCAGGCCGGGCATATCCGCAGGATCATCGTACAGATCCTCGAAGGTAGGCATAATGAACACGAAAACGCCGATAACAACAGCGATTGTCAGAACGCCCAGGATAATGGGGTAAACCATCGCGCTCTTGATGGTGTTGGAGATCTTGTTCTGGTTTGCGTAGTAGTCACTGAGTCGCTGCATGATCACATCCAGCGAACCGCTGGACTCACCGGCGGCGACCATTGAGGTCATCAGCGTGGGGAACACACTGCCGTGTACTTCCAGCGCATCGGAGAAGGACTCACCCTTCTGCACGCTCTCGTACACATCTCTCCATACATTTCGGGCAGCTTCGCTCTCCTGCTCTCTGCAGAGAATGTCCAGTGCCTTAACAAGGGTCAGACCGGATGTCAGCATCGCCGCCATCTGACGGGTAGCGAACGCAAGCTCGGGGGTCTTGAACTTCTTTACCGTCTTGACCTCGGTACGCCGCTCCTTGTATTCGGTGACATACATTCCCTTTTCTCTGATTTTTGCCAGAAATTCCTGCTCATCCTCAGCAGCCATCACGCCTTTACGGATATTACCGACGGCGTCTTTCGCTGTGTAAGCATAACTTGGCATAAAACCACCTCCTACTGCAAATGTTTGATTTGTCGGGCACATTCCGCTGAGCGAAACGGAACATCCCCTTGTATTTCCGCGCGCAGCCGAGGCGAACCGCAGCTCATCGCATCCTGAAAGCAAGAGCGAACAAAATTGCGATTTCGTCAGGGCACACCAATAGCCACACTAAGAACCTAAAGTTATTATATCACAAAAAATTCACAATTGCAACCGCTTTTTGTACAAAAATCGGCCGCAAATTTTATGCGTTTTGACGATACCAACGATTATGGTACCTTTTTACCCCCTGGGCTCCGCCATAGAGTCCTTGATGATAACTCTGCCGGGGATCACATGGCGGGCTGCGGGCTTGGTGGGATTTTCAAGCCTTGCCAGCAGAAGCGTGACCGCCGTATGCGCCATCTCCGCAAGATCCACCTCAACGGTAGTAATGGCAGGCACGCACATATCGGAAACGGTATAGTTATCGTAGCCGGTCACGGAGATATCTTCGGGGACACGGTAGCCCAGCCGCTGCAGCTCGGCAATGACACGAAACGCCGTTTCATCGCAATTGCAGACAAAAGCCGTGGGCATCTGCTGCGGGAACTGCACGGGAATAAGGTTTGTTCCGCCGTCCTCACGGTCATCCAGCGTCCATTCGGGGTGGTAGGAAAGCCCGTGTTCCATCAGGCATTTGACATAGCCCAGAAAACGGTCGTGAATGCTGCTGGTTGCCGTCACATTGCCGATAAAACCGATATCACGGTGGCCAAGCATAACAAGGCGATCGGTGATCAGGTAGCTGTCGTAGAAATTATCCGAGATCACAGCGTCGATATCGCTGTGCTTGTTGTAGAAATCCAAAAACAGCAACGGCAGATGCATGGCCGCCAGTTTATCCAGATATGCTCTGGAAAGCTGCCCTATCACGATCAGACCTCTCACCTGCCGTTCCGCCACGATACGGGGCAGCACGCAGTTTTCTTCGTCCGCAGTGGAAACGCTTTCATATACGGCATAAAGGTTGGCTTGTGTCAGTTCCTTGGAGACGCCTGCGGTCAGAAACCAGTAGAAGGTCCCCCGAGGGCCTGCAAAGCGTTCACTGGTCAGAATACCGATGTTGCCGCCATCCATGGGCTGTGCCGCAATTTTTTTTGGTGAGCGCGGTGCTGAGGGGCGGTAGCCCAGCGCCGATGCACGGTCACGAATCTTCCGGCGCATATCCTCGCTGACACCACCGCGTCCGTTCAGCGCATTGGAGACCGTAACAACGCTGACACCCAGTTCCTTGGCAATATCGGACATACGAACACCGTTTTTCATGGCATTCATCCCCTTTTCTGTTTTGGTCGGGCCGCTGTCTGCATATAGGGTATACTATTATTATATGTAAGAAGGCCGCATCTGTTTTCCATACATCGTCAGGAGCAGACAGGTTTCGCAAAAAGATACAAAGATACGTTTACTTATTATAGCACATTTTTCCCGATTTGTAAATACCGAATCGAAAAAAACTTTGAGTATAATTATCAGCCTATCCAGCTCAAAATCCACCATTTTCTCTACCATTTGTATGAGAATCGTCTTGTTTTTATGCTTTCCGTGATCTTTCACAGTCACCGCAGGGTAAAATTTGTAGAAATATGGCTGTAATTCGTATAAATTCACAGTTTTTCGTCTTGTAATCCTCTTGATATTTGTGCGGTTTACCACTTGCGAATTTTTCAAAAATAGTGTACCATATATCGTATAGTGCTGTACTGTATCATTGTAACGTTATGGTATCACTGCAGCACATATATAAATATGAGAAAGAGGTAACCATCATGACCAAGACCAAGAAGCTACTTGCAGCTACCTTCGCAGCCGTTATGGCTCTCTCTGTCTGCACCGCTTGCGGCGATGACAGCTCCAAGGATTCCGCACCCGAGTCTTCTGCAGCCAGCACCACCACCACTACTACCACTGCTGCTACCGTGACCACCACTACCACCGAGCCCATCGAGTTTGAAGAAGCTGTGGAAGCCGGCTCCGGCGACGCATTCCTTTACATCAACGACGGTCAGTTCTACGTCAGCTACGATGGCACCGCTGAAACTCTGCTGACCTATGATGCAGGTGTGGCAAAGATCACCGGCGACGGCCAGTACACTGTCAGCGTAAATGTTGCCACCAAGGGTGCACAGTATGACATCGGTCAGGATCCCAACGGCGTTTACAAGTGTGGCGGCGTTGCTTTTGCTGCTGTTAAGGTGAACGACGGCACTACCCTGTACCCTGAAATGTGCATCGAGATCACCGAGATCCGTGTAGACGGCAAGGCAATTGAGCTGAAGGCCAAGAACTACACCTCCTCTGATGACGGCAAGGAAATGCGCGCTAACATCTACAACTCTTGGGTTAACAGCCTGCCCGATGATGCTCACACCGCTGATGGCCCTGTTGGTACTACCGAGATGACCGAGTACAGCTCCCAGATCATTGACACTGCTGATTTTACTTCCTGGAGCAAGATTGAGGTTGATTTCACCGTTACCGGTACCGGCGCTGAGGGTGGCGAGTCCACCGATACTCCTGCTGAGGGTGACTCCGCAGCCGAGTAATTGATACACACAAAGCAGCATCCTAAAAAAGGATGCTGCTTTTTTCCGTTTCATCCAAACAGCCACCGAACAAAATGCTCGGTGGCTGTTTTTTTCGTATGGCTTATTTCTGCTGAAGCTCCTGCTTTTATGCAGGTAAACCACCGTTGTACTTCTTGCGGCGGCCAATGGGTCTGCGTAAATACTGCGCAAAAATACGCACCAGATATAACATGGTCAACGGTGCAACTACAAAAGGAATCAACACGGTCTTATCCACAAAAACCGCCTCATTATTGATGGTATAGCCTACATCCTCTACGATCTCATCCGGCAGACGGGTGCCCCGCACCAGCAACCGGTGAGAATTCACACCGTAGGGAGTACAGGTCACCAGCGTTACATGGTCTTCATCCTCCATAATCCGCAAAGATGAAACCTGATCCGGCAAAACAACTTCGATCTGATCTACCTCATAAATCAAGGTTTTGTTCAGCACGGTGATTTTGAACACATCACCGATCTCCAGTTGGTTCAGGTCGGTAAACAATCTTGCAGAAGGCAGACCGGTATGCGCCGAGATCACCGAATGGGTCGTTAATCCGCCGGAAGGCAGCGAGGTGGAGCCAATATGCCCTGCACCTACCTGCAAAACCGCATCGGTGGTGCCATGGTAAATCGGCAGGCGCACATTAATGGCGTTGATCTCCACCACGCCCATGACACCATTGCCTGTCATATTCAACAGAGAATTGTACTCTGCATCGGCTTCGATCATGGCACCGGTCATGGTATACAGCATTTTGGGCAGGCGAAGATTCCAATCATAGGCGGCATCAAAGGCGGCGGCCAGTTCTTCCTCGGCGGTATTGTCCAGATCCGCCTGGAATGTGGAAATAACAATGGATTGGTTGCGCTTGTTCCAAAGATCACTGACTGTGGGGTACAGCAAAATTGCCAGACCCAACAGGAAGATCAAGGAAAAAAGCAGATTCAGCAGAAAGTTTTTCATAAGCGTTACGATTCATCCGATCTTGTGCGGTTTTCATGAAATCTTGCCCCCGAAGCCGAAGCTCCGAGGGCAAGGATTATGGGTTTACTGTGCGGTTTTCAATGGTTTGGGGCAGATTACTGTGCGGTGACCTTTCTCTTGATGATGAAGGCGCCGGTTGCAGTTGCCATCAGGGTCAGACCCACGATGGTGAAGATGGTGGTGCCGATGCCACCGGTCTCGGGCAGGGTGGTGCCCCTCTTGTTGTCGATTGTGAAGAGATTCGTATCGCCTGCTGCGTTAGTACCTTCAGCGTAGGTGAACTTAGAAAATGCAGACTGTTGAGCATCAGTGTAAACTTCGCCAATAACAATCGTTACAGGGCTTGCAGGGATATAACCGTCAGGGGCAGAAACTTCGGTGATGGTATAAGTGCCAGCATCCAAACCGGAGAATGCGAGTTTACCGTCAGCACCGGTCGTACCAGTCAACTCCTTGCCCTCGCCTACGAGCTTAAACTCAACGCCGGGCATAGCAGTTTTGCTGTTGGGGTCTGTAACATCCTGCTTGTAAATGTTCAGTTCGGTTACATAAGTGATAACCTCAACTTCAGGGGTATCCTCGGTGGGAGGAGTAAAATCTTCAGGGGTAAACGGATCATTAGGATTCTCAGGATTCGGCTCACTCGGATTGGGGGTATTAGGATTTGCATCCTTGTCATCCGGAATGCCGTCACCGTCGGTATCCCAGTTGGGATTGTTGGAGTAGGTCAGTTTAACCTTGTTGGGATTGCCTGCACTCGCATCATTCCAAATAACAGCGTCACTACCCACGGTTGCATCATATGTGATCTTGATGTCAGCACCAATGGCATAGCTCTTTGCGTTGGGAATAACAATGGTCATCACGTTACCGTCAATAGTCAGTTCGTAAGCCTCAGGAGCCAGCGGTGTGCTGCCAATTACAACTGTAGCAGTCAGTTCAGCATCGGTCTCATTTACGTTAAAGTCAATACCGTCACAAATGGTATCGGTAAACTTCATGTAGTAGGTGGAATAATAGGTGTGATCCGGAACTTTACTGTCAATCTGATAAGTAATAACGTCACCGAAAGCAGCAGTATTGGTATTCACCAGAGCATTGTTCTCAACAATGTTCTTGTCAACAGTGGGCTTGTCAGCCTTCAAAACGATTGAAATATCCTCGGTTGCAGTCCTCAGCATCACAGACGAATGAACTGTTTCGGTTCCTTCCTTGGAAGCACCGGTCACCAAATAGTAACCCAACTCATCACCAACATCCAGTGTTGCCTTACCATCGGCAACTGTCATAGCCTGGCCATTAGTCAGCCCAGCGTTCGCAAGAGCACGGCCCATAGCTTTGACGGCATCATTTTTGCTAGCGATGTGATTCAGATAGTCCGTAATCTTACCGCCGATAGTCGCGCTGGAGGATGAAAATGTACTATCCGCAGCCATCAAAGTCTCAAAGACATCAGCAACTTTATCGGAAATAGAGTCCTCAATGATCTCAATCTTCCCATCGCCCAGATCGTTGACACCAAACACCTTATAGGCGGTATAAGTGTCGGTTGCATCCATAGTAATGTTAGACGAAGAGTTGGTCACGGTAATAGTCGCAGCGGAAGCCACGGTCGGGATTGCGACTGCGCCGAAGCACAGGGCTGCCAGTGTTGCGGCAGCAACTTGTTTCATTTGCTTTTTCATAGTAGTTTTCCTTTCTGTTAAAAAATGGCTTGGTCACGTACTTTATTCCACAGGACACACCATGCGTTTCCATACGAAATGCACGCCTGCGAGAACCGGGAGAAGTGCTGCAATACCACGCAGCAGAATACTGATCGGGCTTGCACCCGTGTTGGGCAGCTCTACATGAGTGGAATCATTGAGAATGTCAGCATCCAAAGCCAAAGCCTTGTCGCTATCCCACTCCATTTGAACGTAGCCCGTTTTGTCGATCACCTCAGGGTCTTTGGTCTGATCGATGGTACCCATCTGCTCGCCTTCCTTAACGGTAAATACCGAAAACAGTGCAGGTTTATCCAGCGGCAAATAACCGATCGGTGCTGCGATCTCAATAATCGCATAGTAGGTATCGGCCTTCAAGCCTGCAATGGAAACCTCACCCTTTGCATCGGTGGTATACCGTGTGGCATCCTCAGAACCAACTGCAATGAACACACCGTAGTTCAGCACACCTGCATTTGCAAGAGAATACAGTGAATACGGTTCGGCTGCATCGGCATTAGGTGCCAGGGCTTTGGAGTAGATAGTCATGGTAGTGTTGTTCACCGTAATGGTAACAGTGGTCTTTGTCCAGCCACTCATCTCAGCGGGGAGATTGGTACCATTGGGAACAGGAATGTAAAGATTTGCTGCTTTGCTGAGCCGGAATGTACCCAGCGCATTGGCGGCATTCTTTGCGGAAGATGCATTTGCGGGACGAATGTACTCACAACCGATCAATGCGTTGGGCAGATTGGAGAATACATAAGTTTCATCGCCGTAAACCAGCTCCTGGTTTTTAATGCTGCCGATGATGGCCCATGCATCGCCGTAATCGTACCAGCCTTTTGCCACAACAGAACTGGCGTTGCTGATAGGTTTGGAGGGATATACGATCAGGTCTTTTACGGTAGTGCCATCAATGGGGATGCGGTAGGCATCGGGGTTGGAGGCGATGCTGTTGGGGGAAGTCTGTGCGTAATTGTAGCCGTTACGACGTTCACCTGTCATGTTAGCGTAGGAATCACGGAAGTTATCAAGGAAGCTGTCAGTTTTACTGTCACTCCAATCACGGTCACACCAAAGAGGAGTTACACCATCCATAACGGAATAGAAACGAGCCCACAGAACGGAAGTATCGCTTGCCTGCAGATACATTCTACTGTTAGAATTGGTTGTTGTATTGCCGTCCTTGTCTTTCACATACGTTTCTGTGCCGGTGATCAATTCAACGTGAAGCTTAATATCTTCCGAAGAAATCCAATCCACAGCCGCATTGATACGGCGAGGAAGTACGGCTTTCAGTTCAGGTGTGCAAATTGAAGAATTGTAATACTCAATCAGATAAGTAATGACGTTTACACTTTCGCCGGCGCTGATAGAGGGCGGCTCAAAGGCTCTTGCCCAACCGGGTTCCAGCGTTTGGGGATCATGCTGCTGGCACCAACCGGTATATCTGCCGTGCCACTTGTCAGTCGCAACGGGAATATTCACCCGAGAGGTAATAGTGCCGTCACCGTTCACATACTTATCCTTGTAAGTATACTGAAACTGATAATCAGATGCGTTGTTATTGACAATGATCTGACAATCGAGGATGCACTGTACACCTTGGTGAACAGCATCCAGAGCCTCTTTTGCGAGTTCCGGATTTTTTACTGTCAGGAAGGAGAAATCTCCGCTGGCTGTACCGATCTCACTGAGGATACGCAGCACATTGACCATTGCGTTATCGTTGAAAGTGATCTGGTGGTGATATGCGCTTTCACTTTCATCAAAACGCTGTGCAAAGCCGCCGTTTGCGTAACGCAAGCCGGTGTCCTTTTGCTGGCCACTGTTGATGCCACCCTTGTTATCCTTGTAATACTCACCAACGTATGCATCACCCAGAATAAACTCAATGCCCTTGATGAGAGAATCATAGAAATCAGTATTACCTGTTGCCTGATACACCTTGGAAAGGAAGCGGATCTGTGCGCAAGTGATCTCATTGTCGATGGTGCCCTGACCCCAGTTGTTGTTAGTAGGTGGGAAAGGAGTACCGTTGCCCTGTTCCTTGGTCCAGCCACCAATACCTGCGTAAGGCACCTTAATCTGGTATTCGATGAGCTTATATGCGGTCAGGGTTGCCAGCTCGGATTTGTACCATTCTTCGGGGTCAACGTACTCGCCGGGATCATTGCTGTCATACCTAAGCTTGTTGTTGTTGATAAGATCCATCATCAGCTCGGCATCGGTTGCGTTGTCAAAGGGGAGCCGGACTTGTGGCGGGCCAAAGTAAATGGCTTCCACGAAGAACTGTGCGCCATCACCCTTTGCAATGGAGTATTCGCCGAACTCTTCCAGTTCAAAGGTCAGCACTTCCACTCCGGTAGTGCCACTTGCGGATACAGCGGATGAATAAACTCTGCCGGTACTCAACGATGTAATGTTAATATTGCCTGCACCATTCTGACCGTTGACATACACATACAACGTACCCTTTATACCAATGGAGAAGCCGATTCGGGTTTGACCCTGCATCTTCACGCCCTTGGTCTTATAGGTGTTGCCGTCGATTGTAAGGGATTGTTCATGTGTATTGAAGTTGAGGGACTTGAGGTTTCCATTACTCTGAATGTTATTACCCTCAGCCTGATAGTACACGAACTGGGTACCCTGCACATAGTTGTTATTGCCGGGGTTACCGTTGATCACCAGACTTGCAGCACTCATCAGGGTTTGCTGTGCTGTCATGGTAGTGGTTGTTGTGGTGGTTTCACCGCCCTGAGAAGATGCGGTGGTTCCAACAGGCTCAACATCAACTGCAATGTAATAAAGAAGGATCTCTGCACCAGAAACACGAGTAAACGAATGGGAACCAGCCGTAAGCTCCACCGTAATTACACAATTGTCATCATCGTATAGCGGCACAGGAATTGGATCTCCACCATCAAATGCAATGGTTGCGGTCTTATCGACATATCGCATACGCATCAGCATAGTCACGGTTGCAGTATAGTTCTCTGGAATAATAAACGAGAGAGACTGTCCACTACCAATGGACAACGCTTTTGAATAAGTTGTTCCATTATACGTCAACGGATTGTCTGATTTTTGGGAAGCCTTTATAGCAAGATCAAAATATGCACTTGAAGTAGTGTTTGCGAAATTAACAGAAATGTCACTGGTAATCTCTGTAGCCGCAATGGCCCCCACCTTTTTCACAGTGGTATAGGTGGTGCTGCCGTTCACCTGAGAAACGGTAGCGGTAGCGGTCTGCACCACCTTATTCAGCACCTTTCTGCTGCGGGGCGTTTCCACGCTTGCGGTTTTGTCCTCGTTCTGGGGGGTTACGGATTCGGTTTCGGTTTCCTCACCATCGGAGACAGGCACCCACAGGCCAAAGCCCACGTTCGCCATGATCTCTTCGGCGCTCCATAAGCCATCGCCGTCGGTATCCCAAGACTTCTTGCCGTTGGCATCCAGATAATCATTGGGGTTGCCCTCACCTGTCCACTCATAGAGAATAAAGGTTGCGCCCTCCAACGGAGTTGTGCCGTCTTCATCAAACTTGTCAACTTCCAGCACAAAGCCGCTCTTCTGGTTGGTTACAGTCAGCGCGTAGGAGTCTTTATCCTCGCCGGTAACAGGATCTGCGGTGGTTACGGTATTGAGCTGATACACAACCAACTGGGAACCGCCGTAGGTCTTGGTCACTCGCACACCGTTATAGGTTGCGGTGAAGTCCTCCAACGCTTCTTCTGCTGCGTAGTAGATCAGCTTCTGGGGGTTGGTTTCGTTATTGTTGTAGACCAGCATATCTTCCAAAGTAACTGCCCAGTTGTTATCGGGACCGATGGTCACGGTATCATACAGAGTAATTACGCCGGGGATCGCAGGGTCTTCCACATAAACATCAACAAGAACTTCGATCTTCTCGCTGTTATCCACACCTGCCCAGGCTTTGGTAATGGTTGCCTTGGTTACTTCCTCATTAGAGATGACCACCTTGCCCTCATCGGTATCCAGAGAGTACAGGCCAACGGTTTCATCATTAATCTTGAAGTATACCGGAGTGATCTCATTGCCTTCTGCCACATAATCTGCATAGTAGGTGGTGCGGTAGTTGGCATCGGTTTTGGTTACATACTTGCCTTGGTCGTTCTTTTCCAGAATAGCAAGCTCACGGATGAAATACTGATATTTGTAATCCGCATTGTTGATATTCTTTGCAGAGGGCAGGCCCTCCCACAAAGCCAACCAATCGGATGCTTCATCCAGCAGGTACACGCCCACATCAGGCTGACCGTCGCCATCCCAGTCAAAATTGCCGTCGCCATAAAGCTTAGGCTCAGAGTATCCGAAGTCTGTTACGGCAAAGGTGGTATCATAAACCACATCTTCCAGATTCAACGCCTGATTCAGGCTTTCGCCGCCGCCCAGAACGATCATGGTGGCACGGGCATCGCCTGCTGCCGTAAAGGTCTTCAGCACATGGGGGAAAGAATGATCTGCCTTGCCGTTGTAGGTTGCATCAATGGTGTAATTCTCAGCATCAAACTTGAAAATATTTGTCCACCGGCCCACGCCCAGCAAAGGCTTTCTGGATTTGGATTCATTGTAGTTCAGGGTCATCTCATCACCGGGAACCACAGCGTTTGCAGTTACGTTGGGAGCCTGAATGTACAGAGTCGTCGTTCCGTTCTCCTCAGCAATTGCGGAGTTATTGCGCTCGCGCAGTACATTGGTGATGTAGATCAGCATATCGGAAGCATTCAAGGTACGGGCATTGCCGGATTTCCGGTCGGTTGCGTGTACAGTGCTTTCCGAAGCAGTGGTAATACCACGGGAAAGAACGGGAACTGCGGTGTTATTATCCACATCCCAGCCAAACGCTTCAATCAGCCATGCGCTGGTGTTGAAGAAGCCCCAGCCGTTCACACCATTTTCGGGTTCAGGCATATTGTTGGTAACATCTACCTGGTTAAACTCGATCTTGATCACGGTGCCGCTGTCGGTTGCGGTATCATGCAGCTTAATGGCGGAATGCTTCTGGGCATCGGTCACGTTCTTACCTGTGCCCCAGTCATTGGTGCAATACTGCGTTTCAAAACCGGCAGCGTTGTAGCTGTGCTTATCGGCAGCATCCTTGGGATCAAAGAACTCAAACCCTACATAGTTGTCATCCTCGTCGATGAGCACTTCGTTGTTATCGACGTAGATGGTCAGACCCATGGCGGAGTTATGGAGCTGCTTGTAGACTTCCTCGGTAATGGGCATACCATTGATGGACAATGCAGCAGCAGAGTTGATGTTTGCATCGTCGAGCTGGAAGCGAACGGAAACCTTATCCTGATCGCCGATAAAGCCGGAAGACATGAGATCATTGCTGCTGTTCTCCAGTGCGGTATGTCCGATCAGACGAAGCAGAGAGTAATCGGTATCCAACAGATTGAACTTACCGCTTGCCTCACCGGGGTCTGCGCCGTAAAGGGCAACCAGAATAGCGTCGTCGGTATGTGCATCTGCACCATCACCCCAGGATTTTTCCACTTCACGGTCTGCATTGGGAACAAAGTTAAATGCCAGTTTGAAGTTAGAGCTGTTCAGACCACGCTCCATGTAGTAAATGGTCAGCTCATGGTCAATAATCTGGTACTCAAACTTTTCGTTGCCATCAATAATGGTGGTGGAGGTGGTATTATCATCGTTCTCTGTCATGGTAAACACGGAGAGATCAAAGGTAACGGTACCGCCGTTCATAGAACCGTTGATCTTGTTGGGGATGTTGATATCGATGACATACTCCCCTGCCTTCACCAGACGGGCACGATACTGGAAATATCCCACACTGCCGCCTGCGGTTGCAAAGGTGTAAGCATCATCAAAGAAATCTACTTCCTCATGAACCTGCTCGGTATTGCCGATCCAGGCAGTTGCCTGACCGACGCCCAGCGAATTGACATCATCACGGACGAGCTCCAGCTCTTCCAGCGATGCCAGTGCAGCAAAGGCAGCCTTTTCCAAAGACACGATGGCCTGATCCTTGCCGCTGGTCAGTGCGGGAGCGAGAGTGCTCAAGTCGGAAGAATTCTCCCAGACACCGGTGTAATCGGCGTAAGTAGAACCCAGAACACCGTAACCGTTCTTCAGATCAATAAAGCCGCCAACTGCGGTATGGGTACCGCCGATATCCAGAACCTTCTGACCGTCAACATAAACCCAAACGTCATCGTCGCCGGAGAACTTGAACATACTGTTACTGGTAGTGGTAGTTGCAAGCTGATCGCCGTTATAGGTCAGGGTCTTTGCCATGTTGAAAGGAATATCCAACTTCATACCGAACATCAGGTTCTCGGTAGCAAAGCGGTCGTTGGTTGCGGGAGAGTTAAAGGGCAGGAACTGATACAGCGTCTGGCTGGAACCGTTGGAATCGCCCCAGCTTCCGTCAGCCTTGGTTACGCCGGGGTAACGGATAGTGCTGTCGGCTGCATAGGAAACCACGTTGCCGGTAGTGGAACCGTCATAATGGTCAACCAGCTGGCTGTAATTGTAGTAATCCATGTAATACTTGCCGGTGGTACCGTTCTGGGTCAGACGCACGGCATACCATGCCTTGGTACTATCGAACTCGTAATACTCGGAATCTTCATTGTATGCAAATGCGAAATCTACATTCTCATACACATCGCCGTACACGGCATTGTCGGGGTTTTCGCCCCGCAGGAAGTCCGTATTGAAGTAGGGAGCTTCCAGCGTCTGAGCGGTATTGGCCAGGGTGATGATATCCAGATCGGGGTTGTAAATCACAAGATTCTCAACGCCGCGGCTGTTAGAACCACCCAAAGGCTCATTGTCGGTTTCCCAGTTGGGGTTGCGGTTGTAGATCAGCGAATTGCCGTTTGCCACAACACCGGAGGTATCGCCGGGGTAGGTCAGACCATAACCGAACAGGTTGATCCAATACTCACGGCTCAGGGGGATGAGATATGCACCCACATAGGTATCCTTACCGTTATCGGATTTGATCGGTGTATCGCCGTACTGCGTGTTGATGTAATCATCACGGGTCAGGAGAGATTCCACGCCGATGTACTCCAGTGCTTTTTGCACCTCATCCGCAGTAAAGAGCGGCTGATTTTTGCGGTCACCCAAATAGTAACGCAGATTACCGGTCATCCAGCTATTGGAACCGAAATACAGAGGAACTACGCTGTTGGCATCTGCACCTGCGGCCACATAATAGCGGCTGATGGCATCATTAAAGCTCAGGCCCTGATAGGAATAAGCAATACGGTTGGTACCCTCGGAGAAAGTACCGTTGGTATTCAGCAGAGCCTTGGAAACATCAATATGGCTGATGAGGATCTCAGTGCCGCTTTCAACGGCAACCAAAGAAAGCCGTGTTGCATTTGCTCCGATGGGCGGCGCAAAATATTCACTGATGAAAATGCTGCCTGCGGCATACTCTGCCAGCACCTCTTCGCTGACAAATTCCATTTTGCGGTTAGCAGCAGTCACGGAACCATCAAAATACTGATGATAGTGCTTTGCCACCAGTTTCACCGCACCCGTTGCAAAGGCGTTGCCTTCGATCAGGTAGTTTTCCTTGTTGGAATATGCGCCGGAGCCCTGAGGAACCACATTGCCGTTTTTGGTAATACCGTCATCATTGGAATCCTTCGTATCGGCAATGTTCAGGAACAGCTCCATACCCTTGCGGTTTTCCACATCGCTCTTGCTGCTCAGGGTAATACCAAGCTGCTTAGCGTAATCGTCCTGAGCATTGTTGTTTTCCTTTGCATCCACGGTCAGGGTAACTTCTTCGCCGTTAACCCAATTTGTGACTGTGGTTGCCTGCTCGTACTCCAGCTTGATATTATCATAGTAGCAGGAGTCGGTTCCCATGCTGGTATTCCACTCGATATAAGGACCGGGGAATGTCTGGAAGCAAAGCAATGCGTCTGCATCGGCATCCAGCGTGAACTCACCTGTCAGTGTTGCTGTTCCGATTCCGTCGCTCTTGCCGCTGATGCCGGTTTGACTGGCAATGGGAACCAGTGTTGCACCGCCATCTGTGGTAATATAGATGTAAACGCTGCCAAGTCCCCACTCATCCAGACCGTTATTGTCCGTATTCCACACACAAACTTCCTGTACATCTACGGTAAGACGGTATTTGCCCGCACTCAGCACGCCCGTATTGTACACCAGAGGATTGTGCCATACATTCAGCAGCTTATTGCTGTCCGGAGTCAGCTCCCACGCATCTTCCAGCGTATTGGAAAGGGTCAGGTATGCACCGTAGCCTTCAGGGATATCATTGACATTGGGTTCCCAACCGGTGTTGATCAGGCTAAAGCCATAATCCGAAGGATTTGCCTTAGTGCTATCTTCAAAATCGATCAGAGTTTTCTGTTCCCAGTTATAAGTAGTAGTGGTCACATTCCGTCCGCTGCTTTCATACTTCAAGGTGAAATCATCCAGACGGTAGGTGTTAACGGAGCTGTAACGCAATGCTGCGTTGGTCGCGCCATCCGGAACGGAGAACAGACCGGTTTCCAGCAACGTCCAATTGCTCCAGCCGGTGTAGGCGAACTCATTCAGTGTGATCGTATGCGCTGTACCGTTCAATTCATAATACAGACTGACTGTCAAGGTATCAGTCTTATTGTGTGCCTGTCTTACCCAAACAGAAGAACTGAACACATCGCCTGTGGCATCCGCAGGCAGCTTGTACTCTGCAATGCCTCTTGCGTAAATCTGCAGAAAGTGAGAACCGTCAGCCGTATGCGTGTCATTGGCGTTATCTCTTACATTAACATTAGAGTTTGCCTTGTCGCTGACATTGGTAAACACCAGCATATCTTCGGCGTTGTCAAAGTTCTCGGTCAGAACAACCATGCCGTCGCTTACAGTCTGATTCAGCGCAAAGAGCTCTTCTTTGGCCTTGCCGTCCTCACTGTCATGGGTATAGGAGGTAATATGCTCTGCCAGAGGATTACCTGCCAGCTCCCAGTCGGAGAAGTAATCAAAGAAAGTAGCTGTTGCATGATAAATGGTATTGGCATCTCTCAGACCGTTGTCGCCGTTGCCGTTCAGTGCTACGGAGCCTTCCCGGGTCACGCCGTTTGCGCTCTGGCTGTTGGCCGCAAGATCATTTACATCGGTAGGAGCACCAAACTTGCCTTTCATATCCAGAACAGCATCGTAGAAGGTTCTGCCGTAGGCGTTCTGCGGGTTGGCCCATGCGCCATTGACTTCCGGCTTGGAAGAAGCGTTCAACTGAATGTTGATATCGCCTGCGTTGGTGTCGATGGTACCGTCTCCGTTGGCATCATAATACTCAGTGGTATTATAAGTATCACCGTGCTGATAGATCATCTGGCGCAGTGCCTTGGGGCCGCCGCTGTAAATAGCAGCCTCTGCAGCATAGCGGTTGATCATCAGTTGGGGCGGAGCATAATAGCAATTGTTGCCGTAGGTCATTGCGGTTTTGGGAGAAACCCACTGGAAATCAACATAATCATAGCCCCACTCACGAGAAGCTGCGTTGACACGATAATTGGCCATCGTATCATACACCGTGCCGGAATCCCATGCAGAGAAGGTAATATAATTGCCTACACGCACCGTTGCAGTAGATACATATACATTGGCTGGATTTATGTTGGTAATGGTACCGTCGCCCTTGACTGCATCACCCAGTTGTGCCTTCACTGCATTCCAGTGTGCGCCGTTTTCGCTGATCACGTCTGCCAGAAGCTTCATTTCCAGAGTGGCGTCTGCGGAATAGTCGCTCTCGCTGCTGTAAACGGAGCCTACCACAACGGTTTTTACGCCATCCGTTGTTTTTCCCTCATACTTTGAAAGACCGTTATCAAAGAAGACATACACATCCGTCTCGCTGGCGTTTTCCGCCAAAGCAGGCAGCAGGCAATAATACAACGCCACTATGCCCATGAGCACAGCAAAACAAATTGCCACGTTGCGAACAACCTGTCTGGCATGATTTTCCATTTTACGGATCGTTGCAGATTTCATGCGATCTTTCACCGCCTTTCCGAATCATTGAACAAACTGGTTTTGTCTTTTTATAGGAAGTCGATATGCTCGATGGGCCAAACCCGCAGGATCACCTCTCCGATGATACGCTCCACGGGAATCATACCCACAGAGGAAGTGCGGCTGTCGTGAGAGGTGTTTCTCTGGTCGCCCAGAACAAAAAAGCTGTCTTTGGGTACGGTAACGGGAAACTCAATATCACAGGGTTCCAAGGATTTGGAATAGGCATAGGGTTCATCGATCAACTGTCCGTTGACAAAAACCTCGCCCGCCTCATTGATGTCGATGACATCGTTTTCCATGCCCACAACGCGCTTCAGCAGCACGTTATCATTGTTGTAAAACGCGATAATATCGCCGTAGTCGATTTGCTTGGTGCCGCTGTAACACACAACCACATCATTATTCTGAATGGAAGGCTGCATACTGGACCCAACGATCTTCAGCACCGGCAGCCATATATTTGTTACAATGATAATGGTTGCCGCTGCCACCGCAGCCAATGCGATGATATAACGGATATTACGGTTACGGCTTTGTTTCTTCTGCAGCCGCAGCAGTTCTTTCTCGATTTCGTTGACGCTTGGTCGGTCCGCGCTTGGCGTGTTTTCCGCTTTCGGACTTTCCTGTACGTTTTCCTTGTTCGGTTCTTTGATCTGTTTCAACGAGATTCAATGCCTCCGGATGATTCTTCAACAGTCTGAGATAAAGATCGGCAGCATTCTGTGCCGCCTCAAACACACCGCTGAGGGAAAGTGCCGCTTCCGCAATGGAACCGGCTTGTTCAATTTTAATTTGTTGGATATCAAGCCGCTCTTTCAGGGCTGCATTTTCCGTTTGCAGGCTTTGGATCTCCCTTTCCTGTTCCAAAAGCAGCTCCAGCAGCTCAAATTTACGCATTCTGCGTAGTTCTTTTCGCTCCATTCATGCCTCCGTCATGCGCCATACAAAAAATAGCAGGTGCAGCATTAGGACACAGGGCAGCAATGTGCCTCATAGTGATATTCATATCATAGCACATTTTGTAACCCGCATTGTTACGCATCTATTTACAGATTGTTAACAGAGTGTAAACAAACGGCATTTCCACCAGAATATTTTCCACCCTGAAAACTCTTTGTACTCTTTGCCTAATTTTTACTGACAGTTAATCGAAAAAAATCCGGTTTACAGATGAAAGAAGCAATGCTTCAAAAAGTAACATTTCGCAAAAAAAGAACAGCTCCCACATAAATGGGAGCCGTTCCTTATGCAACCCGGATCAGCCGGCCTCATGGTTGGTATCGGAGATGGTCAGAGATTTCTGCTTCTTCAGGTACATATTCAGCAGGCCCAGCAGCACAATGATGTTGCCGCCGTAGATCAGCCACTTGAAAATGGTTTTATGAATAAATGTGCAGATCTCGGTTGCAGTTTCACCGCCCACAATAAAGGCGGCAACAAAGCCGAAGAACATCAGACCGCCCACAAACAGACAGATGAGAATGCCCCAGCCATAAACAACATCCAAAAACTTAATCAGACCCTGCAAAAACTTTTTCATGACATTCCCTCCTTACAGACCGATCACAGGCAGCACGCCCAGCAGCAGGACAAATTCCAGCACATACTGTGTGCCAACCCACCAAAGGTCGTTGATGAGCGTTTTCTTGAAATCAGACTCGGCAATGGACATACCAGCGTACATACCCAGAGCCAG
Organism: Ruminococcus sp.; assembly: GCA_015066805.1. Lineage (GTDB taxonomy): Bacteria > Bacillota > Clostridia > Oscillospirales > Ruminococcaceae > Firm-04. The sequence goes on along the minus strand of SVNP01000002.1, from coordinate 53,021 downwards.
AGGCGGAGTGATACCGCACATAGTACCGCAGATACAAGGCAGCATAGCAGCGGCAAGCAGAGGATCCAGACCGGCAGCGGCAAATGCGGCAATGAACACAGGTCCAAAGATAACAACCTGCGAAGAACCGGGAATAATCATACCCAGGAATGCGGTCAGCAGAGGAATAAACAGTGCCAGACCCCACAAGGGCATATTCAGAGACTCCAGGAAGGTGCCGAGCTGGGTAGTAACATCAATATCAGAGAACAGCTCACCCACCATGTAGCCAAACAAACAAGCTGCAATGGGGCCAACCAGACTCTTCATCTTAGAGGTGAACAGATTTGCCATCTTGGGCAGAGTCACGGACTTTTTGTCATCAGCGATGATCAAGGTATAAATAGCTGCCACACCTGCAATGAAGAACAGCAGGCACTTGGAGAAGGAGGATGCACCGGCATCGCCCAGACGGCTTGCGATCCAATCGGCACAAACAGAATCCAGAATAAAGGGAACCAGAATAATGACGGGCAGCATCAGACCCTTCCAGCCGGTTCTGAAGGTTTCCTTCAGACTGGGGATATCCTCTTTTGCCATAGGCTTTACCTTATAGTACTTGCAGAAAGCAAATACCATCAGCATACGCTGCACGATGAAATAGATGGCGACACCCCACAGCACCACCCAGAACTGTCCGGAGGTAATGCCGCTGTCAGGATACAGAGCCATAAATGCACCCAGTGCACCTACGATATTGGAGCTGGGAGGGATCATATTACCCATGTAGCTGGATACAGACTCCACATTGGCAGCAAGCTCAGGCGGGAAACCGGACTTCTTCATGGCGGGGATGGTGATAACACCGGTAGCCATAACATTTCCGGGGCCGGAGCCGGACAGGGCACCCATAAAGCTGGAGGCAACAATAGATGCATAGCCTGCACCACCGGTCAGTCTGCCCATCAGCGAAAGAATCAGATATACACAACTGTCGATCACCTTAGTGTGAGAGAGCAACTGGGACATTGCCACAAACACGATCATGGAATAGAGCAGAGAGGTGTTCAGGGCACCGTCAATATAGGTGAAAATGTTGCCCCATGTGTTGGTAACGCCTACCAACAACAGGAAGCTGAGGAACAACGCCTCATAAACAGGGCGTTTGACCCAGACAAACCATGCGATGACAAACACCAGCATGATCGCCAGGTAGATAACTGCATTCGGAATCATCTTTTTACTCCTTTATGTTTGATTTTCTGTCGCTTGAGAAATTTGCTTGTCATCTCTCCGACAGCGAAGAGATCTTGGGCTTACGGTAGTGCGAAGCTGCGCTGGACAGATCATGGGGCGCGCTCCACCTCCCTTGCACAAGCAATAAATGCTCGCTCTGCCTGGGTCAGCCGTTGTTCACGGCGGTAAAACAGACATATCTGCCGCCGATAGGCCGCGGAATCGGGAAATTGCTCCGTGGGAAGATCCATAAATTGCAGCGCCCGATTCTGCTCTGCCGAGCCAAACTGACCGATATAGGAAGGAACCAGAGTAGCTCCCAACCCACGTTTGACAAAGGACAGTGCGGTTTCAATGGATTGACACTCAATGACAGGTTGCTTAGCACCTACATTTTCGATCAGCCTGTGAGTCAGATGCCAAAGTGCCAGTCCTTTGCCCACACAGATCATTTGCCGCTGCCGTACCACGTCCATCACATCCTGTGAGCTGCAATGCCAGCTTCCGGGTACTGCCAGCCGGATCTCCTCATCAAACAGAGGCACACAGGCAAAGGCAGCGGTATCCGCATCCAGCCAACTGATCATCAGATCCAGTTCTCCTTGGGAAAGCAGCCGATGCAGCTCCGCAGAATTGTGTTCCTCAATGACCACTCTGCCCTCAGGGTGAAGAGAATGGTACGCACCGATCAACGCAGGCATCAAGTAAGGCGATCGTGTGGGGCTGATGCCGACACGAACCACGGCATTCCGTCCCAAACGCAGCTCCTCCAGTTGCTTGGCAAGCTGCCGCTGTGCCGCAAGGATCTCCCGACCGGTTTCCACATACAGCCTGCCGGCTTCCGTCAGCCGAATAGGGATCACGCTGCGGTCAAACAGATCGGTTTCCAGGTCTGCTTCCAGCTTTTTCAGGTAACGGCTCAACGCAGGCTGAGCAATATGCAGCGCCTCTGCCGCTTGAGAAATTCCTCCCTGCTCCACGATGGCAATGACATATTCGTAGGATTTTAACTGCGACATCGGCACCTCCCTCCCACCGCCAATGGTGTTATGGCGTATTACATTTTTGTTATACCGCAAGCATAAATATCAGGGACAGTAGGGAACTGCCCCTGATAAACTCACACAATCGATTATAGCACACTTTCAGATAAAAGTCAAGAGCAAATCTGCATTTTTCTCAAAAACTTTTACTGCAGATCAGGCAGCAGATCATGGCGCATAATATCCACACCGTTTTCATCCATAATGCGCGCACGTTCCACCACGGCTCTGTGCTTTTGGTTAAACTCCTCCAGGGAATCGGCAACCACAGTAAAGCCGGCAACACGATCACTGCTGCTGGCCACACCGCGCACCTGCATCCCCTTGGGGCGCAGACAATGATACTCGGCAAGAACGCCTTCCTCCACCAGAGCATCAAAGCCCTCCAAGTGATCAAACACACCGGGCTTGCAGTAAATGAAATCATTGACCACATACTGATGCTGGGGCGGCTTGATCTCCACCTTGGGACGGACGCCCATAGTCAGATCAATCACGGCACTGATGACATCAAAACCGCTGACCCGCTGAATAAGGATATACTTCATATTACCGCCGGTTCTGGCGCAGAACTCCAGAACAGACACATCCTTGCCGTTGGAGATCATCTGGATAAGCATGGGGCAGTTCTTCAGACCAAAGGCATCCACGATCTGCTGTGCCACATAGCGGATCCGTTCCAGAAGTGCGGTATCGGCAATGGCAGGATATTTTCCGCGGAAAATGATAAAGCGGTCCTCGTCCTTCAGTTTCTCGCTGTTGGAAACACAAAGCACATGGGCAACGCCATCCTCCACATACAGATCCACGCTGATCTCTTCGCCCTGACAGAATTCCTCTACGATCACACCGCCGTTACGGCTGATCTGTGCTGCCTCAGCAAAATATTGCTTCAGCTCATCTACGTTCAAAGCCTTACGCACGCCCTTGGAGCTGTAAGCATCCACAGGCTTTACGATCAGCGGGTAAGCCAGATCCTTGATCTGCTCCATATCCAGCTCCGCCAGCTCTACATAGCGGGAAGTGGGAATATTGTTTTCCATGAAGATGCGCTTCATTTCCCGCTTATCGGATACCCGTACTGCGGTTTTATAATCAATGTACCAAGGCAGCCCCAGCATCTCGGAAACCTGAGCCACCACCAGCAGTACCTGATCGGCACAGCAGGTAATGAGAAAATCCACGCCCTCATCCACAGCAATTTTCTTCACTGCTTCGATATCGAAAATGTTCACCTGATAGAACAGGTCTGCGTAAGGTCTTGCAAGGGGATGTTCGTTACCATCCGCAAGAATTGTGGTTACACCCCGCTGCTTCAGTTGATTGATCAGAACGATCTGGGGCAGACCGCCCGCCAGAACAAGAGCTTTCATTATATGCAAACATTCCTCTCTGTTATGCTTGTTGTCACAGCAGTCGCTATGAATCCGTTGTTTCAGCCCTGCTCAGCAGCAGAAACCGAGGATCTCATGGCAGTCTGCAGGGTCTCTCATACCAAGGCACCCCACTTATCACGGTACATGGTATCGTAATAGTTCTGATACTCGCCGCTGATGATGGTTTCCCACCAATCCTTGTTATCAAGGTACCACTGAATGGTTTTCTTGATGCCATCGGCAAACATGGTTTCGGGCAGCCAGCCCAGCTCATTGTGGATCTTGGTGGGATCAATGGCATAGCGCATATCGTGCCCCTTGCGGTCTGCCACATAGGTGATCAGAGATTCGGGCTTACCCAGCTCCTTGCAGATAATCTTCACGATATCAATATTTGCCATTTCGTTGTGGCCGCCGATGTTGTACACCTCACCGACTCTGCCCTTGTGAATGATGAGATCAATGGCCTTGCAGTGATCCTCCACATACAGCCAGTCACGCACATTCAGACCCTCGCCGTAAACGGGCAGAGGCTTGTCGTTCAGCGCATTGGCGATCATCAGAGGGATCAGCTTTTCGGGGAAGTGATAGGGACCGTAGTTATTGGAGCAGCGGCTGATGGTCACAGGCAGACCATAGGTTCTGTGGTAAGCCAGCACCAGCAGGTCTGCACCTGCCTTGGAGCTGCTGTAAGGGCTGCTGGTATGAATGGGAGTTTCCTCGGTAAAGAACAGGTCGGGTCTGTCCAGAGGCAGATCGCCGTACACCTCATCGGTGGAAACCTGATGATACCGCTGAATGCCATACTTGCGGCAGGCATCCATCAGCACCTGTGTACCCAGAATATTGGTCTGCAGAAAGATCTCGGGGTTTTCAATGGAGCGATCCACATGAGATTCCGCCGCAAAGTTCACAACGATATCGGGATGCTCCTCCTCAAACAGAGCATATACTGCCTCACGGTCGCAGATATCTGCCTTTACAAAGCGGAAATTGGGGTTCTGCATCACAGGGGCAAGGGTAGAAAGATTACCCGCATAGGTCAGCTTATCCAGGCAAATGATACGGTAATCCGGGTAAGTATCCAGCATATGAAACACAAAATTGCTTCCGATAAATCCGGCACCGCCGGTTACGATGATGGTCATAATTCTCTCTCCAATCAGAAAATAAACTTATCCTCTGCCACATTCCGCAGATGCTCGCCATAGGGGGATTTGCCGTAAAGAGCCGCGCTTTCCAGAAGCTGCTCCTTGGTGATCCACTTAGCGTAATAGGCAACCTCCTCCGGGGCGGAGATCACCACGCCCTGACGGTTCTGCACCGTCTGCACAAAGGATGCCGCTTCCATCAGGCTCTCCATGGTACCGGTATCCAGCCACGCAAAGCCGCGTCCCAGGATCTGCACCTTCAGATCGCCCTGCTCCAGATACAGGCGGTTGAGGTCTGTAATCTCCAGCTCACCTCTGGCAGAAGGCCTGACCTGCTTTGCCATTGCGCTGACACCTGCAGGATAGAAATACAATCCGGTAATGGCATAGTTGGATTTCGGCTTCTTGGGCTTTTCCTCTACGGAGACCACATTGTTTTTGCCGTCAAACTCCACAATGCCAAAACGCTCGGGGTCCTTTACATAGTAGCCAAAGATGGTTGCCTTGCCTGCTTCGGCATTGGCAACGGCCTCCCGCAGATTTTTACGGAACCAGCCGCCGTAGAAAATATTATCGCCAAGGATCATAGCACAGGGCTCATTGCCTGCAAATTCCTCACCGATGAGGAATGCCTGTGCCAATCCATCGGGGCTGGGCTGCACTGCATAGGTCAGATGAACACCCATGCTGCTGCCATCACCCAGAAGCTCTTCAAACCGGGGAGTATCCGTGGGAGTAGAAATAATCAGAATATCACGGATTCCTGCCAGCATCAGCGTAGAAAGCGGATAATAGATCATAGGCTTATCGTAAACGGGTAAAAGCTGCTTTGATGTCACTCGGGTCAGCGGATAAAGCCTGGTGCCGGAACCTCCGGCAAGGATAATTCCCTTCATAGGTTCTCCCCCTTTGATTTTATTGCAGGATCACATCACAGATGCGATTCACGTCTTCCACAGTCAGATCTGCATACAGTGGCAGGGTCAGCACACGGGCTGCCAGGTGCTTTGCAACCGGTGTTTTGTCTGCACCGGCTGTTTCCATTGCTGCATAGCAGGTGATGTCATTGGTCAGCGGATAGAAATATTTGCGCGCAATGATATCCTGTTCCTTCAGCATGGCAAAGATATCGTCACGGGTATGGCGGTAGCCGTCGAATACCACGGGGAAATATGCATAATTGGATTCTACACCGGCCTGCTCGGGGCAAAGACGAATCCCCGACACGCCGGAAAGCCGCTTGCGGTATTGCTCCACAGCCGCTTTGCGCTTGGCGATCTCGCCGTCGATATGCCGCAGATTGCAGATGCCCATAGCCGCCTGGAACTCGTTCATTTTAGCGTTGCCGCCCACAAAAGCTACCGTTTCTGGGCTGTCAATACCGAAATTCTTCAGGGTATCCAGCAGAGAAACCATTTTGTCATCGGCATAGCACAGCGCACCGCCCTCAATGGTGTTGAACACCTTGGTAGCGTGGAAGCTGAACATGGAAGCATCGCCGAAATTTGCTGCACTGATGCCGTTTTTCTTCACGCCAAAGGCATGGGCGGCATCATAAAAGACCTTTAAGCCGTGTTTTTTTGCAATGACATCAATGGCCTCCACATCACAGAGATTGCCGTACACATGCACAGGCATAATGGCCACGGTCTTTTCGGTGATCAACGCCTCGATCTTGGTCACATCCATGGTGTAGTCGGTATCATTCACATCACAGAACACGGGAACAAGACCGTTTCTCACAATGGAATGGGTTGTGGATACAAAGGTAAAGGGCGTGGTGATGATCTCGCTGCCCTCTGGGAACCGCATGGCATCCAGCATATGCTCCAATGCCAGATGACCGTTGGTATACAGGGTCACATGGGGTACTGCCAGATATTGCTCCAGCTCTGTCTGCAATTGGCGGTGCTTGGCACCGTTATTGGTCAGCCAGCGGCTTTCCCACAAATCTTTGATTTCCTCGCAGTATTCCTCATAGGAGGGCATGGAGGAACGGGTTACATTTATCATATCGGTCACACCTGTTTCATGAAAATATGGATCGGATCACTCCGCAGCACGGGTCTGGGTAAAGTATCTGGTTTTAATGAGGGACTGTCCCTCTGCGTTTTCGATTTTCAGCACGGCAGGAAAGCTGTTGGCACGGCTGCGAAGGGCTTCCAAATCAGCACCCTTGAACCATACGGTAGCCACCACCTGTGCGGTGGTACCGTCCTTGCCGATGACGGTATCGGGGCAGATATCCTGCACCACGTCAATAACACCCTCTTTTGCGGCAAGAGCATCATAGCCTTCCGCAACGGCAACGATCTCGCCCGGTTTGCCGATGATATGGGTCATAGCGCACATTTCATGGAAGAAGGGGGTCTCCTTGGCAGGATCGTAGGCTGCCACTTTACCGGTCACAGCAAATTCAATGAGCAGCTTCAGGCTGTCAATGCCGTTCTGGTCGTCAATGAGAATGTAGTGGTGGCCGCCGCTTGGACGATAGCACATCTCACACATATAAAAGCCCTTTTCATCCACAAAGGATTGCAGGCTGACCATACCGTGACGGAATCCGTTCTGCCGCAGCATGGTTTTTACGGCACTGTCCATCTCACGGATATATCGCTCGGTATACTTGGAGGGATACAGCAGATCGCCCGTAATGGAGGAGCCATCCCCTGCGGCGCAGTAATTCACACGGTCACAGGTAGAAGAAAGATAAGCTTCGCCGTCGATGAGCTGATAGGAAACACCGATGCCGTCGCAATCCATGAAGCGCTCACAGATGACATTCTTTGTGGGAGAGAAGGACAGTGCATATTCATAGGCATTCTTCAGTTCATCCTCGCACTCACACTTGATAACACCTCTGGAGCCGCTGTTATCGGCAGGCTTCAGCATCAGCGGATAGCCGTTTTTCTTTGCAAATGCCATTGCTTCCTCATAGGCATAGGCATTGGTACCGGGAATGGTTCCCACACCGGCACCCACACAGGCCTGCTTAAAGCACATTTTATCGGTGGCGATGTCAAAGGTATGGGCATCGCCGTAGCAGGGCAGCCCTGCTTTTTCACAGATCGCCCGATAATAGGTCAGGTAAGAATCGGAAAAACCGGTCAGCACGCCGTCGATCTGCTTTTCCCTGATATAATCGGCAACGGCATCAATATCTGCCAGGCTGATGTCGGCATATTCATCGGCAATCAGCTTTGCGGGCGCATCCTTCAGTGCCTTGTTGTCGGTCACCAGTACATAGATGCCCATTGCCTGTGCAGTTTTTACCATACCTGCAATATTGGGTGTGCTGCCCAGCAGCAGCAGCCGTTTATTCTGCAAAGCCTTGCTCACCTGTTCCATGGGATCTTCTCCTTTATTCCTCCATAGCAGCTTTTACCGCCCGGATCATATCTTTCATATCATTCACATCATACCGCTGATCACACGGCAGCGGCAGAATATTCTTGGCAAGATCATATTCCCGTGCCGTTTCCTCACAGATGTCAAACACATCCGGCCAGAGGGTGGGAATAAAGATCTTCTGTCCCTGCAGCACCTTACGCACCGCAGCACCGTTTTTCAGGTACAAGGGATACATAAAGGCACCCTCGGGCACAGTAAGCCGCAGCGGATTGACCGCACCGAAAGCTTGGTGCAATACCGCAAAGTTTTCTGTTCTGCGCTGCTTTACGGCTTCATAATCCACTGCATGCAGCAGATTTTCCGTCAGCTTTGACATCCGCTTAACGGGCTCGTTTTCAAAAAACGCATTATTGGCAGCCGCCAGAGCATAAAACTCCGAAGCGGAACGTTCAAATCGGCCCAGCACAAACTGCATTCTGTCAAAGGATTCATCCTGTGCAAGGGTATCGTTCAGCTTACAGTCGGTATACAAAAATGCGCCATCTGCCACACCGAAAAACTTACGGCAGGTATAGAGCGTATCCACACCGGGCAAGGGCATCTGAAAATATGCCTGTGCGTGGTCTATAATCACACGGGTATATTTCCGCACCAGTGCCCCGATGCTTTCATTGCTTAGCTGACCGTAGAAATTCACTACATACAGCCATTCATCGGGAGCAAGGGTCTGCTCCTCGGGCAGCCAGTCTTCGGTAATGGCGTAATACGCAGCCGAAACCTTTTCTTTGCGGCAGGCCGCCATTACCGTATCACAGCAAAAGGCCGGGATCCTGATTTTCCGGATCCCACGGGCACGCAACACATAGGCAAGGGCATTGCGCCCACAGTTCAGTGCCACGGCGCCCTCATGGAGCATGGGCCAAGAAAAACGCTCCAGCTCCAGATATCCTCCGATTTCTTTTGCAGCCATTTACTTCAGCACGACCTTGATGTATTTTGCCTGATCGCTCAGCACACGCTCCAGCTCCTCGTTGGTGTCAAAGCGCAGCACCAGTGTGCCGATGGCCTCGTTTGCGCCGGAAAATCCACCCACCTCGGTGCCTGCCGTGATCCACAGATCACGCTCCACAATATTCTCCTTGATCTCATCGGAGATCCAAAGGGAATCAAACACGCCGGGCTTTTCGCTGTGCAGAATCACCTCTGCCCAGCAGCCGTTGTAAGGCTTCTGCTCCACATCCACCACAGGATCGCCCACAGCAGCACGCACCGCATTGGTCACAAGATCCACGCCGGTGGCATACCGCAGCATTTCTGCAAGACGGTTACCGCCGCCTCTGGGAGAGCATTCCATGATGTATGCATTGCCGTTGGTGCATTCTCTTACTTCAATGTTGTAAATCGAAGTTTTCATATCCAGCAGGGTCAGCAGCCGCTGAATTTCACCGGTCAGCTCTTCCTCATGTGCCTTGGAAAGCGTAGAAGGCCAGCTATATGCGGAGGGTGTATAGGGATTTTCGCAGTTTTCATCAAACCGCTGGGCGGAAAAAGACACAAACTTCAGCTTACCATCCACGGAAAAGCTGTCTGTATCGGAGGAATGCCCCACCTTCTCCAGAAAATCCTCGATGATAAACTCATCGCTGTGAGAAAACTGCAACGCATATTCAATACTTTCCCGCAGCTTGGCAGGATCATCCACACGGGTAACGCCCTTGCTGCCTGCGGAATCCGTAGGCTTGACGATTACGGGCCAGTTGAAATAATCCACATCACCCAGTGCTTCCTCCACGGAAGTATAGCCCTTTGCATTGGGCACACGGAAGCCGTTATCCGCAAGGAACTTACGGAATCTGCCCTTATTCTGCAAAATGCTTACGGACTCATAGGATCCGCTGTGCGGCAGACCAAGCTGCTCTGCCACATAAGCGGCAGTTGCAACACCGGGGTCACAGGCAAAGGAAAGCACACCGTCAATGTTCAGCTTTTTGGCAGCCTCCAGAACGGCTTCTTTATCAATGATACTGACATTGCAGTATTCATCGGCATACTTATGTGCAATATTATCGGGCAGATAGTCGCAGGTGATGACATAATAGCCCAGCTTATGGGCAGCTTCGATCACCGGCAGAATATAACGGGAGCCGCCAAGCAGCAACAATCTTTTCATACTATACTCCTAATTCCCCTTTTTTGGGATTTATGCTTTTGCCGGTCTTTTTTTCTTCAGCAGATTGCAGATAATGTCCTTCAGCATGGTGAATCCTGCCGGCTTGAATATCACGGAAAGAACAAGGTAAATGATAACGCCTGTCAGTACCTGTACCAAAAGCGTCACCACAGAAGACAGTCCCAACAACTGCATCAACAGAACACCTGCCAGCATAATAACGGCCATGACAAAGGAAGGAAGCATATCCTTCATCTGTTCAAAGTAGGAATAGCCGATCAGCTTTTTGTTGGGGAATGCATTGACAAAGCAACCCAGAATTGTCGTAATAGCTCCTGTCATGGCAATGGCAATGGGTGAATGGAAACAAGTCATAGCAATAATCAAAGCGATGACGCCATATACCTTCTTAATGACCTCCAGTTTAAGGAAGATATCGCTTCTGCCGATCGCGTTGATTGCCTGCAGGTTACAGGTATTTACAGGGTAGAATGCGAATGTAAAGCAATAGATACGCAGATACGGCACACAAGGCAGCCATTTTTCGGTCAGCAACAGGTCTACCAGCGGTGTTGCCGTTGCGGCAAGACCTGCCATGACCGGAAACATCACATAAGCACTCAGCTTAATGGAATTTCGCATCATGGCCTTCAGTTGTACACTGTCATCCTGCTTTTTGGACATAACAGGCAGCATGACACTTTGCAGCGTGCCGTTAACAGCGTTGTTAATAAACTGTGGGAAATGCTTGCCCTTGTTATAACAGCCAAGGGTGGAACTGTCATACTGCTTGCCAATGACAAGGCTTCGCAGGTCCTGATAAATGGTATCAATCAGGCTGGAAACAAGTACCTTCCAGCCAAAGCCGAACAGCACTTTGATGCGCTGCATATTGCAGACTCTCTTGATCCTGACTTTAACAAAAAAGATCATCATGATGCAGGTAACGGTGATGTTGGATAGACTCTGCGCTACCAGTGCCCACAATCCACCGCCGTTGACTGCAATCACAATACCCAGACAACCGGAAAACAAAATAGCTCCCACATGGCTGAAAAACAGCTTTTTGAAATCCATTTTGCGGCTGATTTTTGCAACCTGAATAGAGTTGAGCGCGCCGGGGAATAGCATCAATGCCAAAACACGGAAGGGCGCAACAATATGGGGCATCTTGAAAAATCTGCTTAAGAACGGTGCACCGGCAAACAACACGCCATACAGTACCGCAGCAATGGCAATGCTGACCCAGAATACGGATGAGTAATCTTCCTCATCCACATCCTTGTTCTGGATCAGTGCGGTATTGAAACCCTTTTGCACAAAAACATTTGCAAGGGTCGTGAAAATGATCATGAATGACAGTTCACCGTAAAGAGCAGTGCCGAGAATTCTGCCTAATACAATCTGCAAAACAAACTGCACACCCAAACAGCCGAAACGTTCAAGAAATTTCCACATAACATCTTTTGCGATGGATTTATGCGCCATGTTTTCCTCCTTTGAGCAGTGCACGCGTTTTCTCCCTGACAGTATGCACAAATGGGAAAACCGAGCAGACATAAGCATATATTCTCATACGCACAGAAAAGCGTTTCATTCCGGGTGCATTTTCTTTCTTCACCAGCTCCTTGAAATTTTTCTCAAGCCAAAGCACTCTGCAGCGGTAAAACTGCAGGTTGCAGTCAAACCGATTACCCGTGTACTCATTATAGGCACACATCATATCATACATTTTTTTGGCGTGGACAAGATGCTTTTGTGTGTTTTTCTTAGTCGAGGAAGACCAACTGCCCACACTGAATTTACGATATGCGGACATACAATCCGCAAGGTAGTAGATGTTTCCTTCCGCAGCCATATTCAGCACCATAGGTTCATCACCCACATCGGACAAGAGACGAAACAGGGGCGGATCATTGATATATGCGATCCAGACATCTGCCCTCATAAAATAGCTGGTAGTCTGGAAAGGATATGTGGGGTGTATCTTCAGAAATGCCGCTGTATCCAGTTTGCCTTCTTCCAAGGCAATTGAGGGACGGAAATGCTTTGTGGGGGTTCCGTCCTCGTTGACATCGTGCACCTTATGCACGCACATAGTACAATCGGAGTTTTGCTCCATGATATCATATTGCTTCTGCAGCTTCAGCGGATCTGTCCAGTAATCATCGCCTTCACACATGGCGACATATTTGCCGCGGATCAAAGGCACTACATGGGTTTTCCAGATCGGAACTTTTTTGGAATGCTGGTTTTCTTTCTGGAAAATGGGTCTGATGATATCCGGATACCTCCGGGCAAATTCAGCGATGATGTCTGCTGTTTTGTCGGTAGATGCGTCATCATGCACAAGCACCTCATAGGGAAAGTCACATTGCTGCGATACAAAGCTTTCCAGGGCTTGTCTGATGTACTTCTCATGATTAAAGGCAAGGCACAAAATGCTTACTTTTACTTCCTGATTTTCCATTCCACTTTACTCCCGATATTCCTTACGATTTCTGTGCAGGTTGGGTCAGATCGAATCCCAGATGAAGGTATAAGGCAGCAGCCCGTGAGCATCCTGCATAAAGAGGATCACACCCCATCCTGCGAACAAGATGCACATCACCACAGAAATGATGTACCGGATAGATCTGTCAAACTTCAGTCTGTCTATGATTTCGGAAACGATCATACAAAAGCCATAAATAAAATAGGTGATCATACGGGATACCAGCCACATTTTGGAACGCAGCAGCGAAATCACCGCATAAAAAATGAAGCCGATGATGATGATTCCGATTTTATGCTCTGCCTCGTTATTCTTCAGGTGCAGCAGTCGCAGCAGCCCTGTTTGTTTTTTTGTCAGTGTCAAGTAAGCGCCAAAGAAGATCATGGAATAGATGCCCAGCCAGATGATGGAAAAGCCCGAATCACCCATGGCCCAGTCACCCAGCACATATGAGTACTGAGGGAAGATAGCCAGAAAGATATCTACAATCAGATCAAACAGTATAAACATGGCCAGAGAACCGGCCAAATACAGCCACATCTTGGCTTTATTAAAGCTGAATCCGATGAGTTTCAGAACAAAGAACACCATCAGCACTATAGCACTGCTATGCATCAGCGAAGCCAGTATGATAAGAAGGAAGGCTTTCATCATCTTATCCTGAATAAAATAATGAAGAGCAATCAAAAAGATGGCTGCAGCCACATACTGGCGGGTAATATTCACCATAGATGTCAGCGCAAAGGCAGCAAACATCATGGAGGAAAACGCTACGTTATTGGAATACCTGTAAATAAACCATCCAAAAACCGAAAGGATGAATACATCCATGATGGAATTTACAAGCCATACGCTGGGGATGACCTGTCCCACCGACCAGACAAACAATGTGTAAAAATACTGCCCGTTACTCTCAGTTTTGGTAAATTCAATCAATTCTGAAAAGGGAAGCTGAAAGATATAAGAAAAGGAACGCACGCGGTTCGCGTAGTCGATTCCGACCTCGTATCCTCTCAGGACTGCAAAAAGGATCAGCATTCCCCACACCACGCACATAAAGAGCTTTTTATACTGCTTTGATGAGTTGATGGTATCAATAATCATGTTGCCGAACACCGCAACAGAGAGAATGAGTACATATCCTAGCATTGCATTGCCCCTTTATTTGCTTTTTAGGGGATTAGTGTATCCCCTACAGTTTCTGGTTTACATTTTTCTGTATTTTCGGCTGAGCAAACAAAATGTTGTTACCATATTCAGACTGAGCAAAAACTTTTTGATTTTGGATCTGGACGACATGCCACGATATGGTACTTCCTTGATGGACTCCCGAAAAGGAGATGTATGCATAAACCGCAAGGCCTCTCGGCGGCGAGTTTTCTTGTCGGGATTATCGTTGTGATAGTATTTCAAGTACAGAACGTCAGTCAGCAGACCAAAAATAAAACGCATATTGTCATCGGACACATGGTGATAGGACGCATCGCCGGACATCTCCCCCAATTCTGCATCCATGTTATTCGCCATAGGCACAAGCATCTTTGCCAACATCAGTCGCTGTTCATCCATATTGGCGGAATAACGGTGGCAGACGCTTGCATCATTCATTCTGTAATGGTACAAAGCATCATCCACATGATAAAAGTAATGCATTTTTTCAAGACAGCGGGTAATAAACACCTTATCCTCGCTTTTGGCAAGACCCACAGGGTAGCGGATCTCGTTCTCCATCAGGAAGGCACGCCTATACACCTTATCGCATGAGTAATACATGGGCTCAGTTCTCTGCTTCTGGGCATTGGGCACACGCATGACCTTACGGTAGAAAAACTCCTTGCTTTCAAACTGCGTCAAATCATACAGGCGGTCAGTTTCAATGCCGTAATCCATCACCTTGCTCATGGTTTCGGTTTCACGAATGCAGCGAAACATCAAGATATCGTATTTGCTGTCCAGCCGGCTGTATAGCCGTTCCAGGGAATCGAGTTCCAGCCAGTCGTCAGCATCTACAAACACGATCCAGTCTGCACAAGCAGCCAGAATACCATTGTTCCGTGCGACGGAAACGCCCTGATTTTCCTGGTGAATCACCCTGATTCTCGCATCTTTTTCGGCAAAAGCATCGCATTGAGCTGCACACTCCGCACGGCTTCCGTCATCCACAAGGATCAATTCAAAGCTGCCCATTGTCTGGTTCAAGATACTGCTAATGCACTCTTCAAAAAACGTCTGAGCAACATTATACACGGGAATAATAACACTGAAAAAAGGATGATTCATTTTCATTCCCCCTGCTGTTGTATTGCTTTTTCAGAACTCCGCTCAGTCACGGTATCTGATACACATAAAGGCTTCCGCATAGGAGACCCCGATCGTGCCGCCACGGAATTTTGCAAGAGCACGAATACCCTCTCCCGATCTGGGGTGGGGGTCCTCTTTCAGTTGTGCCTCATACATCTCCATAGCTGTAACCTTATCCTCAATGTGCTCGGTAATATCAATGAACACGTTAGGAATGAAAGCTTTATCCGCAGTGGGATAATGCCAGCCGGTTTCGGAAAGTGTTTCATATGCCAGCACGGTTTTGACATAAGGCGCAGCAATGGGGCGGACTGCTACCATGGCGGCTTCCGCTACCATGGCATGATCCCTGTGCATATCACCGCTGAAGGGAATGTACACGATCTCCGGCTGAATGCGTGCAGTTACCTCTGTCACCGCATTATTGAACTTTCTGGTTTCCACATGGGGGAGCTCCACAACGGGGAAATCTAAGAAGATCGTTTCTTTCACACCCAGAAAGCGATGCACCTTCCGTGCTTCATTCTGCATAAGCTGCTTTCTGCTTTCCACCAGGGAAGCGGTCACTTCACAAACGTAAACCTCATCCCCCTTAGCAATATGCTTGGCGATGGTGCCGCCTGCGCCAAGCACCTCGTCATCATTATGCGGTGCAAATACCAAAACTTTCATTATTATCTCCCATCAATGCTTTCTCTTATTGATGTCTTCCTTATAGCGGAAGATCTTCTGCAAGGTATAGGTAAAATAGGGCTTAATATCATGCTTCCAGTACACAAGGTCGGTGGTATTCTTCCAACTGAACCAGGAAGGCTTGCAGGAAAATCTGTCCTTGGACTTCAGGAACCAGGAAATATCCGCATGGCTGTGTCGCGCCATCAGACCGAACTTGGTATTTTCGGGATATACCGTTACCTCCTGATCGTAAGCCATTTCCATCAACTGCTTTGCAATATTGATGCCACAGAACCAGCTAAGCTTTACGCCGGCCGAGATTCTGCCATTGATCTCCAGCAGCTTAGCTTCACCGGTTTCACTGTCGATCATGAAGCCCACATTGGCAAAACCGTGCCACTCCAGAGCTTTCAGCAGCTCACGGGAATGGCGGATGGGGTCGGGAGCATCAATGGAACGGGTCAACACAGCGGTACCCGCATCAATCGGATACCATCTGAGCACCTCCTGCGCCATGGAAGCACAGGTTTTGCAATTCTGATCCATGAAAATGTAGGTGCCGATCCGCTTCTCAAACTTTACAAACTCCTGGATGACATACTCATCGGGGTTAAAGGTCTTTTCTGCAAGTGCCTTGTCAAACTCTTCTCTGGTTTCAAACTTATGGAAGCCGATGGAGCCAAGGCCCTGTCTGGGCTTGATAATAACAGGGAACTTTGCCTTGCTGAGGTACTCCTCAACGGTCTGACTTTCCCGTCTGGTATAAGGGCAGGGAATTCCCAGATCCAGAGCTTTTTCAAAAGTTCTCTGCTTATTAAAGGCCTGGATATATGCGGCTCTGGGTGCACAAGCAATTTTCACATACTGCTTGATCTCATCCTCATGGAGTGTAACCTTGTTGGTAGTGATCTCTGCCACCGGGAGCAGCACATCAAATTTGTTTTCTTTCAGCACCTTCATGATAAAGGCTTCAAAACCGTCATGAGAACCGGCAGCATCATAATCCAAAATTCTGGCATCAGGCAGTTTGGAGTTGTAGCAAACATCCAGCTTGGTGGAGCAAAGCACCGTCACATGGCAGCCGATCTCCTTCAGACCATGCAGAATAGTCAGCGTCTGTCTGGCACCGCCGTCTGTCAGCAGCACCTTAACACCGTTGAAGTTCATTGTACACTTACCTCCTGTTTACTCTCTTTTGTTCTGATCTTGGAAAGCTCCGGCATCTCACGGAAGTCCTTTTTTCCAAAAGCCACTGCAATAATCAGGTAAATCGTGCGGAATACCAGACTGACATCATAGCCAAAGGAAATGTGATCTACATAGTAAAGCTCCAGCTTTTGCTTTACGGGATATACCTCTCTTTTGTATGCATCGTTGTCTGTGTATGTATCACCGACCACGTAATCATAAAGACTGGCCGCACTGGTCAGACCGGGTCTTACCGTTCTGACCCTTTCATATTCGCCTGTGTACATCTGGCTGGCCATTGTCATGGGACGAGGGCCAACGATGGACATATCGCCCTTGATTACGTTCAGAAGCTGCGGCAACTCATCAATTTTTGTTTTTCTGATAAATTTACCGAAAGGAAACAGTCTCTCGGCATCTGCCACGCACATATGCTTATTATTGTTGGTTTCGTGCATGGATCGGAATTTGTAGAAGTGGAATGGAACGCCGTTCTTACCAACTCTGTCCGAACGATAAAATACGGGGCCGGGACTGGAAAGCTTAACGCCGACCGCAGCAATGAGAAAGAACGGACTCAGCACCAGCAATGCAAATGCACACAAAAAAATATCAAAAAACCGTTTTACCACGCTGTACAGCATTTTCACGCAAAACATCCCTTCACAATTTCAATGATACAATCCTGCTCTTCTGCAGTCATATTGATATCGCTGGGCAGGCACAGACCACGGTTGAAAATATCCATGCCCACGTCCTCAATGCTGCCTGCAATGTAGGCATTGGTTTTGGCTCTGCCGTTGCCCTGTGCAGTCACAAAGGGATTCATGCGGTAAATGGGCTGCATATGCATGGGCTTCCAGATGGGTCTGCCCTCTGCGTTATGCTTTGCCAGCACCTCCAGGATCTCAGTGGGGCAGGTCTTGCCCGGCTCGCTGATATAGAGGGCATCCTGCTCGCCACGCACCTGACGGCACATGGCAGATGCATCAATGATCATGCAGGAGAGCCAGAAGTTGGGCTCCATCTCACCTTCAATATAGGGGTTCATCTGCACAGGAAGCTCCTTGAAGCCCTCCTTGTAGCGTTCGTAGATCGCCTTTTTACGGGCAATATGCTCCTCCAGATAGGGCATCTGTCCTCTGACCACACCTGCGATCACATTGGACATTCTGTAATTGTAGCCGATCTCCTCGTGCTGATACCATGCAGCGGCTTCACGGCTCTGGGTCGACCATTTGCGGATCTTTTCCGCATCCTCTTTGCTGTCGGTCAGGAACATACCGCCGGCACTGCCTGTTATGATCTTGTTGCCGTTAAAGCTAATCGCACTGCAGCAACCGAAGGTACCGGTCTGCTTGCCATGATAGGTTGCGCCAAAGGATTCGGCAGCATCCTCCACCAGCAGGGCACCGTTTGCCTCGCAGATGGCACGGATCTCATCCAGCTTTGCGGGTGTGCCGTACAGATGTACCAGCACCACCAGTTTTACATCGGGGTACAGGGCAAAGGCTTTTTCCAGCGCCACAGGATCCATATTCCAGGTATCCCGTTCCGTATCAATGAAGATCGCCTCACCATTTTCGTACGCAACAGGGTTAACTGTGGCATCAAAGGTCATATCGGAGCAGAACACCCGATGCCCCTGCAATGTGCCCTCAAAGGGCTTGGGCATACCGTAAAGCCGCTCGCCTGCCAGCTTAATTGCCAGATGCAGCGATGCGGTACCGCAGGAAAGTGCCACTGCATACTTGCAACCGGCATATTCCGCAACCTGTTTTTCCACCTGGTTGATGTTTTCGCCCACAGTAGACATCCAGTTGGTATCATAGGCCTCCTGCACATAGCGGATCTCATCGCCGTGCATGGTAGGAGTTGCCAGCCAGATACGTTTTTCAAAAGGTTTTGCCATGTTTCCCACTCATTCCTTCTTTATTGAATTTGCCTTGTTCAGGCGTTCTTTTTGCCGTTCTTTTCCTTAGCGGATTTCTGCTCTTTCTCCTCATCGGCAGGGACAGCTTCCTCGGCTGCTTCAGCAACGGCAATCGGGTTATTCACACGGTACTGCTGCACAAATGCACGGCAGACAATGATCATAGCAAACACCACAAACAAAAGAACTTCCAGCACCAAAACCAGAACGATCACATCCGTCAGGCTGCCGGAATCGGAAACCGATGCAGGTACGGTTACGGAATATGCGTTTGCAAAGGCCACGTTCTCATAGAATTCGTCAGCGGTAGCATCCACGTTCTCCAGCAGAGCAGTGATCTTGTTGTACAGCTTATCCAACTGCTCATCCAGATAGTTCATCTGTGCCTTGGTAGCGGAATTGCTGGCCATCTGCAGCTCGTTCACGCGCTCCTCGTAGTAAGCGATGTCCTTCGTGCATTCTGCGATCTCTGCCTGAGTAGACAGCTTGCGGTTGATCATATTGTCATACTGATCGGAAGCCTGAGAGAAGGTGACATCGGAAGAGTTCTTATCGGAGCCTACGATAAGTACGGTATCCTTCTGGTAAGCCGCAATGGAAGCCTCAATGGAAGCCAGATTGGTTTCCGCAGCAGTCTTCTGACGCTTCAGGTTCTCAATGCGGTACTCATAGTTGGTCAGCAGCATATCTCTGTCCTTGGTGACATTGTTCACGGTCACATAGGAGGAGATCCAGCCCAGATCCTCGCTGCGCAGTGTACCCAGTGCATTGGCAAGGTCGGTGAAAGAGTAACCGGTTTTCACGGAACGGAAGCCGGTAGAATCCTCATTGGCGAGGGTATTCACATAACGCTGCGCGGATTCCAGAGAGTTATCAAAAACCTCAATGGCACGCTCGTAATCGTAGTCATGATAATCCACTGCCAGCACGGCAGTACCCAGAGCCTTGTTGTAGCCGTAGGTTTCATAGAAATACTGCTTGTATGCATCCAGAACGGCATTCATCACCTGTGTGCCTTCCTCACCGCTGACACCTACCTCTGCGGGATCAAAGCTGATGATGTAGCGGGTGGGGTGATAGGATACATTCAGCATAGCCTGCACAGCATTCAGTGCGTTGCTGTTGCCCGCATCAAAAACGCTTTTATAAGCCAGCAGCTTATCAATGGCATCCTCGGGAATAATACTCTTGACAGTAATATTATCACGCAGATTATCCACACTCAGGGTATTGGCATCATAGCCCAGTGTGTCCAGTGCGTTCTTCAGCACCACAGGAGATTTCAACTGCTTGGCAGCATCGAACTCATTGCCTGCAGGATCCTTGCCGTTTTCCACGCCGCTGAAGGTAAACTCTACGGCAGCCTGCACTCTCATTTGCTTCTTGTTCAGCAGCAGAGCAGTACAGCCGGAAACCAGGCCCAGTACGACAGCGCATACCAGCCAAAGTACAAAAATCCGCTTGGTCTGCCGAGCAAGCCCCCGCAAAGTCAGCAAGGGCTTCTCATCGGAGTTGCCCTCTTTCAACACCAGATTGATATTCTTTTCTTCCAGCATAAACTATTCCTCACATTCCTGATTTTGGCATTTCACGCAAGTAGGCATGATAAAACCATTGTAGTATGGGTATCTAAAATATTATAGCACACCCCTGTTGAAGTTGCAAGGAAAAACGAGCGGTTTTGGCAAAAGCTAAAAGCATTTCTCCGTTTTCGCCAAAACTCCGGAAAAAACCTCGCTGATTTTTCGACGATTTCCTCCTCCAAATCACAGGTTTTTCCTTTTCTCTCCGTGATTTTTCACCCAAACCGGATATCAGAAAACCGCAACCCCCATAACGAGGATTGCGGTCCTTTGTTATGCTTCGTTTGTGTCCTGGTCCGGCACATCCTTACGGATTTTCACAAGGACAGTTTCTGCCTTATGATTGCGTACATTCAGGATCTCCGCTTCAATGCGGTCTGTCTGCAGCTTCAGGTGGCTGCCGTCCTTGGGAATGCTGCCCAGAGAACCGAACAGATAGCCGCTGAGGGTATCATAATCACCATCCAGAGAAACACCCAGTGCCTCGTTGATCTCCGCAAGGCGCATACTGCCTCCGATTTTCCATGTATCCGCGTCGATCTGCACCATTTCCGTTTCGATGTCCTGTTCCTCGTCATCCCCCAGATCACCCACCAGCTCCTCAATCAGGTCTGTCAGGGTGATCACACCTGCGGTACCGCCGTATTCATCCAGCACCACGGCAAAACGCTCGTGATTGCGTTTCATCTCGGTAAACAGCACATTGGCAGTCATGGCAGCAGGCACAAAATAGGCAGGGCGGACAATTGCCATCACAGTCTCACGCCCTCTGTCTTCCAGACGGAAATAATCTGCTGCGGAAAGCACGCCCACAATACGATCACTGCTTTCTCCGCAAACGGGATAAAAGCTGTGGCGGGTATCATAGATCTGCCGATACCACTGCTCCATGGTATCCTCGGTGGAAAGAAACACCGCATCGGTACGGTGGGTGCAGATATCCTCTGCACAGATATCATCAAAGGCAAATACGTTCTGGATCAGTTCCCGTTCGGTATCATCAATGGCGCCCTTTTCGCTGCCGGCATCCACCATCATGCGGATCTCTTCCTCGGTGACTGTTTCGGATTCTGCATTGGGATCAATACCCACCAGCCGCAGAATACCGTTGGTGGAAGCAGTCAGCAGAGAAACCAGTGGCTTAAAGGCCGTGGAAATAAAGGCGATCAGCGAAGAAAGTGCAAGGCCCAGCTTTTCAGCATTTTTCATACCGATCCGTTTTGGCACCAGCTCACCGAACACCAATGTTAGATATGAAAGCAAAATGGTGATCAGCAGCACGGAGATGGTATCCAGGGTCGCCTCTGCCAGCGGCACGCCCAGAGAAAGCAGCCATTTGGTCAGGTAAACTGAGAAATTATCCGCTGCAAAGGCAGAACCCAGAAAGCCCGAAAGGGTAATGGCTACCTGAATGGTGGCCAGAAATCTTGCGGGCTGGGAGGTCAGCTTCACCAGACGAGCCGCACGTTTATCGCCGCCGGAAGCCATATGCTCCAGCTTGGTATCATTGATGGATATGATTGCGATTTCCGCACAGGCGAACACCGCATTCAGCGCAATCAGCAGGATCTGCAAGAGAATCTGCCCTATCATATGTAATGTTTCCTCCAAATCACAGTAGGGTACAAAGGCTGCACCCCAAAGAACTAAAATATCCGCTTATTCCGTCGCACCGCTGCTCAGTTGGGCATCAATGCGATCAAGGATCTCCTTAAAACGGGGATCATTGGTCAGATCGTATGCCACACGATAGAACAGGCCTTCCAGTCTGGGCTGCCGATGCTCATTGGCAGACTGACCCAGTGTGACAGCCAGATTTACCAAATCATCATTGGGTGGCGGCGACATACCGTATTTTTCAAAGGTATCCAGCACCTGTCCGTTGGTGGGCGGATCAAACCGCTTGCCCATGGATTCCAGACGACGCACAACGTCCATCAGTTCAAACTCCACAGGCTTATGGAATTCAAACCGCAGAGAGCAGAAATAGAACACGGCAGCATCATAAAACTCCTGCTGCAGCACACAGTAGTAGCCCATGTTGCAGAGGGTTCTGGCAATACGGGAAGCACTGGTGCAGATCCGCAGCGTATCCTTGATAACAGCCAGCAGTTTGTCGGGCGTACCGGAGAACTTGTAGATCTCCGCCAGCTCAAAGCGTGCATCTGCGCTGACAGGATTAAAGCGGATACCGCGTTCCACAGCCTCGGCAGCCTCCGGCACCTTATGATTTTCCAGCAGCACATAGCCGTACATGGAGAGATAATGAGCAAAATCAAAGGGCGCACGGTCAAATTCCGTAACGGTAGGATAGTAGAAACGGTACAGATGGTACTCAAAGGGGTTGCGGAAGCTGAACCATTTCTTATCCGTTTCCTCAAAGTGGATGCGGATCTTCTCAGAAATCTCGAACAGAAGCTGCTCCGCCTCCTCCAAACGGTTCTCACGGATCATCTCCATTGCCATATGGAAAGCCTTATCCATGCGCATATCACGCACAAAGGTGGTTTCCCGCATCTGCGCCTGCAGATCCTCGGGCATCATGGTAAAGGCAAATTCTGCCAGAGCAGCAGCCAGCTCCGCACCGTTTTCTTCCTTTTTGTACTTTGCGGCATAGTCCTGAATGATCTGCATATCCTTCTGCAGATCTCCGGTGAGATCCAGCCGCACCTTTGCCAGCAATTCAGTGGTGGTCATGGGGGTTTCCCTCCTCTATTTTTGATTTTATTCCTTTTCCGTGCAGGCAATGCCAAGCACATCCAGATTTTCCTGCTCCACAGGAGAAGGACAGCCGCTCATCAGCTCACGGGCATTCTGCACCTTGGGGAATGCCACCACATCACGCAGGCTATCAGCCTCCGCAAGCACCATGGCAAGTCTGTCAAGACCGATACCCAGACCACCGTGAGGCGGTGCGCCGTAGCGGTATGCCTGCACCAAAAATCCGAATTTGGCTTCGATCTCTTCCGGTGTCAGTCCCAGAGCCTCAAACATCTTCTGCTGCAGCTCGTAATCGGTAATACGGATAGAACCGGAGCAAAGCTCGGTGCCGTTGAGCACCAGATCATATGCCTTGGCAAAGACCTTCTCGGGTGCGCTGTCCAGATAAGGCAGGCACTCATCCATGGGCATGGTAAAGGGGTGATGCATCGCAAGCCACTCGCCGGTTTCCTCGTCCTTCTCGAAGAAGGGGAACTGTGTGATCCACAGGAAATTGAACTCCCCGGCGGGGATCAGCTCAAGCTGCTTTGCCAAGTGATTTCTCAATGCGCCCAGCACCGGCAGCGTTACAGAGGTCTTATCGGCAACGATCAGCACCACGTCGCCCTGCTCGGCAGACACAGCCTTGAGGATGCCGTCCAGCTCACCCTCCTGCAGGAATTTGCCGAAGGAGCAGGCGGGCGCTTCATCCACCCAGCGCACATAGGCAAGCCCCTTTGCGCCAATGCCTCTGACCATCTCGGTCAGCTTGTCGATCTCTTTTCTGGTGAGCTTCTGGGCGGCATTTTTCGCCACAACGCAGCGAACCGTACCACCCTCAGCCAGCGCATTGGCAAATACGGGGAAAGCGCAGTCCTTTACAATATCGGAGAGATCCTGCAGTTCCATGCCGAAACGCAGATCGGGCTTATCGGAGCCGAAACGATTCATTGCCTCGGTGTAGGTCAGACGGGGCAGCGGTGTTTTCAGCTCTCTGCCCATGACCTTCTCAAACAGCTCAATGAGGAAGCCCTCGGTGAGATCCAGAATATCATCCACATCCACAAAGGACATTTCCAGGTCGATCTGGGTAAATTCGGGCTGACGGTCTGCACGCAGATCCTCATCACGGAAACAGCGGGCAAGCTGAATATAGCGGTCATAGCCCGCCACCATCAGAAGCTGCTTGTAGATCTGGGGAGACTGGGGCAGCGCATAAAACTCGCCGTGATGCACACGGGAAGGCACCAGATAATCTCTTGCACCTTCGGGTGTGGACTTCATCATCATAGGGGTTTCAATCTCTAAAAAGCCGTTTTTGTAGAAATACTCACGGGCGCACTGTGCGATCTTGTGACGCAGAATCAGATTCTGCTGCAAGGGAGCACGGCGCAGATCCAGATAACGGTACTTCAGGCGCAGCTCCTCGTTGACCTTGGTCTCGGGGGTGATCTCAAAGGGAGGGGTCTGTGCCTTGGCAAGAATACGGAAATCGGTGACATAGATCTCCACATGGCCTGTGGGGATCTTGTCATTCTTGCTTTCACGCTCGCGCACCTCGCCCTGTGCCATGACTACATATTCGCTGTGGCAGGACGCAGCCTTCTCAAAGATCTCCTTGTCGGTGGTATCGTCAAAGGTAAGCTGCACAACGCCTGTGCGGTCACGCAGCACAATGAAAATGATACCGCCCTTGTTTCTCACGGTATCGCAGAAGCCGCCTACTGTAACGATTTTGCCTGCTTCCAGCACCTCACCGCAATAGTGGGTACGCTTCAATCCTTGCATGGTATCCATAGTTTTATCTCCTTATCAAAAATAATTTACAATCATTCAGTATGCCAGAAAACAGATCCATCCATATGCGATCAGCAACCAGAGTGCCTCGAAGCATAGGATGAGCTGTATCAGTTCCATAAAACATGAAAAACGCTTGCCGCGATGCTTGCTGTACCACACCCGATACCAGACCTCCGGACAACGAAGCGTCAGCAGCGCAGCAATGATAACAGGAAAAACAATCAGGGTGAGAATACAGCCGAGGATGGTAAGCTCTATGACAGAAAACACAAACCCTATTATCCTCAGCACAACCGAGCTGCCAAGACAAACCCCAAGCATCAGCCGCTTCCAGCTTCGATACTGCTGCAATTCCTCAGCATTGAGACCTGCTGTTTTCTTCCGAAACCGCACGGAAAAGCCCATAATGCTCCCCTCTTTCACCTTCTCAGCCGTTTCCGCACCACCTGCCGATAAAATGCCGTCATACCGTCCAGCAGGCTGTCATACATCAAAAACACCGCTGTTGCCGCAAGATCCAGAAGGGGCAGCACCCAAGGCGCAAACTCATCAAAGGTGGGCATACCCAGCACATACACGGTCAGCAGATAATCCGCCATCAGGAATGCCTGATACAAGGCAATTTTTAGAAACAGACGCAGTGCCTTGGACGAAAACCGTTTGATCTTCGGGCGAAGCAGCGGATAGTACCCGAAAAACAGCACAAACATCAGCGTCGCTTCCTTATCGGGCACCACAAATACGGAAAGCACAGCGGTAGCGGCATAGGTGAGCAAAGCCCAGCCTGTGCTTACTTCCTCCACCAGAATCACCAGCAGCACACCGGCGACCATAGGTGCGGCAATGTATAATATAGGGAACACACCCGCCATCAGCATAGTCATCAGGCATAAAGCCGCCACAATGCCACCTAACGCTACCCGATAGCTGATGTGCGGCTTTTTTCGTTGCTGCTGTCCGTTCATTGGGCAGAGGTACCGATGGCAAACACTTCAAAGGCTTTATCCACATGGTCATCCAGCATACGGATCTCCACTTCCAGCTTCTGTTCGCTTTCACCCTCGTAAACCAGATCCACCGCAGGGCCGCCCCATGCGTTGGCACCGTAGCCGTTCACAATGGCCTCCAGAGAACCATTCACATACACGCCGATCATGCCGTAATTGTTGGATGCAGCCTTTTTATACACCACAAACAGATCCTTGGCAGTCACTTCAAACCACAAGGATTCGTTATCTCTGCCGGGAACATAGGTAAAGCCTGCATTAAAATGGCTGTTGGAGCTTCGCATATCCCATGCGCCCTCACGGAACCGCAGATTGGTGGCATCCCACAAAGCAGCCCCCAGATGTACATCGGGGTGCAGGGTCTCCGCAGGCACGGTGTAGGCTTCGGATTTTTTCACAGCGGCAGCTTTTTCAAAGTAACGGTCAATGAACTCCGCCACCAGAGCATGCCCTGCCTGATTGGGATGCACGTCATCATCGGCATAATCATCCCAGATCATTCTGCCCTCATTCATTTCGGGCAAGATGGCATCCCGCACACTGATCATGCCAAGATCATAATGCTCACCGATTGCCTGCTGATTTTCCTGACAGGTATGGCCTGTTTCCATGTAGGTAAACAGCAAAATCACGGCAGGCTGGTTTTCCTGCTCCACGCAGGTTTTCACCAGACTCTCGTAGGCGGTCTGGTACTGGTATTCTCCGCCGTCATTGACTGCAAATTCAATGAAGATCACATCGGGAGAAGTCGCCAGCATCTCTTTGGGCGCACGCAGGTTGCCCAGAACGGAAGGCGTACCCGAAAGTCCGTTGTTCTGGCAGGTTACGGTACCGCCCTGCATATAATCCGCCTGAAACTGCTGTGCCGACAGAGAAGCATAACACAGCGGCGACTGGGAACCCACCGAATAGCCCTCGGTAATAGAGCCGCCGATGTAAGCAATGATGATATCCTCGCCCTTGGCAGCACGGTCAAACACCTTGCCGATGCGTTCTGTATTGCCTACGCTGACAACAGAACGATCCACCATGGCATCGTGAAACTCCTCCGGAGTTTCGGGGGCTTTGCTGCCTTCCTCGCAGCCGCATAAAACCGGAGCCGTCATCAGAGCTGCCAAAGCAGCGGCAACAACGCGTTTTCCGTACCAAAACAATGATTTCATACACAAATTCCTTCTTTTCGGAAAAAATCAACCTATCCTTTTTATTATACCATATTTTCCGCATCTGTCAAGCATTCCGACAGAAAAAACGTACAGCAAAACACAGCAAGCCGCTGTACCTTTCTGCGTACAACGGCTTGATTGTCATATTTGTTCAAAATCGGGCAACGCCACACGGAAAGCCGTTGGCAGCGGCGTTTCTTCCGCCAGCGATTGCAGGCTGACCCAAGTAAATCCTTCGCAGCGGCGGCTGCACAGCAGATATATGCTCTGCATATGCCATTCTATATGGGTAAAGATATGGGTACAGCCGGTGACCGATACCGCTTCCGTGGGATGACAGCCCCAGCTTTCGGCCATACGCAGAGCCTGCTGCATGGAACAATGCCCATCGGTATGCGGCAGCTCCCAAAGCCCTGCCAGTAAGCCCTTTGCAGGGCGTTTTTGCAAGGCAATCTCATCACCGCAGCGCAGTACATACACGGTGTATTTCTCGATCTTACGAGGTTTTTTCTGCTTCCGCACAGGATATTGCTCAGTGCTCCCCTCCTGCCTTGCACGGCAGACAGCTTTGCAAGGGCAGACATGGCACAGGGGCTTGCCATTGGGAATACAGATCGTTGCGCCAAGCTCCATCAAGGCCTGTGTCAGTGTTCCGCGATGGCTGCAAGCCTCATACACAGGCAGCAGCAGCCCACGGATCTCTTTTTTCACGGCTGCATCATCCACACAACGGCCATCGGCGCACAATCGGCTGATGACCCGCAGCACATTGCCGTCCACGGCAGGCTCAGGCAGCTCAAAGCAAATGGATGCCACCGCACCTGCGGTATAATCACCTACGCCCGGCAATGCCAGCAGCTTTTTATGATCTGCGGGGAACACGCCATGGTACTGTTCGGCAATGACCTGTGCGGCTTTTTTCAGATTTCTTGCACGGCTATAATAGCCCAGCCCCTCCCACAGCTTCATCAGTGCATCATCCTCGCAGCGGGCAAGATCACCAACCTGCGGTAGCTGCGCCAAAAAGCGAAGGTAGTAGGGCTTTACAGCCTCCACTCGGGTTTGCTGCAGCATGATCTCCGAAAGCCATACATGGTACGGCTCACGGTCTTTCCGCCACGGAAGATCACGGGCATTTGCCGCATACCAAGGCAGCAGCAGCTCCGGCAGAAGGCACAGGACAGCATCCTCGCGCAAGGGAATCAGCTCACTTTCCGGAAAAAAGGGTCATCAGATGTTATAGAGAATATCGGAATAGGACGGGAAGGGCCACTTGTCCGCAGGCACCAGCAGCTCCAGCGCATCGGCGGGAGTACGCAGACGCTCCATGGCAGG
The DNA here is from genome assembly GCA_015066805.1 of Ruminococcus sp. Classification (GTDB taxonomy): domain Bacteria; phylum Bacillota; class Clostridia; order Oscillospirales; family Ruminococcaceae; genus Firm-04. The sequence goes on along the minus strand of SVNP01000002.1, from coordinate 24,533 downwards.
TACAATGTTCTTGCGGATGTAGGATGCGGTTTCCAGCGCACCCTCACAGCGAGCGATATCATTGATCTTGGCAGCCAGCTCATTGACCGCATCATACAGGCAGGCTGTCAGATCGTTGACTTCGGCGGCAATCGCCTCCTCCACTCTGGCATCCAGATTCACAATCCGCTTTGCGGTAATGGCATCGCAGATCTCCTTTGCATAGGAGATGGCGGTGGGCAAAATCAGCTTTCTTGCCATATCCAGCATGGTTTTGGCCTCGATATGTACGGTCTTGCTGTAATTTTCCAGCAAAATATCCCGACGGGAGGTGATCTCTGCACGGTTCAGCACGCCGTATTTCTCAAAGATCGCCACGAACTCATCACGGGTGTACTGCTCCAGGGCCTCCACGGTAGAGGGATAATTGGGCAGATTGCGGCGTTTGCACTCATCAAACCATGCATCGCCGTAGCCGTTGCCATTAAAGATGATGTCCTTATTTTCACGGATATTGCGTACCAGCAGCTCCTTCAGGGCAGTTTCAAAGTCCTCTGCCTGCTCCAGCTCGGTGGCAAACTGATCCATTTCCCATGCAAAAATGGTGTTGAGAATAAAATTGCAGCAGGAGATGGAATCCGCAGCACCCAGCATACGGAACTCGAACTTGTTGCCCGTAAAGGCAATGGGAGAGGTACGGTTACGGTCGGTGCTGTCCTTGCGGAACTGAGGCATGGCATCCACACCCAGATTGAACTTTTCCTTACCGCAGCCATCCAGAGGCTTACCCTGCTCGATGGCATCCAGCACACGCTGCAGATCATCACCGATGAATACGGAGATCACGGTAGGCGGCGCTTCGTTACCGCCCAGGCGGTTATCATTGCCTGCCGAGGCAGAAGCCAGACGCAGCAGCGGTGCATACTCCTTGATGCCTTTCAGGAAGGCACACAGCACCAGCAAAAACTGCAGGTTATCCTGGGGGGTATCGCCGGGGTCCAGCAGATTCTGTCCATCATCGGTAGTCAGGGACCAGTTGTTATGCTTGCCCGATCCGCTGACACCTGCAAAGGGCTTTTCATGCAGCAGGCAGACCAGACCGTGCTTGAGGGCAGTTTTTTTCATCAGCTCCATGGTAAGCTGATTGTGGTCGGCAGCGATATTGGCAGTGGTGTACACAGGTGCCAGCTCATGCTGGGCCGGTGCGACCTCGTTATGCTCGGTTTTGGCGTAGATGCCCAGCTTCCACAGCTCCTCATCCAGCTCACGCATAAAATCGGAAACACGCTGGGTCAGGTTGCCGAAATAGTGGTCATCCATTTCCTCACCGCGGGGAGGCTTTGCGCCGAACAAAGTACGGCCGGTCAGAATCAGATCCTCACGACTGTCGTAGGCGGCTTTGTCAATGAGGAAATACTCCTGCTCAGGGCCGACGGTGGTCACTACACGCTGCACATTGGTATTGCCGAACAAACGCAGCATACGGACAGTCTGACGACTGACGACCTCCATGGAACGGAGCAGGGGGGTTTTTTTATCCAGCACCTCGCCGGTATAGGAACAGAAAGCAGTGGGAATGCACAGGGTACGATCCTTGATAAAGGCATCCGAGGTGGGATCCCATGCAGTATAGCCTCTGGCCTCAAAGGTGGCACGCAGACCGCCCGAAGGGAAGGAGGAAGCATCCGGCTCGCCCTTGATCAGCTCCTTACCGGAAAACTCCAGGATCACGCCATCTCCGGAAGGAGATAAAAAGGCATCATGCTTCTCGGCGGTAATGCCGGTCATAGGCTGGAACCAGTGGGTATAGTGGGTACAACCCTTGCTGACAGCCCAGTCCTTCATGGCACTGGCCACTACATCGGCGGTATCCTTGGGCAGCGCAGTACCCATACGCTTGGTACGCAGAACCGCCTCAAACACCTTGCGGGGCAGATAGCTCCGCATAACGCTCTCATTGAATACATTACAGCCGAAATATTCATCCGGCGCAGCAGTACGCTTCACATCGCAGGTTTCCATAAGAACTCTCCTTTTTTTGCGATCTGTTCTTCACCCCCTCATCGAGGGATTCTCAACGTAATATTATAGCAGATTTCATTGCAGAATGCAAGTATTTTTCACGCAGGCGGAAGTCCCGCCCTTGTGTTTTCTGCAAATCCGACAAAAAACCGCAGTCTGATTCTCAAAAAGTGGCATCTACGATCATGCTATGCTGTCAAAAAAGCAAGGATGCCCCACACAGAGACATCCTTGCTGACTTCAAACGGATATACAGGCAGAATAAGCAAATTCGGGCGAAGCCGATATGCCGATAATGATCAGCGCAAAATAGATCACATAGATCACAACGGCAATGATGTACAAAATCAGATAGCAGCGGGAAAGGTTCTTCAGATGCACATTGGTATTGCTGCCAAAAGCATTGATCAGCATAATGATAAAGCCGATCAGAGGGATCTGGTACAGGATATAGTAACCCACATAGCCCCAAGGGGTAATGGGCTTATACTCAACAGGCACCTGCGTGGGTATGGTCTGCACACCGCAATGAGAGCAATAGGTGGTGCCTTCATGCATATAGCTGCCGCAATTCGGACAATTCATCGTATTCCCTCCTTTAAGCAGGCATGCCTTCCAAGGCTGCCAGCAGACTGCCGAACAAAGCGAACATCAGCACCAGAATCACAACAGCAAGGATAACGGAGATCAGGTACAGAATGCCATAGGAACGGGCATAATTCCGCACATTGATGTTCTTGCTGCCGCCGAAAGAAAAGATCAGCAGGAAGATCCACCCCAGCACGGGAATACAGTACAGCAGCGTGTAGCCCAGATATCCCCAAGGGGAAATGGGCTTGTGGTCTTCCGGCACCTGCAGTGCAGGATATATCGGCGGTACGGGCATGGTATGTGCAGGCTGCATGGGAACGCCGTTCTGCATCAGGGTTTGCCCGCAATGTGTGCAGAAGTGCAGATTCCCCTCCTGCGGTGCGCCGCAATGAGGACAATTCATAATGTAATACCTCCAAATGTTATATGAAAGCGTCTGTGCTTTTATCATACCATAATCCGACAAACTTCGCAAACCGCAAGAAAACGAAGTGGAAATGGCTTTTTGCGTATTTTCCGTAGTTTTCTCCCGTTTTCTGCCAAATGCTCTGTTTTTTGACAGCAGTCGTTTTTCTGCTCAATGATGGTGGTGATAATGCCCGTGACAGGCTTTATCTCTCTTTCCGCCATTACAGCTTGCCGCATGGCAATCCTCTGCGGGATGCTCCAGTTCCAACGTAACATGGCTGATATGCAAAGCCTCCAAGGCTTCTCTCACCTCATGCTTGATGATCGCCGCATCACCTTGGGCAACCAGATGCATGGTTGCAAAATGGCGGTAGCCGTCCATGCTCCACAAATGCACATGATGCACGTCCTCAACGCCTTCCACAGCCAGTGCAGCCTGCCGCACCTCCGCAGCAGATACGCCCTCGGGTGCGCCCTCCAGAAACAAGTTCAGGGATTCCTTCAGATGTCCCACAGCATGAATCAGGATATACACCGCCAGAGTCGCAGAAAGCAGCGGATCAATAATGCTCCAGCCCGTAAAGTGCATGATAACGGCACCCACCAGCACCACCGCCCAGCCCAGCACATCCTCCAGCATATGCAGATTCACAGCTTTACGGTTCAGAGAATCGCCCTCTCTTGTAACAAAGGCAGCCACTAAATTTACCGCAAGGCCGATCACCGCCAGCACAAGCATACCGCCGCTGTGTACCGCATGGGGCTTAAACAATCGCTCTACCGCATGGATCATCACCATACCGGAGCCGAATACCAGCACCAGCGTGGTAATCACGCTGCCGATCACCGAATATCTGCCGTAGCCGTAGGTAAACCGATCATCAGGCTGCTGCTTGCTTTTTCGCTCCAGAATCCATGAGACGCCGATACTGAGGGCATCACCGAAATCATGGACCGCATCGGAAAGAATGGCAACACTGTTGGTGAACACACCGCCCACCAGCTCCAGTAGCGAGAAAAACAAATTCAGCAAAAACGCAATGAGGATATTCTTTTCCGTTTTCATGCTTCTTCCTCCTTTCGGTGGCAGATATGCGTCAGGCTCAGCTCAAAAATCGTGGAAACATGATGGTCATCCAGCCGATAGTAAACTTCTTTGCCGCGTTTTTCGCAGGTGATCATGCTACACCCCCGCATTTTGCTGAGCTGATGGGACACCGCCGACTTGGTCATGGAAAGCACATTGGCCAGATCGCACACGCACATGGGCTGTTCCAGCAGGGCAAACAGGATCTTGCAGCGGGTACTGTCCCCGATCATCTTGTAGAAAGCTGCCAGCCGATCCAGTGTTTCGGCATCGGGCATACGGGCAAGGGTCTTTTCCACCTGCTCCTCATGAATGCAATTGCAGTCACAGATAAATTCATTCCGGCTCATGATCGGTTCTCCTTTCGGTTGAGTTATTGTTCAACTGTATCTATTATAGTTGATCGAACACTCAACTGTCAAGAGGAAACTCCGGAATTTACAATTTGTTCATACTCATCCGCAACAAAAAAACCACGCAGAAGCATCTGCGTGGTTTTTTGCAAGAACAAATTATCTCTTGGAGAACTGAGGAGCGCGACGTGCAGCCTTCAGGCCGTACTTCTTTCTCTCCTTCATTCTGGGGTCACGAGTCAGGAAGCCTGCCTTCTTCAGAGCAGGACGCAGCTCAGCATCAAACTGGAGCAGTGCACGTGCAACACCGTGACGGATAGCACCTGCCTGACCGGTCACACCGCCGCCTGCAACAGTGCAGACGATATCGAACTGCTCTGCAGTGCCGGTGAGAGCCAGAGGCTGACGAACGATCAGCTTCAGGGTCTCCAGACCAAAGTAGTTGTCGATGGTTCTGCCGTTAATGGTTACATTGCCGTTACCGGGGTACAGACGAACTCTTGCAACGGAGTGCTTTCTTCTGCCGGTGCCGTAGTAAGACTTCAGCTTAGACTGATAAGATACAGTGATTTCGCTCATTGCAGACGCCCTCCTTACAGCTCGTACATTTCAGGCTTCTGGGCCTGATTCTTGTGGTCTGCTCCTGCGTAAACGCGGAGACGCTTCATAGATGCTCTGCCGATGGCATTGTCCTTCAGCATACCCTTAACAGCAATGAACATTGCGTGCTCGGGACGCTTTGCCATCAGTTCGCGGTAGGAAACCTTCTTCAGGTGGCCGATCCAGCCGGTGTGCCAGATCTCGAACTTCTGATCCAGCTTCTTACCGGTCAGAACTGCCTCAGCGCAGTTGATGATGATAACGTGATCGCCGCAATCCACATTGGGAGTGAAATCGGGCTTGTGCTTACCACGAAGGATCGTAGCAGCCTTTGCAGCAACGCGGCCAAGAGGCTGACCTGCTGCGTCAAGGATATACCATTTCCGGTTGATCTCGGCAACCTTAGGCATGGTTGTTGACATAGTAACTTCCTCCATCAGATATTTTATGGGTCGGAGCCGGCGACGGGTACGCTGCTCCGACAGTGCAAGATTTATTATACACCTATCCCGCAGAAAAGTCAACGGTCAAATTGCCGAAAATTAAAAATACCCCCATATTGCTCCGTTTTTCTTGTTTTCACGCTCATATACTCTCTCATCCTCGGAGTTCATTTCATTTTTTGGGTGAATTTTTTTGTCCGCAAATGAAAATTGAGGGCGCACGGCAAAAGGCACCCTCAATTTTTATGAAAACTGCACAAATGGTTTTTTCGGCGATTTACCCGAGTTTTTCCCGTTCATGCCGTTTGGGTCTGCCCATCAATCGGGCCAGAGCCGTAGTCACATCGGCATTTTGATACAAAACCGCATACAACAGCTCGGTAATGGGCATTTCCACGCCGCATTTCTTTGCCAGATGATAAGCTGTGTGGCAGCAATAATAGCCTTCCACAGTACCCACCTGCTTTACGGCATCTTCGGGAGAAACCCCCTGCCCGATGAGAATGCCCGCCCGCCGATTGCGGCTGTGCATGCTTGTACAGGTCACGATGAGATCGCCCAGACCCGTAAGCCCCGCAAAGGTTTCCACCTTTGCGCCCATGGCCACGCCCAGTCTGGCAATTTCGTGGAGTCCTCTGGTCATCAAGGCGGCCTTCGTGTTATCGCCGTACCCCAGTCCGTCGCTGATGCCTGCACTGAGGGCAATGACATTTTTCAGGGCACCGCCCAGCTCACAGCCGGTCACATCCTCATTGAGGTACACACGGAATATGGGCGAGCTGACCCACTCCTGCACCTGCATGGCAGCCTCCGCATCCTCCGATGCGGCAACAATGGTGGTGGGGATCCCTCTTGCCACCTCCTCGGCGTGGCAGGGGCCTGTCAGGATCACCAGCCTTGCCTGAGGGATCTCCTCCTTGAACACGGTACTCATAAGCTGCAAGGTGCCTTCTTCAATGCCCTTTCCGGCATTGCACACAATGGTGCCCTTGCGGATATGGGGCGATGCCAGACGTACCGTCTGCCGCACAAAGGCGGAGGGAATGACAAACAGCACCATATCGGCACCGCTGACTGCGGAAATATCGGTGGTCAGTTCAATTTCCTTTGGGATCTTCACGCCGGGGAGCTTTGCTTTCTGCTCGCCATCCCGACGGATTGCCTCGATCTCATCAGGCAATGCGCTCCAAAGGGTCACATGGTGCTCCATACCATGGAGCAGTACCGCCAGCGCACTGCCAAAGCCGCCGCCTAAAATCGTGATATTTGCCATACAAAACACCCCTTTATTCTTTGGATTCGGTGACTTCCTTCGGCTTGGGATCACCGATTCTGCGTTCGGTGCCGGCACGAAGGCGTTGAATGTTCTCATGGTGGCAGCCAATGATCATGGCAGCCATTACCGCAACAATGCCGGTATACAGCAAAGCCATACCCATGGTAGTGCCCCGCAGGAAAATCTCCAGCAAAAAGGTAGTGGGAATGACACAGGCTGTTGCCACAATGGAAGAAAGGGAAACATACTTGCTCCGCCACAGCAGCAGCCCGAAAATCGCCATCAGGATCACAAACGTCAAAGGGTTCAGCACCAGAAATACGCTGACACCCACCAGCACGCCTTTTCCGCCGCGGAAGCGGTAGTAAATGGGCTTCATATGCCCCAGAATGGCAAATGCGGCCGCAATAAAGCCCAGCCAGCGGTAATCGTTGCCGGTGCCGTCCGCCAAAGGAGCCCAGCCCAGCCACTTGCTCAACAAAATCGCTGCTGCAATGGCAGCCGCACCTTTGCCGATATCAATGATCAGTGTCAGCACGCCGCAGCCCTTTCCAAAGCAACGTATGGTATTGGTCAGGCCGGCATTTTTGCTGCCATAATCACGAACATCCTTGCCCTTCAGCAGGCGCACGGTAATAATGGCACCGTTCACGCTGCCAATGAGATAGCCGCAGGCAGCCGCCAGCAATGCCGCTGCCACATATAACAAAGCTGTCATAGTTTTGCTCCTTGCATTTAGGATTTGGTACCGTTATCATTGCCACGCTCACGGATAATAAACCGGACAGGCGTACCCATCATGCCAAAGGTCTCACGGAGCTGGTTTTCCAGATACCTCTGATAGGAGAAATGGAACAGATCCGCACGGTTTACAAAGAACACGAACGTAGGCGGCTGCGTACTTGCCTGTGTCAGGTAATAGATCTTCAGACGCTTGCCCTTATCGGTGGGAGGCTGCACACGGGCAGTAGCATATGCCAGCACATCATTGAGCTTGCCCGTTGTAATTCGCATGGCATGATTTGCCGCTACGGTACGGATCATCTCAAACAGCCGATTGACCCGCTGGCCGGTTTTGGCACTGATGAACAGGAATGGTGCATAGCTCATAAAGCTGAAATCATGCTCCAGCTTTTTGGTGAATTCCTGCATGGTGTGACCGTCTTTTTCCACCAGATCCCACTTATTGACCACAACAATACAGCCCTTGCCCTGCTGATGGGCATAGCCTGCCACCTTGCTGTCCTGCTCGGTGTAGCCTGTGGTGGCATCAATGAGGATGATACACACATCGGCACGGTCCACCGCCATATAGGCACGCAGCACGCTGTAATGCTCCACCGCATCGGTAACCTTTGCCTTTTTGCGGATGCCTGCCGTATCAATAAACAGGAACTTGCCTTCCTCACGGTCCACAGGCAGATCAATGGCATCACGGGTAGTGCCTGCCATATCCGCAACGATGCTGCGTTCCTCACCTGCAATATAGTTGATCAAGCTGGATTTGCCCACATTGGGCTTGCCGATTACCGCCACACTGATGCGTTCATCCGCCTCGCCCTCCTCAGGTGCGGAAGGCAGAGCCGCCAGCACAGCATCCAGCAGATCACCCGTACCGTTGCCGTGAAGAGAGGAAACAGCAAAGGGATCTCCCAGACCCAGATTGTAGAACTCATAAAACTCCATGGGCGGCTCACCGATGCTGTCGCACTTATTGACACACAGAATAATGGGCTTGCCCGATTTCTGGAGCATTTCGGCCACAGCAATATCATTGGCTGTTACACCGGCACGGATATCGGTGACCAGAATGATGACCTCTGCGCTGTCAATGGCAAGCTCTGCCTGCCGTCTCATCTGCGCCAGCAGAGTATCATTGGTCTTGGGTTCGATACCTCCTGTATCCACCAGCATAAAATTGCGGCTGCACCACTCACAGCGGGCGTAGATACGGTCACGGGTCACGCCGGGGGTGTCCTCCACAATGGAGAGCCGCTGACCCACCAGTTTATTAAACAATGTCGATTTTCCCACATTGGGGCGGCCAACCACCGCTACAATCGGTAAATCCATAGGATATCTGTCTCCTTTCTTCTTGCAGCCGACACAACACAGGCTGCATCTATCGTCTCAGCTCAGAATCCACACTCTGTAGTGATCCTCTTCAGCGTAAAACCATACATTGTATCCTCTATTCCCGAGATAATACTGATAAAACCCCACGCATTCCGGATCATTGGTGCATTGCTGCACTGTCCCACGCATCACATCATTACCGTTCTGATCGTCCACATCATAGACAACACCATCCACTGTATATACCGACAAGGTGCCGTCACAGCAATCTTCCAAAAAAGTCATGCCGTCCGTATCGCATTCCAGCTCCAACCGTATAAGCGAACCATCCGGTCCGCCGAATGTATGCCGAAACCGGGTGAACTGCACGCCTTCATCCTCGGCAATACCGGTTCTCTCAGCGATTGTTTCTTTGCGGCTTTCGGTAAAGATACAATAGTCCGCTTCTGTCATCATGGCATTAAACAGCACAAAAGCACCGCCGCAAAACAGAAATCCGACCCAGATGCCCTGCATGACCGCCGCCGCATAACGAAATAGCCCGTTTTTCTTCTGCTGCCGTTTCTTCATCCGGCGAAACAAAAGAACCGTACCGATCACCAAGAAACCATACAGCACCAACAGTACATTATCCACAATTGCCAGCCTCTGTGCCCAGTATCGTCTCCAGCAGCACATAGCCATCCACCTGATTTTTGATCACAGGAACGCCCAGTGCTTCTTCCAGCTCCTCACGGGACATATCATCCAGAAAGAGATCGTCATAGCGCAGGCAGGTCTCGGAAAGCAGCACCGCCTCGCCCAGATTTTTGCCCCTCAGCCGTGCCAGCAGATCCTGCCCGGTCAGCAGACCCGCCACCGTCACCGATTCTCCGTAGAAATCGTTGCGTACTGCGATCACATTGACATTGACCATAGGAAATTTCTCGTGCAGATCGTTCATCATCTGTTCAAAAAAGGGCGCAGCAGCAGTACCTGTTGCAATGGTCAGATGCTTTTCCGCTCCATCATACTCCGCATCCGCCAGAGCATCATAAAACTCATCCATCAGACAGCGCAGCATACCCACGCCGTTTTCGTACTGGGGATATCCCTCGTAGGCATCAGCTTGGGGCAAAGGCAGCTCCGCCAGCAGATACAACTCATCTGCGGCATATACGATCCGATTGCCATGCTCACTGAGGCTCCAACGCTGTACCGCCTCGATCTGTTCCACGGCAGCCCGTGCCGTTTCCTTGGTAAAGGGCTCCAGCCTGCAAAGGTGGGTACGATGCTTTGTCATACCCAGAGGCACCACAGCGATACTGGTGACCGCAGGCACCAACCGGAACAGATCCGCCAGGGTGCGGTGCAGAGCATCTCCGTCATTCCAGCCGGGGCACAGCACGATCTGGCAATCCATCATCACGCCATGCTCCGCCATACGGTACAGATGCCGCAGCGCATCGCCCGCCTTGGGGTTGCCAAGCATACGGCAGCGCAGTTCCGGGTCGGTGGTATGCACCGAAACATTCACTGTCAGGTGCATTTTGATGATACGGTCCACATCCGCATCGGTGAGGTTAGTCAGCGTAATATAACTGCCGTGCAGAAAGGAAAGGCGGGCATCGTCATCCTTCAGGTAAATGGATTTCCGCATCCCCTTTGGGTTCTGGTCGATAAAGCAGAACACGCAATGGTTGCCGCAGATCTGCTTTTTGTCCATCAGTGCGGTGGGAAAAGACAATCCGGGGTCTTCGTACTCCCCTTTTTCCACCGTGACAGTCTGCTCTGCGCCGCTGCGGCTCAGCGTCAGCTCCAGCTTTTTTTCCGTAATGGCATAGCGATAATCCAGCACATCACGGATCACAAGCCCGTTGACAGCAATGAGCGCATCGCCACACAGCACACCGGCACGGGCCGCAGGGGAACCTGCCGCCACCTCTGTGATCTTGATCATAGGGCCACTCCTTTCTTTTTTATTCTGACAAAATACAACGGGGAGAGCTGCAAAAGACTCTCCCCGTTGCCACATAGCATAACAAAATCAGGCTAATAGCAGCAGCTATTACTCCTCGTCGATTTTGATCACTGCAACGCCCTTATAGAAGCCACAGTTCTTGCATACCTTGTGAGGCGCTTTGATTGCGCCGCAGTTCGTGCAGGTACTCATTGCGGGCATCTCGAGCTTCCACACTGCGGAACGACGGGTATTGCGTCTTGCTTTGGATGTTTTTCCCTTTGGAACAGCCATGTTGGCACCTCCTTCTATGAATTGCGCGGGATTTTAGAATACGTCTCTGCGATTATGTGTGAATCATTCCTGCCCGCAGGAGCAATGGCTCTCATTCCGGTTTGTCCCACACCGGGGGCAGATACCGAGGCATTCCTCGCTGCAGAGGATCTTCGACGGCAACGCCAGCCGCAGGTCGGTCATAGCGACCTCTGCCACATCCAGCATTGCGTCGGCAGTCAGCAGATAATCGGAGTCGTTTTGCTCGGTGGCGGTCTCTGTTACCACAACGTGCTCGAAGCTCTCACACAGTTTCATCGCAACAGATGCCAGACAGCGGTCGCACTCCAGATCGGCGACACATTCCGCTGTATACCGGAAAAACAGCACACCGGCACGGTTTTCCAATACGCCCTTCACTTGGGGAAGCTGCGTAAAACGCATACCAAAGCCCGCAGCGGTCTCGGCATCGATCGTCACTTCCACATTACGCTTCTCGCCGGGGCGATAGAGCAAAGGACGAACGGAAACCAGATAGCTTACGGCCTCAGATTGCATTTCCATGGTTCAATGTACCTGCCTTTCGGTTTTGCACAGAGCGTTACAGGGTTTATTATACCCAAAACGCTCCCTTTTGTCAATAGATTTCGGAAATTGCAGTCGTTTTCAACAAAATCCGAATCAATCGTTCTTGGGAATCAGGTATTTCAGCACAGACTCAGGCAGCTCGTCGTCGTCTGCGGAAACGGTAAATACCATTGCCACGTCATCGCCGGTCAGGATGTCCAGCTTCTCCAGCAGCTCACCCAGAGCGTCGTAGTTGCGGCCACCGATCTTCAGGATGCCGTCAACGAAGACTTCCTTGATATCGTAGTTGCCTGCCAGAACGCCCGCAACAAAGCCGTAGAACATATCAAAGCCGTTGATGTTGTAACGCTCAGCGTCCACCAGACGAACCTTGTGGTTTACGCTGTAGGTCAGCTTCATGCACTTTTCGATGCAGATGATGGCACCATTGGTTGCAGCCACTGCGTCGTCGATCATGCCCAGCAGAACCTTGGTCTTGCCGGAGCCCTTTTTACCGGTAATTACTTGAATCATAAGTATTCTCCCTTCGATAATTAGTGTATTGCGCGGATGGTTGCTTTGCGTACTGCTCAGCTGAGCTTAGCCTCCAGCTCTGCCTTCATATCCTCATAGCCGGGCTTGCCCAGCAGTGCAAACATATTCTTCTTGTAGCTCTCCACACCGGGCTGATTGAACGGATTCACACCCAGCATATAGCCGGACACAGCGCAGGCCTTCTCGAAGAAGTAGATCAGCCAGCCCAGTGTCTCCTCGGTGGTGTCATCCAGCTCCAGCACGATGTTGGGCACGCCGCCCTCGGTATGAGCCAGAATGGTGCCTTCCAGAGCACGGCGGTTTACGATGCTCATGTTCTGGTTGGTCAGGAAGTTGAGGCCGTCAGCGTTCTCGGCATCGGGCTCCAGGAACAGATCCTGCTTGGGGGTCTTGATATCCACAACGGTTTCAAAGAGGATGCGTGCGCCGTCCTGGATGTACTGACCCATGGAGTGCAGATCGGTAGAGAAAATGGCGGAGGAGGGGAACAGACCCTTGTTGTCCTTGCCCTCGGACTCGCCGTACAACTGCTTGTACCACTCGTTCATCATGGTGAAGGAGGGATCGTAGCTGACCATCATCTCCACAGCCTTGCCCTTACGGTAGAAGATGTTGCGGAGTGCGGCATACTGGTAGCAGTCGTTCTCGGCAAAGGGAGCGGTATAGGCTTCCTGTGCGGCTCTTGCGCCTGCCATCAGCTTTTCGATATCACAGCCGGCTGCGGCGATGGGCAGCAGACCTACTGCGGTGAGAACGGAGAAACGGCCGCCCACATCATCCGGGATCACAAAGCTCTCATAGCCTTCTGCATCGGCCAGATTCTTCAGGGTGCCCCGTGCCTTATCGGTGGTGCAGTAGATGCGCTCTCTTGCGCCATCCTTGCCGTAACGGTCTTCCAGCAGCTTTTTGAAGATGCGGAAAGCCAGGGCAGGCTCGGTAGTAGTGCCGGACTTGGAGATCACGTTCACGGCGATCTCTCTGCCCTCGCAGATAGACAGTACCTCGTTGAGGTAGGTGGGGGAGATGTTATTGCCCACATAGTAGATGTCGGGCGTATTCTTCTTCATATTGTTGTAGAAGGGGGACTTCAGGAACTCAATTGCGGCACGGGCACCCAGATAGGAACCGCCGATGCCGATGACGATCAGCACATCCGCAGTCTTCTGAATTTTCTCCGCTGCCCTCTGAATACGAGCGAACTCCTCCTTATCATAATCCGTCGGCAGAGTCAGCCAGCCAAGGAAATCGTTGCCCAGACCGGACTTCTCGTGCAGAACGGCAGCAGCAGCCTCTGTCTGTCCTGCAATGCCGGTCAGTTCATCGGCACCCAGGAACGAGGAAAGGTAGCTTTTGTTCAGCTTCAAAGCCATATTGCATATCCTCCAGTTATTGATTACGCCCCTACTGCGGGCGAATGGGATGGCAGCGGCATCCCCTTCCGGCGATAGCAACTGCACTTTACATCCATTTTACTATATCTTCACAGAAATTGCAAGTGTTTTACGGATTTTTGGAAAAAACGCCAAATTTTGCTCCTTTATTTGAACATATTTCCCAAAAGGAGGGCAAAGGTATCCCAAAAGGCTCTGCGCTCCACATCGGCGGCAGCACAGAGGGGTGTTTCGTAAAGCAACGTATCTTCGCAATAAAACGCCACCCACCCCAAGGCATCCCCCCGACGCACGGGAGCCTCTGCATAATTAGGCAAAACGACCACACAGCCGATGCTCTCTCCCTTGGGCACTGCCGCACTGAACAGCGCAGCGGGTTCTGTCAGAACGGCGGCATCCATACCGTGGCGGACAGTCACGGGCTTCATAAACTCGGTGGAAAAATCCGGAGTCGTGACGGTAAAGCCCTCAAAGCCCTTGGCAAGCAGCCTTTTTCCTACGGAAAACCTTTCGTTTTCATCTTGGCAGCCCATAACCACCGCAATGCAGCAAAAGTCCTCCCGCTGAGCCGCAGCCGCCAGCGTATAGCCGCAGGCATCACCGTGACCGGCCTTGAAGCCCAGCAGCCCTTCGTAATTTTTGGTAAGGATATTCTCCGAGACAAGCTCTGTGGTACCCTCCCGCAGAAAATCCCGCCATGCGGTAAACATAGGGGTCAGCCATTCGTATGGCAGCAGCGCACGGCAAAGCAAAGCCATATCCTGCGGAGTGGAAACATTTTCAGGAGCAAGCCCTGTAGCATCCGCAAAACGGGTATGGTGCATTCCCAGCTCAAAGGCGGCACGGTTCATCTCCATTACAAACTGTTCCTCTGTGCCGGAGATCCCACAAGCCAGTGTTACGGCAGCATCGTTGGCGTTGCCGATGATCACGCCCTTCAGCAGATCTGCCACAGACATTTTATCACCTGTCTCCAGCCAGATGACCGCACCTTTCTGCTCCTGTGCGGCAGCAGGGGCGGCAACAAGCGTATCTGCCGTCAGAAGCTCCTCTTCCACAGCCTGCGCCGCAAGATATACGGTCATAAGCTTGGTCAGCGTGCCCGCCGCACAGAGCGTATCATAGCCTGTGCCATCTAAAACCACACCGGTTTCCGCTTCCATCAGCACGGTACAGTATGTATCTTCGGAGGGTTCTGCAAAGGTCTGTATGGGAAGGCACCTCCACAGCAAAGTCCAGACGATCGCCCACACCAAAGATCTGCCCCATTGTTTCATCATTCTCTGCTCCCTTCTGTCATGCAAGTGCACAAAGCACGGCGGGTATTTTTCCATATACCTTATGCCGGATGTGTCCCAATATTGCATAACATCCCGCCGCAGCGCCTCATATGCACGAAATCCCGAAAAAATCTCGTCTGCATGCGATTTTGTATTGACACATGCAAAGAAAAATGTTATAATATGATAGCCCGTGGATTGCCGCTTCCATATCCACCGAAAAACGCCTCCAAAAACCAAACGACAATTACAGCAAAATCACTACAATAAGGAGAAAGAACTATGAAAACCAAGCATCATCTCTCGCAAGCCGTACGCAACAAAAAGGCACTGACTGTATCTGTGGCCCTGCTGCTTGCCGGCTCCGCCCTTCTGACTGCCTGTTCCGATGAGAATACGGATTCCGGCAGTTCTGCGGAAAGCACGACCACCACAAGCACAACGGCGGAAACCACAACCACAACCCGGGCAACCACCACAACTACAACGGAAGCAACTACAACGGAAACAACCACAACCACCACGTCGGATATCCCCTATACCGGCGATGATTACAGCCAATACGAGAGCATCGGTCTGGATCTCACCTACCGTTTTGAGGACATTCTGAACATCTACACCTACGGTACGACATACGACGAAAGCGACATGATCTCCTTCCGGATCCCCGAATATGAGGATGCCTATGATCACTACGGTGTCTATTGCAGAAATACCGACAAGCGATTCAACAGCATTGAGGATATTGAGAACTACGCAAAGTCCGTTCTCTCCCGGCAGCATTTCGATCAATTGCTGGCCGGTGATCTGACAGCCGATTTTACGGACATTGCCGTGGGCGATACCATCGAAAACGAAACGGCAAAAGGCTTCATCATGTACAACGGAAAGCTCTATGTTCACATATACGAAAGAGTACAGCCATGCATTTATGACTATAAAGACGATGCGCCCATTCACATCCTGAATGTGACAGAGGACTCCTTTGTAGCCGTAAGAGACTGGTATATTGATGTCGCCCACACCGAGACCTACTCCACCCGCTACACCATTGTACGGGATACCGCAACCGGCGAATGGCGTTTGGACAGTAACGGTTCCATTATCCCCTAATCAGCCGCACAAAAGTCATTATTAAGGTTTCGGTCAAGCCTTTTCAAAGGCTTGCAGAGTCAAGGGACAGCGTCCCTTGTTGCCATCCGCAGATGGCGAAACTCCTTGCGCCATTCTTACGGCGCGCGGAGAAATAGGGTGAGAAATGCGACAGCATTTCGAGGGGAAAGCGAACAAGACCGCTTTCCCCTTGTTTCATTTTTGCAGCAACTTTCTCTTGAAAACGTTCCGGTGGAACGTTTTCAACGAGGTCGCTCCAATATTATCCCCGGAGTTGTCAAATGGTTGTTCTCTACGGACGCAATCCCGAAGCTTTTTTCAGGAAGCTTCGGGATTCTTTTTTCGGCAGAAATCCCACCAAATGAAAAACCTGCAAAAAAATTTCAAAAACCCCTTGACAAGAGTGTGTATATGTGTTATTATTGTGTATATCGTATATATACACTTTATCCTCGAGAGGTACATTCCATGGATGTTATTATCAGCAATGCTTCGGGTACGCCCATCTATGAGCAGATCGTTGCCCAGCTCAAGGCAATGATTTTGGAGGGCGAACTCAAAGAGGGCGAGGCACTGCCCTCTATGCGGATGCTGGCACAACAGCTCCGCATCAGCGTGATCACCACCAAACGTGCATACGAAGAACTGGAACGCCAGGGCTTCATTGAATCCTACACAGGCAAGGGCAGCTTTGTCAAGGCACAGAATGCCGAGCTGCTCCGTGAGGAGCATTTACGGCAGATCGAAGCCACCTTGGAGGAAATCTGCATAAAGGCAAAGCAATACGGCCTGGAACTGGAAGAACTGCAGGAACTGACTGCCATGATTTACGGAGGGAATACGAAATGAAACCTTACGAAAACGCCATCGAGATCGAACATCTGACCAAGCGATATGACGGCTTTACGCTGGATGATGTGAGCTTCTGTGTGCCCAAGGGCAGTATTATGGGCTTTATCGGTCAGAACGGTGCGGGTAAATCCACCACCATCAACACCATACTGAATATCATCAAGGCCGACAGCGGCACTATCCGCATTTTCGGTATGGATCATCTGGAGCATGAGTACGAGATCAAAGAGCATATTGCTGCCATTTTCGATGCACTCCCCTTCCACGACCAGCTCAATGCCAAGCAGCTCAACATCATGATGAAGGGCATTTACCGCAACTGGAACAGCGAAACCTTCTTTGGCTACCTGAAGCGTCTGCAGCTCCCCGAAAAGAAGAAGTTCGGTCAGTTTTCCAAGGGCATGAAGATGAAGCTGCAAATCGCTGCGGCACTTTCTCACGGGGCAAAGCTGCTGATCATGGACGAAGCCACAACAGGTCTTGACCCTGTGGTGCGAAACGAGATCCTGGATATCTTTCAGGAGTATTTGCAGGATGATTCCAACAGCATCCTCATGTCCTCCCACATCACCAGCGATCTGGACCGTATTGCGGACAGCGTCACCTTTATCCACAAGGGCAAGCTGCTCCTTACCGGCTACAAGGATGAGATCCTTGAAAATCATGCCATCATCAAATGCACCAAAAAGGATTACGCCGATATGGATCCTGCCGATATTGTCAGCGCACGAATCAGCGATTTTGGCGCAGAAGTTCTGGTTGCCGACCGTGCCGCCTGCAAGCGCAAATACAGTCAGCTTGTGATGGATAACACCACGCTGGAAGAACTGATGCGCTTCTATGTCAATGCCGAAAAGAAGGAGTGGACAACATGAAAGGTCTGTTCTATCGGGAACTGTACTTACAGCGTAAAGGCATCCTCGCCGTGATCATTACCTTTTTTGTATTCAATCTGCTGGGGCTGCTGCTGTATCTCAGCATGCTGTACGGCAATCTGGGCAAGATCTATGCTTCGGAGGAAGACATTCAGGGAATCCATTCCTTGCTGTTCGGTATTTTCACCTATTTCAGCTCGTTTATTATTATGCTGATGCCTGCGGAAACCTTTGGAGTGATAGCTTCCGACTATGCTGTGGGCTGGATGCGTTTTCAGCGTTGTATGCCCTACAAGCCCGTGCACTATACCCTTGTGAAGATGGGTCTGATGGCTGCGGAGCTGCTGGTGGGATTTGTTCTGGCAGTAGGCAATGCATTCATCAACCGAAAAATCTACGGTGTGGATATGCTGCCCGAAGAGCTTCTCCTTCCGATTGTATTGCTGATGGTGCTGTGCTGCGGTATGTCTCTGCTGATGACAATTCTGACGCTGCTGACACGTTCCAAAACAGGTGTTGCACCTGCAATGGTTCTGGTTGCACTTTATGTAGCATTCATGTTCCTGCTGGCACTGCTGCCGGAGGAAGTATGGACCGATCTGGAAAACTGGTTTATGACCACCATAAAAGGCGATATGATGGCATTCCTGAAAAAACTGGTACCGTGGGCACTGGGCATCATTGCCGTATTGCTCACCGGCTCATTCTTTGCCATGAATGCACTGTTCAAAAGGAGGGAGAAATAATGGCAGGCTATCTCTATAAAGACTGGCGGCTCAACCGTTGGCTGCTTCTGGGCATGAGCGCATGGTGCGTGTTCTTTTTCATTCTGATGTACTCTGTGCTTTTCCCGACGGAAATGACATGGGAAATCGAACAGATGACCACCGAGGAATATCTTGCGTACTATATGCAGCCTACCACATCCATGATAATGTCCATCTCTATTTTTTCTGCAATGATCGCAACATTCATTACCGACCGCCTTGCCAAAACCGATGAACGGAAGATCTGGGCAGGCTTTGCCATCAGCGCTCCCGGTGCCGCAAAGGGATATATCACCGCAAAATACTTCTTCTGTATACTGGCTGCCATGCCCGCAGTCATATTGCCCTATCTTGCAGAAACCATTCTTGCGGCGATCACAAAGCTGCCTGTGGATTGTTCTCTGCTCTATCTGCCCATGTTTTATCTTGTGCTGCTGATGTTCGCAACCTCATTTCCCTTCTCCATCCGCTTTGGCTATAAGCGGGGCAATCATATCCGCCTGATTATTCTGCTGGGCATCCTGTTTTTGGGATTCGTCTACTTCCTGTTCGGTGATCTGGCAATCTTCAACGATGCGGATGCCTTCGGCGAAAAGCTGTACAACATGATGGTAGGCGAGGAAAAAAGTCAGACAGTCAGCACCGTTATGGCAGCCCTGCCCTGCATCAGCCTGGCGGCCTTTGGCATTTCTTATGTATATTCCTGCAAGGCCTATGCGAAGGGAGTGAACCACTATGACGGCTGAAAAGAAAAAAACGCTTTTTCGGGTGGTTCTTTATACCGTTCTTGCCTATGCACCGCCCTTCGTTCTCATTCCCGCATTTGGATATATGAAGGATACCACAGCCTCACAGCTTTCTCTGCTGCTGATTTGCTTTGCGCCCATGCTTGCAAATATCCTCACAAGATTGATTACAAGAGAAGGCTGCAAGGATCTGTATCTGATGCCGGGCAAGGGTCACGGACACCGCACATTGCTGTTTTATGCACTGGCACTGCTGCCTGTCATCGCCTGCACAGTTGGTGTGATCTGTGCTTTTTATCAGGCAGCGGAAAATAAAGCCGTTGCCGATACCCTGCGTTTTCTGTGGGAAAAAGACCGCACTATGACTGTCACATCCTTCATACAGGCAGTCACCTTCTGCCTGCCCCTGAGCTTCCTCTACTTTGGTGAAGAATTTGGCTGGAGAGGCTATCTCACTCCCAAGCTGGAACAGCTTATGCCCCGCCCCGCAGCCCTTGTGGTCAGCGGCATCATCTGGGGCTTATGGCACGCTCCCATGACATGGAACGGTCATAACTTCGGCAAGGATTATAACTTCTTCCCATGGGCAGGCATGCTGGTGATGTGCGTATTCTGCATTCTGGTGGGCTGCTATTTCAGCTATCTGCAAGAGAAAACCAACTCGGTTTACCCTGCAAGCATTGCACACGCACTGAACAACAATATCACCGGTACGGTAACCGGCATCATGGCAGCGGCAAACCCTGCTCTCATGCCTGCGGATCTGTTTCCCTTTACGGTAACAGCCATGATCCCCATGGCCGTTACGGGCGCAGTTTTCATGGTACTGCTGCTGATGGGGAAGAAAAAAGCATAAGCAAAACCGCCCCCTACGGATATCATTCCGTAAGAGGGCGGTTTTTTATTCGCAATGATGCTCTTTGCACTTTTTGCAGACAGACCATATCAGTAAGCCCAATACACCCACACCGATACTGCCGACAACGACGGCTGCGGCAAAACGACCATCCATACTGCAGCTTACAACCAAGCTGACTACAAGCAAAACGCCTGCGGCAGCCAAAAGGGACAACAGCAGACAGGACAAAATGCGGATCCATCGTGGCACCTGCGGATCGGTTCCGCATTCCAGTGCGCCCTCAAGAAACAGCTCCAAAAGAATTTCCACAACGACACTCATAGTTCCTCCAACAGCAAATGCCGGTATTCTTCCTTTTCCGTCAGAAACGGAAACATCATGTATGGATTATACCATAGCATAGACCCAATCACAAGGCGCAAAAGAAACCGTTTTTTCTTCGGGCAGCCAAATATAGCCGTTTTTTGAAAATATCACCGCAAAGCCATAGATTTTCTTTGTTTTTCTCCGGTTTTCATTTGCCGTTGCAATCTGTGTAATTGCAGCGAATTTCGGCTCTGGGCCGTGCCGACTGCGCCATATTTCATATGCGTATCCCCAAAGCAAAAGCCCCCTTGTGTCTGAAATAAAAGGGGGCTTTATGATATGAATTCAAAGCTGCAAGGCTGCCTTAGCCTGCTCTGCAGCGGCGATCACACGATCGCACCACGCATCAAACTCAGGATCCTCCTGCTGCAGCTCGGGGTGTGCCAGAATATGCGCCACAGTGCTGCGGATACCCTGATCGGCACGGACAGTGGCAGTAAAACCGGGTACGGCACGCTTGATCTTGCTGTTATCAAAGATCACGGTATTGGCTTTGTCACCGATCAGACTGCCCTCCAGATCGTAATCGCTGACCGCAGCCAGAAATTCCGAGGGCAGATGCACGGCACGCAGCGGCACCTGCAAAGCATCGGCAATGATGCCGTAGATCTGATCCCATGTGACGCTTTCATCGGAGGTGATATGGTATGTCTGGCCAATAGCGTGGATATTTCCCACCAGACCGCAATATGCCTTGGCAAAATCGCTGTTGTGGGTGATCGTCCACAAAGAGGTACCATCACCGTGAATGATCACAGGCTTTCCCTCCAGCATCCGCTTGATGACCTGCCAGCTTCCCATTCTGCCGTGTACCCCCAAAGGCACAGAGCGTTCATCATAGGTATGGCTGGGACGCACGATCGTAACGGGGAAGCCGTCTTTCCGATATCGCTCTGTCAGATATTCTTCACAGGCGATCTTATCCCGTGAATACTGCCAGTAGGGATTGGCCAGCGGTGTGCTTTCCGTAATCACTGGGTCGCTTAAAGGCTTTTGGTAAGCAGATGCAGAGCTGATATACAAATACTGACGGGTTCTGCCACGAAACAAGCGGAAATCCCGTTCCAACTGGGCAGGCACAAAACCAATGAATTCTCCTACGGCATCAAACTGCATATCGCCCAGCTTGGCTGCAATCTCCGCCTCATTGTTGATATCCCCCTGCAGCACGGATACCCCCTGTGGCAGCTCCGGCGTGCGGCTGCCGCGGTTCAGCAGGATCACCTCATGCCCCTGCTGCGCCAGCAGGCGTGTAATTGCCATACTGATGGTTCCCGTTCCGCCGATCAAAAGAACTTTCATACTGTTTCCCTCTCATTTCAACTGGATTTTATCTGCTTTGGTCTTTGTGGGAAGGCCTCCCGCCTTCCTTTTCATCATATCACAATATGCACAAAAAGTCGTGAACGCTTTGTGAATTTTTCAGGCGCATGGTCGCTTACAAAAACAACCGTTATCACAGGCTACTTTCAACCTATGATAACGGCTGTTGCTTACGGCATCAGTTATTTCAGCTTTGTGCCTTTGCTGTGTGCAGAATCAGCACGCCTTGGAGCAGCAGCAGCAAAAAGGCCATGGCTGCGGCGTAGGGCGCCCGTAAAAAGATCAGCAAAAGCACCAGACAAACAACGATGACAAGTGATCCTCCGTTGAGGCTTCTGCGGCCCTGTTCCCGTTTCCTCCTGTAAAACAGAATCTTCACCAGCCCCAGCGTACACAAAGCGATCAGCAATACCCAAAGGATACAGCGTAAGGGCAGGGCGAATTCATGGCATGCAAACAGGCTCACCGATGTAATATGCCCTTCCGTCACCTGCGGATACAAAGGCAGCAGCATCAGTGTCAGGCTCATCAGATCCGTTATGCCAAACAGCAGATCGCAAATGCCCAGAAGATTGGCACGGTTTTCCGTCTTTGCCGCAGTCATCAGCTCTTCCGAAGAAAGCAGCGCATCCACAGTCACCCCAAAGAAACCTGCAAGATCC
Organism: Ruminococcus sp.; assembly: GCA_015066805.1. GTDB lineage: Bacteria > Bacillota > Clostridia > Oscillospirales > Ruminococcaceae > Firm-04. The sequence continues at coordinate 2,130 of SVNP01000002.1, read as the reverse complement.
TTCAGCGAACCAATGCCCGGGTATCCCTTGCCCGATTCCCATTTGGAAACAGCAGTTCTGGATACATACAATGCCTGTGCAAGCTCCTCCTGCGTCAGATTTCGGTTTTTACGAAGCTGCTGCAATTTTTCATGAAACTCCAAAGTCCTCACCCCGTTTATGCGTTTCCGTCATCCGTCGGACACAGCCGCAATACAGCAGATACAAGCCTGTACTGAGCAGCATCGCACCGACAATATCCGTGATCCAATGCACCCCGGAAGCCGCTCTGCCTGCCACCATACAAACCGTAAACAGGATCACAAGCACATGGACAGCCATTCTCGCCGCCCCTTTTCGCATCCTGCCCTGCACCTGAAAGCTGACCGTAGGCATTACACTCAGCACCAGCAGTGTGGTGGAAGACGGATAGGATGCCTCCATATATCCTGCAATGGGAATCGGGCGATAATTGATGGGTACAACCTCAAACAGAAGATAGCAGAAGATCACTGTAATGTAGTATAACCCAAGCAGCAGAAGATCTCTGTCCACCCGCAGCAGGCTTTTTCGTTTTACAAGCTGAAAAAGCCCTGTTCCGCCGAAAATCATGCAAATGCACAGCGGCACCAGACCAAGCCAATCCGTAATAGTATAAAGCAGCATATGCACGCCTGTCCACCGATGAAATCGGGTATTCAGTGCCGCAAATCCGATATTGGTTCCGTTCTGACCCAAGGGCTGTACATCCACTGTCAGCACCAAAAGCGTCCACAGGACGAATAAAGCGGTAAATATTCCGCCTGCAGCAAGCAGTCTGATTCCGTTTCGGTTCTTTTTCTTCATGATTCTGTGTCCTTTCCGTTTTCTGCCCCTTGGGGCTGATTCCACAATAACACAAAATCAGTGAATGGTAAAGAAACGCTTTGTCACATCCGTGACACGATCTGTCACATAGACGCAGAATCGTGGTTTTCTGCCTGTGTTTCCACAGGCTCCGGTACATCTGTTTCCTTTTTGCGGAACAAAAATGCACCCACGGCAGTCACGACACACACTGCACCCACTGCCATGAAAATATAGACCATATACTTAATCAGCTTCATATTGCCGCCGATCTGCTTCTGTGCATCCTCAAAGGAAAGCCACATTTCCCCTCGCACTTCGATCTCATATACCGTACCGGTGGGTTCATCCACCAGCAGTCTGACAGGCGCACCGGCACGCAGTTTCAGCAGATCTTCGATCAGTACACCATCCTCGCAGGAAGCATGGATGGCATAATCACTCCCCTGCTCCTCCAGCATCAGATAGTATGAAACATCGCCTGTGGAGGTCTGGGAGGAACGAGATTTGCATTCCTCGAACTTGCCTTGAATCTCCATGCAGCTTTCTTTGGTCACGCCTGCATACAGGCCGGAAATATGAATGGCCACAAGGCAGATGATAATAGTCAGCACGCCGATGAGAAGTCTTTTCTTCGGGTCGGCAAGGGTTTCTTTGTTCAGCGACAGTTCCATGTCAGTTTGTCCTCCTGTGATATGAATATGTTTGTGGGGGCTATTGACGTTACAAGAGATCGAATAATGCTGCGGCTTTTCTTTTTGTGACATCATCCAATCGATTTGAGGTAATAATGATGTACAATGCTTCTTTTTCCTGATGCGTATCAAAAATCCATCGCGCATAATTAATTCGTGTCATCTGTGCAGTAATCGAGGTAGCATTACTGTTGGTTGTCAGCAATTTACGAGCCAATGCCGCTTTATCATTGCAAGTTTTGAAGTCATCAAAATAATCTACAAAGCATTTTTTTCCAATAGAGCTCAGCGCCCTTTCAAGTGTTGTCATTGTTGTTCTCCTTTGACATCAATACTACGCACTCGACAGTTGTCCCTTTAGGTAGGGAGTCTACCAAAGTGTTTGATATATCGGAATTTGCCTGCCTGCTGGGTATTGTCAACAGGTATACGGACTGGAGTATTGCTCACAATAAAGACCATAGTGTGTTGCAGTTTCTATAACACTATCGGTGGGAAGTGAAGAACCAATGTACATATAGTAGTCATAGCCAAAGTGGATAAAGAAATCTTTAGATGTAAGCTTTAACCAGCACTGTTCACGAAGGCAAGCTGTAATAACTTGACGAAT
>SVNP01000024.1 GCA_015066805.1 Ruminococcus sp. | reverse complement strand
AGAATATCCCGCAGGGTGCGGGTATCCGTACCGCCGTGCCGATACATCAGCGTTGCGGCGGTGTGCCGCAGCTTGTGGGTGGAAAGCCCCTTGCCCGAAAGCCCCGCTGCCTGCAAAGCATTTTCCACGATCTGCTGTACACGGCGGCGGCTGATGCGGCGGTGATTGCGGCTTAAAAACAAAGCTTTTGGTTCTTCGGGGGGATTTTCACGGCTGTGCATATACTCATGCAGCACGGAAAGACAAGCATCATTGAGATAAACCAGCCGTTCCTTGCTGCCCTTACCCAGCACCCGCACCTGCCGTTCGTAGAAATCCACATCGCCTACATTCATGCCTACCAGCTCACTGAGACGGAAGCCGCAGTTGAGAAACAGGGTAAGAATGCAGTAATCCCGCAGGGTCTCGGGGGAATCGGGTCGGGCATCGGCAGTTTCCAGCAGCCGTTCGCTTTCCCGGAGGGTGAGAAAATGGGGCAGGGGCTTATCGGCCGCAGGCAGCTCCAGATTCTGGCAGGGGTCCTGCTCCAGTATGCCCTTGGTGCGTGTCAGATATCGGAACAGGCTCCGCACGGCACTCATTCTTCTGGCAACGGAGCGTGGTGTATTGCCCCGCACATCCCGCAGGTAGCGGATGTACTCATACAGCGTGGTCACGGTGACCTTCCGCAGCGCATCTGCCTGCATCTGCACGATCTCCACCGTATCGGGATCGGTGCCCCTCGGGGCGGAAAACCACCGCAGAAAGCGGCAGATATCCTGATGATATTCTGCCACGGTGCGTGGGGAACGTCCACGGTTCAGATCCAGATAGATCAGGTAATCATTGAGAAAAGACGGGTTTTCATCGGGATGCAGATCCATGGCTGCAGCTCCTTTCCGCTTGTGATTTTGGGTACTCCCTTTATTATAGCGGATTTTCCGCTGTTTTGCAAGAGGAAAAATCACAAAAGGGGGGTTAATCACGGAAAATCCACCAAAAAAGCAGGGCGGATTTTGTGCGTTCTGCCGTTTTTTTGGAGGAAGCCCCGAAAACGTACAAGTTTTGGCGGTTTTCTTCCTGTTGATAGAGGGCAGCGGATCAATTTCGTATCAACAGGAGGTTTCTTATGCGGTATATCAGAGATTTTTTGCAAAAAGAACCCGTCCGCAGAGGCTTGCGGACATTCATTCAGGCGGCGGCAGGCTATGTGGTAGTCAACGCAGCCACACTGGATTTCTCCGCAAGAGATGCGGTCATCGGATTTTTTGTTGCCGCCATTGCGGCAGGTATCTCCGCAGCCATGAACATGGGAGGTGAAAACCATGAAGATCTGTCTTGACGCAGGGCATTTTGGCAAGTATAATCCCTCTCCGATCGTCAAAGGCTACTATGAAGCGGAAATGGCCTGGAAGCTGCATCTGCTGCTGAAAACGGAGCTGGAATCCTACGGCTGTCAGGTCATCACCACCCGAGCCGATCAGACAAAGGATCTGGAGGTTTCCCAGCGTGGCAAAGCTGCACAGGGCTGCGATCTGTTTTTGTCCATCCATTCCAATGCCACGGCAGATGGGGCAACATCGCCCGATTATCCCATCGTATACGGTCAGATTTCGGGCGTTGCGGATGCTCTGGCAGAAAAGCTGGCAAACCGCATCGCAGATGTCATGCAGACCAAGCAATCGGGCAGAGTGGGGCATCGAAAGGGCAACAACGGTGATTATTACGGCGTGCTTCGTGGCTCTGCTGCGGTGGGTGTGCCGGGGCTGCTGATCGAGCATAGCTTCCACACCAACGAACGCTCCGCAAAATGGCTCATGGATGAAAGCAATCTGAAGCAGCTTGCCCAAGCGGAGGCGGAAGTGATCGCCAAGCACTACGGGCTGCAAAAGTCGGGAGCAGACAAGCTCTACCGAGTGCAGGTGGGCGCATTCCGCATCCGTGAGAACGCAGAAGCCATGGTGCGGAAAATCAAAGAGGCGGGCTTTGAGGCCTTTGTGACGGAAACCGAGGCATAACAAACGGGCGGACAAAAATGTCCGCCCGAAGCTTTGTTATTCCAGACCTGCAATGATCTTGAGAATTGCAGTCGCATCGTTGCCGTTGATGCCGGTTGTGCCGTCGGCTTCCGCATTGAGCATACCCTGATCGGAAATGTTTACGGTCTGATCCTCTGCCAAAAAGCGGTTCAGCAGGATCACATCACCGATTTTTACCATGCCGTCGCAGTTGACATCGCCTACATGGGCATCGCCCACAGGCTCGGTGGTATCGGTGGTGGTGGGGGGATCCACCTGACCGCCCTCATCATACCATGCACCGAACTCTTTGGTTTCGTCGATCTCGCTTGCCGCTGCGATCACAGCATCGGCACCGCTGCCGTCGCCTGCACCAAAGGCGGTGCAAAGACCGGAGATGGCAAGGGTAAAGCAGCCGTTGTAATCCAGAGCAGGCTCGGTACAGGCGTAGGAATCATAACGATCGGTGTAGGAGCCGTTGGCATCGGTGGGGCCGCCGACCAGACCGCCGTACAGCACATAGGTGGCATTGCCCTTGTTGGGGTTGGCACCTCTGTGGTGGATCTGGGAGGGGAAGGTATCGGTATAGCCCAGCAGATAGCTTCTGTGATCGGGGTTGCCGCCCAGCAGATAGTCCATCTGGGTCTTGGCATTTTCGGCATAGCGGCTTTCACCGGAGGTTGCGGCGTAATTGGTGCAGTACATCTGCCATGCACAGCTATAACGGGAAGCACCCCAGCCATCCGCCACGATGGAATAGCTGCCTGCGGTGGGATTGCTCAGCAGGCGGTTCATGTTGTTGAGTACGGTGCTGCCATAGGCATCAAAGCCCAGAGAGTACAGCAGCGTGCAGTAGCCGCCCCAGACCTTGCCCCAGGAGTAGATCCAGCCGTCATATTCCTTGCCGGTGGAAGCATTGTAGGAGCCATCGCTGTTGACGGAAACGGGCGTATAGCTGCTGATGGTACCGTCAGCCACATGGCACCACAGATCTGCCCATGCGATATCATCCACCTGAGAGGAGGAGGAATACATATCACCGATGCCGTCATAGGAGGCACCGGGGTATTTCTGTGCAAAATCCCGCAGGGCCTTGGCATATTTCAGGCATTCATCGGCGTAGTCGGCATCTACCTCACGCAGGGCAACAGAGGAGCTTGCCAGTGCGGCAGCCATTTCACCTGCGGTATCGGCAGACTGGTGGGATGCGGTACCCCAGTAGGTGGGTCTTGCGGAGGTCTGCTTTTCGGGTGCAAGCCATTCGCTGTGTTCGCCGCTGTTGCTGACCAGATAGCAGAACGCCACTACCGCACCGCTGTCATCCAGGTAGGTGACCTTCATCATGTAGTCGCACATTTCCTTCAGGATATCAAAGAGATGGGCACGGCTGCCGGTATCCTTGAAGGCAGCGGGGTTGGTGTAGTAAGACCAGGCAAGGCTGGTGGCGGAAAAGCCCATGGTCATGGTGGATTTGATGTGGTCGCCCGCATCATGGTAGCCGCCGGAAACATCCACCGTATCGGCACCGCCGTTTGCTGCCTTGATGACAGCCTTTTCCGCATCGGTGAGACCTACGGCAGCACTGAGGGGTGCGGCAGCATCATAGGTGTGGCAGTTGCCGCGCCATGTCAGGGGGTTGTCATCCACCTCGGTGCCGCACTGGTTGGAATCGTAGAAGTACAGGCTCAGCTTCAGGGCATCGCCGTAGTTGAGGGTATCGGCTGCCGCGGGGGTGATGGCAGGAAGCTGCATCAGCATGGCACCTGCGGAGAGGGCAGCGATCCATCTGGTTTTCAGGGAGCGTGTTTTCATGGTGACTCGTCCTTTCTTTATGTACAGTTTTGGGGGCACGGCATCACCAAAGGGCGGAATGTATAAAAATCCGTGCAGATGGTGATGGAAACTATATAGAATCAATATAGCACAAACCGTCTGAAATGTCAATAGATTTTCTTGCAGCAGCCTTTGATTTTCTGCTGTGCTTGACTTTTTCCCCGAATGCGGTTACAATAGAGGCAGATACCGAAAAAATCCCCGTAAAGACAGGTGAAAGATATGTATGAAATTGCACAGGAGCAGCAGCCCGTAAAAGTGATTCTGGTGGGCGTGGATACAGGCGAATATGACGCACAGGTCTCCATAGAGGAGCTGGGGGAGCTGGCAGATACCGCAGGCTGTGAGGTGCTGCGTACCGTGATCCAGTCCCGACCCTCGGTGGAGTCCGCAACCTGCATCGGCACAGGCAAGCTGGAGGAGATCCGGGAGCTGGCAGAAAATCTGGAAGCGGAAATGCTGATCTTTGATACGGAGCTGACGGGTATGCAGCTTCGGAACATTACCGATCTCACCGATTGCAAGGTCATTGACCGCACCATGCTTATTCTTGATATTTTTGCAGGCCGTGCCCGTACTGCGGAGGGTAAGATACAGGTAGCCCTTGCCCAGTATAAATATCGCCTGACCCGACTGGCAGGCAGCGGCAGTGCCCTTTCCCGTCTGGGAGGCGGCATTGGTACCAGAGGCCCCGGTGAAACCAAGCTGGAGACCGACCGCCGCCATATCCGCAGCCGCATTGCCTCTCTGGAGGAGCAGCTTCGGGAGATGGAAAAGCATCGGAAATTCATTGGCAGCCGCCGCAAAAAGGAGGGCGTGCTGACCGTTGCCATTGTAGGCTATACCAACGCAGGCAAATCCACCCTGTTTAATCTGCTGACCCATGCAGGGGTTTTGGCGGAGGACAAGCTCTTTGCCACGCTGGATGTGACTGCCAGAGCCTTGGAGCTGCCCGACGGCAGAACCGTTGTGATCTCCGATACGGTGGGGCTGATCCGCCGTCTGCCTCATCATCTGGTGGAAGCCTTCCGTTCCACGCTGGAAGAAACCGCCGATGCGGATCTGATCCTTCATGTGATGGATGCTTCCGCTGAGGATGTGCGGGAACGCATGGAGATCACCGTAAAGCTTCTGGAGGAGCTGGGCTGCGGCGGGATTCCGCAGGTGCAGGTGCTGAATAAGGCTGATCTGCTGGATATCCCGAAAGAAAGCGATACCGACCATGTATGGTGCAGTGCCAAAACAGGGGAGGGCATCCCCGAGCTGTTTGCTGCCATGGCGCATCATCTGCCCAAGACCGTAAAGCGGATGCAGCTTTGCATCCCCTACAGTGAAGGCAGCTTTCTGCAGCTCCTGCGGGAGGAAGGCAGGCTGTTTTCCGAGGAATATACGGGAGATGGCGTTGTGGTGGATGTGCTGGTGGATATCCGCCGCCAGAAGCAGGCAGAGCAGTATCAGGTATAAAAAGCAGGGGCAGATGCAATTTCTGCCCCTGTTTTCTTTGATTTGCAACGCTCACTGCACCTGTACACTGACCAGCTCCACCAAATCCATATCCGAGGTGCTGCCGTCTGCACCGTAGTAATCGTAGATCTCCAGTGCAATACGGGTCACGGGATCCTCTGCGGGAGTGGTTACGATAATGGTGATGCGGCCGTTTTCATCCGCAGTATATTCGCCCAGCCCGATCTGATGCCATTTGCCCGTGCTGCCTGTGCTTTCGTTTACGGTATTGGGGTTCCAGTAGCCCCATGCCATATTGACCTTGCAGCCTGCCTCACCCTGAAGGGTAAAGGTAAGGGTGCGGTCTGCCAGACCATCGCTCATGCGCCATTTGCCTGCTTCTTCTTTGGTGAAATCCACGGTCATAACAGGCTCCTGCTGTGTGCCGGAAAGAATCAGCCGCTTCAGCAGGGTCAGATCGGCTGCGGTGAGTGTGCCGCTGACGTCCATGTCTGCGTTTTCGGGGCTGAGATAGCGGCAGGGGCGGTTTACCAGCAGATTCTGCATGGTCTGTACATCTTCCATATCTACCGTACCGTTTTCGTCGGCATCGCCGGGCAGAGCAAACCCCAGTACCTGCATGGTCATGTTGCCGGAATGGGTGATGCCTTCGGGGGTGGCGGTATTGCGGAATACCATAGTGCTGCAATTCCAGCTTTTGGTGATGCAGCAGTCGGTGGTATCCATATGCACGGTGTTGTCGTAGATCTTATTATACTGCCCCCAGCCGTCCAGTTGTACATTCAGATCAAAGGCGTACAGAACCTTTTCACAGCCGTTGCGGTAGCCGATGTTGTTGCGTACGGTACAGTAATTGCCCTTGATCTCCACAAAGCTGTCGCCGCCGTTTTCACCCTGTATGCCCGTACCGTCAAAGGTACAGTATTCCACCAGATTGCCGATGGTATATTCTTTGATATCCACATGATCGGCTGCCACGTTGGGACCGAAGGTACAGCCTCTTACGGTATTGTAGTGGCACTCATAGCCGTAGCCCTCTGTTTTGTGGGAGCTGCCGATGTAAACGCCCTCACCATACTGAGGAGTCACGGTGCCTGCATCATGGACATAGCAGTTTTCTACCAGATTATAGCTGCTGTTATCAATGATGTGGATGGCTTCGCCGCCGATATTGTATACCTCACAGCCGGAGATGATGCTGTGTTCCGACTGCTGCAGGAAAATACCCTTGGCGGCATCGCTGACGATCAGATCTCTGATCTGCCAATAGCTGCCGATGATCCGCAGAGCCAGCTTGTCATCATCGCCGCCTGCCTGCAGGTGGGCAGGATGTTCGGGGTCTTCACTGCGCAGAATGATGGGGTTTTCCGCCGTGCCGGATGCATTGGCATAAAAGGCTGACCAGTCACCGATCCATTCTTCGTTGCGGTAGATGCCTTCTTTTACGATGATCTCATCGCCTGCCCGGGCATCGGCAAGTGCCGCAAGCAGTTCTTCTGTGGTAGAAACCGTAACGGTACGGGTATCATCCGCCATGGTAACGGTTTGTGCACATGGCAGCAGGAGGGCTGCTGTCAGGGCGGCTGCCAGCAGGCGTGTAGTGGTATGTTTCATAATAACGCCTCCATAATATGAAATATTTCTGTATATTATACCATATTTTTATGACAGAATTATGAATGGGCTTTGATTTTTCTGTTGCGGGCTGCACATTCCGAGGTGTTATGGGGGGCAAGAGTGCCACTTTTCATAGGGAGAAAAAGTGGCACCCTTGGCACCCTTAGAATTTCCTGACGGCTTATGAGCGTTGAGATATGGCGATTGTAAGCCGATTTTGACTGCAAAAACCGTGACTTGCTATCAATCTCATAGGCAACGTAAGATAAGGGGGGCACCCGACAGGAAAGGGGGGATGTTCGAGCTTCGCTCTCCAATTCCCCCCTCTCCTTACAAGGCTTCACGCCAAATGCTCCGCATTATGGCATCAAGTTTCTGACGAAACTTGCCCCCTTAGACCCCCCTCCGCTTACCTCTCCCCTCTTAATTGTGCTACTCCAAGTGAAGCGGTGGGGGATTTTTTTGGATTTACAGGTAACCTCTGTGGGTGTGATATCAGAGAGGATGAGCAAGAATGCCAAGAGTGCCACTTTTTCTCCCTATGAAAAGTGGCACTCTTGGCATTCTTGCCGGGGGAGAATAAAAAAAGCTCCGGACATTGCTGTCCGAAGCCGTAAAATCATTCTGTTGTGGTTTCGGTAGAAGGCTTTGCGGGTCTGATCACAGGAGGGGCATCCTCCTTGGAATAATCATAAAAGCTCAGGTTCAGATCCACCGCACCGTTGATGCCCTTTACGGTACCGGTACAGCTATACTGCCACATATCATAATCATAGATGTAGGTAGGGCCGTCGCCGTATTCTGCCAGCCAGAACGGATAATCCTGCAATCTGGGCAGATCCAGCTTATGCAGCGTGGTGCGCTTATTCTGATAGATCATAGGCTGATATCCGTAGGCTTCTATATGCTGACAAAAGGCAAGACAGCAGTCGGTCAGCACATCCACGGGAACATTATCCGTTCTTGCGCCGTCCTCATCATGGTAGATGATCTCCCAGTCATATGCCACAGGGAAATCCAGCTCCAGACCCTCCAGTTGCCGTGCGGTAAAGATGGCTTCATCCACAGCTTCTTCAATGGTAATGGCCTGGGAGAAGAAATACGCACCCACCAGCAGACCTGCTTCCTTGGCGGCCTTGTAATTCTTGTGAAAAGCGGTATCTGCCTTGATCTGACCGCCGCCGTAGGTACGGTAGCCCACACGCATCATCACAAAATCAATGCCGTCTGCCTTGACAGCCTCCCAGTCATACACATCATTGTACACGGAGATGTCGATGCCTGTCATGGCATTGATGCTGCCGTATTTGTCGTAGGAGATCATACGGTCATTTTCTTCCTTCAGCAGCTCAAGGGGATGGGTGGAAAGGGGAACATCCTCCAGCACAGGCAGCCAGATCTGCCCATAGACCTCATCGTGCAGCAGGATCTTTTTTCCGCCCCGTTCATAAAAGCGGTCTACCTGAATGCTCTCGTAGGTGATGGATGTGGTAGTCGTGGTGGTATGTTCTTCTATGTATTCGTGCATGGCGGTCAGGGAATCAATGGTCTGCCGCTGCTGATGCAGAGCAATGCCCAGACCTCCCGCAAGGGCGGCAAAAAACAGGGCAGGCAAAGCGGCTGCTGCGATTTTGAAGGCGGTATTACGGTCCATAAGTCTCCTTTGGGGGCTTTGGGCGGAAAAAACGAAAAGGCAGCCGTCATGCGGAAAACCGCAGAATACAGCCGCCTGTTCATTATAGCATATTCCTGTGGGAAAAGCAAGTAGTTTTCGGGAGCTTCCCTTACCCAATGATTTCCAGAAAGGCCTTGCGGTCAAAGGTCAGGATGGGCAGGCCGTTTTCCTCCATGGGAGCAGAAACGGTACCGCCGCAGCGTGCAAGGATATCCTTTGCCAGCGGCTCCGTAAAGCCGTTTTCGTCCACCAGCAGGGCAGAGGTGGACAGGGTTTCGTCATCGCAGAGGTATATGCCCTGCGTTACATTCGTATTCCAAAGGGTGCCGGGGTCTTTTTCTGCATAGTGACCGCAAAACAGGATGCGATCACCCATCTGCGGTGCGGAATTGTTGGCAAATTGCTGAGAAACCATGCCGTATTCCCATTCCTCCGCAGAATAGCGATTGTTTTTTTCCGGATGATCCGGTTCCAGATTCAGCACATAGGTACTTAACGGCATTGTACCGCCGCACATCCAAAGGGTCTCATTTTCGTATTGTCCTTTGTACACAGCAATTGGCTCGATCTGCATTTGCGTATACACCATACCGCTGTAATAGAGTGTGTCGTTGGTGCCGCTGACGGATTTGACAACGCCTTCCACAACCACATCGGAGTCGGCATATAATTCTTCAACGGTATAGGCAGCGTGGGCAAGATCGGGTTCTGTGCGGACGGAAAGAGCGATAAATGGCTCCTGTGCAGTATACGCATCTGCCGCAGAGGATGTACCGCCGCAGCCTTGCAGCAGACAGATGCTCCACAGGCAGAAAAGAATCAGCGGGTATCGTTTCATGGTAAAACCTCCTTGCTGTATGGGCTTTGGTGCCTTCACCTGTAAAGACACCCTTTTTTGCCGCAGCTTACAGGCTTACGGAAAAACGGAAAAATGTTTGGGGAGAACCTGCACACTTGCATTTTTTTTCGGGTTGTGGTATAATGATTCCGTATATTGTAAAATGTCTCCCTATGCCCAAAGGCAGAAGAAAGGAACGATTTCATGGCAAAGAAAACGCCGGAATACGGCAACGAAAGCATTACCCTGCTGAAAGGCCCCGATAAGGTCAGAAAGCGTCCGGGCGTTATTTTCGGCTCCGATGGACTCGATGGCTGTGCCCATTCCATTTTTGAGGTCATTTCCAACTCCATTGATGAAGCCAGAGCAGGCTTTGGTGAAAAGATCATCATTACCCGCTTTGCAGACGGCTCCGTGGAGGTAGAGGACTTCGGCCGCGGCTGCCCCGTGGACTGGAACAGCACCGAGGAACGCTATAACTGGGAGCTGGTCTACTGCGAGATGTACGCAGGCGGCAAATACGATGCCGAGGATGATACCTATGCCTATTCTCTGGGCTTAAACGGTCTGGGTCTTTGCTCTACCCAGTTTGCCTCCGAGTATATGGATGTGGAGATCATCCGTGACAATACCCGCTATACCCTGCACTTCGAGAAGGGCTTTAACATCGGCGGCCTGCAAAAAGAAGCGGTTTCCCGCCGTCATACGGGTACCCGTACCCGCTGGAAGCCCGATCTGGAGGTTTTTACCGATATTATGATCCCCGATGAGTGGTTCCGGGATGTGCTGCGCCGTCAGGCAGTGGTAAACCCCAATCTGCTGCTGATCTACCGCAATGAGGCAGAAAAGGGCAGGTTTGAAACCACCGAGTACCGCTATGAAAACGGCATCTCCGATTATGTGACCGAAATGCTGGGCGATCAGGCCATGACAGGGGTGCAGTACTGGCAGGCAGAGCGCAAGGGCAGAGATCGGGAGGACAAGCCCGAGTATAAAGTAAAGCTTTCCGTGGCATTTGCCTTCTCCAATGCGGTGCAGAAGATCGAATACTACCACAACTCCAGCTTTCTGGAGCACGGCGGTACCCCCGATGATGCCGTAAAGCGTGCCTTTGTAGCCCAGATCGACGCATTTTTGCGTGCCAACAACCGCTACACCAAAAACGAAAACAAGATCACCTTTGCCGATGTGCAGGATTGTCTGGTGCTGGTGTCCTCCTCCTTTTCCACGGTGGCATCCTACGAAAACCAGACCAAAAAAGCCATTACCAACCGCTTCATCTATGAGGCAATGGTGGAGTTTTTGAAGCATCAGCTTGAGGTTTACTTTACCGAAAACCCCGATGATGCCGCAAGGATCGCATCCCAGGTGCTGGTAAACAAGCATAGCCGTGAAAACGCCGAGCGTACAAGGCTGAACCTGAAAAAGAAGCTTTCGGGCAACATTGATCTTGCCAATATGGTACCCAAGTTTGTGGATTGCCGTTCCAAGGATACCGGCCGCAGAGAGCTTTACATCGTGGAGGGCGACTCTGCATTGGGCTCTGTCAAAATGGCAAGAGATGCAGAGTTCCAGGCGGTGATCCCCGTGCGCGGCAAGATCCTCAACTGCCTGAAGGCAGACTATGCCCGTATCTTCAAAAGCGAGATCATTACCGATCTGCTGAAGGTGCTGGGCTGCGGTGTTGAAGTTTCCGCCAAAAGCAACAAGGAGCTTTCCACCTTCAGTCTGGAGAATCTGCGCTGGCACAAAATCGTCATCTGTACCGATGCGGATGAGGACGGCTTCCATATCCGTACCCTGATCCTTACCATGCTGTACCGTCTGACACCCACCCTGATCCGTGAGGGCTATGTGTATATTGCGGAATCCCCGCTGTTTGAGATCACCACCAAAAACCGCACCTATTTTGCCTATGATGAAAAGGAACGGGTGAAGATCCTGAAGATGATCGAGGGGGAGAAGTTCACCTTACAGCGTTCCAAGGGTCTGGGTGAAAACGAAGCGGAAATGATGGCACTGACCACCATGAATCCCGAAACCAGACGCATCATCAAGGTGACCCCCGAGGATGTAAGTGCCACAGCAGAAATGTTCGAGATGCTGCTGGGCGATAATTTACAGGGCAGAAAAGACTACATCGCAGAGCATGGCGGCGACTACCTTGACCTTGCAGACATCAGTTGATCTACGAGTTGTACGAGTTAAGAGTTAAGAGTTAAGAGTTAAGAGTTAAGAGTTAAGAGTTAAGAGTTAGGGTGGGCGTACATATGAGTGAAAAAGATACAGTGCGGAATAAGAGCAAGCGATTCGCTGTCCGGATTGTGCGTATGTATCAGTATCTGGTGGAAGAAAAACGTGAATTCGTGCTTTCAAAGCAGATACTTCGAAGCGGCACGAGCATCGGTGCCAATGTGACCGAGGCTTGTTATGGAGCCAGCAGAAGGGACTTTGTTGCCAAGCTGTATATTGCCTATAAAGAAGGCGCAGAAACTATGTATTGGTTGGAATTGCTGTATGAAACAGGATACCTGACCAAGGGTATGTTTGAGTCCATGCGGCATGATTGCGATGAAATTATCCGTATGCTGACCGCAACAATCAAAACAATACGCGACAATGAAAATGGTTGAGAACTATTAACTATTAACTATTAACTATTAACTCCCAGAAAGGATGGAATATATGGCGAGAAAAAAACGAGAAACGCCCATTCAGCCCGCAAACCCCAACGATGCCTACATCGAGGGTGCGGGGCTGGTGGTGGAGGAGCGCATTACGGAAACCCTGCGGAAGAACTTCATGCCCTATGCCATGAGTGCCATTGTGTCCCGTGCGCTGCCGGAGATCGACGGCTTTAAGCCCTCCCACCGCAAGATCCTGTATACCATGTACAAAATGGGTCTGCTCAGCGGTGCCAGAACCAAATCCGCAAACGTGGTGGGTCAGACCATGCGCCTGAACCCCCACGGCGATGCTGCCATCTATGAGACCATGGTGCGTCTGGCAAGGGGCAATGAATCTCTGCTGCACCCCTATGTGGACAGCAAGGGCAACTTCGGCAAGGCATACAGCCGTGATATGGCATATGCCGCCCCCCGTTACACCGAAGTCAAGCTGGAACCCATCAGCGGCGAGCTGTTCCGTGATATCGACAAGGAAACCGTGGATTTTGTTCCCAACTACGACAATACCACCGTGGAGCCGACCCTGCTGCCCGCTACTTTCCCTACGGTGCTGGTGAATTCCAACGTAGGCATTGCGGTTTCCATGGCAAGCAATGTGTGCCCCTTTAATCTGGCGGAGGTCTGTGAGACGACCATTGCCTACATCAAAAATCCCGAGCATGACCTGCTTTCCACCCTCAAGGGGCCGGATTTCCCCACGGGAGCCTATCTGGTCTATGATGAAGCGGAAATGCAGCGCATCTACGAAACAGGCAGAGGCAGCGTGAAGCTGCGTGCAAAGTACAGCTACGATAAATCCGCAAACTGTATTGAGATCACCCAGATCCCCTATTCCACCACCATCGAAGCCATTATGGAGAAAACGGTGGAGCTGATCAAGGCAGGTAAGATCAGAGAGATCTCCTACCTGCGGGATGAAACGGATATCAACGGCCTGAAGCTGACCCTTGACCTGAAGCGGTACACCGATCCCGACAAGCTGATGCAGAAGCTGTTCCGCATGACTCCTTTGCAGGATTCGGTATCCTGCAACTTCAATATCCTCATTGCAGGTACCCCCAGAGTACTGGGCATCCGTGAGATTCTGGAGGAATGGGTGGCGTTCCGTACCGAGTGCATCCGCCGCAGAGTGTATTTTGATCTGCACAAGAAAAAGGATAAGATGCATCTGCTGCAGGGTCTTGCAAAAATCCTGCTGGATATCGACAAGGCCATCCGCATCGTGCGGGAGACCGAGGAGGAAGCCGAGGTGGTCTCCAACCTGATGATCGGCTTTGGCATTGATGAGATCCAGGCGGAATATGTGGCGGAAATCAAGCTGCGCCATTTAAACCGTGAGTATATCCTCAACCGCACCAAGGAGATCGAACAGCTTGCAGCGGAGATCGCCGAGATGGAGGAGATCCTGCGGGATGTGAAGAAGATCCGCAGAATTATGATCGGTGAGCTGCAGGATGTGATGAAAAAGTACGGTCAGCCCCGTAAAACCCTGTTCTATGATCTGACCGATGAGCCGGAGGAGGACCCCCGGGAGGATACCCCCGATTATCCCGTGCATCTGTTTATGACCGCAGGGGGCTACTTCAAGAAGATCACCCCCCAGAGCCTGCGGATGAGCGGCGAGCATAAGCTGAAGGAGGGCGACAGCCTGATCCGGCAGATGGAAGCTACCAACCGCACCGAGCTGCTGTTCTTTACGGATAAAGCACAGGTGTACAAATCCCGTGCCGCCCAGTTTGAGGACACCAAAACCAGCGTGCTGGGCGATTATGTTCCCGTAAAGCTGGGCTTTGATGAGGGCGAGAACGTGGTTTCCATGGTAGCCACTGCCGATTACAGCGGATTTTTGTTGTTCTGCTATGCAAACGGCAAGGCAACCAAGGTGCCGCTGCGTGCCTATGAGACCAAAACCAACCGCCGCAAGCTTGCCAATGCCTACTCGGATAAATCGCCGCTGGTGGCTGTGCTGGTGCTGCCGGAGGATGCCTCCGTGCTGATGCGTACCACCAACGGCAGGGCACTGGTGTTCCGTACCGAGATGCTGCTGCCCAAGGCAAGCCGTGACAGCATCGGTGTGCAGGTGATGACCCTGCGGGCAAAGGCTGTGGTGGAATACGCTGCCGTCATCACCGAGGAGCAGCAGGAGCAGATGAAAAAATACATCGTGAAGAATATACCCGCAGTAGGCGGCATGGCAAAGGAGCTGGAGCTTTCCGGCCAGCTTACCCTGTAATATCGGCTTCGCAGCCGCAATACAGCCCGAAAGGAGGAGATGGGCTTGCAGGTTCTCACAATGGGATATCATATTTTGCAGGAGAGGGAAAGCGTGTGCCATCAGCCCCGGGGTATGGAAGGCAGAATGCTGCTGCTGACCCATTCTTCCATGGAGATACAGGCAGGGGAGCAGCTCATGCAGGCGCAGCCCGGTGATATGCTGCTGCTGGAAAAACGGACACCCCTGCGGTTTTCCGCAATGGGCGATGTGCTGCTGTATGACTGGGTGGAATTCGATGCCGATGCGGATACGGATTTCTTCCGTTCCCTGCAGATCCCCGAAAATGTGCTGCTGCGCTTCGGTGATACGGAGTTCCTCTGTACCCTGCTGCGGCAGCTTTGCGCCGAGTTCTACGCAGGCAACCCCAAACGTGCCGATATGACCGACAGCCTGCTGAAGGCCCTGTTCATCCGCATTGCGGAAACCGCTGCCGCTACCGGCTCTGTTGCCATGCAGGGCGGTGACCCCCACTACGCCGCACTGGTGCGCCTGCGGGAGAAGATCTACGCCAACCCCCAGGAAAAATGGACGGTGGAAATGCTCTGCTCCGAGGTGAATATGAGCCGCAGCTACTTCCAGCTCATCTACCGTGAGACCTTCGGCATGACCTGCATCGCAGATGTCATCAACTGCAAAATGCACCGTGCCAGAGAGCTGCTGACTGCGACGGCCTATACCATCTCCCATATCGCACAGCTCTGCGGCTACGATAACGAAGAGCATTTTATGCGGCAGTTTAAGAAAAACAACGGCGTGACACCCACGGTTTATCGCCGAGAACACAGGGCTTAACAGCCAAAAAGACGAAAAAACGCATAAAGAATCGCAAAAATTTCGCAAAAAACAGGAAATTTTGTGCAAATCCCCTTGAATTTATGGGAAAACCATGCTATAATGATATGCAGATACATATGCGGTGAGGAGGTTCTATGCGGATTCTGGGTATTGACCCCGGCTATGCAACGGTGGGCTTCGGCATTCTGGATTATCAGGGAATGCGGTTTTCTGCCGTGGAGTACGGTGCCATCCTCACGGAGGCCCATACGGACTTCTGCGGGCGGCTGGGGATCATCTACGAGGATATGAACTATCTGCTGGAGCATTACAAGCCCCAGTGCATCGCTGTGGAAAAGCTGTTTTTCAATACCAATAAAACCACCGGTATTATGGTTGCCGAGGCCAGAGGTGTGATCCTGCTGGCAGCAGGGCAGCACGGCATTCCCGTTCATGAATATACCCCTCTGCAGGTGAAATCTGCGGTGGTGGGCTACGGCAAGGCGGAAAAGGCACAGGTCATGGATATGACCAGACGGATCCTCCGGCTGGAGGAGATTCCCAAGCCCGATGATGCCGCCGATGCGCTGGCTCTGGCCATCTGCCACGGCCACTGTGCACAGCCCGATTACTGAATATAAAAGGAGCATTCCCGTTATGATCGACAGTTTAAGCGGCGTTGTGCAGCACAAGGAGCCCTCGCTGATGGTGATCGCCTGCGGCGGCGTGGGCTATGCCTGTAGAGTCAGCCTGCAAACCGCTGCTGCGGCAGGTGCCGTGGGCGAGGAGACCATGCTCATGACCCACCTTGCCGTGCGTGAGGACGAGATCGCACTGTACGGCTTTGCCACCCGCAGTGAGCGTACCTGCTTCCTGCAATTGCTGGGGGTTTCCGGCGTGGGGCCGAAGGCCGCGCTTTCCATCCTCTCCGATCTTTCCCCCGACCGCTTTGCTTTGGCAGTGGCTGCGGGAGATTATAAGGTCTTTACCAAGACAAAGGGCGTGGGTCCCAAGCTCGCCCAGCGTATTGTGCTGGAGCTGAAGGATAAGGTGGCAAAAACCGCACAGTCGGCAGGCTACGCCGATGCCGCTGCCGTGCAGCCCGTGGGCGGTGCCATGGAAGAAGCCATGGCCGCACTGATGGTGCTGGGCTACGGACAATCCGAGGTGGCAGGGGTGCTTTCCGTTATGGATCCCGCCTTGCCCGCTTCCGAGCTGATCCGCCTTTCCCTGATGCAGCTTGGCAAGCAGATGTTCGGCTGAAGCCCCGCAAATGAACCCGTGAACAATATCTGAAAAAACAGATTTTATGATATTATTTTTTCAAGGAGGACATACTCATGAATCTCGACGAATTGCTGAAAGAAGCCATAACCAAGCCGGAAAAACGCTCCGTTTTCCTGCAGACGCTCATTAAGAGCGATGTGTATGTCATCTGCAAGCAGCCTGTCAAGCAGGATCAGAGTGCAGGAGGCATCTCCATGGAGCTGGTGACCACCCAGAACCCCGACGGCGACATCTTCATCCCGTTCTTTACCAGCTACCGTGCCGTGCAGCAGTTTGCCAAGCGTTATGTCAACTGCTACCGCCTCAACTGCCTGCGTCTGTTCGATCTCATCCAGTCCGCCTCTGCCGTGCTGAACCCCAACTCCTACGGCAAGGAGTTCTCCTCTCAGGAGATCAAGAGCATCCTCATGGTGGCAAAGAACCTGAACATCCCCGCCATCTCCATGAAGGAGGAGGAGACCATTGAGTACCGCAGATGCCAGAAGGATCTGGAGCATCTCATCCGTCCCATGGTGCGCTATCTGGCACGACAGGCCAATGTGGATAGCTGCTATGTGGTGGATATGATCCGCGGCTGCGAACGCCCCCAGACCCTGTTCGTGTTCGATATGATCGGCAATACCAGAAAGCTGTTCTTCCCCCTCTCCAAGTATATGCAGAGCTACACCAAGTCCGGTGACAGCCTTGTGTTCCTGAGCCTGGAGGAGGCGGCGGCCAAAAAGGCAATTGATGGCATTGAGCCGTTCTACATCCGTAAAAAGCGTTATTTTGAACGCTGATTCCCCGTTGATTCTTTTGGAGGCAGCATGATTCAGACAGGCGATAATGCATTTGATTTTTCCGCTGAGGAGCGTATGAGCAGCCCTGAGCTGATCTCGCAGGATGTGGATCTGGAGCTTTCCCTGCGCCCGAAATCCTTGGTGGATTACATCGGGCAGGATAAGGTGAAGGAGAATCTTGCGGTATATATTGAGGCCGCAAGACGACGCAGTGAGCCGCTGGATCATGTGCTGCTGTATGGCCCGCCCGGTCTGGGCAAAACCACGCTTTCGGGCATTATCGCCCATGAGCTGGGGGTCAACCTGCGTGTGACCTCCGGCCCTGCTATTGAAAAGCCCGGTGATCTGGCAGCGCTGCTGACCAATCTGGGCAGGGGCGATGTGCTTTTTGTGGATGAGATCCACCGCCTTTCCCGTGCTGTGGAGGAGATCCTGTACCCCGCCATGGAGGACAGGGTGCTGGATATCATGATCGGCAAAGGCCCCTCCGCACGCAGCATCCGCGTAGATTTACAGCCCTTTACTCTGGTGGGTGCCACCACCAGAGCCGGCCAGCTTACCCCCCCGCTGCGGGACCGCTTCGGCATCACGCAGCGGCTGGAGCTGTATTCGCCGGAGCAGCTTTGCGATATTATACGCCGCAGTGCCATGCTGCTGGATATTCCCTGCGAAACAGACGGTGCCATGGAGCTTGCAAAGCGTTCCCGCGGTACCCCCCGTATTGCAAACCGTCTGCTGCGCCGTGTCAGAGATTTTGCAGATGTCATGGGCAACGGTGTCATCGACAGCAAAATGGCTGCCCTTGCGCTGGAGCGTCTGGAGATCGACCACTTAGGTCTGGATAAGCTGGACCGCCGTATGCTGGATATGATCATCCGCGGCTACCGCGGCGGCCCTGTGGGTCTGGAGACTCTCGCTTCCGCCATTGGTGAGGAGGCTGTGACCCTGGAAGATGTCTGCGAACCCTTCCTCATGCAGCAGGGTATGCTTGCCCGCACCCCAAGGGGCAGATGTGCCACGGCCCTTGCCTATACGCATCTGGGGTACCCGCCCCCGGAAAACGCCGCAAGACAGCTCTCGCTGCTGGATGTGACGGAAACCGATTCCGAACTGTAACAGGGAAAGGAGCATCCCGTTGAAGCTGCTTGCCAAACACAATTTTCAATACAATCAGACGATACCGCTTCCGACCGTACCTGTCAATGGACAGGCGTTGGGGGCGGTATCGGGCGTGAAATTCGGGGTTGGAACCTTGGCAAAGTGCGGCTGCGGCGTGCTGGCGGTGTTCAATGCACTGACCCTTTGCGGCAGAAAAATCCCCTTGCAGCAGGTGGCCTGTGTCATGGAATCCTACCGTGTGATGTGGGGTCTGCTGGGGGTCAACTGCTTTGCGCTGGGTAAGGCTCTGGGCAGATGGGATATCCCCGCAAAAAAGATCTCTGGAGCCGGAAATATGACGGATTTTCTGCAAAAAGACAGAGTGGCTCTGGCCGCTTACTGGACAAAAAAGCCCTTTCTTTCCTCTGCACATATTGTGTGCCTTTACGGAGAAGGCAGCGGGAAAGCAAGGGTATATAATCTTTACAGCCGCAGACCCTATGCAACGTTGATGCCTGTGGCTGAGCTTTACAGGCGGCATATGATCGCTGCCTTCGGGATCACATTACACACCGCCTGCGGAGAGGAGGCTGCCCATTGAGTAAGATCATCAAGCCCGACGGATTGCGGGGCATTGCCATTGCCGAGCTGAATTGCGAGCTGGTGATGCATCTGGGCAGAGCCCTGGCCCAGTGCTTTTCCCGCGGGGGAATGCTGACCCCCGTGATTATGATCTGCAAAGACCCCAGACGTTCCGCCGATGCGCTGGAAGCCGCCCTGTGTGCGGGCATCTGCTCCGGCGGCGGCATTGCCAGATGTCTGGGTGTGCTGCCTTCTTCCGGTATGGCTCTGCTGATGACCCGTGAGGCGGTCTCCGCAGGTGTTGCCATTACTGCGGAAAGTGCCAGCTATGAATACAACGGTCTGCGGCTGTTCAATGGGGCAGGTCTGCCCATGAACGCCGAGGAGTGCGATGCGGTGGAGGCTTTGCTGCCCTCCAATATGCCCTTGCCTGTGGCTTCTCACCGTGCCTGCGGCGTGATACAGCGGGATACCGAGGCGGCTTGTGCCTACCGTGATCTGCTCATTGAGAAAAATCCGCTGCCGCAGATGCCCTACCGTGTGGCTCTGGACTGCGCCAACGGTGCAGTCAGCGAAATCGCTGCCCCCCTGTTTGAACACTACGGCATGGAGGTGCATCTGCTGCACCACAGCCCCGATGGACTTTCCATCAACCATGACTGCGGCGTGCAGTCCATGGACACGCTGATGGAATTTGTTGCCGAGCATCAGTGCGATGCGGGCTTTTCCTTTGATGGCGACGGCGGCAGATGTCTTGCGGTGGATGCAGGCGGCGAGCTGCTGGACGGCGACTGCATGCTGGCCATTCTTGCAAATGATGCCATGGAGCAGGGGATGCTCAGCAACCACGGCATTGCGGCAACGGTCATGTCCAATCTGGGGCTGCTGCGCTTTGCCGAGCAGAAGGGTATCTTAGTGCATACCACCCGTACAGGGGCAAGATTTGTCCCCGAAAAAATGCGGAATGCAGGGCTTTCTCTGGGCGGAGAACGCAGCGGATATCTCTTTTTTGATGATATGGGCGGTGCAGACGGACTCTGCACGGCACTGCGCCTTTGCGGTGTGATGCAGCATACGGGCAAAACGCTGCATCAGCTTGCGGATTGCCTGGAGCGTGACCCCCAGGTGTCGGTTTCTGTGCGGATCTCGCCCTTGTGGAAGGAAGTCTGGAAAAACGATTATCACATCACCGATCTCATTGCCCGATACGAGCGTCAGCTTGGAAATGAGGGCAGGATTCTGGTGAGAGAACGCAGCCGTGAGGCTGTCATACAAATTCTGCTGGAAGGCAGAGATTTCCGACGCATCAATCAGTATGCGCTGGATATTGCCGAGAAAATCAAGGAACGTGCCGGCGTGCAGAGTGCGTGAGGCGGCACTTAGGAAGGACTGTTGTTTGTGAGAGTTGCAGAGCATTGGCTGGATTACCGGCTGCTGGATACCTCCTGCGGAGAACGGCTGGAGCGTTGGGGGAATATCATCCTCATCCGCCCCGACCCACAGGTCATCTGGCAGACCCCAAAGGATTCTCCCATGTGGCAGAAGGCCGACGGGCATTATCACCGCTCCAAAAGCGGCGGCGGAAGCTGGAGCTACGCCAAAATTCCGCCGGAATCCTGGAATATCCGCTACGGCAGGCTGACCTTTCAGGTGCGGCCCACGGGCTTTAAGCATACGGGGCTGTTTCCGGAGCAGGCTGTGAACTGGGACTGGATGGGGGAGGCCATCCGCCATGCGGGCAGGCCCGTGCGTGTGCTGAACCTGTTTGCCTATACGGGTGGAGCAACCCTTGCCTGCGCCGAAGCCGGTGCGGAGGTCTGCCATGTGGATGCCGCAAAGGGCATGGTGCAGTGGGCAAGAGAAAACGCTGCTCTTTCCGGCTTAAGTGATCACCCTATACGCTGGATCGTGGATGACTGTGAAAAGTTTATCCGCAGAGAAGCACGGCGGGGCAAGACCTATGATGCCATCATTATGGATCCCCCCAGCTACGGCAGAGGCCCCGGCGGTGAGATCTGGAAGCTGGAAAACAGCATTTACCCCTTGGTGGAAGCCTGCATGGAGGTGCTTTCCGATGCGCCCTTGTTCTTTGTGCTCAACAGCTACACCACAGGGCTTTCGCCTTCGGTCATGGGGTATATGCTCAATGTGCTGCTGAAAAAACGCTACGGCGGTGCTGTGATCGCCGATGAAATCGGACTGCCCGTAAAAGAATCCGGTGGTGTGCTGCCCTGCGGCTCCACTGCCATCTGGCATTCCGCCGACCTGAAATAACCTGATATCCGAAAGGAGGAGCTATGCAGCCTCTTTTACAATTGGAAAATGTACGCTTTCACTATCCCGCAGAGGAGGATACCGTTCCCGAGGAAGTGGTGAAGGGCGTTTCTCTTACCGTAAACCGCGGTGAGCTGGTGGCGGTTCTGGGGCATAACGGCTCGGGAAAATCCACACTGGCAAAAATGTGCAACGGCATTCTGCTGCCCACTGAGGGCAGGGTGCTGGTGGATGGCATGGATACTGCCCACGAGGAGCGGCTGCAGGAGATCCGCCGCCGTGTGGGTATGGTGTTCCAGAACCCCGATAACCAGATCGTTGCCACCATCGTGGAGGAGGATGTGGCCTTTGCGCTGGAAAATATGGGCGTGCCCCAGCCGGAAATGCGGCAGCGGGTGGATGAAGCTCTGAAAGCGGTGCATATGTATGATTACCGCAATCATGCGCCCCATCAGCTTTCCGGCGGACAGAAGCAGCGTGTGGCCATTGCAGGCATCATTGCCATGCGTCCCGAGTGTATTGTAATGGATGAACCTACCGCTATGCTGGATCCTCATGGCAGGGGGCAGGTCATGCGTACCATCCGCAAGCTGAACCGCGAATTCGGCATTACCGTGCTGCTCATCACCCATGAGATGGACGAGGCCGCACAGTGCGACCGTGTGGTAGTGGTGGATCACGGCACTATACGAATGGATGATACCCCCAGAAATGTGTTTGCCCGTGTCGCCGAGATGAAGGAGATCGGGCTGGATGTGCCGCAGGTCACCGAGCTGGCAGAGCTGCTGCGGCAGGGGGGATATCCGCTGGACAGCCATATTATTACCGAGGAAGAATGCGTGGCTGCCCTTTACCAGTTACTGAAAGGAAGGGAGACTATCGGTGCCGATTCTTGAAGCACAGGAGCTGACCTACACATACAGCATCGGCTCACCCTTTGAAAAAACCGCTGTGGATCGAATGAATCTGCAGATCGAGCAGGGGGAGTTTGTGGGCATCATCGGGCATACAGGCTCGGGTAAATCCACCCTGATGCAGATGCTCAACGGCCTGCTGAAGCCTACCTCCGGCAAGGTGCTGCTGGATGGAAAGGATATCTGGGAGAAAAAGGCCGATCGCCGTCAGGTGCGGTTTCAGGTGGGGCTGGTGTTCCAGTACCCCGAATATCAGCTCTTTGAGGAAACGGTGTATCGGGATATTGCCTTTGGCCCCAAAAATATGGGACTTTCCGAGGAGGAGATCGACCGCCGCGTGCGGCAGACCGCCGAGATCGTGGGTTTGCGTGAGGAGCTGCTGGAAAAGGCACCCTATGCGCTTTCCGGCGGACAAAAACGCAGAGTAGCCATTGCAGGTGTTATGGCTATGGAGCCGAAGGTGCTGATTCTGGATGAGCCTACGGCAGGTCTTGACCCCAAGGGCAGGGTGCAGATCCTGGAACGGCTCTCGCAATATCATAAACGCACAGGCTGCACCATTCTGTTGGTTTCTCACAGCATGGAGGATGTGGCAAAATACGCCTCCCGTCTGCTGGTGCTGCGGGGCGGCAGGGCTGCCTGCTATGATGCCCCTGCCAATGTGTTTTCCCGCAAGGAGGAGCTGGAGGAAATGGGGCTTGCGCTGCCCCAGATCACCCGTGTGTTTGCGGCACTGCGGGAAAAAGGCATTGTGTTCCCCGAGGAGGTCTACACCGTGAAATACGGTGCCGCCATGCTGCTGGAACGTCTGAGAGGAGGTGGCTCCTCATGCTGAAGGATATTACCCTGGGGCAGTATTTCCCCATGGACAGCGTGGTGCATCGGATGGATGCACGGTTTAAGATCATCATTACCATGCTGTATCTGGTCATGCTGTTTCTGGGACAGCGCATTTACTGCCTGCTGGCGGGGCTGCTGTTTACCGTAACCGTCACAGTCTGTTCCAAGATCCCCGCAAAAATGATCCTGAAGAGCATTAAGCCCATTGTGCCCATTCTGATGGTCACGGGTCTGCTGAATCTGCTGCTGCTGGATGGCGGCGATGTGCTCTGGCAGTGGAAATTTCTGCGGATCACCACGGAGGGCATTCAGACCTCTGTATTTATGGTGGTGCGGATCTGCCTGCTGATTGCGGGAACCTCTCTGCTGACCTATACCACCTCGCCCATTACTTTGACCGATGCCATCGAGCATCTGCTTTCTCCCTTGAAAAAGCTGAAGATGCCCGTGCACGAGCTTGCTATGATGATGACCATTGCCCTGCGGTTCATTCCCACGCTCATCGAGGAGACCGACAAGATCATGGCGGCACAGAAGGCAAGGGGTGCCGATATGGAAAGCGGCAATCTGCTGCAGAGAGCCCATGCGCTGGTGCCGATCCTCATTCCGCTGTTTGTTTCGGCGTTCCGTCGTGCAGAGGAGCTTGCTCTTGCCATGGAATGCCGCTGCTATCACGGCGGTGAGGGCAGAACCAGACTGCGGATCATGCAGAGCGGCGCAAGAGATTACATTGCCCTTTCCCTCATGCTGCTGCTGTTTGCGGCGGTGATCCTGCTGAACACCCTGATGTAAAAAGGACAACAGTCTATGCGAACACTGAAACTGACCATTGCTTACCGCGGTACAAGATATCACGGATTTCAGCGGCAGCCCAATGCCATTACCATTCAGGGCGTGCTGGAACAGCAGCTTGCCCGTGTGCTGAATCATCCGCTGACCGTTTATGGCTGTTCCCGCACGGATACAGGCGTACACGCCAATCGGTTCTGCCTGCATCTGCACACAGAACGCCCCATTCCCTGCAAGAATCTGGTGCGGGGTGTCAACGGCTATCTGCCCGATGATATCTCCGTCCTTTCCTGCGAGGAGGTACATGAGGGCTTCCATGCCCGATTTGACTGCCTTGGCAAGGAGTATCTGTACCGTATTCATAATCATGAGAGCAAAAATCCCTTTCTCACCGATCTTGCCTACCACTACCGCCGCCCTCTGCACGAGGAACGGCTGCAGCAGGCTTTGGCAGATGTGGTGGGTACCCATGATTTCCACAGCTTTTGTGCCCAGGCCAATGAGAAATCCGATACGGTGCGTACCATTTACGGTGCTTCTCTGGAACGGCATGGGGATATGGTGGAGATCTACATCAGCGGCAACGGCTTTTTGTATAACATGGTACGGATCTTTGTGGGTACCCTGCTGGATATCAACGAAGGGAAGCTCCCGCAGGATGCTTTGCCGCAGATTCTGGCAGCAAAGGATCGTCTGGCGGCGGGACGTACCGCTATGGCACACGGTCTGTATCTCAACCGTGTGTTTTACGAGGAAAAGGAGTTTGCCCGTACAGAATAGAGAGGGCGCATTTGTGAAAGGAGTCTTATGAACGAACAACAGAACCCGCAGAGCGCGCAGCCGGTACAGGATGTGCATCGGCTGCGGAAAATCAAGCGCAGGCGGCGGATGATCCGCCGTGCATTGCTGTTTGTGCTGCTCAGCGGATTTATTCTGGTGCTGTATGTCAACCGTGATCTGTGGATCCCCAAGCTGGAAAAGATCGGACAGACCCAGCAGTTTGTACAGCAAAGCGACGGTGCCCTTTCCGGCAACCGTTTTCCGCTTTCCATTTACGGCGGTGCGGCATATCAGACCGGCACCATGGATGGCAGATTGCTGATTTTGAGCGATACTCATTTGTATCTGTACAAGGCGGATGGCTCTTTGGAGGATGCCAGACAGCACGCCTACGGCAGTGCCATGCTGCAGACCGCAGGGGATTATGCGCTGGTGTATGAAAGCGGCAGCGCAAGATTCCGGTTGGAAACCAAAAACAAAACCGTTTATGAGAAAAACAGCAGCGACAGCATCGTGTTCGGCAGAGTATCCGGTGACGGTATGGTGGCTTTGGTCACAACCTCGGAAACCTCTGCCTGCAAGCTGGTGGTGTATAATGAGGATGGTAAGGCCATCTACCAGCGCAACTGCGTCAATCAGCTTGCAGAGGTGGCTTTTGATACGGAAAACGGCGGCTGCTATGCCGTCAGCATCCGTACCAAGGATGGCGTGCTGCAATCGGTGGTCAATTCCTATGATTTCAACAGCGAGCAGCCCCGCTGGACGGCTGCGCCTCTTGACATGCTGTGTATTTCGGTATATAATACTAGGGATGGCGGCGTGTTCGTGCTGGGCGATGCAGGCTGTGCCTTTCTGGATGTGGGCGGTGCAGTCCGCAGTACCTACCATTACCCCGATTCTCTGGTCAGCGGTGCTTTTTATCGCGATACCGCAGCGGTGCTGCTGCGTAACGATGAAAAACGCACCAACACCGTGGCCTTGCTGCGGCAGGATGGCACAGAGCCGCTGCTGATGGATTTTGCTTCCACGGTGAAGGATGTTGCCATCAGCGGTGACAGAGTAACGGTGCAGACCCGTACTGCGCTGGAAACCAGAAATTACAGCGGCGAACGGATCGCCGCAACGGATATTTCCGATCGGTTTGACAGCTTTATGCCAATGGATTCCTATGTATTCCTGATGGGCTATGATGTGATCGACCGGATCTCCTTACCATAATAGAAAGAGATAACAGCAGACGGATGCTTTGTCTGCTACGAATTGAGAGGTTCCTGTATGACAACACAGTTTTGGTGGGTTTTTGACACTGTTCTGGTTTTGTTGGCAGTGTTCTTTATCTACTCCAACGCCAAAAGAGGCGTAACAAAGGTGCTGGTAATGTGCATCGGCTATATTGTTGCCACTGTTGCGAGCTCCCTGCTCAGTACCGTTGCTGCCCCTGCTTTGTATGAGGTTATGGCCAGAGACAGCAATCTGGAGGCCTGCGATGATGTCAACCGTGAGTTTGACCCCGCAAAGGTGCTGACAGATACCATCAATGCCCAGAATTACGGCATGGATATGGATCTTGCAAAGACCGAGGCCTTCCTGCTGCCCCCCGATACCGCACAGTTTATTCCCAATCTGTACCAGCATGTGGTGCGTAAAAGCGGCTATGAGCCTGTGACCGAGGTGCGCTTCCACTACCTGATGCAGGAGAGCTTTGCCGAGGGCTACTGCAAGGTGCTGCTGGATAATCTGCCCGATTACGCCGCAGCCAATTTCCGTGAGAAGCTGGCGCAGGATACTACCATTATGTATACCATCATCGAGAATATGTACAGCTCCACCATGTCCGCCAGAAGTGCGGCTGCCTTTGTGGAGGACACCTTTGTCAAGGAATCCACCATCGAAGTGTTCCGCATTTATGCGTACCTGATCCTGTTTTCCATCATCATGGTGTTTGCCGCGCTGATCGCTTCCATGCTGGAGCATCGGCTGTTCTTCAACCTGTATCGCTCCACGGAGCATGTTCTGGGCGGCTTCATCGGCCTGATCGAAGCAGGCATGATGACCGTTCTGATGACGATTCTCACACGGCTTGCCATTTTGCTGGGCGGCGGCACCTTCCTGTTCTTCAATGAGGAAACGGTGATGGCTTCCAAGCTGTTCTCTTTCCTGTACGAACGGCTGAACATAATGCTGTAACGCCTGAAATCAAAAGAAAGATACCTTTGCACCGAGAATTGGAGAAGATTCTATGATTTTATGCAGTAAATGTAAAAAACGACCTGCGGTGGTGTTCATTACGACCATGCAGGGACAGGAGCGCAAGAACGAAGGCTTGTGCCTTTCCTGTGCCAAGGAGATGAACATTCCGCAGGTAAGCGAATATATGGAACAGATGGGAATCTCTGCCGAGGAGCTTGACCGTATGGGCGAGCAGATGATGGAGATCATGGACGGCGAAGCCTTTGAAATGGGCGGTGCCGAAATGATGCCCCCCTTTTTGCAGAAGCTGTTCTCTACCTCCGAGAAATCCGCCGAAAAGGCAGACAGCGAGGACGATGCACCAAAGACAGACAAAGCCTCTCGCAAGGAGGAACGGAAAAAACGCAAGGAAGAAAAACAAAAGCAGAAGGAACTGAAGTTCTTAGACAACTACTGCAATAACCTGAGCAAGCGTGCCGAGGAAGGCAAGCTGGACCGCATCATCGGCAGAGATCGTGAGATTGCCAGAGTGGTACAGATCCTTTCCCGCCGCCAGAAGAACAATCCCTGCCTTATCGGTGAGCCGGGCGTGGGTAAAACCGCCATCGCCGAAGGCATTGCACAGCGCATCGCAAGCGGTGATGTGCCCTTTCATCTGAAGGATAAGAAGATCTATCTGCTGGACCTCACCGCTTTGGTGGCAGGTACCCAGTTCAGAGGCCAGTTTGAAAGCCGTGTGAAGGGTCTGGTGGAGGAAGTCAAGGAGCAGGGCAATGTGATCCTGTTTATTGACGAGGTGCATAATCTGGTGGGCACCGGCGATGCCGAAGGCTCCATGAATGCCGCCAATATCTTAAAGCCCGCCCTTTCCAGAGGTGAGGTGCAGGTCATCGGTGCAACCACCTTCAGCGAATATCGCAAGTATATTGAAAAAGACGGCGCATTGGAACGCCGCTTCCAGCCGGTAAAGGTGGAAGAGCCCAATCTGGAGGATACGGTTTCCATCCTCAGCGGCATTGCCGTTTACTATGAGCAGTATCATCGTGTGAAGATCGCACCTGCCCTGCTGCGGCTGTGTGCGGTGCTTTCCGAGCGATATATCACAGACCGTTTTCTGCCCGATAAGGCCATTGATCTGCTGGATGAAGGCTGCGCCCATGCCAGCATCCGCCATCCGGAGCTTTCACGCGTGGATGAGGTGCGGGCACAGGTAACCGCCAAGGAGGCAGAGATCGAGGAGATCGAAACCGATGTGAACCCCGATTATCAGCTCCTTGCCGAGAAAAAGGGTGAGCTGATCCGCCTGAAGGATGAGCTGGAGGGCCTTGAAAAGGTGGCTGCCGAAGTAGCGGTGGAGCCTTCCGATCTGGCAAAGGTCATTGAGCTTTGGACCGGTGTGCCTGCGGATAAGATCGAGGAAACCGAGTTTGCCAAGCTGGGCAGACTGGAGGATCGGCTTTCTGCAAGAGTCATCGGACAGGATGAGGCGATCTCCGCTCTGGCAAGAGCCATCAAGCGCACCCGTGTGCAGCTTTCCAAGCGGCGCAGACCGGCATCCTTTATTTTTGTGGGTCCCACCGGTGTGGGTAAAACCGAGCTGGTAAAGGTGCTGGCAGAGGAGATGTTCGATTCCGCCGATCCCCTGATCCGTCTGGACATGACCGAGTTTATGGAGAAGCATTCTGTTTCCCGCATGATCGGCTCGCCCCCCGGATATGTGGGCTACGATGAGGCCGGTCAGCTTACCGAAAAGGTACGCCGCCGCCCCTATTCCGTGATCCTCTTTGATGAGATCGAAAAGGCGCACCCCGACGTGATGAATATTCTGCTGCAGATTCTGGATGAGGGCAAGATCAATGATGCACAAGGCAGAGCAGTCAGCTTTGAAAATACCATTATTGTCATGACCTCCAATGCAGGCAGCACCGATCGTTCTACGGGTATGGGCTTTAACCGCACCGAGGAGGATATCTCCAAGGAAAAGGCCATGAAGGCCCTCAAGGAATTTTTGCGGCCTGAGTTTGTAGGCAGAATCGACGAGATCATTGTGTTCCGTCCGCTGTCTGTGGAGGACTTCGGCAAGATCGCAGAGCTGATGCTGAAGGAAACTGCCGAAGCTCTGGCAGAGCGCAATGTGCTGCTTTCCTGGGATGACGAAGTTCTTGCATGGGTGGCAAAGAATGCTCACGGCCATGCCTACGGCGCAAGAGATATCCGCAGAGTGCTGCGGGATGAGGTGGATGACCGCATTGCCGCTGTTCTGCTGGAGGCTGACCGTATGGTCACTACCCTGCATATTTCCGTTGCGGATGATAAGATCCATGTTGCTGCCAAATGAACCGAAAAAGAAAACCGCACGGAAGACTTCCGTGCGGTTTTTGTTGTGTGCTTCTCAGGAAATGCGGGAAAGGTACTGGCAGTACACATACACATTCTGGATCTTCTTTGCCTCCACGCCGTCATCTGCCTGGATCACAGGCTGGGTTTCGGAACGGGTCACATACAGCTTAAAGACCAGTGCATCCTGACCGGGGCGCATATTGCGGATGCGCTTGTATTCAAAATTCCGCTTTTCTGCGCCCAGATAGTCGTAGATGACAGTCTCCAGCGTCTGGTCGCTGAAGCAGCGCAGAATGTGTTCCTCATCATAGGTCTCCAGAATCTGTGTGGCCTCTTCCAGAGAGAGATTGTGGCACTTGTACACACCCTCGTTCAGCACAGACATCATGCTGCTGTTATCCAGCAGCAACAGCGGTAAATCTTTGTGGTCCATAAAAATCATCCTCCTCGAAATTGCTTTGATAGCGCAAGGTTGGGGGATGGTCCCCATTGGCTATGTGTTAATTATATCAAAAATGACACAGTTTGTCAATAGGATTCGGCGAAATTTTCTGTTTTGGTCACAATGCGGAAACATCTGGGGGTGGCACCTTTGCCGACTGCGGTCAGAATCTGCGTATTTCGCTGTGCGCCTTCGTGTGATTTCGACAGGGGAGATGTGCTATAATCGGAGTGTCAGATCGACAAGTGTTCTCCGAAAAACACCCTTTTGTCTCGCTATGAGACGCACCTCACGGAAGTGGGGTGCTTTTTTCTGCCAAAAACAAAAAAAGATGCAGCCCGCTTTGGACTGCATCTTTTTTGTTATTCGGTGGGGGTGGCGGCGGATTCGTCCTCGGGGGTGTCGGTGTCCGTCTGGGTCAGAGGCCGTTCGGGAAACACGGTCACAATATAGCCATCCACATTGTTGCCGGATACGGTATGCTCGCAGGTGGCGGGAACGGGGATCTCCGTGGTTGCCGATTCCTCGTTTACGGGGACATAGAACACCTCGCAAAGGCTGTCTTGTGCATCGGTGATTTGCAGATGGGTGCCGTTGTAGGTGTAATCCTTCAGCAGGTTCAGGTAGCTTTCCAGAGAAAGCTTGTTTTGTGTAATATACAAGGCGTGTGCCTTGCCCACATAGCGGAAATGCCACGGTTCATAGGCAAATTCCGTTTCGGAGACCTTGTCCTGAGGGTAACGCAGGATGAAGCCGTACTCTGCACAATGCTCTGCCAGCCATGCGTAATCCCCGGTACCGTCCATGGTCAGGCTTTCGCCGTCACGGTAGATGTTGAAATCCACGGAATAGCCGCTTTCGTGATCGCTGTGACCGCCCTTTGCTGCCATTTCCGAGGGGTCCTCGTCGGCATCGGGAGTGTAGTTATCGTAAAGCTCCTGCTGATATGCCTTGGTGCGGTAGCCTGTGGTGACCTGCAGATCTTCCTTGCCGGTTGCCAGATAGAAGGCGGCAGTCATTTCGTTCAGGGCAAGAATGGCTTCTTCCTGCAGCAGAACCTCATGGTCACGCACCTTGTAATGCTCATTTTTGAAATCGAACACAGGCACCAGTCCGGTTTCTGTATCCTCAATACCGTGCTGACGGTTCACCAGCACCAGGGCACCCTTTGCCGTTTCATCGTGGAAGCGGATATCGTAAGCGTAGATGACCTTGTCTTCGGGGGTGGTGATGCTGTCGGGGTAGGAGGGCACGCTGATCTCCGGACTGCTTTCCTCCCCGGAGGGGGTGGCGATATCCTGCAGTCCGTTTTTCACGGAGATCACACCGAACACGGTACCTGCCACAGCCAGCAGCACTACAATGCCGGCCAGCAGCTTTTTGGGGGATTTCCGCAGTTCTTTGCCGGTAGTATGGTATACAGCCATATGATATTTCATGCACGGCAGGGGAGCCGCACATTCTCCTTTCACAACGGTTGGTTTTCATGGCAGAGGCTCATATGCCTGCTGCGCTTCGTCCTATCTATGGTATCCATTATACCACAGCTTTAGCAAAAATGGAAATGATTTTCCGCATCTTTGTGGAAGCTGCATAAAATCCTGAAGGTGTTTTGTATAGTTTGACAGGTCGGAACTGTCAAAACAACCAAAACAGGCGGTGGAAATCGACAAAATTCGTCAGATTGAATAGTGCAATTCTTGCGGAAATATGCTATAATACAGTATGTGAGTATGCTGCGCGTGACGCAGCCAAGGAAAGGATGTTTTACATATGGCAAACGAGAAAAAGGGCATTATGCAGGAATTTAAGGAGTTTGTCTCCAAGGGCAACGTGATTGATATGGCAGTCGGCGTGATCATCGGCGGTGCTTTCACTGCTATCGTCACTTCGCTGGTCAACGATATCTTCACGCCTATTATCGGTACGGTTCTGGGCGGCATCAATTTCGAGAATTTCGGCATTTCCATTCCGTGGGGCAATGAGCCCTTTATCAATCTGGGCAATTTCATCCAGAATATCATCACCTTCCTGCTGACTGCTATCTGCCTGTTCATTATCGTGAAGGGCATCAATGCACTGAAGCGCAAGAAGCCTGCGGCTCCCGCTGCACCTGCTGCTCCCTCTAAGGAGGAAGTGCTCCTCACCGAGATCCGTGATCTGCTGAAGGCACAGGCCGAAAACAAGTGAGTCTTTTGCATGGCACGATGATAATTTCATCGTGCCGTGTTTTTTTGCAGGATTTTTGGGAATTTTCAAAAAAGAGATGACAAACCGGGAAAAATATGCTATAATGATAAACGGAGAAAAATGCCGTGGTCTCTGCTGCGGCAGCCATATAACAAGGAGGTCGTTTCCCATGAACAAGCAGCCCTATTATCTGACAACAGCCATTGCGTATACTTCACGCAAACCGCATATCGGCAATACCTACGAGATCGTAATGACCGATGCGCTGGCACGGTTCCGCCGTATGCAGGGGTATGATGTGTACTTCCTCACCGGTACCGATGAGCATGGCCAGAAGATCGAGGAGATCGCAAAGGAAGCCGGTATTACTCCTCAGCAGCACGTTGACAAGATCGCAGGGGAGATCCGTGAGATCTGTGACCTGCTGAATACCACCTATAACGGCTTTATCCGCACCACCGATCCTGCTCACACCAAGGCTGTGCAGGATATCTTCCAGAAGCTGTACGATCAGGGAGATATCTACAAGGGCGAGTATGTGGGCAAATACTGCACCCCCTGTGAGAGCTTCTGGACGGATTCCCAGTTGGTGGAAGGTAAGTGCCCCGACTGCGGCAGAGATGTTCACGATGCCAAGGAGGAGGCTTATTTCCTCAGACTTTCCAAGTATCAGCAGTGGCTGGAGGAATATATCGAAGCCCATCCCGACTTTATCTACCCCGAAAGCCGCAAGAAGGAGATGCTCAACAACTTCATCAAGCCCGGTCTGCAGGATCTTTGCGTATCCCGTACTACGGTAAAGTGGGGTATTCCCGTGCCCTTTGATGAGAAGCACGTCATCTATATCTGGATTGATGCCCTTTCCAACTATATCACCGCACTGGGCTACGATGCAGCCGGCAATCATGGTGAGCTGTACAACAAATACTGGCCTGCCAATGTGCATATCATCGGTAAGGATATTGTCCGTTTCCACAGCATTTACTGGATCATTATGCTCCATGCACTGGGGCTGCCCCTGCCCAAGCAGATCTTCGGTCACCCCTGGATGCTGTTCGGCAATGATAAGATGAGCAAATCCAGAGGCAATGTGATCTATGCCGATGAGCTGGTGGAACGCTTTGGCGTGGATGCTGTGCGTTACTATCTGCTGAGTGAGATGCCCTTTGCTGCTGACGGTTCCATTACCTATGAAACCATGATCGAGCGTTTTAACTCCGATCTTGCCAATACACTGGGTAATCTGGTGAACCGTACCGTGGCTATGCTGCATCAGTATTTCGGTGGCGAGATTCCTTCTGCCGAGATGCTTGCCGATGCTCCCGATGCCGAGTTTGATGCCGATCTGCAGGCGGTTGCAGAGGGTACTGCTGCCCGTGTGGCTGCGCTGCTGGATGCTTTCCGTGTCAGCGATGCCGTGGAGGCTGTCATGGATCTGGCTCGTCGCTGCAACAAGTATATTGATGAAACCACACCTTGGGTTCTGGCAAAGAATCCCGATGCAAAGCCTCGCCTTGCCAAGGTGCTGTACAATCTGCTGTGCGGTATCCGCTGCATTGGTGGTCTGCTGATGCCCTTTATGCCTGAGACCGCTGCAAAAATTCTGGCTTACACCCCCGATGCAGCTCCCTGCGCCGAGGAAGAATCCTTTGCCCGCTGCGCTGTGTTCGGCGGTTTGCAGCATGGTGCAGTCATCGGTGAGGCAAAGCCCTTGTTTGTTCGTGTCAATGCCGATGCACTGCTGGCCGAACTGAAGGCTGCCGAGGATGCAAAGGCTGCTGCCGCAAAGGCTGCCGAGCAGCCTCCTGTGGAGCCGTTTGCAGAGGAAATCGGCATTGAGACCTTCTTCCAATCCGATCTGCGTGTGGCAAAGGTCATTGCCTGCGAGAAGGTGAAAAAATCCTCCAAGCTGCTTTGCCTGCAGTTGGATGACGGTATGGCGCAGCGTCAGGTGGTTTCCGGTATTGCAAAGTGGTATCAGCCCGATGACTTAATCGGGAAAAAGGTGCTGCTGGTTGCAAACCTCAAGCCCGTGAAGCTCTGCGGCGTGGAAAGCTGCGGTATGATCTGTGCTGCCGATCTGCCCGATGGAAGCTGTAAGGTCATGTTTGTGGATGACGGCGTGCCTTGCGGTGCCAGACTCCACTGATTGCGGGAGAATACGGCTGAGAGGAATACTGCCATAGCGGATGCAGAATCTGCGGGGAGGCGTTTGGGACATATCACATCGGCTCCTTTGAGTGATTTGTGACCGCTGTATCAATAAACGGAGGTACTGTAATGAAACTGTTTGATCGCTTGAAGCGTGCCGCTGCAGCGGCTGCTGCTTTGGTACTGAGTACCGGCTGCTTTTCGCTTCCTGCTGCGGCTGCCGATACACCGATGACCTTCCGACTGACCGTAGACAATGATCTGTTTACTGTTCAGGAGCTGGCGGAATCGGAGCAGGTGGTGCATGGTGCTATGTATATCGAGAATTATACGGGTATCAGCTCCATGCGAATTGTGATCGCTAACAGTGAGGGTATCATCATTGAAAACGGCGGCTTTGCAGATCCTTGCTTTTTAGAGGGCAGAGAGGAATCCCGCAACGTATATAATCCCTATTCCCAGGTGCATGATGTTTCCAATCTCATCGCCTGGTATGGCCCCTATGCCGATGACGGCGTAAGCTGGGACGATACCCCTGTGGCAGATGAAAATGCTGCTTTTGTAACGTTCGATGTACGGATCCCGAAGGGGACACCTGCCGGTCAGTATCAGATCTACTTTGATACCCGTGATCTGGTGCTTTCTTCCGGTAAGCTGTATCCGCTGTTTAATGTGCATAGCTTTGATGGGGATTATGATGACATCGAGCTGCCGGCGGTGGTGAGAGAAGACTGTACCATTACTGTGGTGGATGATTCTGTTGCACCCGGTACAGGGAATCTAGGCGATGTGGATTCCGATGGTGATGTGGATACTACCGATGCAATGAGCGTTTTGCAGTTCTATAATGCCTGCCATGTTATGGGCAACGGAAATGAATCGGAGTACATGGAACGGCTGGATCCTGCACTGCCCGAAGTGGCTTACAATGTCTCCGATATCAACGGCGACGGCAGCAGAAATACTGTGGATGCGTTGTGGATCATTTTGTACTACAATCGTGTGACGTTGCTGGGTGAGGATATCTCTTGGGAGCAGCTTTTGGCTGAATAACCCTTTACAGACCGCATTCCGATGAACATTGGGGTGCGGTCTTGCTTCTTTTTATGCTGCTATACTGCAAAAAATGACGGATGCAGGCGGTATTTCAAAAATCTCAAAAAATTCCGGAATTTTTTTCGGAAAAGGCTTGACATTTCTGCAATGATGTGCTATAATAATAAAGCTGGTTACGGAGAACAACGTTGACCGAGCCGAATATGCTGGTGTAGCTCAGTTGGTAGAGCAGCTGATTTGTAATCAGCAGGTCGGGGGTTCAAGTCCGTCCACCAGCTTTATAGGAATGGGAGAGTTCCCGAGTGGCCAAAGGGGGCAGACTGTAAATCTGTTGTCACTGACTTCGGTGGTTCGAATCCACCCTCTCCCACCATTTCTTATGCCCAAAATAGATGACAGGGCGAAAAACCACGCAGTTGCGTGGTTTTTTTATGCTCTGACGCCGAAATTTTTTATACTGAAACCGTAGATGACATTTTGCCTTTTCAGCCTCAAAAGAGGATTTGAACGGGCGTTTTTTCATTTTCAAGAGATGTGAGAGCAGATTTGGAAGAAAAATTCCAAAGTCTGCTCTTTTTTATTGCGAAAAACTTTCACAAAGTTTCTGGCGGTTTCTTGTTCGTTATGCCGAACCCGTTGAGAGTCACTACTCTCGATTGGTTCGGCATTTTTTGTTTCCCTTATACTATTAAAAAGAAAGAGAGGCGATGCCCATGAAGAAAATCACATTCAATGCTCTGCTCAATCACAAGGCTCATAACTATAAGCCGATGCAGATTGAAGTGGAGAAAGTCATTCCCCTCTACGGTAAGAGGTTCGAACAGATGAGAGATCATCCCCTTGAAGATGCTCCCGAAATTATCGACAACAAGGATCTGATGTATATGGAAGGCAACACAGCCCATTGCATTCTCTTCCTTGATGCCAACGGCAGCGATGGAATCCTTGTTGAAGCCGAGGGTGCTGACTACGCTCGGAAGTCACAGTTCATTCCGAATGCAAGAGCGATCGTTGAAGCGAATGACATTATTGTATTGATAAAAACCTTCCTATTCATACAGTAATAGAGGATGTAAGCAAATTTGTTTAGTTATATGAATGCCAAGAAATGTGGACATATATTATTCTAAAATTCGAAGAAAAACAAAATGAATATGGACTTTCAACGTTGCTACAGGTTATACAATATACAACAAGATTATTTGAAAAAGATAAAGCTCAGAAGATAATAATAAATATCTTAAGAAATGGTAACCAGCCTAGCTATATAACATCGTTAGCACTTAAAGCATTAATTAATATAAATCAATGCTCTGATGATTATTTAGATGAAATACTATCTATCTTAAATGATGTTGTTGATATCCGAATAATAAAGGTTATTTTTGATATTATTTCATTAAGCTGTAATCCAGATAAATATTATGAATATGTAATAAATAAGTTTGAAATTAAAAAACGTAATGAGATTTATATTGAATTTGAACATAGTTTTATAAATGTACTTTATTCTCTAAAAGAAACAAAATCAATACTGGCATGGGTGGTATTTCTATGTGAGGTGATATGAATGAATAAAATGCCAAGTAAAGCGAAGATTGATATGCTCCGTGAGTTCTATCCCAAGGGAATGAGGATACAGCTTGATCGTATGTATGACGATCCGCATCCT
>SVNP01000023.1 GCA_015066805.1 Ruminococcus sp. | reverse complement strand
TCTTGAACTCCGGCGTATACCGCTTATTTGGTTTCCCTTTTGGCATTAAAATGCCCCCTTTCGTTAGACTTTGGTTCGGTATATCTCTATTATACCACATTGTCTAACAAAAGGGGAGCATTTCATACTGCGTCGGGTTTCTTTTTGGAGATTGTTCCACGTGGAACAATTTGGTGTTGTAATGTTCCATGTGGAACATTACAAAGGGGAACGTTTGATTTTGGCAAATCTTCTTGGGTATTGGGGAGGGGTGGGAACATCCTTTTCAATCAGGATCAAATGCTTATGCACTTCTTCCAACTGATAATCCAAAACAACGGGAGGATTTGCAGATAAGGCAGCCGATGCTTCCGCAAACCGTTCCACCGCAGGATCATATCCGCTGCCCTTAAAGGCTGCAAATGTACCGCCAACTTTCAGAAAAGGAATCGCCAGCTCACAGAGCATTGAACCATTGGCCACAGCACGGGAGGTAACCATATCAAATTGCTCACGATATCTCGCCTGCTTGGAAAGCTCCTCGGCACGGCCGCATAAGCACTTAGCATGCAAATCAAGAGCTTTTACAACGCGTGAGCAGTACTCGAGCTTTCTCTCCTCACTATCCAGCAAAGTAATGGTCAACTCGGGGAATAAAATCGCAAGGGGAATCCCGGGGAATCCACCGCCCGTTCCCAGATCCAACACAGTATGGGGCTTTTTTTCGAAAATCAGACTCGATAAATAAGCAGAATCCAGAAAATGTCGAATCCAGATTTCCTCCGGATGATTTACAGCTGATACGTTCTGTCGGGAGGATTCCTCAGTCATCATTTGCTGAAAATGCGAAAATTTTGCAAACTGTTCCTCCGTAATAGAGATTTGGTACCGAGAGAAAAGTGTTTTACACCGATTATAATCAAACACCGCCATTGTTCTCACCTACTTTCAGCAAAGTCAACAAAATATTGATGTCAGCAGGAGATACACCGGAAATCAGTGATGCCTGCCGAAGGTTCAAGGGCTTAGCCTTAGCCAGCTTTTCTCTGGCCTCCGAGGAAAGGGTGGAGATAGACGCATAATTGATATTTTCAGGCAACCGAACTTTCTCCAGATGACGCAAATGAGCATTCTGTGCGTTCTGGCGTTCAATGTACTGCTGATATTTCACCATGAGGTTAATTTCCTCTGCTTCTTCTGCTGTGACATTGGATTCAATGCCAAGGGCTTTTACAAGAGAACTGTACGTCACCTGCGGACGGCGAATCAGTGCATCCATGCGAATTCCCGCGTTAAGAGGAGTGGTACCCATAGCCTCCAGATACAAATTAACCTTGGGTGCAGGTGAAACTGTAAGACCGGAGATCCGCTCGACCTCAGCGGCAATATGCTCCATTTTTTGTTGAAATAACGCATATTTGGAAGCATCAATCAGGCCATATTGGTATCCAATTGGCGTTAGTCTGCGATCAGCATTCCCATGGCGCAAAGATAAACGATACTCACTTCGTGCAGTCATCATCCGGTAAGGATCTTCGCACCCCTTATTGACCAAATCATCAATCAATGTGCCGATATAGGAAGATTCACGTCTCAGAATAAGCTCGTCATCGCCAAAAACATACGCAGATGCGTTAATTCCGGCAACCAAGCCCTGTGCGGCTGCCTCTTCATAGCCGGAAGTACCGTTAAACTGTCCGGCCGCATATAAACCATGAAAATCTCGGAAAGCAAGGGTAGCATACAGACATTTGGGGTTGATACAATCATACTCAATGGCATATGCAGATCGCATGATTTCTACATTTTCAAGCCCCTCGATGGATCGCAATATTTTACACTGCACATACTCCGGCAAAGAGGTGCTCAGCCCTTGGAGATACATCTCATCGGTATCCATTCCCGTAGGCTCTACAAAAATCTGGTGGCGTTCCCGCTGAGAGAATCGCACCACCTTGTCCTCAATGGAAGGACAATATCGGGGGCCAACGCCCTCGATCATACCGCCGTAAAGAGGCGATTCACCCAAATGCTCGTGAATCACCGAATGCGTTTTTGGATTGGTGTTTGCGATATAGCAAAGAGCATCATTCCGCAGCGTATTAACGGGAAAGAAAGAAAAGGGCAGCGGGTTCTCATCACCTGCCTGTGGTATCAGCTTTGTAAGATCAATGCTGCGGCGATGCACACGACAGGGAGTACCTGTTTTGAAACGCCGCAGTTGGATACCCAATTCCGCCAGATGCGAGGACAAATGCCGAGCCGGCAAGCAGGAATCCGGTCCACTTTCCATCTCATTCTGCCCAATGAACACTTTGCCACGCAAAAACGTACCGGCGCAAATCACGGCAGCTTTGCAGCGATATACGCCGCCAAGTGCATTGACCACACCCACAACACATCTGTTTTCATCCACCCTGATATCTGCGATTTCAGTTTGAATCAGATGCAAATTCGGAGTAGATTCACACTTTTTCTTCATATATTGCTGATATGCACGTCGATCCTCTTGCGCGCGGGGACTGTGCACCGATGCACCCTTACTGAGATTCAGCATCCGCATCTGGATGCAGCAGGCATCCGCCGCTTCCGCCATTACACCGCCCAGCGCATCGATCTCGCGCACAAGCTGGCCCTTTGCGCTTCCTCCTATAGACGGATTGCAAGGCATGTTGCCAACCTGATCCAGAGAGATGGTGAACAATGCCGTTTTGCATCCTCTTTTTGCAGAAGCCATTGCCGCTTCGATACCTGCATGGCCAGCACCGATTACAGCAACATCAAACTCGCCCAGATAATTCATAACTCACATCCTCAATTGTTCCACGTGGAACAATTTTATTTTCCAACGCAAAAACGAGAGAAAACACCATCTATGATGTCGTCCGTCACGTTTTCACCATCAAATTCGGCCAAAATATTCGCCGCATTTTCCAACTCCATACAGCAAATGTCTATGGTTTCACCACATTCCAAACCGTTCAATGCCCATTGGATAGAGCAAGCTGCACGATCCACCAGGGATTTTTGCCGCTGCGAAACAAGAGCGGGCTGGTTTAACGCAGCACGGCCCACAAAGTGTGCAGCGATTGCATCCACAAGCGCATCATACCCCTTACCATATTTGGCGGAGCAGATCACGCCGTTCATTTCCTGAGATTGATTCTCCACATTGGAAGTATCGCTTTTGTTATATATTATTACCGTCTTCTTCAGAATATCTGCTGTAAGAAAA
The DNA here is from genome assembly GCA_015066805.1 of Ruminococcus sp. Lineage (GTDB taxonomy): Bacteria > Bacillota > Clostridia > Oscillospirales > Ruminococcaceae > Firm-04. The sequence continues at coordinate 36,340 of SVNP01000023.1, read as the reverse complement.
GCACGATCATTTTCTGTCATGCCCACACAGCTATCAACGACATACAAAATCAGGTCAGCCTGCTTTGCCTGCTCATAAGCAGCATCCACACCCATGGCTTCTATCACATCGCCGGTCTGCCGCAGCCCCGCGGTATCTGAAAGCAGCAGCAGGAAATCCCCCAGCCGCACAGATTCCGTGATCACGTCACGAGTTGTTCCGGGAATATTTGTCACAATGCTTCGCTGCATTCCGGCAAGCCAGTTCATCACCGAGGATTTACCCGCATTGGGTGCGCCCATCAAAGCCGTCCGAATGCCGGAACGATAAATTCTACCGTCATCATATCGGCGAGAGAGCTGATGCAAGGTATCCAACAACGCAGTAATTTCCGCACACAACCGCTGTGGCTCCAGTTCATCGGGAGTTTCCTCCGCATCATCCATCCAGTAGGACATGGCAGAAATCAGCGCCGTCAGCCGATCTCTGCAACGGCGCATTTCCTTGGAAAGGCGGCCGTTTTTCGCAAGATTTGCTTCCCGAAGGGCAACCTCACCCTGTGCTTGTATGGTATGCATGACAGCCTCTGCCTGGGAAAGATTCATTTTACCGTTGAGAAATGCACGTTTGGTGAACTCGCCGGGTGCCGCAGGCGATGCCCCCTTGGAAAACAGCAGCGAAACAATCTTCTGGCAGATGAAAATACCGCCATGGCAGGAGATCTCCACCACATCCTCACCGGTGTAGCTGTGAGGACTGCGAAAAACTGTCAGCACCACATCATCCACATGATTGCCGTTTTCATCCTGAATATAGCCGTAGGCACAGGTATAGCCCGCCATGCAGGATGGCACCTTATTGCCTGCGGACACAAAAACACTGTCAGCGAAAACAAGTGCCTTTTCACCTGAAATACGAATCACGCCGATACCGCCGGGCGCATTTGGCGTGGAAATAGCAGCGATGGTTTCCATCAAATTCCTCCAAAAAAAGAAGGCGGCATAAAGCCGCCCTCTGCATCAGTCAAGGTCGATTCTTCCGTAAACGCCGGTGTTCAGCACATCCTCCGGCTTCGGGCGTTTGTAATCCTTTTCAAAGCTGGTGGAAAGATCCAGACGACGAACCTCACCGGTGGGACGACGCTCACCACGGCGGCTTCTGTCGCCACGATCATTTCTGCCGCCTCGTCTGCCGCCTCTCTCACTGCGGTCATTTCTGCCGCCCCGACGACGATCGCCTTCTCTGCGGCGCATATCAATGGGCTTTTCGTTCTTGCCCACGGCAGAATCAGGCATAATAATGACCCGACGGTTAGGCTCCTCACCGGAAGAATGGGAGCTGACACCCTCGATGTCGGTAACAGTGGAGTGAATGATTCTGCGCTCGTAGGGATTCATAGGCTCCAGCGCAACAGGTCTGCCTGCCGCAATGGCATTTTTGCACAGTCTGGTTGCCAGATCCTGCAAGGCCTTGCGGCGTTTGTCACGGTAATTGCAGGCATTCAGGCTGATGCGGACGTAGTCCTTGCAGCCACGGTTTGCCACCATAGAGGTCAGATACTGCAAAGCATCCAACGTATCGCCGCGGTGACCGATGAGAGCACCGGCATCGCCGCCGCCAATGGTGATCTCCACACCATGTGCGGTGATCTCGCCTTCGGCAGTCACATCGGGAGCAAGGGTAGCCAGCACATTCCGCAGGTAAGCCAGAGCTGTTTCCATACGCTCTGCCGCATCTGCGGGCAGAGGCTTTTCCTCCTCGGCAGCAGCTTCCACAGCAGCAGCGGGGGCTTCCGTCACGCTCTGCACAGGCTCCTCAGCAACAACGGGAGCAGGCTCTGCAACAGGCTCTGCCACAACGGGGGCGGCGGGGGTTTCCGTCACAACGGGATCATACTCGGCGCGCACCTTGTACTCGCCGGTTGCCTTACCGAAGATACCCAAAAACCGCTTGGGCTCTTCCAGCACGGTAAAAGTAATCTCCTCTACGGGAGCGGAAAATGCATCCGCAGCAAGCTGCTTTGCATCCTCCAGGGTCTGAGCGGTAAAAATTTCCATCATAGCGGTGCAGTTGGGGTGCATCCTTTTTTGGGGATGTACCTTTCTCCTTCCAAAAATATTCATGCAAAGCGGTGTCGGAATGTGATTTCACACACTCTGCAAGGTTTCCTTTTTTCACTTACTGGTCGTCTTCGCCTTCATCGGGAACCGTTTCACCATACTTCAGGGCAGCTCTTTGTCTTGCTGCTTCAATGAGCTTTCGCTCGTACTCGGCACGTTCCTTGCGGGACATACCGTCATCTCCGTCAGCGTAGCGGGTACGGTTGCCGCCGGCACGGGGGCTGCCGTTCTGCTCATTGGAATACTGTGCGGAAGCCTCCATCATGCGCTGTGTCCAGGTCGGACCCTTTGCAAGCTGCTTCTGCTTTTCCTTCTCGTTGATCTTGACCATGCGCTTGGGGTTCAGATAAGCGTAAAGGCCAAGGGTGGTAAACAGGCTGAGCAGAGAGTTGATCAGCCAGTAGAAGCCCACACCGGCGGGTACGGAAAAACCGATCCACACGGACATCAGGGGCATCATATAGAGCATGAGGTTCATGGCACCCATGCCCTGCATGGCGGGGTTATTCTTTTTGCTGTGCCGCTGGGTGATGATCGTCAGCACAAGCTGCAGAACACCGGAAAGAATGGGGATCATAGCCAGCAGAATTGCGGTGCCGTTCCAGGTTTCGGGGGAAAGGGTGGGCTGTGCGCCCAGATCAAATCCAAGGAAGGTATTTTTGAAGTCACCCAGCTTTTCGGAGAAGCCTTCGAGAGAGGAGAAGATCTCCGGGTTGCTCTTGGCATACTTGAGAATGATCAGCTCGGGACGGCCTTCCAGATACTTTTCGGTAATGTTGTTTTCCTTCAGCCATGCGCTCAGCAGTGTCTTTGCCTCTGCTGCCTGATCGCTCATACGCAGGATATGGGTGATAGGACGCATTACAACCTGGTACACACCCATCAGCACAAACATAGTGACGAGGTTGGAAAGACAGCCTGCGCTGGGGTTGATACCCTCCTGCTGATAGAGGCGGTTCTGCTCCTCCTGCAATCGCTGGGGGTTATTGGCGTAGGATTTTCTGATCTTCTCCATCTTGGGGTTCAGCATGGCAATACGGGCCGAGTTGACCTGTGTCTTGTAGCTGGAATGGAAGGTCAGCAGCTTCAGGACGATGGTGAAGATAATAAGAGAGATACCGTAGCTGTCCACCACCTGATAAATCAGGCGCATGAACCAGCCAAAGGGAATGGCGATCAAATCAAACAAGGGTAAAGCCTCCGTTCAAGCTTATAGATGGGGGTCGTGCTTCCGCACAGGAAAACACCGCGCATCACGGTAACGGAGACGCGGCATCAGCAAAAAACCGGCGGCAGAGGCTCGTCCCGCAGCGGAATCCATCAGCGGATCCGGCTGGGGCACCCGATGCCTGCCGAGTACATCAAAGGTCAGCGGTACGGGATCCCACCCACCCTTACAAAAGGGATTACAGCGGAGGATCCGCAAAAAAATGAGCCAGCCTCCCCGCAGCGCACCGAAACGCTCCACAGCGGTCAGCCCATAGCGGGAACAACTGGGGCGGTAGCGGCAGCAGGGCGGAAACAGGGGAGAGATCCACCTGCGATAGAACCGGATCAGTGCCAGCAGCACAAAACGCATTTCAGGCCTTGCCTTTCTGTCCGTTCCCTTGTGTGGAGCCCGCCTTGCGTCCCCCACGTTTTTTCGGCTGAGACTGGCACGGCACGGCACCGCTGCTGACACCGCTGAGGTGTCGCAGACCCCGTTTCCGCATAGTCTCTGTCAGAGCAGCGGCATTCTGTTCGGGCAGACCCGGGCGTGCCACCACGACAATATCCAACCCGATGGGCATTTCCCCCTCGGCGGCGCGGTATGCCTCACGGATGATCCGCTTGGCACGGTTGCGCTTGACGGCATTGCCTACCTTTTTGCCTGCGGTGATCCCCAAGCGGTTTTCACTGCGGCCGTTTGGCATGGCATACAACACGGCAGAACCCAGAGAGCAAAAGGCACCGCTGCGGTACAACCGCTGAAAATCCTGATTACGGTTCATCATCACAGTAAACAGCATAGTCTAAGCGTCCTCTCTGTTTTCCGCGGCACAGCCTGCGGACATTATCGAAAAAGGGTCACAAAGCGCATTGTGACCCTTTTGCTTGCGTTTCTGACTCAATCTCAGTAAGTCAATCTTGCTCTGCCCTTTGCTCTGCGGCGAGCCAGAACCTTGCGGCCGTTGGCGGTAGCCATACGCTTACGGAAGCCATGCTCCTTCTTACGGTGCAGCTTCTTGGGCTGATAAGTTCTCTTCATGGGGTGTCACTCCTTTTCTTTAGTTGTATATATACAATGAATGTATGACGGATTGATTGGCAATCGCCGTATTCTACCTGCAAATACAAATCGGCATATTACCCTGCAAGCAGTTATTATACAGCAAACAGGCCGAAAAGTCAAGGGCAGCCCATTATCTTTGTATATTTTACCGATTTTCCCTTTTCTTTCCCGTCGGATACTGGATATTTTTTCGGACAAGACAGAAGTTTGCGCCGCAATATACTATATATATTTGCAATGCGGTTGACAATCGGGGCGGTCTATGCTATAATATGTATTTGGAATAATAACCGATTTTCATAACGGAAAGGACGCGTAAATCTCATGGAACAAAACACCATGCACACCTATGAAAGCCCCTTCTGCACCCGCTACGCCAGCAAGGAGATGCAGTATATCTTCTCTGCGGACAAGAAATTCACCACATGGCGCAAGCTGTGGGTGGCTCTGGCCCGTGCAGAGCATGAATTGGGTCTGCCCGTAACCGCCGAGCAGGTGGCAGAGCTGGAGGCACACATCAACGACATTGACTACGAGGCTGCCGCTGCCCGTGAGCTTGAATGCCGCCACGATGTTATGGCACATGTGCACACCTACGGTCTGGTTGCTCCCAACGCAAAGGGCATCATTCATCTGGGTGCCACCTCCTGCTATGTGGGCGATAACACCGATGTCATCGTTATGCGGGATGCCATGCAGCTCATCAGAGGCAAGCTGCTGACTGTCATTTCCAATCTGGCAAAATTTGCCGAGGAGTGGAAGAACCAGCCCTGCCTTGCTTACACCCACTGCCAGCCCGCACAGCTCACCACCGTGGGCAAGCGTGCTACCCTGTGGCTCAACGAGCTGCTGATGGATCTGGAAGAACTGGACAGCCGTATTGATCGCCTGAAGCTGCTGGGCTCCAAGGGTACCACGGGCACACAGGCCTCCTTTGTGGAGCTGTTTGGCGGTGATTCCGACAAGATCCGTGCGCTGGAGCAGAAAATCGCCGTGGAGATGGGCTTTGCCCCCGATGCAGTGGTTCCCGTTTCCGGCCAGACCTACTCCCGCAAGGTAGATACCATGGTACTGAATATGCTCTCCGGCATTGCACAATCCGCCATGAAGTTTGCAAACGATATGCGTCTGCTCCAGTCCTTCAAGGAGATGGAGGAGCCTTTTGAGAAGGGCCAGATCGGTTCTTCCGCCATGGCATATAAGCGCAACCCCATGCGCTCCGAGCGTATTACCGCACTGGCAAGATATCTGATGGTAGACTGCCTCAACCCCGCATTTACCGCAGGTACCCAGTGGTTTGAGCGTACTCTGGATGACTCCGCCAACAAGAGAATCGCTGTGGCTGAGGGCTTCCTGGCTGCCGATGCCATCCTCAACATCATGATGAACGTCACCAGCGGTCTGGTGGTATATCCCGCCGTGATCCGTCAGCGTGTCATGCGTGAGCTTCCCTTTATGGCAACCGAAAACATCATGATGAATGCCGTAAAGCAGGGTGGTGACCGTCAGGCACTGCACGAGAAGATCCGTGAGTATTCCATGCTGGCAGGCAAGCGCGTAAAGGAAGAGGGCCTGGACAACAACCTCTGCGAGCTGATCCTGCAGGATCCCGCTTTCTTCATCAATGAGGCAGAGCTGCAGGCTATGCTGCAGCCCGAAAACTTCACCGGCAGAAGCACACAGCAGGTGGATGAGTTCCTGAAGGAATGTGTGGCACCTGTCCTCAAGGATGCTGCACTGGCACAGGATGTGGCTCTGACCGTCTGAGATTTTCCGTCATTTTTTGCGAAAAAAATGAAAATCCGGCGAAATCACTTGACAATTTCTTATAAATGCACTATAATGAAGTGTGCTTTTCGGCGTTTGCGGGCGGCTTCCGCTGCGCCGGCAACAATATATAGCAAGGAGGCCTGACAGTGAAGAATAAGAAACCGATTTTCTTCATCGTGTTTATTCTCATTATCGCCTATGCTGTCTCAACCGTTTTCGGTTTTAAGATGCAATACGGCGACCTGACCACGGTTTACATCAAGGGTATGGAGGACATCCGTCTGGGTATCGACATCCAGGGCGGTGTGGACGTGACCTTCGCCCCCGCCGATGAAAACGTTGACGCAACCAAGGAACAACTGGAAGCCATCCAGGAAGTCATGAAGTCCCGTCTGATCTCGCTGGGCATCAATGACTACGAAGTGTACATGGACGAAAACAATGACAAGGTTATTGTACGCTTCCCCTGGCAGAGCGGCGAGGAAAACTTTGATCCCGAATCTGCTGTGGCAGAGCTGGGCGATACCGCACAACTGAAGTTCTACGCAGGTTACAACTACACCAGCGAGACCAAGGATGACGGCACTGTGGTAGTAACACCTAAGGGCGAAGTGGTGCTGGAAGGCTCCCACATCGCAAACGCTTACCCCCAGCCCGAAATGGACAAGGACGGCGCATATACTGGCTATTACACCACCGGTCTGGAACTGACCCCCGAAGGCAAGGAAGCCTTCAAGAAGGCAACCCAGGCTGCTGTAAACAAGGATGCCGCTTATCTGGATACTACTTATACCGCAAGCACCCGCTACGTCATCTCCATCTGGATGGACGATGAGTGTATCTCCAGCCCCACCGTGCAGAGCGTTATCACTGACGGCAACGCTATGATCTCCGGTAATATGGACTACGAAGAGGCAAAAAAGCTGGCCGATAAGATCAACGGCGGTGCACTGCCTTTCAATCTGGAGACCCAGACCTTTAAAACCATCTCCCCCAGCATGGGCAGCGGTGCCCTGAAAGCAATGATGATCTCCGGCGTGATCGCCCTGATCCTCATCTGCGCTTACATGATCATTCTGTATCGTCTGCCCGGTACCGTGGCTTCCATCGCACTGATCGGTCAGGTGGCAGGTACCCTGGCAGTAGTCTCCGGCTGGTTCGGCTTCAACGATTCCAGCACCCTGACCATTCCCGGTATCGCAGGTATCATCCTGGCTATCGGTATGGGCGTTGACTGTAACATCATCACCGCCGAGCGTATCAAGGAAGAGATGTCTGTGGGCAAAAATCTGGATTCCGCACTGAAATCTGCCTACAAAAACTCCTTCTCCTCCATTCTGGACGGCAACATGACGGTTATCATCATTGCCATCATCCTGATGGGTGCCTTCGGCGTTTCCGACAGCTTCTTCGCAAAGATGTTCAGCTTGATCTTCAAGTGGTTCGGTGTTTCTACCGAAGGTACCATCTTCTCCTTCGGCTTCACCCTGCTGACAGGCGTATTCTTCAACTTCATCATGGGCGTTCTGGCTTCTCGTCTGATGCTGACCTCCCTTTCCCAGTTCAAATGCTTCCAGAACAGAAAGCTTTACGGAGGTGCTGAAAAATGAGCAAGAAAAAAGAATCCCTCTCCTCTATGGCACAGAATGTGAAGATCCGCGATTTCTGCGGCAAGCGTAAGATCTTCCTTGTGATCTCCCTTTGTCTGATCGTACTGACCCTGCTGGCAAGCTTCATCATGGGCGTGCGTATCTCCATTGAATTCAAGGGCGGTACCATCGCCACTTACTCCTACGAAGGCACTGTTTCCGAAAACGATCTGCAGAAGCTGATCGCAGACACCATTGAAGCAGATGTGACTGTACAGCTTGGTGAGACCTTCACCGGTGAAAATACCACCAGCTTTACCGCTTCCTTCAGCCTGGATAAGCCTTTCAGCGCAGAGATGCAGGATAATCTGCTCAAAGAGCTGAACAAGCAGTACCCTGAAGGCAAGATCACCCTGCTGGAAAGCAACGATATCGCTCCCGCATCCGGTAAGGTATTCTTCATTAAGTGTATTGTGGCTGCAATCTTTGCCGCCATCGTGCTGATTCTCTACATCGCATGGCGATTCAAGCGTATCTCCGGTTGGAGTGCCGGTGTGTTTGCGGTGGTTACTCTGCTCCACGACCTCTGCATCGTATTCGGTGCCTTTGTGATCTGCGGCTTTGAGATCGACTCTGTCTTCATGGCAGTTATCCTGACCATTCTGGGTTACTCCGTCAACGATACCATCGTTATCTACGACCGTATCCGTGAGAACCAGAAGCTGATGCCCAAGGCAGAGCTCACCGAGCTGGTCAATATCTCCCTGAGCCAGACCATGCGCCGTACTCTGCGTACCTCTATCACTACCGTAGGTGCAATGCTGGTGGTTACCATTGTCGCTGCCATCAGCGGCGTAAGCTCCATCCTCAGCTTCAGCATTCCGCTGATCGCAGGTATGACCGCAGGCTGCTACTCCTCCCTGTGCGTCGCTCCCATGCTGTGGGTGACCTGGAAAACCAGAAAGAAAAAAGCCTAAGCGATATGGCAAAAATGATTTGCACACATCTTCTCACCCTTGTTGAAATCGACAAAATTTTACGAAGCGCCTTGCATTGCAGGGCGCTTTGTGTTATAGTATGATTGTGTTTTTATGCCGTGAAAGGAGGAAACTGTCATGCAAGCAGCCGTTTCTACCGCTTGTCTGTTCCCAAAACCCACGGAAGAAGCACTTTATGACCTGTGCCTTGCGGGAATCCACCGTACAGAGATCTTTTTAAACGCCCCTTCGGAGGCGGAAACGGTCTTTGTCACCAATCTGCGGGATATGCTGCGGCGGTTTGGTGCCGCCTGCACGGCGGTTCATCCGTGGACAGCCCCCGAAGAGGGCTTTATGCTGTTTTCCCCCTACAAGCGCAGGGCAGCCGATTTCATCGAGCAGGCAAAGCATATTTTTGAAGCCATGCAGATCCTCGGCGCAGAATATTACATTCTCCATGGTGCCATGCAGGGCACCTGTAAGGATATCTCCCTGTACTGCGACCGTTTCCATAGACTGTATACCGTGGGCAAAACCTTCGGCATTACCGTCACACAGGAAAACGTCTACCGCCACGAGAGTGCAAATCTGAAGTTTCTCCGTGAGTTCTGCCGTATTCTGGGCGATGACGCAGCCCTGACCTTTGACGTAAAGCAGGCAGTCCGTGCGGGAGTCAATCCCACAGAGGCCATAGAGTCTGTGGGCAGCCATGTGCGGCATCTCCATATCAGCGACCACGGGCCGCTGGGTGATTGTCTCCGCATCGGCAGCGGCAGATTTCAGGTGGTGCCCTTCCTCAGCCTGCTGCAGAAAAAAGGATTTGCAGGCAGTGTTACGCTGGAGCTGTACCGTGAGGCGTTTGATCACGCACAGCAGCTCTGCGAGGACTGGCAGCGTCTGGAACGGCTGATCGCACGCACCCAAACCAAATAAGAAAGGAGCCGCACATATGCATTGTCCCTTTTGCGGCACCGATGATACAAAAGTGGTGGATTCCCGCTCCATTGATGGAAAAAAGCGCCGCCGCCGTCACTGTCTGAAGTGCAATAAACGCTTTACTACTTTTGAATCCGTGGATAAACCCCTGCTGATGGTTGCCAAGCGGGATGGCTCCTTTGAGCCCTTTAACCGCAACAAGCTCATTGCAGGAATTTACTCCGCCATAAAAAAACGCCCCGTGAAAATGGAAGCCGTTACCGCTATGGTAGATGAGATCGAGGTGGAGCTTGCCACCGAAATGACAGGCACCGTTTCCCCCGATACCATCGGTTCCATGGTCATGGCAAGGCTGCGGGATATTGACCCTGTGGCCTATGTGCGCTTTGCTTCGGTGTATCTTGCTTTCTCGGATGTGGACGACTTCGTTCGTGTCATCAGCGAGCTGCAGAACTGATCACCGTACGCTCTGCATGGAGTTGGGCGATGCGGCACAGTATACCTGTGCCCCCACCAGAACATCTCCGCAAAGCAGCAGCTCCGCATACCATGCATCCGCCGAAAACCCCTCGGCTGCGATGTTTTCAATATGATAGCAATACCGTGTGGCAGCCTGCCCACCGTATTTTTCCGGCGAGAGCCCCTGCTGCCCTTGCAGCATCAGCCAACGCTGACCGGCTTCGGTCTGCCATTGCTGCGGAATGACTGTTTCATCGGAGGAAACCTCCGTGACCGCCCACCCGCAAAGATTCAGAAATCCCTCCCGCGCCGCTGCGTTTTCCAGAAGGATCTCCTCCGGCAAAGGGTGTGCTGTGTTTTTTCCCAGTGTATGCAGCGTCAGTGCGCCGCATACCGCCCCCAGACAAAGCAGCCGCAGCAGACGGTGTGTTTTGCTGTTCTTCATGATGAATACCCCCCAATCTCACTGCATAGCTTATTGTATGCTGCGGTGATGCCACCATATGCCACTTGATTTTTTGATCGTTGAAAGGAGCCAAATCATGCGACTGGACCGTTTTCTGTCAGGTCAGACCACACTTTCCCGCAAAGAGGCGCAGGCTGCCATCCGTCGGGGAGAGGTTACTGTCAACGGAACCGTTCAGCGTAAGCCCGATTGCTCCGTTGACCCCGACGAGGATCACATATCATTGGGCGGAAAGCCCATTGAGTACCAAAAATTTCACTATTTCCTCATGCATAAGCCTGCCGGCGTGCTGACAGCCTGCTCCGACAGAAAACAGCAGACCGTTCTGGATCTGCTGGCAGAGGAACACCGCTTCCCCGGGCTTTTCCCCAGCGGGCGGTTGGATATCGACACCACGGGCTTCCTGCTCATCACCGATGACGGTGCCCTTTCTCATAAAATGCTGGCCCCCAGATCCCATGTGGCAAAGTATTACATCGCCACCCTGCGGGATCCCATCGAAAGCTACTATGCCGCTGCCTTTGCGGAGGGCATTACGCTGGAGACCCACGGTGAGCCGGAACCCTGTCTGCCTGCCGATTTTGCCCCTGTTTCCGAGAAGGTTGCCCTGCTTGCCCTCCACGAAGGCAAGTACCATCAGGTAAAGCGGATGTTTGCTGCCCTGGGCAATCATGTGGAACAGCTCTCCCGCGTGCAGATCGGTGCGCTGCCCTTGCCTGCCCACCTGCAGCCGGGTCAGTATATGGTCATCTCCGAGGCGGAGGTGCAGCAGATGCTCTGCGAAACCCCTTTTTCCGAAGTTTCAACATATTATCAACAATTTTTTCGTCATAATGGATAAACTATGCGCCCCAACTTTGGGCATTTAGTACCTTGACCAAAGGCGAAAAATCTGGTATGATAGTATAAGGCATAGGTTTGTGCCATTAACATCGTTTCAATTTGTATGCGGTCAGGCGCATACTTGAGAACGCCTTCGTAAGCCATTGTGAAGGACGCTCTCTTGAATAAATTTGAATTTTTTAGGAGGACAAGAGAATGGCAAGTCTGTCTCTGCGGGGAATCTACAAAAAGTACCCCGGCGGCGTGGTTGCGGCATCCGATATCAATCTGGAGATCCGCGACAAGGAATTTATCGTATTGGTTGGACCTTCCGGTTGCGGTAAGTCCACTACTCTGCGTATGATCGCAGGTCTGGAGGAGATCTCCGAGGGTGAGCTGTACATCGGCGACCGCCTGGTGAACGATATCGCCCCCAAGGACCGTGATATCGCAATGGTGTTCCAGAACTACGCTCTGTATCCCCATATGACTGTTTTCGATAACATGGCTTTCGGTCTGAAGCTCCGCAAGGTGCCCAAGGATGAGATCGCCCGCAAGGTTGAGGAGGCTGCCAGAATCCTGGATCTGACTCCCCTGCTGAACAGAAAGCCTAAGGCAATGTCCGGTGGTCAGCGTCAGCGTGTGGCACTGGGCCGTGCTATCGTTCGTAATCCTCAGGTATTCCTGCTTGACGAGCCGCTGTCCAACCTGGACGCTAAGCTCCGTGCTCAGATGAGAACCGAGATCTCCCTGCTGCACAAGCGTCTCGGCACCACCTTCATCTACGTTACTCACGACCAGACCGAGGCTATGACCATGGGTGATCGTATCGTGGTTATGAAGGGTGGCTTCATCCAGCAGATCGATACTCCTCAGAACCTGTATGAGACTCCTTGCAACAAGTTCGTTGCAGGCTTCCTGGGTTCTCCTCAGATGAACTTCATCGACGCTATGCTGCTGTATCGTGATGGCCAGTATGTGGTTCAGTTCGGTTCCAACGACACCAAGTCCACCAGAGGCGTGAAGTACGAGGTAGTTCTGCCCCAGAGCAAGGTTACTCCCGATCTGGAGCACTACATCGACAAGGAAGTTACCATGGGTATCCGTCCCGAGAGCGTACACGACGAGCCTCAGTACCTGGCAAATGCCACTACCGGTATCGTAAAGTGCAACGTGGAAATCACCGAGCTGATGGGCGCAGAGACCTATCTGCACCTGACCTGCGAGGGTATTCCGATCACTGCCCGTGTTTCTCCTAAGTCTACCGCTCGTCCTCAGGATGAGATCGACGTTGTCTTCGACGCAGAGGCAATCCACCTCTTCGACAAGGAGACCGAGAAGACCATCATCAACTGATCGTCTTTCTTCCTCACAAAAGCAAGCCACTCCCGAAATGCTTCGGGGGTGGCTTTTTTTTGCGGGATTGCTTTTTTAAGGGGAATATGCTATAATAGCATCATTGTGGGTCTTTTGCCAATACAACAATATACCAAGGAGGTTATTATGCGATATTGTCAGCAATGCGGTATGCAGTGGTCGGATGGTGAATTCTGCCCCTACTGCGGCACCCTCGGCACAGAAGTATCCCCTCAGCCTGCGAAAAAATCCAACACCCCGTGGATCATTGTGCTGGTCGTTTCCGTTTGTGTGCTGATGCTTGCTTTTGCAGGGATCTTTGCCCTGATTTTAGTCAATGCCTTCCGCAGCTATCAGCAAAAGGCAGAGGAGGTATTCCCCAATACCCAAAGCCGCATAGAAGAATCCTCTGCCGGCATTGCCGATTATGAAAAATACGGCATATATCCAAGCGGCACCTATGCTGTGGGAAAGGACATCCCCCCGGGGGAATATGTGCTGCTTTCCGATACCGAACTGACAGGCGGTTATGGGGATTTTCCCGTTAGCCTTTATGATTCTAACCCTGAGTACGAAGCCACACAGCTTTATATGGTCTGGGCGCAGAACTGCCATATCGTGGAGCTGCAGGAGGGACAATATCTGCACTTCAGCCACTCTGTTTTGTACGATCCCAAAAAACATGAGATCACTATGGATCCTTTCTCAAAAAGCGGTATGTACCGTGTGGGAGAGCATATAGAACCCGGCACCTACGCTCTGCAGGGAGACGGCTCCGGCCACGGAATGCAGTACACCATTTACGCTTCCATTGCAGGAGAGCTGAAAGTCAGAGAATCGGGCACCGTAACAGAAAATACCTCCCGCGGCATTGTTTTGCAGGCAGACGAATACATTGCCATGAAATTCTGCTGCCTTTCCCGTGATCTGCCCGAAGATCTGCCTGTTTCCACCACACCTATCATTGACGTGACCGCAGACGGCATATATCCCGAAGGAATCTATGCTGTAGGTGAGGATATCCCCCCCGGCAGATATTTTGCCATGTCCAATTCTTCTACTGTTGACGATCATCTCTATGTCATCGTTTACCCTGATGCTTCCCTGAATGATGACGATGCTGTCATTCGCGGTTGGATGGAGCATTTTCGTCTGCTGGAGCTGGAGGAAGGCCAGTATATTGAGATCATGAAGGGCAATTTGTGTGATCTTTCCAAGGTAGAGCTGCCCTTCGATCCCTTTGTGCACGGCGGTATGTATCTGGTTGGGGAGCATCTTGAGGCAGGTACCTATACCATCATCCCCACAGATGAACAATATGGTGCCATGTGCTCTGTATTTAACCATGTAAACTGTACCTTTGCCGACCAGACCGATATGGTTTATGTATCCTTTGGCGATACGGATACCATTACGCTGGAGGAAGGTCAGTATGTGTATCTGGAGCGATGCCATCTGGAATAAACACCAAGGGCGAACCGAAAACACGGTTCGCCCTTTGCTGATGTCATTTTTCCTCGGCATACCAATTATCCAGAAAAGCCAGCACTTGCTCCATTGAATTGAAAGGAACACGGAGGGTATTATAAAAACTGAAATGCACCTTACCATCCGATTCGGTGATCATCCATCTGTCATCCAGCTCATAATCCGCCAGATCTTTTTTTGCAAGTACGGTTTCCTCGTCGTACCGTATCTCATGGGAGGCATCCAGCACAAAGGGCATAAACACGCCCTTTGCTCCCACGGTCAGATCATCCATATGATCAACACAGGCAGAATAGATCCAATGATGAGGAGAAACCAGCACCCGAATGGTATCTCCCGATCGTATGGTTCCCTGATAGACCTTTTCCACGGAAAATTCAATGAGGGCACCAAATTCCTTTTCTCTCCCCCACGCTATTTTGATTTCACGGATGTTTGTGACTTCACCGTAGAAAACTACAGTATCCGTTCTGCCGAAGGTTTCTTCAGCGGAATAGAGAATACGGTCTGAAACAGAAACATCCGATGCAGAGAATGATTTTTCCGGCAGTTCGCTCTCTTTTGCGTAGGTGACTGTCACATTACCGGAAGCATCAGTCAAGAGAAGCTGTGTCGGTTCATATTGCAGCGGTTCCTGCCTTGCCCGCAGCAGAAATCCTCCTGTCAGCAGCACGGCAACGGCTGCTGCAATACCCGCAGCCCTGCTCCATATCCGCCGCTGTCGGAATCGTTTTGGATAACAGGCTGCTTCGTCGATATAGGATGCATCCAGATCACCCAACAGATCCATAAATTCTTCTGCTTTCACAAATCAAAACCCCTTTCCTGTAAATAAAGCTTCAGTTTTTGCCGTATACGATACAGCTTCACCGAAAGAGTATTTTCACTGATGCCAAAGTTCTTGGCAAGTGTCTCCAAAGAATCCGCATACCAGTACCGACGCACAAACATCACCCGCTGTTCCCTAGGCAACTGCCGTAAAAAATCCTGCATAGCTTCTGTCAATGCACGGCTTTCCAAGGCTTGCTCCACAGTGTCCGTACCGGAAACCACCTCAGACAATTCATTGAACAGCAAAGGCATATTGCCGCTGCCACGCTTCTGACGCTGCATGGCCCGATATCGGTTCAGTGCCAGATTTCGTATGATCTTTCCCATATAAGCACGCAGCGATCGGGGACGATTGGGCGGTATGCTGTTCCATAGAGAAAGCACGGTATCATTCATGCATTCTTCCGCATCCTGTGTATTTCCCAGTATGCTTGCAGCAATGCTTTTGCAGTAGATGCCGTATTGCTCCTGTGCGGCTGCGATCGCCTGCTCGTTCCTCTGCCAGAACAATGCAACGATGGCTTCATCTTCCATGGCTGTACCTCCCTTCACTCATACAGACAACTTTTTCAGCGGTTTCTTACATGAGGATACCACAAAAGCCGTTGTTTTGTCAATCTGCTTCCGGTATGTGGAAATCTTTGGTTTTTCTGCAACAAATTCTTGATTTTCCACGGCATTTGTGCTATAATGATATATTAAGAGCAGGTGCGCTCACATAATCTAAAACAGAAAGGTCTTGTTCCGATGTCCGATAAGAATTCGGTTTCCAATCACAAGAATTTTGAGATTCCCCGTCCCGTATTCCCCAAGCGTGCAGTAGTTACAGGCGGTATGCCCTATGGCAACAAAGAGCTGCACTTCGGTCATGTGGGCGGTATGCTGGTATTTGCCGATACCTACGCACGGTTCCTCCGCGACAGAATCGGCAGTGAAAATGTGATTTTTGTTTCCGGTACCGACTGCTACGGTTCCCCCATTGCAGAGGGCTGGCGCAAAAAGGTCGCCGATGGCCTGTTTGAAGGTACACTGGAAGAATTTGTAGCTACCAATCACCAAAAGCAGAAGGATACACTGGCAGCCTATGGTATTTCTCCCAATCTGTTTGCAGCCTCCGGTCTGGGCAGATCCAAAGAGATCCATGCGGAGTTTACGCTGCAGTGGCTCAATGCCCTGTATGAAAAGGGTCAGCTCTATCAGATCACCACACAGCAGTTCTTTGATGAAAAGGCAGGCGTGTTTCTCAACGGCAGACAGGTCGTAGGCAAATGTCCCGTGGAAGGCTGCACCTCCGAAAAGGGCTACGCCGATGAATGCGATCTGGGCCACCAGTATATGCCCGAAAATCTGCTGAATCCTGTCAGCACCCTTACCGGTGAAACACCTACCATGCGACCCGTGACCAACTGGTATTTTAAGCTGCGGGATTACGAAGCTCTCATGCTGGAGTGGGTGGAAATGCTCAAAAAGCGCAAGGATGTGCGCCCTGTGGTGCATAAGACCATCGCAGAGTTTTTGAAGCCCCCCGTTATCTATGTCAAGCGGGAGTTTGAAGAGCTGTACCTTTCCCTGAAGGATTCTATGCCTGCACACACCTATCTGGAGGAGAAGAAAAAGCCCTCCTTTACCATTGAATTTACCACCCTCTCCGATTGTGATGAGGCCTGCCGGATCCTTACTGCCAACAAGATCCGTTTCCGTACCGGAAAGACGCTGGTTCCCTTCCGTCTGACCGGCAACATTGAGTGGGGTGTGCCTGCTCCCGAGCTGGAAGGCACAAGCGGTCTAACCGTCTGGGTGTGGCCCGAATCCCTCTGGGCTCCCATCTCCTTTACCCAGACCTATCTGGAGCAGTGCGGCAAATCCCGCGAGGAGTGGAAGGATTACTGGTGCAGCAAGGATGCTACCGTGTATCAGTTCATCGGGCAGGATAATATCTACTTCTACGGCATTGCAGAGCCTGCCATGTGGATGGCACAGCAGGCTGCCGCAGAAAAAACCGCAGACCCCGCCGATGGTGAGCTGCAGCTTCCTATTATCGTGGCAAACCACCACATTCTGTTCCTGGATAAGAAAGCATCCAGCTCCGGTGCGGTAAAGCCCCCCATGGCAGATGATCTGCTGAACTACTATACCCCCGAGCAGCTTCGTATGCACTGGCTGGGTCTGGGTCTGGGTCAGCGTTCTGTCAGCTTTATGCCCAAGCCCTTTAACCCCGATGCCAAGCCTGAAGATACAGATCCCGTGGTAAAGGATGGTCTGCTGCTTTCCAACGTGTATAACCGCATCATTCGTACTGCATTCTACACCACACAAAATGAGCTGGGCGGTATTCTGCCCGCCAAGGCACCCGAAGAAAAAATTCTGGAGGAAGGCAAAAAGGCCGTACTGGAGTACGAACGCCATATGTCCAAGTTCAACTTCCACCAGTGTATTTATGTGCTGGACAGCTATATCCGCAACAGCAGCAAGTATATGGCTAAGGTTCTGGGCGGTACCCAGTCCGATCTGCCCAAGGAGGAGCTGGAGCAGGTGCTTTCCAACCTGTTCTATATGATCCGCATTGCGGCTGTGCTGCTGCACCCCATTGCCCCCATGGGTACTGCCAAGCTGCAGGAATATCTGCAGGTGGATGACCGTATCTGGTCCTGGGATACCATTTTTGAGCCCATTTCCTTCTTCACAGGTGAAAACCACACCCTGAAGTTCCTGCCACCCCGTACCGATTTCTTCACCCGTCACGAAAGCCAGTTTGCCGCTGCGGAATCCGCAGAATAACAACAACAAGGGGCGGAAGAACGCCTTCCGCCCCCTGTTTTTCTTCATTACACAGAAAAAACGGGCACCACTGCCGTGATACCCGTTTATGGATACGCCTGATGCGATTCGAACGCACGACCTTCAGAGTCGGAGTCTGACACTCTATCCAGCTGAGCTACAGGCGCATATCTGTGATACGACTTATATTATACCAGAAACTTTCATCAATTGCAAGTCTTTTCCACGCTATTTTGAAATTATGGCATTTTTACCAAAATCTGCCGGTGCATTTCATCAATTGGGAAAGGACGGATGTGAATATATATATGAAAGGATTTTGCGTCATGAGCCAAACCCGGACAGATGCAGCCTCCGCCGATTCCGGACGCCGCTTATATGTGGTGTTGACCCGTACCGGCACAGGCGTTGCTCGTGTGATCCGCATACTCACGCGAAAACCCTATTCTCACGCTTCCATTTCTATGGACAGCTCTTTGCAGCAGTTATTCAGCTTCTGCCGCAACGACCCCCGTTTTCCTCTGCCTGCTTCCTTTAACGAAGAAATCGTAGGCGAGGGTGTTTTCGGCAGGTTTTCCCATATTCCCTGTGAGATCTACGAGATCCCCATTACCGAAGAGCAATACGAAACCTTCCACAGCCACCTGACTCATTTCAAGAATTTTCGCAGATTATATTCTTACAGTCTTTCGGGGCTTGTCAGCGTACCGCTGCAGATCCGCAGAAAGCTGCGGTATAAGTTTGTATGCTCCCAATTTGTGGCCTATATGCTGCAAGAATGCAATGTCACTTTGGAAAAACCCGCTTCTTTGTATTCGCCCGAGGATCTGCGGCATCTGCCTACGGCAAAGCTGATCTACCGCGGCGAACTGAACGAATACTATGCCGATCTGCTGCAGCGGCAGCACAGTTATGATTGGATGCACTCTACCGTATAGGATTCTGCCAGTACAGCCAGCCGCAGCAGAAGCTTCAGCATGCAGGGCGGCAGATTTTCTGCCGGTTTTGCCAGCTTTTTTGCAGCAGGCTCCCATGAAAATGACCATTCACCGCCGCCAAGCTCTATGGTGTAAGCCAGGGTGCCTGCGGCGGTTTGGTTTTGTGTACACTGTACCATAACCGCATCTTCCCCGTAAAGGATCTTTCTGGTCTGCCCTGTGGAGCGCAAAATGCCAAGAAACAGCGCAAGCATTGCACCGTAACAGAAAATCGCCGTGAAAACTGCTTTTTGTACCCTTTTTTTCCGTTTCAAGATTGATTTTCCTCCCGAATAAGCGTTAAAATCGTTTCTGCCAGTGATTTGCCGAACAGACTGCCTGCATAGCGTGCCTCTTCCATAGTATTGCCCTGAGTGCCTACTTCGATGAGCAGGCTGCCCGTGGTGAGATCCTGATTGTACTTCCGATAATCAAACAAAATGGGTCTGGTCAGGCCGGGGTAGGCAGCTTCCATGGTTTGCTGGATACTGCTTGCCAGATGAAAATTCTCCAGATAATTGGGCATTCCCATCGTACCGTCATCGCAGCCGGAGATCATCATGATCTGGGCTGCTTTTTTTCCGTTGATCTCTGCAACGGGAGCCATAATTTTAGTCTCTGTGGAAATGGCATCTCTGTGAATATCCAGTGCAATACAAACCGAAGGATACTGCTCTAAAATAGCGGAAACGGTTTCCGCACTGCGGCCGTAGCTGCCATTCCATGCGGGGTAATCGTGAATGGTTTCTGCATGGATCACCCCGATGCCCGCAGCGGCCAGCTCATTGGCAATGGCATCACCTACCATTACCATATTTTTATCCGGCTGTGTGGTGCGGTAGTTGAAATCCTTATCAAAATAGCTGCGTTCCGATGCTTCATAGCTTTCTGTGGTGTGGGTATGATAGATCAGCACCATAGGCGTACCATCGGCCTTCAGCGGCAGATGCGGTGCAATGCGGCTTTCCTCCAGCAGTTCGGTATTGGTATGGTGGGTGCAGTTGCGAACCTGCCCTGCCGTATCCAAAGCAAAAAACTGATTTCCCTTTTGCAGACCGTAGTGAGTCTCCTCGATCACACCGTCATCGGAATCACGGGCGGCAGGATAGGGCTTTTCCTCATGAAGCGTCAGAGAATATGCACTTTCCACTGTAATAATATCCGAATGCTGCGGTACTGATGGCTCTGCCATGGCTCCTGCGCCCTGTGTCCAGTTATAACCCAGCAGGTCTGCCGGAGAATGGGTAATATGGATCACAGGCTGTCCCGATTCTTCCGGAGTGGGTTCTTGTATGCCTGTCCCCAGCGGAACCGACTGCATCCACGGCACCAGAAGCATACCCCCTGCCGTTATACTGCCGATCATCACAACAGCAGCACAGGCCGTAACCGCCTGTCTGCGGAATCTTTTCTTCATTCAGTATCCCTCCCTTTGGAACATCCTATGCAGGGAAAACAAAAAAAATGCTCCCATGCTGCTTTGCATGGGAGCATTTTGGTAACAGGTTACTGATTCAGCAGTTTTTTCTTCTGTGCATCAAATTCCTCTTGTGTGAGAACGCCCTGATCCAGCAGCGATTTCAGCTTGATCAGCTCATCCGCCACCATATTCTTTTCGATCTCAGCGCTCTGACCTGCCTTTACCTTGATGATCTTGGTTTCCTCAACCTCAGGCTCCTCCTCAACAGGGATCTCATAAATGCCCTTCTTGCGGTTTTCGGCCATCAGCAGTACCATCTTGTTGTGCTTTCTGTCATAGATCCAGAACAGCACACAACAGAAGATACCGCAAACCATCAGGAACAGACCCAGATGGAAGCCCTCGGAGGTGAACTTCATCTTAACGGTGTGCTCACCCGGCTCCAGCGGAATACCGATCATAGCGGTAAACAGCTCAACGTGCTCTACCTTTTTGCCGTCTACCCAGACCGTCCAGCCCGGCTCATAGGGGATGGAGGTCATCATGATCTGGCCTTCCTTTGCGGTGATCTTACCCTCCAGTGTTCTGCCGCCGTACTTGGTCAGCTCCCACTGCTGGTCTTTCAGGGAGTCAATATCCTCCTGGAACATAGCCTCATCAAAGTGATAGAAGAAGAAATTCTTGATGATGGTGTACTTTTCGGTCTTGCCGCCGTCCTTGGTCAGGGTCAGGCGGAGCTGAAGCTGATCGCCCTTCTTGTAGCTGCCCAGACGGAACACATGGTAGTTATCGGTTTCAAAGTAGGAACCAAGACCCACTGCATTGGAGCCATCCTTATTCTTGCAGGCAGGCTCATCCAGATTCCACTGATCTGCCAGCCACAGATTCACACGGCTTTCGTTCTCGGTCTTTAAGAAGAAATAGATGGGATCATCAGACTGTGCTTCAATGAAGATATCAATGGTAGGATCGGCAGAACCGGGTATCTCACGATAATTGGTCTGAGTACCGTAGGGAGAAGTCTGCACGCCGTTGAGACGCAGCTCCTTGGTCAGGGAAATGGGGTAATAATACTGAGACCAGCTATCAAAGTTGCCATCCTGCTTAAAGGTAGTTTTACCGCTGATGGTACTCATGAGAATGTTCTGGCTGTTAAAGGGGTTATCATTGCCGAAGCTGCCAATGCGCTTGATGTCATCATCTACCATATAGCCGATGGAAAGAGCATTGGGATTCTCATACACATTCACGGTCATATCTGCCTTACCCTGCGTTTTGCAGGTATCGGACATGATCCACTTGTAGGTGGGATCCAGCTCACGCACCTTGCCGTCCTTATCCAGCACATACTTGATGCCCAGCAGGCTGTCGGTCAGCGGTGTATTGCCGTCATAACGGGAGTAGTAGCTGCGGCAGGAATAACCCATTGCCTCAATAAACTTCAGCACCTTGGTGTTCATCACGGAGCTGGAGTGTGTAATACCGCGCAGACCAAAGCCGGCGTTATCATTGACACAGCGCACATAGGTTTTTTCCGCACGGTAGAAGCTCTGGTCGTAATCATACAGCTTATCTACCAGATCACGGCCGGTCTGCATATATTCCACATAGGAAGAACGGGTGGAATAGGCAACCTCAAAGTCGATATCCTTAAAGGTACAGACAGCGTTGTAGGTCAGCTCACCGCCAACCACTGCCATCAGTCCCAGAGGCATCAGCACGGCAGCCTTTTTGGAAGGATTCTTTTTGCCCATAAAGTAGAGGAACGCTGCATAGATCGCTGCAAAGATAATGGTCATCCAGACAGAACCGAAGGTATCCAGATACACATTGTTCTTCATGTTCAGGTACTGCTTGGAGTTGATAATGAGCATCAGCACCGCAATACCGGCCACACTGCCGCCGATAGCAGGCAGCTTGATATTGCCAAGATAACGGAATGTCATGGCTGCCATAGAGATCACAATAAAGGAGAAGATGAAAGAATAACGGAAGGGCAGCCAGTTCGGCACCTGTCCGCCGTGCCACAGCATATCAATGGGCTTAACATACATACTGATGAACATAACTGCCACCAGGAAGCTGTAACCGATCTTCTTGCGTACACGGATACGATTGTTGCAGTAGAACAGGGGCAGGAACAGGAATGCCAGCACGCCGCAGTAGATCTCGGGCTTACCCTTTACGTTCACGGAATTGTACTGGTTTACGCTGAACTGTGCCAGGAACTCCAGAGGCTCAAACTGGGTCTTAAAGGAGTAATCGGGGGTAGTGAAATCAAACTTACCCAGTGCCAGCGCATTGTACACCGGCAGGATCATGACAGCGGCACAGCACATTGCGGCTGCCGTTGCGATGACCATTCTGCCCAGCACTGCCAGCAGAGGCTTTACCTCATACTTCAGCTTGTCCGAACCGAAGCACACATAGTAGAAGAAATAGAATGCCGTGAAAATACAGCACATAAAGCCGATATAGAAGTTTGCAATGCACATGATTGCCAGCGGAATGATATAATTGATCTTTCTGCCGTCATCTACCAGGTATTCCACACCCAGACAGATCAGGGGCAGGAACACCATGCCATCCAGCCACATGGGGTCAATGGTCTGGATGATGCCGTAGGCACACATACTGTACATCAGAGAGAGGATCAGCGCATACATGGGCTGCAGACCCTTGGAACGACGCAGATAGTGGAACATCGCCACCGATGCAGAGCCCAGCTTGCAAAGAATCATAATGAGCATGGCACCCAGTATCATGGTACGGGGCAGCAGCACTACGATCAGTGTAAAGGGGCTGGCAAGGTAATATCCGATGATACCCATATAATCACCGGAAAGGTTACGGGACCAGTTATAGAGAATACTGCCGTCTCCGTGGAAAGCGTCCCGGATCGCCTCAAAGTAGTAGATATACTGTCCGTTCAGATCCAGGCACAGTACCGATTCGTCACCGAAGGGGTACATACCGAATATCGCATATGCGACATAGATCAACGCCACCGGCAGGAAAAACGCAATAAAATAAAACCGGTTGCGACCGAGCCACGCCAGAATGCCTTTTCCACCCGTTGCCGGGGGCTGGGGCATATTGGCGGGGGCAGCGGATTTCTGCTTTGCCTTTGCCATAAGTTTCCTCCTTCTTCTCACTGTGGAAAGGATATACCATCCCACGGTAATACATACTCTTTTATTATACTATATTCTTCCTGATTTTACAAGCACTTTTTCATATTTTTTTCAGTCTCCTTTGCATTTACTCTGTATGTAGATTCGGAATACAAGGTAATTCCCAACAGAAAAAACAGGTTTTTTCAGGCTTCTATTTTGCTGTTGCATACGATTATAAAACAAGGCGAAAAAATCACACATTATTTGTGTGATTTTCCATAATTTATACAAAAAGCTTGCTATTTCCGAAGAAATATGCTATACTATATTATGTATCGAACTGCGCATGAGGCGTTCCGCTTTGGCGCATTTTTTCTCATTTTATAAGGCGGTTTTCTCTCACACAAACCGCATAGGAACGCCGTTTTTACAATCTGCCGCAGACTATTTTTGAAAAGAAGGATGTGAATCGGTCACCATGAATTCCTTTGCTGACGTTTTTGAGATGGTCAAGGAATACTGCACCAAGAAAGAAAAGATAGGTACCGTTGCACGCGGGCTCTGGATCGACACACTGCGTCCCGTCCGGCTGGAAGGCAACAAGGCTGTTTTCTACTGCGACACCAGCTTCCAGTACGATGTCGTTACCGACCACTACAAGACACTGCTCAATGAAGCTCTTACCGATACACTGGGTTTTCCGGTAGAAGTACAGATCATCATTCAGGCACCCGGCACCGCCGAGCCTTCCAAAACCGACAGCGGCTATGCCGCAGCACCCAGATCCGAAGATGACAGCGAAAACTATGCCCACACCTTCGATACCTTTATTGTCGGTCATTCCAATGAGTTCGCCTATGCCGCCTGCACCACCGTGGCAAAGAACGAGAGCATCAAATCCTATAATCCTCTGTTCATCTACGGGCCCTCCGGCTTGGGCAAAACCCATCTGGTCAACGCCATCTCCCATGAGATGAAGAAGAACAACCCCTCCCTGAACATCATCTATGTCAATGGTGAAGCATTTGCCAACGAGCTGATCGAGGCCATCCACCAGAAAAAGGATACCTCCAAATTCCACGAAAAATACCGCGGCGCAGATGTGCTGCTGGTGGATGATGTGCAGTTCATCAGCGGCCGTGAGGCTACCCAGGAGGAGTTCTTCCATACCTTTAACGAGCTTTACAACGCGGGCAAGCAGATCGTGCTGACCTCTGACCGCCCCCCAAAAGAGATCAAGATCCTCAGTGACCGCATCCGCAACCGCTTTGAATCCGGTCTGATGGCCGATCTTTCCATGCCGGATTTTGAAACCAGAATGGCCATCATCCAGCGCAAGGCAGAGCTGATGCACTTCTCCATCCCCAATGATGTGGCAGAGTATATTGCAAACCACCTGAAGTCCAATATCCGTCAGCTTGAGGGTGCCGTAAAGAAGCTCAGTGCCTTTAAGCAGTTTGCAGGCTCCACACCGACCATTTCCATGGCGCAGACCATCATTCGTGAGATTCTCACCGATGACCAGCCCCTGCCCGTAACCGTGGAGAAGATCATCGCTGAGGTGGCCAACATCTACGGCGTTTCTCCTGAGGATATCCGTTCCAACAAGCGCACCGCCCAGATTTCAACAGCCAGAAAGGTTGCCGTTTATCTGGTGCGTGAGATCACCCAGATTCCCTTGCAGCAGATCGGTAATGAGTTCGGCGGCAGAGATCACTCCACTATTGTATATGCCGTGAACAATGTGACCGAAAACCTGAAAAAGGACGAGAATATGCGGAATACCATCGAGACCATTTCCAAGAACATCAAGGATGGCGGTTCCAAGGCATAACAGACCGATTGTGTCTTTTGATGAATTTCTCCCGATTCTTTTCCACAGCTTTGTGCAACGGCGCAAAACGCAAAAAACTTTCTGCCGAAGTATGCGGAAAGGAGTCGGAAGAGGACAATCAACTAAGGGGAAATTTTTCCTGTGAGATGCATGGGCAATAAAATGCGAAAAGCCTCTATTTTCAACAGATGTTGAAAATCTTGTGGAGAAGCACCCTCGCATTTACGATGATTTTCCGATTTTGCACTGTGTTTTCCTCATTTTTGTGGAAAAGTAACCCTTTATACTGTCTGTATTCACAATTTCCACAAAGTTTTCCACATTCTTTCCCATGCATTCCACTTGTCCACTTTTCCCCATAAACGAAATTTTGCTTTGCACTTTTCCAAAATCTTTCCAAATACCGCAGGTGGAAAATCCCCCGGGCCGCAGGCTTTGGATTTTCGCAGAATCAGGATGTTTTTCTTCGGGCGGATGATGTTTTGCACTTTTCCACCGCCCCTACTACTATTACGATAAATACCTATTACCTATCATAATCAAAAGCGGATCCGTCCTCTCACAAAAACCGGATTTCCCAGAAAGGATAGTTGCTATGAAGTTCACCTGTCAAAAAACTGACATTGCTGCGGTACTGCCAAATGTGGCAAAAGCAGCCAGCATCAAAACCCCTATGGAGGCTCTTTCTGCCATTCGCCTGCACGCCGCAGGTCAGCAGCTTGAGCTGACAGGCTATGACCTGGAGCTGGGTATCCGTACCGAGATTCCTTCCGTCATCGAAGAAGAAGGCGTGATCCTTGTGGACAGCCGTCTGTTTTCCGAGGTGGTTCGCAGAATGCCCGAAGGCATCCTGACCATGTATACCGATGAGAATATGAAGGTGACCATCACCGGCGGCGGTACTGCGTGCCAGCTTGCCGGTATGAGTGCCGATGAATACCCCGATCTCCCCGATATTGAGCAGCAGCAGGGTGCCGTGATCCCTCAGAGGCTGCTGAAGAAAATGATCGAGCAGACCATTTACGCCGTTTCTCTGGATGAAACCAAGCCCATCTTTACCGGCGAGCTGATTGAGATGGAAAACAATATGCTCAACATCGTAGCTCTGGATAACTATCGTATGGCTCTGCGCAGCGAACCCCTGCCCGGACAGGAGCCTATGAAATTCGTTGTGCCCGCCAAGGCCCTGCGTGAGATCCAGCACCTGATGTTTGAGGATGACGAGAATAAAAACCCTTGCGTGATCCGTCTGGATCTGCACCATGCTATCTTTGAGATCAACGGCTACCTGGTGTACACCCGTTTGCTGGCAGGTGATTTTGTCAACTATCGCCGCAGCATCCCCGAAAGCGCAAAGACCCAGCTTACCATCAGCCGTCGCCGTCTGATCGAAAGCCTGGAGCGCTGCTCTCTGCTCATCAGCGAGAAAAACAAGACCGCAGTACGCTTCCAGTTGGAGGACGGTACCCTGCGGATCAGTTGCCAGAACGTCATCGGCAGCGTGGATGATACCCTGGAATGCGATCTTTCCGGCGAGCGTCTGACTATCGGCTTTAATAACCGCTACCTGCTGGATGCGGTGCGTGCCGTACAGGGTGACCGCGTGCGTATCTTCCTGAGTGAGGCAAACCGTGCCGTTAAGATCATGGAGGCAGACGGCGAAGGCAGCATTGCCATCGTTATGCCCGTGCAGGTCAGATGATCCGATTTTTTCATTGCCTATAACCAAGAATTTGAGGTTCTTTATGAAAACAGAAGAAATTGTAACAGAAATCAGAACCCCCTTTATCAAGCTGGAACAACTGATGAAGCTTGCAGGCCTGACTGATACCGGCGGCTTTGCCAAGGAGCTGATCCAAGGGGGAGCCGTTTCCGTAAACGGCGAGACCTGTACCATGCGGGGCAAAAAGATCCGCAACGGTGATGTGGTTGAAGTGGAGCATTTCAAAGTAAAGGTCATTGCTCCCGTGGAAGAGGAAGCCTGAACGGATCCCCCGTAGATTGCGGGAAAGGTATGAGAATTTATGCGTGTTACCGCCTTGGAGGTCAGTCATTTTCGTAACCTGCAGCAGGTGAAGATACTGCCCCATACCGATCTGAACCTGATTCTGGGCAACAATGCCCAGGGCAAAACCAATTTGCTGGAGTCTATCTGGGCATGTACCGGCTGCCGCAGCTTCCGCGGTGCAAAGGAATGGGATTATATCGGGTTGCAGCAGCCTTTGATGGAGCTGAAGCTGCGATTTTCCGACCGCCGCAGAGAACAGGAGATTCTGATACGGATGCAGCGGGAGGGCAGACAGCGGAAGATCTGGCTGAACCGTGTACCTGTGCAGGGTACAAGCAAGCTGTTTTCTGCTTTTCAGTGCGTAATTTTTTCACCCGATGACAGAGAGCTGATCCGTGGCGGCCCCGAAAAACGCCGTGCCTTTATGGATCTTTGCGGCTCCCAGTTGAATCCCGCCATGCTTGGCTGCTACCGCCGCTTTGAACAACTGACTGCCCAGCGCAATGCCATGCTGAAGCAGGTCAGCGCAGGCTGTGTTTCTGTGCAGGATCTTTCGGATTGGGATGTGCAGCTTGCGGCCTACGGCAGTATGCTGACCTGTATGCGGAATGCCTATATCAAGCGGCTTTCCAAAGTTTGTGCCGCCCTTTACGGAAGAATCACGGGAGATGCCGAAAAGCTGACGGTTTCTTACCGTTCCAATCTGTTCCGCAGCTCCGAGATCCCCGAAGAGCCTACCCGTGAAATGCAGGAGTATTATCGGGATGCGCTGCAAAAATCCGTGCGGGATGATGTGCGGCTGGGCTTTACCGCAAAGGGTGCCGGCAGAGATGACTTTCTTTGCAGGATCAACGGCCTTTCGGTAAAGGATTACGGCTCACAGGGGCAGCAGAAAAGTACCGCTTTGGTGCTAAAACTTGCGCAGGCTTCGGTTTTTTATGAGAAAAAAGAGGAAACTCCCGTCATCCTGCTGGATGATGTAATGGGTGAGCTGGATGCCGGCAGAAGAAATCTGGTGTATGATACCGTGCGGGATATGCAGGTCTTTTTGACTGCCTGCAACGGCGAAAACCTTTGTGAGCAGAACGCAGACCCTTCCCACCGTGCTGTGTTTTATATGGAAAACGGTTTGCTGCGGCAGGAACAGCAGCAAGCCGAAAACAGGAAAACGGAGTAGTACCATGTATATTCATCTTGGTGAAGATATTTCGGTTTATGACAGTACCGTAATGGGTATTTTTGATCTGGAAAACACCACCATCGGCAAGGATACCAGAGCATATCTGGAACGGCTGGAGCAGGCAGGCTGCGTGGTCAATGTCTCTCAGGAAATGCCCAAGAGCTTTGTGGTCTGCTTTGATCCCGAAGACGGTACCGAAAAGGCTTATATTTCGCCCATTTCTGTGGCGACCTTGAAAAAACGCGCAAATACGATGTTTTAACAGCATTTTTCCTATTGGATATATATAGTTTGAGAGAAAGGATTCCGATGCAAAGGGCGATCGGAAGCGGTGAATGCCATGGAAAACAATGAGATGATGTCGCCGGCACTGTCAGCGGAAAGCTATGACGAAAATCAGATACAAGTGCTGGAAGGTCTCGAGGCAGTACGTAAGCGGCCGGGTATGTACATCGGTACCACGGGCGTGGGCGGTCTGCACCATCTGGTGTATGAGATCGTGGATAATTCCATCGACGAAGCACTTGCAGGCTTCTGTACCCATATTCAGGTAGAGATCCTGCCCGGCGATGTGATTCGGGTAACGGATAACGGCCGTGGTATTCCTGTGGGTATTCATCCCAAGGAGGGTGTTTCTGCGGCTACTGTAGTATATACAGTGCTGCACGCCGGCGGTAAGTTTGGCGGCGGCGGATACAAGGTTGCCGGCGGTCTGCACGGTGTAGGTGCATCGGTGGTAAATGCCCTTTCCGAAT
The DNA here is from genome assembly GCA_015066805.1 of Ruminococcus sp. Taxonomy (GTDB): domain Bacteria; phylum Bacillota; class Clostridia; order Oscillospirales; family Ruminococcaceae; genus Firm-04. The sequence goes on along the minus strand of SVNP01000023.1, from coordinate 7,207 downwards.
GGCTGGAGCTGACAGTCTGGGATGGCACCCATTCCTACTTCCAGCGGTTTGAAAGAGGCCACTACGATGAACAACTGAAGATCACCGGCGATACCGAAAAACACGGTACCTCCGTTACCTTTAAGCCGGATCCCACGATCTTTGAGGAAACCACCGTTTTTGAATACGAGGTGCTGGAAAAGCGTCTGCGTGAGCAGGCCTTCCTCAATGCCGGTCTGATCATTACCCTTTCCGATCAGCGGGATGCGGAAAACCCCCGCAGCGAAACCATGTGCTATGAAGGCGGTATCCGCCAGTTTATTGATCACATTCATGCTACCAGGGGTTTGGAAGCCATTTCCGACCATGTGATCTATTTTTCAGGCTCCAAGGGCGACAATGCCGTGGAGATCGCTTTGCAGTATAATGGCAGCTATAATGAAGTCATCCTCTCCTTTGCAAACAATGTGCACACCACAGATGGCGGTATGCATGAAAACGGCTTCCGTAATGCGCTGACCAAAACCATCAATGAGTATGGTAAAAAGTTTGGCCTGCTGAAGGATGACAACAAGCTCATGGGCGAGGACGTGCGTGAGGGTCTGACCGCTATTATCTCCGTAAAGCTGACCGATTGCCAGTTTGAAAGCCAGACCAAGGTAAAGCTGGGCAATCCGGAGATCAAGCCCTTTGTGGAAAGCATTGTGACCGAAAAGCTCATGGCCTATCTGGAGGAGAATCCAACCGTTGCGGCAGCGATCTTTGAAAAGAGCCAGGCTGCACAGCGGGCCAGAGAGGCAGCCAAAAAGGCAAGAGAAACCGCAAGAAGAAAATCCGCTATGGAATCTGCTTCCCTGCCGGGTAAGCTGGCCGATTGCTCCGAGCGTGACGTGCAGTTTACCGAAATCTATATCGTAGAGGGTGATTCCGCAGGCGGCTCTGCCAAGGAGGGCAGAGACAGACGATATCAGGCTATTCTGCCCCTGTGGGGTAAAATGCTCAATGTAGAGCGTGTTCGCATTGACAAGGTTTACGGCAATGATAAGCTGCAGCCTGTGGTGACCGCACTGGGTACCTCTATCGGTGAGGATTTTGACATCAGCAAGCTGCGCTACGGCAAAGTCATCATTATGGCCGATGCCGATGTGGATGGCTGTCACATTCGTACCCTGCTGCTGACCTTCTTCTTCCGGTTTATGCGTCCGCTGATCGAAAACGGCAATGTGTATATTGCACAGCCGCCCCTTTACCGTGTGACAAAGGGCAAGCAGCATCACTATGCATACAGCGATGAACAGCGCGATCAACTGCTGGCCGAGCTTTCCGTAGGCGGTGCCAAGCCGGAGATCCAGCGGTATAAGGGTCTTGGTGAGATGGATCCCGAGCAGCTTTGGGAAACCACCATGAATCCCGAAACCAGAACCATGATCCAGGTGCAGATGGAGGATGCCCTCCGTGCCGATGAGATCGTGTCCATTCTGATGGGTGATAAGGTACAGCCCAGAAGAGAATTTATTGAAAACAATGCAAAATATGCGGTCAATCTGGATGTTTGATCGGAAACGGAGTGCAATCAGCTATGGCAAAAGATGAAGTTTTGTTTACACTGGAAAACGCCCCCGAAGATAAAGACTATGAAGATGTGTATCGCATCCACCTGGAGGCAGAGCGCAAGGACAGAAAAATCGCACTGATCACCTGTATTGTGCTTGCGGTGGTCTGTATTGTTCTGCTGATCGTGCTGCGGAATATCTCCTTTTTGTTCTACGCAGCAGGATGTGTTCTGGTGGGTATCGCCTATATCAAGGTAGATTCCAACCGTAAGTTCATTGCTACCAACCGTCTGATGATGGGTGAAAAGCAGGTCGTTACCTTCAGTGAGCATTTCATTTCTGTGGAAGAACAGTACGATTCCGATGAAGCCTTTGGTGAAATGGTAGATGAGGATGCCGAAGAAAACGAAGATAATGCCGTGATCCTTAAAACATCCAACATGATGGCGTACGAGAATCAGAGAGGTTTTCTGTTTGCGGATGGCAAGATCAGCAACCTGTTTTTGTACATTCCCAAGCGTGACCGTACCGAGGAGGAGCTGGAGAATTTGCAGACATTTGCAAAAGAACGCTGCTCCAAGGGCTATGCAACGCTGGAAATGACCCATCTTGTGGATGAAGATGATGAGGAGCTGCTGGAGGCTGTTGCAAGCTCCCATAAGGATGAAAGAGAGCAGTATTACGGCTTCAAGCGCAAAAATGCACAGGCAGCCGATGTGGATGAGGACGATTTTCCCGATGAGCTCCTTGAGGATGCTGCTGTGGAAGACTGCGATTGCGGCTGTGATGATTCCGACTGCGATTGTGACGACTGCGACGATTTTGACTGCGACTGCGAATGAGAGGATGAGCTTTTGATGAATCCCGAAAGAGAACCTATGGTGGAACGCTCCTACCATATCCGGCTGGAGCTGTTCAAAAAAGCCTTTATTGCCTTCCAGAAGCGGTTTGTGTATCCTCGCAACTGGCTGCTGACTGCCGTGCTGGGTGCGGTGGCTCTGGTGTATCTGGATTCCGTTACCCAGAATCCCTCTAATTATCTGGCAATGGCTTTGCTGGTGGTCTGCGCCGCTATGATCGCCATTTTGTGGTTTAACCCAAGAAAGATCCGCAAAAACCTGTTTGATTCCCTGCAGGAGCTGGAAAACGATACCTATCATGTCTGCTTTTACGAAAACAGCATGACCATTTCTACCGAGGATATGCCCTCTTTGCCCACTGCAAAGGAGCAAAAGGCGGTTTCCACCCTGGCAGATGATATCTATGCTGCGGAAAACCCCAAGGAAGAAGAAGCAACTGCTGAAAATCCTGTGGAATCCGAAGAATCCAACGGTTTTCGTCCTCTGTTTGAAGGGGAAGAAACCGCTGCACCGCAGAGTGATAAGATCGAGCCTACTGTGATTCAATTTCACAAAAATGTAAAGGTGATTGAGTACAGCGAGTATTTTATGGTATATCTGGTCAAGCAGATGTTCTATGTGGTACCGAAAGAGGCATTTAACGAGGATGAACTGATCCGTCTGCGCTGTATTTTTACCGATAGTCTGGGTGAACGGTTTCATCCCATGAAACAATAAAACGGAAAGGGGCCTGATCGTTTGTTTGATACCAGTAAATCCACGCTGATCCAGCGGGATATTGAAAAAGAAATGCGGTCTTCCTTTATTGCATATTCCATGTCGGTTATTACCTCCCGTGCATTGCCCGATGTACGAGATGGTCTGAAGCCGGTGCATCGCCGCATTTTGTATACCCTTCATGAAAAGGGTCTGACACCCGAAAAACCTTATCGTAAGTGCGCCGATATCGTAGGTACCGTGCTGGGTGAATATCACCCCCACGGTGATGCTTCCGTGTATATGGCATTGGTGCGTCTTGCCCAGAGCTTTTCGATGCGTTACTGTCTGGTGGATGGTCACGGAAACTTCGGTTCCGTGGATGGCGACCCCCCTGCCGCCTACCGTTATACCGAAGCAAAAATGGCAAAGATCGCTGTCAGCATGCTCACCGATATCCAGAAGGATACGGTAGATTTTCAATCCAACTATGATGACCGTCTGAAAGAGCCTGTGGTTCTGCCTTCTCGGTTCCCCTGTCTGCTGGTAAACGGCTCCGAGGGTATTGCCGTTGGTATGGCTTCTCACATTCCGCCCCATAATCTGGGTGAGGTTGTTGACGGTCTTTGCTACCTGATGGATCACCCCGATGCTTCGCTGGAGGAGCTGATGACCTTTATCAAGGGTCCCGATTTTCCCACAGGCGGCATTATCATGGGCAGAGCAGGCATCCGTGCCGCATATGCTACCGGCCGTGCCAAGCTGACTGTCCGTTCCAAAACCGAGATTACGGAGATCAAAAACCGCCAGTGCATTCTGGTGCATGAGCTCCCCTATATGGTAAATAAGGCAGAGCTGATCAAGGCCATTGCCGATCTTGCCAAGGAAAAACGTGTGGATGGCATTCACGATGTCCGTGATGAATCCGGCCGTGAGGGTCTGCGGATCTGCATTGAGCTGAAAAAGGATGCCAACCCCAATCTGGTGCTGAACCGTTTGTACCGCTACACCCAGCTTCAGGATACCTATGGTGTCATTATGCTGGCACTGGTCAATGGTGAGCCCAAGGAGCTTACCCTGCGCCAGATTCTGGAGGAGTACCTTTCCTTCCAGAAGGACGTGGTACGCCGTGCCTGCAGATATGATCTGCGTAAGGCAAGAGAGCGCGCACATATCCTGCAGGGCTTTGTGGTTGCGCTGGATTTCATCGACGAAGTGGTGGAGATCCTCCGCAGCTCCAAAAACGTGCCGGAAGGTAAGCAGCGTCTGATGGATCGTTTTGCAAAGATCGACCTGACAAGCATACTTTCCCAGGAAACCTACCGCCGTGCCATGATCGTTTCTGCCGAAGAAGCAGGTGTGGATACGGAAGAAGTGATGTATCCTTCCGTAGGTCTTTCCGAGGCACAGGCAGATGCCATTGTGGCAATGCGTCTGGGCCAGTTGACCGGTCTGGAAAAGGATAAGATCCTCAATGAAATGATCGCTTTATGCGATAAGATCAATGATCTGCGGGATATTCTTGCCAATGAGTACCGTGTGCTGAATATCATCCGTGAGGATCTGGAAGAGATCCGCAAAAAGTTTGGTGATGAACGCCGCACCGAGATCGAAAACATCAGCGGTGAAATGGATATCGAAGATCTGATTCCCGTTGAGGACTGCGTGGTTACCTATACCAACTGCGGCTATATCAAGCGTGTGCCCATGTCTGTGTACAAGACCCAGCGCAGAGGCGGTAAGGGTGTCATCGGCATGAAGCGCAAGGAAGAGGATTTTGCTACCGAGATGTTTGTGGCTTCCAGCCATGACCATGTACTGTTCTTCACCAACCGCGGTATTATGTTCGATCTCCGCTGCTTTGAGATCTCCATGGGCGGTAAGGACTCCAGAGGCACCAATATCGTAAATATTCTGCCGCTGGCTGAGGGTGAAAAGGTCGCCGCCATGATGAAGGTCAGCGAGTTTGACGATGACAGCTTTATCACCATGGTGACCAAAAACGGCAAGATCAAGCGTACTGCTCTGCCTGCCTATAAGAATGTCCGCAAAAACGGCATCATTGCCATTCGTCTGGATGAAGGCGATGAAATCGCCGGTGTACGCATGACCAACGGTCATGATCAGCTCTTTGTGGCAACCCATAACGGCATGGCCATTCGTCTGGATGAAACCTGTGTCCGTCCCCAGGGCAGAAGTGCCCATGGTGTGCGTGCCATTAAGCTGCGTGGAGATGACTATGTGGTTTCCATGGCAAGAGTGCGTGAGGGTGCTACCCTGCTGACGGTAACCGAAAAGGGCTTTGGCAAACGCTGTGAGATCGAAAGCTACCGTTTGCAGAACCGTGGCGGCTATGGCCTGACCAACTACAAGCCCGATGAAGAACGTGGTGCAGTCTGCGGCATTAAGGTAGTGGATGATACCGATGATATCATCCTCATCTCCGATGATGGCATCATTATCCGCATCCGTGCCAATGATGTGCGTGTATTCGGCAGAATTGCCAAGGGTGTCAGAGTCATGCGTGTAGCTGAAAACGGCAAGGTGGTGGCATTCACCCGTGCCGAGCATGACGACGAAGCAGAGCTTTCCGAGGTGGAACAGCTTTCCGAGGCCGATCTGGCAGCACAGGAGGCAGAAGCCAATGCAGAAGCCGCTGCTGAGGTCATTGAAGAAGTGACCGAGCCGGAGGATGAGCAGGAGGAAGATGCCCCCGAGGAAGATGACGAGGACATTGCCGAAGAATAATTCTCAATGAATCATAATTGGAGGCTTCCCATATGGAGCAGACACAGAAAAAACAACTGGATGTGACAAAGATCCTGCAATCTGTCAAACGGTTTTCGGTGCTGCTGCTGGGAAGCCTCTTTGTACAGATCGCAATATGGGCCATTTACAGCTTTTTAGAGCTGAATATGTTCCTTTGCGGTATCTCTGCCATTTTTACCGCCATGCTTTACCATGGCATCCAACTGGAGGAAGAAACGGGACTTTCCCGCAGGGGCGTGTTTTTTGCTACGATTCTTACACCCTTTCTCATGGGTGTTGTTGTAACGGTGATCATGCTGGTGCGGTACCCTGATCTTTCCCAGACAGGGGAAAACCCGCTGCTGCAGACCATATCTCTTTACAGTGCCAGATTGACCATAAACGGTGTGGTGCTGCTGCTGTTTGCCTTTGCCGATTCCTTTTATCTGCGTAACCGCATCAGTCGTCAAGCATCTTCTGAAGAGGAAACCCCTTCATGAAGCGGATCCTGTGCTGTATCGGTGCCATTTGTACGGCGGAGGCTCTGCTTTGGCTTTTGCTGCAATACATGCAAAAGGTAGGGGGACAGCTTTTTGTACTGCTTCTCGCCGGTATTTTTCTGATGGTTGCGGCAGCGATGTTTGTGCTGGCGGATTTTAAGAGCAAATGCGATAACATCGGGTATCTGATCACATATATGCGAAGTACGCTGCTGGTGGGGTCCGCTTTTTGTGCGGTGGATCTTCTGCTGTGGTACGGCTTCCTCCGCAGATATGCGGCAGGCGGATTCTGGCTGGGGATCACCCTTGCCATGGTGATCGCTTCTGTCATTATCGTATATGCCTACGGTGCAGCTTTGACCATGCTCAATCGGGAGGAAAAACAATGAACGCTGCGTGGAATGTTATTCCTATGTATCTGGTTGTTTACGGCAGTGCGATTCTGTGGGGGCTGGCGGGTATTTTCACCTACAAGCCGGGTAAATTCCGTGGATGGCTTGCACACAGTGCCGTGTTTCTGTTGATTTCGGCACTGACGGCACTTGTGGCTGCAAAAATCTGTTTTGCCCCGGTGGATGATTCTTACAGCTATTCTAATGGCAGTGCTTTGGGATTATTGTATCTTTATTGGCTGTTGATCTTTGCAATTGCCTGTTTTGTGGTGATATTCGGCAATCTGGGCAAATATTGTAGTAAAAACGGGAAAAACTCCCAATCGGAACAAGAAAAAGAACCTGAGAAGTAATGAACTGACACCCAAAAGTTAGACAAAGAATAATAGAAAACATTGTGCAAAGCGATTAAGCGGCAGGCTTGGTCGCTTTGCTGCATTATGCAGCAGTTGAGAGACGGTATTCAACAGGCGACATTC
>SVNP01000039.1 GCA_015066805.1 Ruminococcus sp. | reverse complement strand
GGCGGCACGGAGGCGGAGAAGAATGATCCCCAAAAGGAGGATACCACCATGGAAAAAAAGATACTCACCGGTATGCTGCTGAGCTGTCTGGCTGTTGCGGCCCTGATCTTCTGCGGCAGAAAAATGGTCCCCGCAGATGAAAGCTCTTCCGCACCCGATACCCCCCCTGTGCTGGAAACATCTGCCACTACCACCACCGATTTCTGGGATTATCTCCACGCACAGACCGCCGAGACCACTGCCACCGATGAAAACGGCAACCCTGTGACCACACCGCCGGAAACCGACGAAAACGGCAATCCCGTGACCACCTCGGCGGCAACAGATGAAAACGGCAATCCCGTTTCCGGCACGGAGGATACCACCTCTGTTACCACCACAACAACTACCACGACCATCACCGCACCCTCGCTGGTATATACCGGCTGATTGCAGAAGGAGTCCCCTTGAATATTCTGATGTTTGGAGATGTGGTGGGGCAGATCGGCTGCGACTGCCTTGCCCGCAATATGGCAAAGCTGCGGCAGCAGTATCACGCCGATTTTGTTGTAGTCAACGGAGAAAACTCCGCCACAGGCAACGGCATTACACCCCAGTCCGCACAGTCTCTGCTGGGTATGGGCGCAGATGTCATCACCACAGGCAACCACTGCTTCCGCCGCCGCTGTATGGAAATCTACGAAAACCCGCGCATTCTGCGGCCCGCCAATTTCCCGGAGGGCGCACCCGGCTGCGGTATGTTTACGGCGGATCTGGGCAGAATACAGATCTGTGTCATCAATCTGATGGGTACTGCCTATATGGAGCCGCTGGATAACCCCTTTACTGCCATGGACCGCCTGCTGGAGCAGACCGATGCAAAAATCATTCTGGTGGATTTCCACGCAGAGGCCACTGCCGAAAAAAAAGCCATGGGGTACTATCTTGCAGGGAAAGTAACTGCCCTGGCAGGGACCCACACCCATGTGCAGACCGCCGATCACGAAATTCTGGAGGGTGGTACTGCTTATATCACTGATCTTGGCATGACAGGGCCTATGCGCTCCGTGCTGGGCGTTGCCCCTGCCCTTGCCATCGAAAAGCAGCGGTTCCACTGCCCTGTTGCCTTTACCGAGGCGGATGGTGCCTGTATGATCAACGGCGCTTGTATTTCCGTCAATGACCGCAGCGGCAGAGCCGAGAGCATTACACCCATTCTGCTGCGGGATGTATAAAATGTAAATCACTTTTTCGATTTTACTCGTTGTATATTCTCTTTCGTGATTCTGCACAAATACAGTGCGCGTTTTATGAAAGATTCTACAAAGTTTTGGGAGAAGCTTGACTTTTCGCCGAAAATACTTTATACTTGTAGTAGCATATGACATAACAACTTACCACAGGCAGCAACCCAAACCGAACCATCGACCGCAGAATCTATCACGAAAGGAGCATACCCGCTATGGAAGTTTTGAAGGTATCTGCCCATTCCATACCCACCTCTGTTGCAGGCGCAATCGCCGGAGTCGTCCGTGACCGCAATGTGGTGGAGATCCAGGCTGTGGGCGCAGGGGCAACCAATCAGGCTGTAAAATCCATTGCCGTCGCCAGAGGATATCTGGCACCCATCGGCATTGATCTGGTCTGCATTCCCGCTTTCGCAAGCGTTGTCATCGACGGCGAAGAACGCACCGCCATCAAGCTGATCTGCGAACCCCGCTGAATCCGTAAAGCAAAAGCATCCCCGGTAACCATTGCCGAGGATGCTTTTTTGTTACCTTCCCTGTTCCCGCTGCCGCTGTGCGGCGTACTTGCGCTTGGTGGCCATGCCCCCGCGGATATGCCGCTCCTGCTTGTTTTTCTCAATGATAGCCTTGACTTCCTCGTACAGAGCAGGCTGCACGGCAGGCAGTCTGGCGGAAATATCCTTGTGTACCGTGGATTTGGATATGCCGAACACCCTTGCCGTGCTGCGAACCGTGGCACCGTGCTCTGCGATGTATTCTCCCAGCCGTACCGCCCGTTCCTTCATGCCGTGCTCATCGGCGTACCTGCTGTGCTGCTGATGCTTCCGCAAAATGATTCCCTCCTCTCGGTATGCTATTGCAACATATGCGGCAGATCAGCCGAAGATTACATCAACGTGCCGAAAATTTATGCACAGCACGGGGAGCTTTTGCATATACTGCCTGTGCAGGGCGGTTTTCTTTGGAAATGCGAAAAAAATGCTTGACAAATACATGGGAACATGGTATGATATGTGTACGGACAGAGGCGCGGTTGCGATGAGTCCCGATGGTAATAGGGTGCCGAGCCCGCTTGGATGCCATCGGAAAAGGCAAAACCGCCGAAGTATACTCCCCCTTTTCGGCAGGGGCGTGTGCTGGTTGCGCGTTCAACAGATGCGTAACTGTCACGGCGGGCTTCCGCTGTGGAGTGCTGACCGGATTCCTGCATCCCACCGCTACAAGGGCAGCAGGCACCGTTCATATAGCACATAGTCCGTTCGGTTTATGCCCGACGGATTTTTTTGTACCCGCGCATCGTCGTTTTCCGTCGAATGACAGCGCAATTTTCATTCAAAAGGAGAAGATTCAAATGAAACAGTATCGTGTCGGTATCATCGGCGCCACCGGTATGGTGGGCCAGCGTTTTGCTCTGCTGCTGGCAGAACACCCCTGGTTCAATGTGACCACCTTGGCAGCATCCTCCCGTTCCGCAGGTAAGACCTACCGTGAGGCAGTGGGCAGCCGCTGGGCGTTTGAGGATCAGCCCATGCCCGAAAAATTCGCAGACCTGATGGTCATGGATGCCACCGCCGATATCGAGAAGATCGCCTCTCAGGTGGATTTCTGCTTCTGCGCCGTGGATATGAAGAAGGATGAGATCCGTGCGCTGGAGGAGCAGTACGCCAAGGCAGAATGCCCCATCGTTTCCAATAACTCCGCACACCGCTTTACTGCCGATGTGCCCATGATCATCCCCGAGATCAACCCCGAGCACCTGGAGGTCATCGCCGCACAGAAGGAGCGTCTGGGCACCAAGAGAGGCTTTATCGCAGTCAAATCCAACTGCTCTATCCAGAGCTATGTGCCCGCCCTGCACCCCCTGCGTAAGTTCGGCATCAAAAACGTGCTGGCCTGCACCTATCAGGCGATCTCCGGTGCCGGCAAGACCTTTGCCCGCTGGCCCGAAATGGTGGATAACCTGATCCCCTACATCGGCGGCGAGGAGGAAAAATCCGAGCAGGAGCCTTTGAAGGTATGGGGCAAGGTGGAAAACGGCGAGATCGTCAAGGCCGATGCACCCTGCATCACCACCCAGTGCCTGCGTGTGCCCGTTGCCGACGGCCACACCGCTGCTGTGTTCGTTTCCTTTGAGCAGAAGCCTACCATCGAGGAGATCAAGGCTGCATGGGCAGCGTTTGCAGGTGAGCCCCAGTCCCTGGAGCTGCCTATGGCACCCAAGCAGTTCATCCACTACTTTGAAGAGCCCGATCGCCCCCAGGCAAGACTGGACCGTATGCTGGAAGGCGGTATGGCAGTTTCCGTGGGTCGTCTGCGTGAGGACCGTATGTTTGATTACAAGTTCGTGTGCCTTTCCCACAACACCCTGCGCGGTGCCGCAGGCGGCGCTGTGGAGCTGGCAGAGCTGCTGGCTGCAAAGGGCTATTTCGACTGATCTGTTCTGCGACGCAAGGAAGTAAAATTCGGTAAGGGAGCCGCAAACCATGAAATCTATCTTTATCTGTGCCATGGCCGATGCCCTTCGCATCGCCTCCGTGGATATCCGCAACGGTGACCACCTGTTCGGCCCCGTTGAGTTCTTTGACTATCTGCCACCCACGGCGCACCCGCTGCCCTATGTGCCCGCCTATTTGCAGGATTATGAGTTCCAGCCCAGATTCTTAAAGAATTTTCTGCGCAGCGATGCCTGCAAGGGCATTTACCGCCACTGCGATTATCTGGTGGCTCTGCCCGATGACTGCACCGATCTGGAATCCAACGCCATTCAGGATCTGTGCGTTTCCGTGGGCGCAAAGCGTCCCGAGATGGAGTATCAGGCGTTTCTGCTCTCCACCGATGCTTCCTATCTGGCGGTCACTGCCTCCAAGCGGGCAGTGTGTGTGACCCATGTCATCGCCAAAAAAGACGAAACAGACCGCATTTTCATTCCCATTAACGAGCTGAGTGAGGATGCACTCTATTCTGCCCTGACCGCATTGGACAGTGAGCATATCCTGCCCGTGTATACCTTCGGGCTGCCCGAGGAATATGACGATCTGGGCACGCCTGTTTCCACACAGGTGCTTGTGAGAAATCTGGCAAAGCTGCTGTAATGCTTGCCTTTGCAAGGAGGGGAAAACCATGTTTGTTGTGCGTGTGGGCGCAGATGCCCGTGTGACAACGGAATCCGCAGGAACGCTGTGCGAGGAGACCCTTTGCACCCTGCTGCATACCGATGTGACCGAACGGCTGCGCGCCTTTGAGGTCCCCCCTGCCTTTGCCGAAGCACGACTGGGTCTTTGCTACTTTATCGACGGCAGAGGCGGCGAGCGGCAGTTGGATTCCAACTTCTGCGGCACCTGCCTGTACCATACAGGCTGCCCTGTGTACGGCGACCTGATCTTTGCCGCTGTGGAGCAGGATGCTCCGCGCTCCATGACCGAGGCCGAATGCCATGCACTGGCAGACTGGCTGCGGGAGCAATTTCCGTTCCTCGCCCCGTAAGGGCAGGATGTTTATTTTGATTACGCCGAGCTACAATCGGCAGAAAGGCTGCGATTTCCTATGAAGAATACGATTTTTACCGGCGCAGGTGTGGCTCTGGTCACCCCCTTTGCCGCTGACGGTTCTGTGGATTATACCGTGTTTGCAGCACTCATCGAGGAGCAGATCGCTGCCGGTACCGATGCCCTGATCATTGCAGGCACCACCGGCGAAAGCTCTACGCTCACCGAGGAGGAGCATATTGAGGTCATCCGCTTTGCTGTGGAGCAGACCAACCACCGTGTACCCGTCATTGCAGGTACGGGCAGCAACGATACCGCCTTCTGCATCAGCCTCTCTCAGGAGGCAGAGCGTGTGGGCGCAGATGCTCTGCTGCTGGTCACCCCCTACTACAACAAGGCCACCCAGAAGGGTCTGTACATCCACTACAAGGCCATTGCGGATGCTGTAAATATTCCCATCATCCTCTACAATGTGCCCTCCCGTACCGGTGTGAACATCGACGTGGAGACCGTTGCAAAGCTGGCCGAAGTCCCCAACATCGTCGCCATTAAGGAAGCCTCCGGCAACATCAGCTATCTGGCAAAGCTCATGGCTCGCTGCGGTGATATCATCGACGTGTACAGCGGCAATGATGACCAGATCGTTCCCATGATGTCCTTAGGCGCAAAGGGCGTGATCTCTGTGCTGTCCAACGTGGCTCCCAAGGAGACTCACGACATGGCGATGGCTGCCCTGAAGGGTGACTATCAGACCGCCGCAAAGCTGCAGCTTGAGTATCTGGAGCTGGTCAACGCTCTCTTCATTGAAGTAAAC
>SVNP01000022.1 GCA_015066805.1 Ruminococcus sp. | reverse complement strand
TCGTTCACAGCCGCTTCGTCGGAGAGAAAAATATCGACGAAGTGATCGGCAGGCTCGCCTTTGAAAGAGCCTTAAAAGAAACACTGGCGTAATTTTGTCGGCAAAGCATTGACTATACCGACATTTTGCGCTATACTGAAGATGTCGGTATGGTACTGCTTTGATCTGAAATGAGTTACTATGGCAAAGCAGACCATTTACAATGCAGGAATTTACGTCCGCCTCTCGCAGGAGGATATGAGAGCCGGCGAATCCCTGTCAATAGAAAACCAGAAACTTATCCTCACCAAGTATGTCAAGGAGCAAGGTTGGAATCTCGTCGATACCTACGTCGATGACGGTTGGAGCGGTACAGATTTCGACAGACCTGCGGTGCAGAGATTGCTGTCTGATGCGCAGTCGGGAAAGATCAATCTTATCATCTGCAAAGACCTCAGCCGTTTCGGAAGAAACTATATCGAAGTCGGCAGATATGTGGATTACATTTTTCCGAGTTATAATATCCGCTTCATTGCACTGAATGATAGTGTGGATACCGCAAACAAGGATACCTCCGCACTTGACATGATGCCGATCGTCAACTTATTTAATGAGTGGCACGCCGCTTCTACGAGTAAGAAGATCAAGGCGGTTATCGAAGCAAATGCAAAGGCAGGCTATTATCGCACGACCTGCGCTCCGTTCGGTTACACAAAAGGCGATGATCCGAATCATCTGCCTGTGATCGATCCCGATGCCGCACCTATCGTCCGTAATATCTTTGAAATGCGGGCAAGCGGTATCAGTCCGCACCACATTGCTGATAAGCTCAATGCGGACGGTGTGCCGATTCCCTCGGATTACTACTACGCAAAGCTCGGCAAGCCGAATCCTCGCAGAACAAGACATATGTGGAGTCCCGAAACGGTAAGGCAGATACTCCACAATTACACCTACCTCGGACATCTTGTTCAGCTACGCACAAGAACGGTCAGCTATAAGAATCATAAGGTCATCAAAAATGACGAGGAAGACATGATCGTTGTGAAGAATACTCACGAGCCTATTGTTTCTCAGGAGCTTTGGGACAGGGTTCGTGAGATGGAGCAGTCGGTATCGCAGGGCAAGCGTAACAGCAGCGGATATGTAGCCAATCTCAGCGGTTTGATGGAGGAACTGCACTCTGCACGGCAGGAAATGAACAGGACAAAGAATCAAGCGATATGATACTTATGGCTCACTGCGGTGGGCCGTTATTTTTTTGCCCTTTTTGTCTTGATGAAACGGAAGGATTATGGTATAATGATGATAGTACTTACAGTACTATCATCAAATCGAATTTAATCGAGGTGAGCATAAATGGAGTGGATCATAGTTACAATTATCGTAGTTCTTGCGGCAGCCATTGCTTGCGTTTTATGGGCAATGCAGCTTGCGAAGCATACATTCCAATGCAAATCCTGCTCAAAGGAATTCACGCCTAACTGGAAAAGACTCCTTTTTGCGATTCATTCTGATGATTGTTATGAGATAAAATGTCCGTTCTGCAATCACAAGGGATGTATTGAAAAAGATCTCAAAGAATCTTAGTAGTAAAACACCCCGATTTCTACTACTATTTTACTACTAACGGCGTCCGCAATTTGCTTTAGTCTGCCCAGTTTTGCCGTTTTCACCCCATTCTGTCAAATTGGTAGTAAGAAAAAATCACCCCGATAAGCCTTGCAAAACAGGGCAAAATCGGGCAAATCAGAAAGGAAAAAACCTATGATAAAGGTTATGTTTGTGTGCCACGGCAGCAGGGCTGAAACACATCTTTTAGGTTGCTGTAATGCGGCAAATGCGCGACTTGATTGACCAGTTTGCCGTATGTCTACTACCAGATTACTACTAACGATTTGATGCCGAAAAATGATGTAAAATAGGGCTTTTCCGAGTAGTTTTTGATACTCGGAGAAGCCCCTTGTTTTTATACGCCCAGATGCTTTTCAAATACTGCCATGATTTCTTCGACGCGTTTATCACCGATGCCTTTGATCTGCCGGAGGTCTTTTTCAACCTCCCGTAGGTCAATAGACTTGCCGTCTTTCTCCAGCAGTCCGTCAGCGTAGCGCATTAGGAAGGCTTGTAGCTCATCACGGCTCATTTTCTTTATCGCACGGTATGTGTCACGGTCGATAATCTTCTGTTCTGCCATTCAATTACTCCCAACTGGCGTATTATTTCTTCTTGTGGCAAAACTTGAACTTTTGTCCGCTGCCGCAAGGACATAAATCATATGCGCCTATTTTTGATGCCATACCTTGAATTAATCCTACATCTCCGTCTTGCATGAATTTGAGTTCTCTAAGTCTATACAAGTATTCTGACACAGCTAAAACAGCCTGAAACATATGAAGCGCTTCAAGTTCTAATTGCAGTAAATAGGCAGTTCCTTTTTTCGTTCTGTCTTTCGGGTTAGGGTAGTATGTGATTAGTTGCGAGGCGGTATCATATTCTACGTCATTATGACCGATTGCATTGCGTAGTTTGGCATTGTACTTTAACTTGAGGAAAGCGGTGTATTTTTCTGTATCGGTACAGAAGTGATACCTATCTGCTTTGGTTCGCTTAATAAACTCTTCTAACGACCATGTTTTAGAATCAATGGTATCGGATATATTAATATCTCCTCTGTAATGGATGTTGTTAAAAGAAACCGGGATAATCATGAGATTACCAAGCGTTTCATAAACATCCAAGTAAAACTCCTTTACAGTTTCAAATGTACTTGTTGTAGTACCCTTGTTCTCAAAGTCAAAAGTATCCTCGTCACCATATTGGAGACTGATAGCTGGTATCAAAGAAGGATAAATATCAATGAATTTATCCAGTATCTTATAGATCTGTGATCGGATAGATTAAGTGTATCAGTCCTTGTAGGTGAAGAGCAGACTTCTTGAAATAGTTGTTTTCCCAATAAAAGCCCTCCTCTCTATATACATATTATACCACCAAAAAATGAACAAGTCAATGACTTTTTGTTCCTTATTCTTTTTTTCCACCAATTATTGAACAACACAGTTTTGTAAAGAAATCATCGGAGTGATATACTGAGAATGAAAGAAGCACTATTTTCTTGTTTGTACAAAAATACCTTTCGTCCAAAGCACTATTTTTTCTCCAGCGGTAACACAGAGGAGAACTTGTCCCGGATATGACATTAAACTGTCTGCTGCTGCACACTGAGCCGCTTGATCAACGGCTGCTCAACGGTCTGTGGCAGGACAAGTTAATATGTACGGCTGTCATTTGAGCTGACGGCTGCAATCCTGAATGGAGTAATCCATCTGGAATGCGGTCTGATTCGTCATGCCCATTTGCCGGTAGAGATTCCTCCATTCGCAAGTCAAATGGAGGAATTTTTATGTCAAAACAGTTTTACCTGCCAATGCGTGATGCCAATGATCCGCACAAAGTTACCCTGATTCCTGTTTCCGAGGAAGTCTATACCAATATCACACCGGAAACAAACCGTATCCGCAGCCGCCGCCAGTATCATGGGCAGTGCTGCTGTCCGAGGCAGTACCTTTGGAAATGTGACGGAGACTGTGACGTCTGCGAGTACCGTGCTGCCGGGGACAACCTTTCCCTCGATTATGAGACGGAAATGCACGGCGACACCTTCGCAGATCTACGGCAGAGCTTCCATTAACTTCTACGCTTTCAATACCAACGGAAATAAGGGCATCGCCTGCGGTCTTAACAATCTCCAGAAGCTCCGTGATGGTGAGCCTCTCGGCGGCAAGTCCCGTGCTGAGGATGATTTCAGTGACGACGATGACGACGACGATTTCCTTTCGTGAGGTGACGGAGTATGAGTACAGTATTCTCTCTCATTCTGTGTGTTTCCGGCAGTATCACAATGATCTGCTGGACGATTATGACGGTCAGCATTATGATTGACCACTTCAAGAACCATAAGAAATAAGTGAATGTCGGGAGGGCGACTGACGGGATACCGTCCGGGTGGGTTTAAGGATGTGATGACAATGAAAACGCTGGAACTGGATCTCGAAACATTTTCTGATGTTGACCTGCTCTCCGCTGGGGTGTATCCCTACGCGGAGTCTTCGCAGTTTGATCTGCTGCTGTTCGGTTATTCCGTTGACGGCGGTGAGGTGCAGGTGGTCGATGTCGTGAACGGCGAATGTATCCCTGATCATATACTGAAAGCTCTGACGGATGATTCCGTCCTGAAATATGCGCATAACGCTTCCTTTGAACGTATCTGCTTGTCGGTGTATCTGCGCAGGCACTATCCTGAATATTTCCGTTCCTATAGTATCCCGGAAGACTCTGTCGGCGGATACCTCGATCCGGCAGCATGGCGCTGCACGATGGTATGGGCTGCCTATGACGGTCTGCCGCTATCACTCCGGAATGTCGGTGCTGCGCTGCATCTGGATTCTCAGAAGATGGATGAAGGCAAGGCGCTGATCCGCTATTTCTGTGTTCCGGATAAAAACGGTGTACGTCATTATCCTGCAGAAGCGCCGGATAAATGGGAAGTGTTCAAGCAGTACAACAAACGTGACGTCGAAGTCGAAATGGCGATACAGCAGAAGCTGTCCCGCTTCCCGGTGCCGGAGGCTGTCTGGGATGAATATCATCTCAGCGAGGAGATCAACGATCGCGGCATCCTGATAGATATGCCGCTGGTCGAACAGGCGGTACGCATTGATGCGCTTACAAAGACGGCGCTTATGACGGAGCTGCAGAACCTGACCGGTCTTGAGAATCCAAATTCCGTGCAGCTGATATGAAGGGCATCGACGTCAGCGTTCACAACGGCAAGATCGACTGGCAGAAGGTCAGGGCGGCAGGCATTGATTTTGCAATCCTGAGAGCAGGATACGGCAGGCTTGCATCGCAGAAGGATGAGCGTTTCGTGGAGAACTATGCGGGTGCTAAGGCGGCAGGCATTCCGGTCGGCGCTTACTGGTATTCCTATGCAATGACACCGGAGGAAGCAGAACTGGAGGCGGATGTGTTCCTGTCGGTCATCAAGGGAAAACAGTTCGAGATGCCTGTATATTTTGACCTTGAGGAGAAAAAGCAGTTCGATCTCGGTAAGGAGAAGGTGTCTGCCATTATGCGGGCATTTCTTGAAAGAGTGGAGGCAGCGGGATATTTCGTCGGTCTCTACGGCTCTGCGTCCTCGCTCGTGACGCACACCGCCGATGACATCAAATCCCGATATACGATTTGGCTGGCACATTGGTGTGACCGAACGAATTATAGCGGTGCTTATGGTATCTGGCAGCATTCCGAGAAAGGCAAGGTCGCAGGCATCAACGGCAACGTCGATCTTGATATCGGCTACAAGGACTTTCCCACGATCATCAAGGCGAAGGGGCTGAACGGCTACGGCAAGGAGCCGAATCCGCCTGCGCCTGCTGTGGAGGACGGCATTACCGTTGAGGTCACGGTTGACGGAAAGAAGTACAGCGGAAAACTGAATAAGGCATAATATCTGCGCCCGTCGGGAAATTTTTTCTCGGCGGGCGCATTTTTTTCGTCCAAACGCACCTCGATTCTGTAGTGGGATATGAAGGGGTTGACTTTCCCGGCTATCAATAGGAGGTGAGATTCATGATAAAGCGCAAGATTACTGACAAAGAAAAGGAAATGGTGAATGGAGGTATCATTGTGGAAGAAACTAAAGAGCCTGTCGTCCCGGTCGGCGATAAGTATATGCTGACGATCAAGGAAGCGTCAAACTATTTCAGTATCGGCGAAAAGAAGCTGCGTCGGCTGGCGGAAGAACACACAGGTGATTTCGCTGTTATCAACGGAAACCGCTATTTGATTATTAGAACAAAATTCGAGCAGTTTCTTCTCGAAACTTCTACCATCTGATTTGACGTTAAAGTGCCGTAAGTAGTTGCTTTTTCGCCGAAATAGAGTAATATATGATACTAAGCCCGGAGAGGCAAATATATTACTGGAGGCGATCAGCATGGACGAACTGAAAATCCCGGAGAAGTTTATTCTTTCGATCAAAGAGGCTGCTTTATACTTCGGCATGGGAGAGAAGAAAATCCGCAGAATGGCAGAAGACAATGAAGGCGACTTTGCACTGTACAACGGAAACCGCTACCTTGTTATCCGCCCGCTGATGGAGCAGTACTTCACAGCGCTTGCAAAGAAAGGAGACACACAGGATGCAGAGAGCAACACCGGAAAATAAGGATTTCCTGACGCCAGAAGAGACGATCGTTCTTTTCGTCCTGAGCAGACGGAAATTCGGCGAGTGGCTGCGCAAACAGAACACCCGCCCGATGATCGTGATGGTCGGGAAGCGTAAAATGATCAACCGCACAGCCTTTCAGGAGTATCTGTGCGAACACCCTGAGTTAAGGAGGAAAATTTAATGGGTATCAGAGGAAACATCCGCCGTGATCCCAAGCGCCGTATTCTTCGCGCCGGGGAGTCCATCAGGGCGGACGGCAAGTATCAGTTCAAGTATTATGTGGACGGGAAGCCGCACTTCGTTTATAGCTGGAAGCTGGAACCGACAGACACACTTCCGCAGGGAAAGAAGCCGTGCCTTTCCCTGCGTGAGATGGAGAAGCAGATCGGCTATGACCTTGATGCGATGCTCGATCCGCAGAAGAAAAACATGACGGTGATGGAGCTTGTTGAGCGCTACCTGAGAACCAGAACCGCCGTAAAGCCGCAGACGAAAACGAATTACAATTTCGTTGTGAACCTTCTGAAAAAGGAGGAATTCAGCGGCAGAAAGATCGGAACCATCAAGACTTCGGATGCAAAGCTGTTCCTGATCAAGATGCAGAGCGACGGCAGGGGCTACAGTTCCGTCAAGACCGTGCGCGGCGTTCTGCGTCCGGCATTTCAGATGGCAGTCGATGATGACATTCTCGTCAAGAACCCCTTCGGCTTCCAGCTTGCCGGTGTGGTCGTCAATGACAGCAAGACCAGAGAGGCTATTACGAAAGAGCAGATGCGCAAATTCCTGAAATTCGTACATGACGATAACACCTACTGCAAATACTACGAAGCGGTATTCATTCTGTTCCATACCGGGATGCGCATTTCAGAATTCTGCGGGCTGACGCTGAAAGACATTGACTTGCAGAACAGGGTGGTCAACATCGACCACCAGCTTCAGCGCACTTCCAAAATGGAGTATGTGATTCAGACCACCAAGACGAATGCCGGTAAGCGGCAGATTCCGATTACCGAGGAGGTTGCCCAGTGCTTTCAGGCAATCATTGAGGACAGAGAGAAGCCGCGACGGGAACCATTTGTAGACGGTTACTGCGGCTTCCTGTACTTCGACGAGAACGGTATGCCGCTGGTCGCGCTGCACTGGGAACACCGCTTCAACCGCATGGTCAGCAAGTACAACGAGATTTACCGGGTGCAGATGCCGAATATCACGCCTCACGTCTGCCGCCATACCTACTGCAGCAATCAGGCGAAGGCAGGCATGAATCCGAAAACGCTGCAATATCTGATGGGACACAGCGAAATCGGCGTCACGCTTGACGTTTATACGCATCTGGGGCTGGAGGACGCTGCTGCGGAGCTTCACCGGATGGAGGAAGTCCAGAACGCCCGTCAGGAGATGAACAGAACAAAGGATGAAGCAGTATAAAGACAATCCCCCTCATCATTGGAATGTAACAGTTCCTTTGGTGAAGGGGATTTTTTGTTTCTCTATAGCCATTACAGATGCGCACAAAAAGAAATAGAAGATCTGAAAATATATGCGCTGAAAAGAGATTTTTTATGATACCGCTTGCTTTTGTCTGAATTTCGGTGTATAATAACATAGTAAAAAACACTATGCAATGACACACGTAGTACGCTTGTACGTAAATCTGATCACGGAATGCATTTGTTGATCAGTGTACAGCATACTGCGTGCTTTTTTTTGTGTTCAGGAGGAAATGACTATGCCAAGAAACCAATTTGAAAGAATGATGTTCGCTCTGATGACCGTTATCGTTACAGTACACGCTTATGTGTTTTACAGTCTGTACGTTGTCAACGGTTCTACGCTGATGAGCGTGACGGGCGAAAGCAGCGTGCTCGGCGCAGTAAACGCTATGGGCGGTGTGTATATACTCGGAAGAAATCTTCCGATCTGGGCAGTTGTAATTATTGAGTTTATCCTTGCATACACTCTTGAAATCACGGTTGGCAGCCCCATGTCCTTTAAGCTCGCCTGTAAGGTTTTTGATCCGAGAGAGACACACCCTGTACTCTTTGAAACTGCGATCATCTGTGCGACTGTCGGCATCATGTGTCCTGCGATGAGCTTCCTTGCGGCTTTCCTCTACTATCCCTACTATGCAGGATTCAACATCTTTACATTCCTTGCCAACTGGATCAAGCTTGTATGCTTTAATCTCCCGTTTGCATTTTTCTCTCAACTTTTCTTTATTCAGCCGCTTATCAGAACGTGCTTCAAAGCTATATTCAGAAGAAAAGCCGAAACAGCACAGGCTGTAAAGGCGTAATATTTGTGCAAAACTCCCTTTGCTTTTTCACATAAAAAGTGATATAATAGAATAAGAGAACGTGTAGCAGTTACTGCGTAAGTCCAGTTACTTGCTATACGTTCTATTTTTTTGCGAGGTGATACTTATGTACAACGTAGGTGACATGGTGATGTACGGTGCATTCGGGATATGTAAGGTCACGGCAGTTGAAAAGCGTGATTTTACGGGTGAAGAACAGGAATACTATATTCTCAAACATATAAACTCTGATAAAAACATATTCTATGTCCCGACAAATAACGACGCGGCTCTCAGCAAGATGCACCCGATATGCTCAAAGGCTGAGGTCGATGAGCTGATCTCCCACATGAACTCTGAGGGGCTTATATGGATAGACAACGACAGCAAGCGTAAGGAAGAATACAGCCGCATCATTAAAGATGCCGACAAACATGAGATCATACGCCTTATCAAAACGCTGTACCTTCGCCGTAAGGAGCTTGCCGAAAGCGGGAAAAAGCTGCGTTCCACGGACGAGAATTATCTTAGTCTTGCAGAGAATATGCTTTTTGAGGAATTTGCCTACGCTCTTGATATCGACAAAAGCGAAGTTGTTGAATATATCGAAAAGTATATCGCATGAAATTTGTGAAAAAACACAATTTGAAAAATCACGGAAAATTTGATATAATTAGTACATAACGAGTAGCAATTCTGCGTAAATCCAGTTATTGTTGCTCGTTTTATTTTTTTACGGAGGTAGATTATAATGAAAAGAATCAAAGAAGCGTGTATCTGCCAGACACTGCATTTTATGCTCAAGGAAGATGTCGGTCATGACTATGCGGTAAGGGTCGTTCAGGAGGAGATCAAAAAATACAAGGAAAGTCTTGAAAAAAGCAAGACCAAATACAAGATCCTTGAAGAAAACGAGCAGCCAGACGGCTCTGTTATCATCAAGATCAAGAAGCAGTACAACACAGCACCTGTCGGCACTTATCTCGACTGATACAATTTCATATCATCAAAACAGCGTGTGGCGTAAGCATAAATCCAGCTTTCAGCCACACGCTGTATTTATTAGGAGGAAATCAAATGGAACAAACCGCAAATCAATTCTTAGGGCGTGAGCCTGTCGGCAAACTGATGAAAAAGTACGCCGTGCCATGCATCATTTCTCTGTTGGTAGGAGCCCTCTACAACATCGTTGACCAGATATTCATCGCCAACGCAAGCTATCTCGGCTCGTATGGAAACGCCGCCAATACGGTGGTGTTTCCGCTGACGGTCATAGCTCTTGCAATCGCCGTTATGATCGGTGACGGCTGCTGTGCCTTTGTGAGTTTGAGTCTCGGCAGGAGCGAACCTGATAAAGCAAAGAAAAGTGTCGGAAACTCTGTTCTTATGACGATCGTGAGCAGCCTTATCCTATGTGCCGTGTACCTGCTTTTCAGCGATGGAATTATTGCAATGTTCGGCGGTACGGTCAATGAAGAAACATTCCGCCACTCAAAGGAATACTTCTTCTATATTTCGCTCGGTATCCCGTTCTATATGTTCGGACAGGCAATGAACCCTGTGATCCGTGCGGACGGAAGCCCGAAGTTCGCTATGATCTCCACACTCGCAGGTGCGGTACTGAATATGATACTTGATCCGATATTCATTTTTGTTTTCAGGTGGGGTATGATGGGTGCAGCAGTCGCAACTGTTATCGGGCAGATCGTGACGGCGTTGCTTGCGATATGGTATCTCTGCAACATGAAGCTCGTCAAGCCCGAAAAGGCTGATTTCAAGCCTGAAAGCATCATTATCCGCAAAACGCTGACACTTGGTCTGACCAGCTTTCTCTCACAGATCTCCCTTGTAGCGGCTATGGCAGCGATCAATAATATGATACGAAAATACGGTGCAATGGACGCCGTTTTCGGACAGGAGCAGTATGCGCAGATACCTATGGCGGTAGTCGGCATCGTCATGAAATTCTTCCAGATCGTGATTTCGATCGTAGTCGGAATGGCGGCAGGCTGTATCCCGATCGTCGGCTTCAATATGGGCGCAGGGCTTAAAACCCGTGTGCGTGAGCTGTTCACAAAACTCCTGATCGCAGAAGCAAGTGTCGGTGCTGTCGCCCTTATTTTCGTGGAGTTTTTCCCGAAACAGCTTATCGGTATATTCGGTGCAGCGAACGAGAGCAGTTATTATACCGATTTTGCGGTACACGCATTCCGCATTTATCTCTGCATGATGATATTTGCCTGCGTGAACAAGGCTTGCTTTATCTTCCTGCAAGCTATGGGCAAGGCTGTGGAATCTACTGCACTTTCTATGATCAGGGAGATCGTGTTCGGTGTAGGCTTTGCGGTAATTCTGCCCCTGTTCTTTGGTCTGGACGGCGTGCTGTATTCCATGCCTGTGTCGGATATCCTGACATTTGTGGTCGCTTTGTTCCTGATTATCCGGACATATAAACAGTTGGCAGAAAATGAAGATACACATCGCATCAAGGTACTTGCTTCCACGCAATAAGCAACATATCATCCCCCTCATCTGGGATTGGAGGATGCTGCTGCGAAGCTTCACCGAATGGAGAAACTCCAGAACGCCGTCAGGAGATGAACAGAACAAAGGATGAAGCAGTATGATATGCTCAGCTAAGGCTCACTTCGGTGAGCCTTTATTTTTTTTGCTCGGTTTGACTTGATGAAATGGAAGGATTATGGTATAATGAAAAGGAATATACCGGCGCTTTAGTAGTATCATACTGTGATCTTGGTAGTAAGCGCAGTAGTAAACGTAGTAGTAATTGATATACAACCGGCGATCAGCCGGAACACGCCCCAAATTCCTTAGTAGTAAAACACCCTGTGTTTACTACCATTTTTACTACTAACGATGTCCTTAGAATGCTAAGATTTGCCGCAATTTGCCGAGTTAGCCCCGAATTTTGACAGAATCAGTACACCCGTTCGTCAAAGTATACAAAGGCAAATCGCGGCAAAACACGGCAAATCACGGAGGTTTCAGGCTATGATAAAAGTAATGTTTGTTTGCCACGGCACTCTGGCGAGTGTTTTTCCAATCCTATAATTTTAGCGGCATATTGCGGCAAATCGTTGCTTTGTAAAGAATACATTACTACAGTTTTACTACTAACGAATCACATTATTATTATCGTCAATAAAAAGCGACTCTTTTTAGCAGCGCAAATCATGGCATATCGCGGCAAATGTTTGCATTTCATTCGGCACATCAAGCCTTCACTGTGAATAATAATGTTCATTTTAGTTTTGGCATCTTAACACCTACTATGGATAGTGCCAAAAATCACTTTGCCATTTTATAAACTTTGCACAAAATTCAAAAAACGGAGAATCATATTCCAACCTTGGGAAGTCAACAAATCGTTGACTTTTTCCTTTTTATGTGGTATAATAGAGATAAAGAAGGAGTAAACTGGTTTAAGGAGAATAATGGAGGTACGCTATGTATACAACAGATTTTAAGCAGGTTGGTACAAATATAAAGAGGGAACTTGAAAGCCGAGGAATGACACAACAGAAACTTGCAGATGCCCTTGGTGTTTCAAAACAAGTTATGAATAAAATTATAAAAGGATTGAAAGCTATTAACGTGACTGAATTGGCGAAAATTGCCGCTGCTCTTGGCGTTACAACTGATACGCTATTAAACGCTGAAACTGCTTCTGTTCCTGCTGTTAGTCTGAGCTTCATGGGTAAAATAAAAACCGAAGAAGAACAGAATAAAATTGACTTTATTCGTTCTGCTATCGATGATATTTACTTCTTGGAGGAGCTTTTGCATGACTGAAAAAGGAAAATATATTCTTTCAGAACAGGATGTAAAAGAAGTTCAGGCAAAGGCATCTGCCAAACTGGAAGAACTAATGAAAACGAAAGATATCATCGGAACTCAAGTTTTTTTTATATTAGGAGCATGTTCAAAAGTAATTTATTACCCATTAGGTGAAAATGCACCATGGGGATTTACTGATATTAAAGGAACTAATGACAACCAATCAGGAAATGTGTTTGTTGTATTAAATTCATCTGTTTCCGTTGATTGTCAGGTGTTTGCTGCTGCACACGAACTATATCATATATGGTATGAAAGAAAAGAGGATGTTATCACTGGATCAGATCTCGATTACTCAGATAACGATCGTACTGAGCAAATGGCAAGTCGTTTTGCAGCGGAATTTTTGGTGAATGAGGCTTTGCTAAAAAGTTCGATTGAAACATATGTAGAAGATTCAAGCAATATTTCTTTGAAAGACATTCTGAAACTTTCCGAATTGTTTGCAGTTCCTTATAAAACTATGGTAAGAAGGCTTCATGAGATCGGTTTGTTATCTACTAACTTGCAGGAAGAGTATCTTCAAAAAACAGAAAAGGTGCTTAATGCCGAAAGGAAACGATACGCCATCAGTAATATGAAAGCAGATGATAGAATTGCTATAGCAGATCATACAGCTCTTTCAGTTGAGGCATTCGAAAAAGGATTAATCACCTATGAAAGGCTAGAGTACCTCCTGCAAAAAAGCAATCTCACTCCGGAAGATGTTGGAATCATTAAAGATGCTGATTATCAATTCCCTTCGGATGATGAACTGGATGACATCATGGGGGAATAAGATATGTATGAAAAAATTATTGTTGATGCAGACTTGTGCATAAAACTTGGGGGAAGTGAAAAATTTAAATTTCTTGTTGAAGTGTTGCCCTTAGTATCCGAAAAAATCTATATGCATCGCCATGCCTTTGAAGAAGTACTTCTCCCTCAAAGTGCTAAAAATCAGCTCAAAGAATTAGTTGATAACGGTACTGTTGAAATTGTATCGGAAGACGAGCTGGATTCAACAGAAAAGGCGACCTATCAAATGACGTATCATATTCTTGCCAATGTTATGATTGATCCCGAAAAGCCAAATAAGAATAAAGGCGAAACTTGCTCATTAGCCTATGCCAAGACAACAGGAATACCTATTTTTGCAACCGATGAAAAGGAACTTCAGCCAATTATTGATAAGCACTTGAATACTGGAATAGATGATATTCATTGTTTGCGTATTATCAATATCGTAGAATTAGTGCGTGACGGAAAGATCAGTCTTCAGAGAAAATACGCTAAGGCAATGTGGAGAATTGCCAGTGGAAGAACCAATGCAAATGACATTTTTGACACGGAAATATGGCCATTAGTTTAAGTTGAATAGTGCATGATGCTATTTTTTCAGATAGGGTTACTACTTAGTATTACCACTTAGTAGTAACCCTCTTACTACTAAAGAAGAATGATAGAAAGCAAAATCCAGGATTTCGCATTATAATTTCAACTTCAAGAATCCACATAGAATCGAGGAAAACAGCACTTGTTTGAGAACGCATTAATGATCAAAAACAAAAGTGTAACTTACTACTAAAGAACATTCAACATGTGCCGCAAATTCCTTAGTAGTAATTTTACCAGATTTTACTACTATTTTACTACTAACGGCGTCCGCAATTTGCTTTAGTCTGCTCCGTTTTGTAGTTTTCACCCCATTCTGTCAAATTGGTAGTAAGAAAAAATCACCCCGATAAGCCTTGCAAAACAGGGCAAAATCGGGCAAATCAGAGAGGAAAAAACGTATGATAAGAATTATGTTCGTCTGCTACGGCAACATCTGTCGTTCTCCCATGGCGGAGATGATCTGCAAGGAGAT
Organism: Ruminococcus sp.; assembly: GCA_015066805.1. Lineage (GTDB taxonomy): Bacteria > Bacillota > Clostridia > Oscillospirales > Ruminococcaceae > Firm-04. Next base: position 27,860 of record SVNP01000022.1, on the reverse strand, counting down.
GGCAAAACGCAGGGGAGTCGCAGATCAGATCATGGTTGCGTCTTCTGCCACCAGTACAGAGGAGATCATCCGAGGGGTAGGCAATCCGGTATATCCGCAGGCAAGAGCAGAGCTGGAACGGCATGGGATCCCCTGTCTGCCCCATCGTGCGGTGCAGCTATGCTGGGCAGATTATGAAAAATACGATCTGTTTCTGGGCATGGATCGGCAGAATATCTATCATATGCTGCAGATCCTGCATACAGATCCCATGGGGAAGATCCACATGGCCATGCATTTTACGGGCAATGACAATGACGTGGAGGACCCATGGTACAACGGCCGTTTTGATGTGGTATATGAGCAGCTCACCGCAGCCTGTGCGGCTTTGCTGGATCAGTTTACAAAGTAAAAAACGCTCCGATCAGATGATATAACTGATCGGAGCGTTTGCTTTATTGCGGTCTGCGGGGACGTTCATTGGCTACGGTACGTCTGGGTCTGGGATGCTTTGCCTTTTGACGGCGATAGATGATATAGCATACAATGCAGATCACCAGATAGATCACAGAAAGCCACAGTGCACTTTTCCAGGCAATGCCGAGAAAATCGGATTTGAAGAACCCGGGGATGATGCTGAGATTATAAGACCAGAAGGATCGTTCCACGGAAGATGCTGCAATGAGATCAATTTCCGCCAGTACTTCACCGGAATGCTTCAGCTTGATGGTGCCCAGCTTCTGGCCTTCTTTTACGGGAGCCTGTACATTCTCATCAATGGTAATGATCTGCTGGATCAGGTTGATGTCCATAGTATCACACCAGATGCAGGAATACCCCAAAGCAGGCTTTACAATGACATAGTCGGTATCCTTGGCGTTTTCCACCTTTACCTCGTCGATTTCGGTATTGGTGGTCAGGAGCTTCTGGTAGGAGAGATGAGAGAACGCCCATTCTATAATGGTAGTGGCATCCTCCAGATGATAGAAGCGGCTGGCACCGTTTTCATCATACATAGGAGATTTCAGGCATACCAGCAGATAGTTGTTGCCATCTCTGGAGGCTTTACAGGCAATGGCACGACCCCACTCCTGTAAATTACCGGTTTTGATGCCTTTTACACCGGTACAGAAGTATTTGCTTTCGGTATCGCACATAATATTGGAATGTGTCCAGGTCCAGTCTTCGGTTTTGCCCTTCAGCTCTGCGGAAGCAGGTGTATAGCGGACAGCACAGGCGATATTCTCAAAGCGGGGCACAGTCATGGCATAGCGGAGCATCTGCATCATATCTCTGGCTGTGGTGACCTGTCTTGCGCTGTACAGACCTACGGCATTGGTAAAGCGGGTATTGGGCATACCGATGACCTGTGCCTTGGTGTTCATTTTATCCACAAATGCGCTTTCATCGCCCTCACCGAAGTGCATTGCCAGCATGGTAGCGGCCTCGCAGGAGGAAGTCAGCAGCATGGCATACAGCAGATCCTCCACCGTCAGCACATCACCGGCATTGATTTGTGCATAGCGGAGATCGGTAGGGGATTCGTAATCATACAGCGGATCAAACCATGCCTGCTGTGCGGTTACGGTTTCCGTTTCGATATCCACACCGCTTTCCAGCACAACAATGGCAGTCATGATCTGTGCAAGAGTGGCGGGCATTTGCTTCATATCGGCATTTTTTTCATATACCACCGTATCCAGATCCAGATTCAGCAAAACAGCGGATTCACTGGCGATGGGCTCTGTGGGGGCAAAGCTGATGGCTTTTGCGGGTACGGGTTGCGGCAGCAGCATGATACAGCAAAGCAGTGTCAGCAGCAGAGCCGTCAGGCGTTTGGCTGGCATAAGGTCATCTCCTTTGGCAGATTGTCATATTCTCTTTTATTATAGCAGATTTTTTCGGAAAAGGGAATAGCTTTTCCGAAAAAATTTGGTCTTTTCTGCTTTTCTCGTTTTGGGTCGCAGATCAGAGCTGCAATATAGCACAAAATTGCAATGGGATTTCTGCGGCGCAGAGAGGATATGGCAAGATAATCTGTAAATTCGGCAATAAAATATACAAGAAGTTATTGACATTTTCCTGATTTTGGTTTATGATAAGAGTACAAAAACCATAGAGAAGGGGATTTTTACTATGAAAGCAAACAGGGGAAGAAAAACACTGGGCGTGCTGCTTGCCGCTTGTATGTCGCTGGCAGGTATACCGGCGGAAAGCAATATGCCCCAATCCGTTACGGCACTGGATGCCGCAAGCTGCGTATTCCACAGTACCTTTGAGTCGGGAACGGAGCAATGGGCGGCACGGGGCAGCAGCACCGTAAGCGTTTCCGCAAGCAAGGCTTATGCCGGCAGTCAATCGTTGTATGTCAGCGGCCGTACCTCCGCATGGCATGGTGCAGGCTATTCGCTGGACAGCAGCCGGTTTGCCGCGGGCAATACCTATTCCTTTGGCGTAAAGGTGATGCAGAATGCCATTGCTGCCGAGGATTTCAAGCTGTCGCTGCAATATGAAGCCGACGGTGAGCCGCAGTATGCATCCGTTGCACAGGGCAGCGCCGCAAAGGGAGAGTGGCTTACGCTTGCCAATGATGCCTTTGAGATCCCCCAGGGAGCAGAAAACCTGCTGCTGTATGTGGAGACTCTGGAGAATCTTACGGCATTTTACCTGGATGATGCCGCAGGCGGCAGTGCAGGCATGGAATATACGGTAGAGGCCAATCTTCGCCTTGGTGATACCGACCGTGACGGCAATCTTACCCTTGGTGATGTGGATACACTGCGTTATGGGCTGGTGTGCGGCGGCAGACTGCCTACACCGGAAACCGCCGATCTTGACAGCAACGGCCGTCTGGATGCCGTGGATCTGACTTTGCTGAAGCGTCTGGTGATGAACCCCCCTGTGGAGGAGGAGCCCCAGCAGCCCGAACGGGTAGAGGGTACCTGGTACAATACCGCCGATATCTCGTGGATCGACCCAAGCAAGCCCATGGTGGCACTTTCCTTTGATGACGGCCCTGTGGGAATTGCCGCCACCGATTCTTCCATCCGCATTCAGAATGCCCTTGCGGACAACGGCTTCCATGCAACCTTCTTCTATTGTGTGGATCTCTGGGGCAAGCGGCTCAATTCCACCACGGAGCAGGAGATCATCCGTGCCCATTCTCTGGGCTTTGAAGTGGCAAATCATACCTATTCTCACCCGGATCTTTCCAATCAGACTGCGGATTTTGTCAAGGCACAGATCAATGATTGTGCCGCAGAGCTGACCCGACTGACGGGTCTGACGGATTTCCTGATCCGTCCGCCGTATCTTTCCACCGATGCCAATGTGCAGGCCAATGCAGGTGCTCCGCTGATCACCTGTGCCATTGATTCTCTGGATTGGAACGGTGCAACGGCGCAGCAGATGATCAACACCGTTACCGCCAAGATGAACGACGGTTCTTTGGATAACGCCATTGTGCTGATGCACGAAACCTACGATGCCACAGCAGAGGCCGTGGAATATCTGGCACCTATGCTGAAGGCCAACGGCTGGCAGGTAGTGACCATTTCCGAGATGTTCCGTGCAAACGGTAAGGATATGTACGACGGCCAGATCTATCGCAGCGCAAACTGAAGAAAGCAAAGCGTTCCCTGTTGTAATGACAGGGAACGCTTTTTGCTATCGAAATGCACCAATAATCATTGGCCTGCGGGCAGAATTTTGTGAAAATCCACTTGATTTTTTGAGGGTTTCATGGTATACTGTATGTAATATCCCCTGAAACTGAGGAAAGGTTGTGCTTTTTATGCGTAAACGCAGAGCTTTGGCTATGACGCTGGCTGCCATTGTATTGTGTGCAGCCATGCCCGCATCCATGGGGCAAACCCATGCAGCGGACAGCTATGCTATGGATGTCAATATCAATGTATTGGGCAGGCACCAGGCCATCAGCCCTTATTTATACGGTGTCAACAGTGATTTCCGTACCGAAGAATATCTGTACCCTGCCACGGCAACCGCTGCCAGACAGGGCGGCAATCGGTTTTCCGGTTATAACTGGGAGAATAATTTCTCCAACGCCGGCCGCGATTACTATCACTACTCCGATCAATATCTGGTGGATTACAACAAGGAGCAGCAGGCCATTCCCGGTGCGCCTGCCCTGGGCTTTGCCCGTGAAGCTGCCGCTAAAAACGTGCCGTATAAGATCACTACCCTGCAAATGGCAGGCTATGTGGCTGCCGATGACGACGGTGAAGTCACCGAGGATGAAATCGCCCCTTCCGCCCGTTGGAAGGAAGTGAAAGCTGTAAAGGGCAGTGCTTTTTCTCTGACACCGGATCAGACCGACGATTATGTATACATGGATGAATACGTCAACTATCTGGTGGAGCAGCTTGGCGATGCGGAAAGCAAAACAGGCTATCAGGGCTATCTGCTGGATAATGAGCCCAGCCTGTGGAGCAGTACCCATGCCAGAATGCACCCCGACAAGGTGACCTGTGAGGAGATCGTGACCAAATCCAAAACCTATGCGGCAGCGGTCAAGGCGGTAGATCCCAAGGCGGAGATCTTTGGTCTGGCTTTGTTCGGCTTCAACGCCTATACCGGTTTTTCCTCTGCCCCCGATTGGTCGGAGCATTCCGAGGCGTACAACTGGTTTTTGTCCTACTATCTGGATGAAATGCGGAAGGCCGGGGAAGCCGCAGGCAAGCGCCTGATTGATGTTATTGACCTGCATTATTATTCCGAGGCCAAGGGGCAGTGCCGTGTAACGGAATGTACCGATCACACCCATACCGAGTGTATCGAAGCCCGCTTGCAGGCACCCCGTACCCTGTATGATGCCACCTACATCGAAAGTAGCTGGATCGGTGATTACAACCAAAAGTATCTGCCTATCTTCCCGCTGGTGCAGGAAAGCATTGATACCTATTATCCCGGCACAAAGCTTGCCCTGACCGAATACAATTTCGGCGGCGGCGATCATATTTCCGGTGCCATAGCCCAGGCAGATGCTCTGGGTGTGTATGCTGCCAACGGTGTGTATACATCTCATTTGTGGGCGTTAGGTGATGTCATTGATTATCAGCTTGCCGCCATTGATCTGTATACGAATTACGACGGCAGCGGCTCTGCCTTTGGTGATACACTGGTGGAAGCCCAAACAGAGGATATCAGCAAAGCAACGGTTTATGCAGCAGTCAACGGCTACGATCATTCCAAGGTCACCGCCGTGCTGACCAACAAAAGCCTGACCGAAAAGCAAAGTGCCACCATTACCCTGCAATCCGACGCAGTATACAGCGGAGCCAGAATTTACGGCATTACCGAAGAATCCCCGGAGATCCGCTTGCTGGATACGGTGGAGAATATCGAAAACAACAGCTTTACCGTGGAGCTGCCTGCACTTTCCGTGGTGCAGATCGAGATCACCGCAGAGGATTTTACCCTGATGGGCGATGTGAATACCGATGGCGTTCTGGATGTGCGGGATGCGGAAGATCTGGCGGCATATCTGGTGTGCAGACCCGAAGTGCAGGTATCTCTGACCCATAGTGATATGGACGGCAACGGTCTGCTCACTGCGGCAGATCTGACCCTGCTGAAGCGCAAAACCCTGCCCGTGCCCGAAGAAGGCCCCGTTGTGACGCAGCAGGCCTTCTGGGAAACCAAAACAGGGCAGTGGCGCATCAAAAACGGCCTGGATGGCAAAACCGTGACCTGTACCTTCCAAGGCGAAGCAGGCAACCGTCTGCGGCTGGGCTTTGGCTATTGGGACCCTGTGACCATCAATGCAAGTACAGGCAACCCCGGTGTGTGGGTGAATAATGATTCCACCGTGCTGGGCTGGTTTGATTTTAATGAAACAGGAACCGCTGTTGTGGAGCTTCCCGTACCTGCCAATGCCACCAATCTGGAGATCATGCTGTTTAACTATACGGAAACCGATGCTTCGGGCAATACAGTGCAGTTGGATAAATCCGGCGTGATACTGGAAAGCGTTGCCCTGATCTCATAACAAAAAGCCGTCACAAAAGTTTCGGTCAAGCCTTTTGAAAGGCTTGCGGGTTCTTAGGACAGAGCCCTAAGTCGCCATCCGCAGATGGAGAAACTCCCTGCGCCATTCTAACGGCGCGCGGAGAATAGGGGTGAGAAATGCGACTGCATTTCGAGGGGAAAGCGAACAAGACCGCTTTCCCCTCGTTTCATTTTTGCAGCAGCTTTCTCTTGAAAACGTTCCGGTGGAACGTTTTCAACGTGATATCCCAAATATCATTCCCGGAAATGCGAATGGGGTTTCTCTACAAACTGAGCCGCAGAACCATAAGCTCTGCGGCTGTTGTTGTTTATTCGGCAGGCACCGTCAGATATAACTCCTCGGGCAGCGATGCCAGAAATTCTTCATATACGATTTCTGCATTACTGGATATACCGTCATCGACAGGTTCAAATTTTTCTATATGGTCTATTTCAATGCCGGTGATCTCCGGGAGATGCTCCTTGGGCACGGTCACCATAATGAAGTAATCAGTTGTCGCACAAGCCAACAATGCAGGTGTAAACTCCGATACGCAGAAATGCAGCACACCGTCTGCGGTGATCTCCAAGGATTGGATGCCGTATTCATAACCCAAGTGCGCTTGGTTAATCGCCAGTAAAATGCAGATGTTTTCCTCGTAAAACGCATCCTGCTGCATGGTTTCGGGTATTTCCAAGCCGTCGAACATCGTACCTTTCCATGTGGTGACATCGGGCGGCTGCTGCAGCATCATATGATCAAGGTAGTAGCCCAGCCCGTCACCGTAGTAAATGCCTCCTTTGTTGGTCTGCATCACCGTTACCGGCAGCTTTTCGGGGGCGGGGGTCAGGCATTCCTCAATAAAGGCGGAAACATCCTCGGTGCGGATGTCAATATACTTTTCGTTCCGGTAGGAAAGATTCATATACAAGGGCGTATCACTTGGCACACCACCGATGTGCAGTACAAAATCCGCATCAATGATATACTCATAGATATACAGACCGGAGCCTACATCGGTGCAGGCATAATTGGCAAAATCCTCCCAGCTTAAGGCTTCGCCCTTGGCAGTGGAAAGCAGCATGATATCGTACAGGGTCAGCTGCAGCTGCTGTTCAGGTGTGCGGCAGGCGGTGATGAAGGCTTCCACATCTCCCGTACGGATATCCACGCTCTGACCGTCCTTGTAGATCAGATTGGCATAAACGGGAGCGGCATCGGGCTTACCGCCCACCTTTAAGGTGAAATCATCTGTCACCAACTGGCAGATCTCAATTTCACCGTCGGATTCGATCTCTTCATAATCAAAGAAATCCTTCCAGCTTAAGGCCTGCCCCTTGGCAGAAAGTGCAATGATCTCTTCCAGCGTAAACCGTTTCGGCTCGGGCGGCGTATGCACCGATTCTTTCACAAACGCAGCCACATCCTCTGTGCGGATATCAATGGTGCGGTCATTTTGGTAGGATAAATAGATATATGAGGGCGATTCAGTGAGGATCCCACCAATGGAAAGTGCATAGTCCTCATCAATGACATACCGCATAATATACAGCCCCGAGCCTACCATGGTGCCCTGATATTCCGCAAAATCCTCCCAGCTTAAGGCTTCGCCCTTGGCAGAAAGACGGATCACGTCATCTATGGTTAGCTGCTTGCCGGTTTCCGGCGGTGTGGATTCGGTGGCAAGGGTAGTGGTTGTTGTTAGCACTGTATGCAGGCAATCGGTATTGGTTGGGGTGGATTGGGTCTGCACAGGCTCCGGCAGAGAGGATTCCTCCACACTGCCCTGCTGCCCCATACGGCTGCCCAGACCCACCATCAGCAGCAGACAAGCTGCCACAGAACCGATGCCTGTCAGAATGGGCATGAGAGAGGGACGATGATTGGTAACTGCCACAAAGGCATCCTCCTCGGTGTAGGATGTACCCTCGGCTGCGGCAGCAGCGGCATCCGCCCGTTGCTGTGCCTCCGCATAATACTTGGGATGAATCTCACCCATAGCTTGTAAAAGATCTTTTTCTTTCATAGCAAACCCTCCTGTTCCATACAAGTCTTCAGCTTCTTGCGGGCACGGTGCAGCGTTACCTTTACTTTGCTCTCGGAGATGCCGTACTGCTCTGCGATCTCACGGATGCTGTACAGATTGCCGTAGCGCATCACAAAAATGGTGCGTGATTCATAGGGCAAAGCATCCAGAAAGCGTTCCAGTGCCGCAGAAAGCTCCCGCTGCTCCACCGTATGTGCCACATCCTCCTGTGAGGGCATACAGTAAGCCAGCTCCTCCAAGGCCAGCGGAAGCTGCCCGCCGCCGCGCTTTGCGGTTTGTGAGGCATCCAGACGGTCAAAGCAAAGACGGCGTACCACAGTGGTAATAAACCCTCCCAGAGAATCGGGTTTTGCAGGGGGGAATGGCATTCCACAGACGCAGCCATGTATCATTGACACATTCCTCCACATCCTGTGTATCGGAAAGGATCCTGCCTGCAATGCTGCGGCAAAGACCGCCGTATTTTCCGCTGACTGCGGCAATGGCTTGTTCGCTGCGCTGCTCAAACAGCCCGATGATCCTTGCATCATCCTCCATGGGAGCACCTCCTTTTGCTGCTTTGTTTTTTATGACGGGAACGATCGGAAAAGGTTACACATCCATTATAGCATTCTGTGAAAAAAAGGTCAAATTTTCGGCAGGAACGGTTGCGGCAGGGGAGATCTTATGGTATAATGAGCAAAAGCAAATCAAAAGGAGGCTTCTGTGATGGAGATTCGGGTAGGCATGATCCAGATGGAGGTAGTTTTTCATAAGCCACGGCAGAATCTTGCCCGTGCAGCACAAATGGTGGCACAGGCCGCCGCTGAGGGCGCACAGATCTGTATTCTGCCGGAATGTATGGATCTTGGCTGGGCAACCCCCTTGGCAAAAGAGCTGGCACAGCCCGTAAATGGTGAGATCGGCACCGCATTGTGCCGCATTGCCAAGGAAAACCATGTGTGGCTGGTGGCCGGCATGACCGAGCGTATCGGGGAACAGATCTGCAATGCTGCCCTGTTGATTTCCGCACAGGGAGAGCTTGTGGGCAGGCATCATAAAATCAACCTGCTGACAGGCATTGAGGATATGTACACCGTAGGCAGCAGTCTTCAGGCATTTGATACCCCTTTTGGCAAGGTGGGTATTCCCATTTGTGCGGATAATGCCATACAGAGTGTGTGTCTGGGGGCATCGCTTGCCCGTATGGGCGCACAGATGCTCCTTTCGCCCTGTGCATGGGCGGTGCGGCCTGACCGTGACCCTGTGGCAGAGCCTTACGGCAGCGAGTGGCACAGACCCTACGGCAGACTTTCCAAGCTGTATGGGATCCCTGTGATCGGTGTGAGCAATGTGGGACAGGTGCCTGTGGGCACCTGGGCAGGCTGGCAGGCCATCGGCAACTCCATTGCCTACCATAAGGGCGGAGAGCCCTTGGCGGTACTGCCCTATGGCGCATCGGCGGAATGTGTACGGGTGATCTCTGTGGAAACAGAAGCTGCCGCCCGCACAGGTACCGCCTTGGCAGAGTACGCATTTCAGTGGGAAACCTTCCAAGAATAGGGGATTTGTTTGTATACTTTGCGGAAAATCGGCCTGCTGTGAAAAACAGAGAAAACAGGAGATATCAGGAGAAAACATGGGAGTATTTTCATGTACGGAGCTGCAATCTCATTTTCTCCGCCTTTGATTCTTTTTGCGGTTTGTGCTAGAATAATACCATCGCGCAGCTTTTGCGTGATCATACGCTGAAACCACAAGACAGAAAGGAAAATGTAAAGATGAAGTTCACAAAAGTTCTGGCAGGTATGCTCAGTGCAGCACTGCTGCTCACCGGCTGCTCCGAGGACAGCAGCTCCACCGCAGACAGCTCCAAGGCAGATACCACCACCACTACTACCACAGAGGCAACCACTACTACCACTGAAGCAACCACTACCACTACAGAGACCACTACAACTGCCGAAACCACCACTACCGAGGAAACCGATGCCGGTTCCGATGAGGGCGATATGAAGCCCGAGGAGCCTGCCTCTGCAGATGAGCTGGCAGAAGTGAAGGATGTGATTGCAGGCTATCTGGAGGCAAACAACAACAAAGACTACGCTGCCATGATCCGCTACTACGATGTGCAGTTCAACTATTTCATGGAGCACGGTGAGACCGGCAGCGATCCCGAGCTGGTGCAATATATGCAGGATGCCGAGAGCGAGATCTTCATGGATTATTCCAATGCGGTATTCGGTGAGCCTCAGTGCTACAACTCCATGGCACAGGAGTACAATGACTTCCTTGCCAGCGATCTGATGAGCGAGGTGGAAACCGAGGACGGCGAAACCATTGAGGTAAGCCCCGAAGAGGAGTTCAAGATCGAAGGCGTGTATGTCTTCAATGTGAAGAATGAAGCAGCGGGATTCAGCAGCGAGATGGATTATGCAGTGCTGAAGATCAACGGCAAGTGGCAGGTGGATACAGCTCTGACCCTGCTCTACACCTTTGTTTCCATCTTTGAAGGCATGGGCGACCTGACCGAGTGATCGGGCAGTACATGAAAGAACCAATGAGAAGAAGGAGATCCTTGCGGTCTCCTTCTTTTTTTCTTGACAAAACAGACAGGGAGGTGTATAATAGATCCATAACATACCCCTAGGGGGTATATGGAGGTGTGGGTATGGAGCCAAATTGTCAGTGCAGCCATAAAACCAAGGAACGTGCCGCCGAAGAATACAAAAGCCTGATCCATCGGCTGAACCGTATTGAAGGTCAGGTGCGGGGCATCAAAGGTATGGTAGAGCAGAATGCCTACTGTGTGGATATTCTGGTGCAGGTCAGTGCCGTAAACGCAGCTCTGGGAGCCTTCAGCAAGGAGCTGCTGGCCGAACACATCCGCAGTTGTGTGGCAGAGGATATCCGTGCCGGCAAGGATGAAACCATTGATGAGCTGGTACAACTGCTGCAAAAGCTGATGAAATAGGAGATCCGTCTATGAAGCAATATCAGGTAACGGGCATGAGCTGTGCGGCCTGCAGTGCCCGTGTAGAAAAGGCCGTATCCGCTGTAAAAGGTGTGGAAAGCTGTTCGGTCAATCTGCTGACAGGTACCATGCAGGTGCAGGGCAGTGCCGATGCACAGGCAATCATTGCAGCGGTGACCGACGCAGGCTACGGTGCTGCGGAACAGGGCAGCAAACCGTCATCCTCCGCCAAAACAGATGCCGCCCCCGCCCATAAGGAAGCCGCTTTGCTGAAGCATCGGCTTTGGGCATCACTGGGGCTGCTGCTGCCGCTGATGTATCTTTCCATGGGCTATACCATGTGGCATTTCCCCTTGCCGGCTGCCATGGCAGCCAATCCCGTGAGCATTGCACTGTGCCAGTTGCTGCTTGCGGCAGCGATTATGGTCATCAACCAACGATTTTTCATCAACGGCACCAAGGGTCTGCTGCGGCGATCTCCCAATATGGATACCCTGGTGGCAATGGGCTCGGCAGCCTCCTTTGGATACAGCGTATGGGTGCTGTTTGCCATGTCTGCCGCACAGGCGCAGGGTGATGCACAGGCGGCGACAGAACATCTCCACGGGTTGTATTTTGAATCCGCTGCCATGATCGTAACGCTGATCACCGTGGGTAAAATGCTGGAAGCCCGTGCCAAGGGCAAAACCACCAATGCGCTGGCAGGATTGATGGCCCTTGCCCCCAAAACCGCATCGGTGTTGCGGGAGGGTACGGAAGTGACGGTTCCTGTGGAGGAAGTCCGCAAGGGTGATTGCTTTGTGGTGCGCCCCGGTGATGGAATTCCCGTAGATGGCGTGGTGATGAAGGGTCACAGTGCAGTCAATGAATCCGCCCTGACGGGTGAAAGTATTCCCGTGGAAAAATCCGCGGGCGACAGTGTGCAGGCAGGTACGGTCAATACCTCCGGTGTGCTGTACTGCGAAGCCGCAAGGGTAGGGGAGGACACCACCCTTGCACAGATCATCCGTATGGTCAGTGATGCCTCTGCTACCAAGGCTCCCATTGCCAAGCTGGCAGATCGGGTATCGGGCGTATTTGTGCCGGTGGTCATGGGCATTGCCCTGCTGACTCTGTGCATCTGGCTGGCTGTGGGAGAAACGGTGGGCTTTGCCGTTGCCCGTGCCATCTCCGTGCTGGTGATCAGTTGCCCCTGTGCGTTGGGGCTGGCAACACCGGTGGCTATTATGGTCGGCACAGGTGTGGGAGCCAAAAAAGGTATTCTTTTCAAAACAGCCGAGGCTCTGGAGCTGGCAGGCCGTACCAAAATCGTGGCACTGGATAAAACCGGTACCATTACCATGGGGGATCCTGCCGTAACAGGCATTTTTGCCGCAGAAGGCGTAGAGCCTGCCCTTTTGCTTGCCCGTGCAGCCGCTTTGGAGCATAACAGCGAGCACCCTCTGGCAAAGGCCATTGCCAAAAAAGCCGCTGAGGAAGCCGTAATCCCCGAACCCGTGACAGATCTGACCGTATTGCCCGGCAGTGGTTTGCAGGGCGTGCTGCATGGCAAAAAGCTGGTGGGCGGCAATGAAAATCTGATCGCCAAAAGTGCCGAGATCCCCCAAACAATGGCAGAAAAAGCCCGTGCAATGGCGGAAACCGGCAGTACGGCTCTGTACTTTGCAGAGGATGACCGCTTGCTGGGTATGATCACCGCAGCAGATGTGATACGACCTGACAGCGCAGCGGCCATTGCCCATTTGCAGCAAATGGGTCTGCGGGTGGTCATGCTGACAGGCGATAACGAAAGCACTGCCCGGGCCATTGGCAGAGAAGCAGGTGTGGATCAGGTCATTGCCCGTCTGATGCCCGCACAAAAAGAATCCGCCATCCGTTCTTTGCAGAAAGACGGTGTGGTAGCCATGATCGGTGACGGCATTAACGATGCCCCCGCCCTGACTGCCGCCGATGTAGGCATTGCCATTGGTGCAGGCACCGATATCGCCATGGATGCCGCCGATGTGGTGCTGGTCAACAGCAGCCTTTCCGATGCCGCATCCGCTATTGCCTTAAGCCGTGCCACCCTGCGGAATATCCGCCAGAACCTGTTCTGGGCGTTTATTTATAATATCATCGGTATTCCCCTTGCGGCAGGTCTGTGGGTGCCGCTGCTGGGCTGGGAGATGAATCCCATGTTCGGTGCGGCAGCCATGAGTCTTTCCAGTTTTTGTGTTGTCAGCAATGCTTTGCGGTTGTATGCCGCAGACATTGGTAAAAAACAACAAGCACCCGGAATTCAAAAGGAGGTGAAAACAATGCAGAAAACCATGTATATCACAGGTATGATGTGCGGTCACTGCGAAGCCAGAGTCAAAAAAGTGCTGGAAGGCATGGAGGGCGTGGCAGAGGCTGTTGTCAGCCATACAGCAGGCACCGCTGTGGTGACCCTTTCGGCACCGGTCAGTGATGATGCCCTGAAATCTGCCATTGAAGCACAGGACTATACTGTAACCAAGATCGTTTGAGAAAAACGGTTGTACAGATTCTCCCCCACTCAAGGTGGGGGATCTTTTTTGCCAACTTTCGGGGATTTGCCCAATTTGCTTGCAAAAAGTGAGAATATCGTGTATAATAGTTGTATGTGATCAACCGCAGCAGCAAACTGCGGATACAGGAGGATATCAATGAGCGTTTTACAAAATCTGGAGCCGAAAAAGGTATTTGCATTTTTTGAGGAGATCGCACAGATCCCTCACGGCTCCGGTAATACTGCACAGATCGCTGCCTATTGTATGCGGTTCGCCGAAGAACGCGGGCTGCGTGCATTGCATGATGCCGGCGGCAATGTGATCATCTATGCACCGGGTACGGCAGGCTATGAGAACAGTGAACCCATCATTCTGCAGGGGCATATGGATATGGTCTGTGAAAAAACACCCGACTGTACCAAAAATATGGAAACCGACGGCCTGACCCTTGCCACCGACGGAAACTATGTCTGGGCAGAGGGCACCACTCTGGGCGGCGATGACGGCATTGCACTGGCATATATTTTTGCCCTGCTCGATTCCGATGACATCCCCCATCCGCCGCTGGAATGCGTCATCACCCGTGACGAGGAAACCGGTATGTTCGGTGCGGAGCTGTTTGAAGCGGAACATGTCAGAGGCAGAAAGATCCTCAATATCGACTCCGAGGAGGAGGGGATTCTCACCGTGAGCTGTGCAGGCGGTGTGACCGTAATGGGTGAGATCCCCATGGAAGCCGCAGCGGCGGAAGGCTTTGCCTATCTGGTGACGGTGGGAGAAATGACAGGCGGCCATTCCGGTGCGGATATTCATCACGGCAGACAAAACGGAATCCGGGTATTGGGGCAGCTTTTGGGAGCCATTGCTGCCAAAATGCCTTTCCGTGCAGCACAGCCCATGGGCGGCGGCAAGGCCAATGTGATCCCCAAGGGGGCACAGGCTTTGGTGGTGACCCAAAAGGATTCCCTTGAAGCTCTGAAACAGATCACAGCAGATTTTGCAGCGGCATTTGCGGCAGCACATGGGGCAACGGATGCCCACGCTGTTTTTGCCGTTGCCCCTGTATCTCTGCCTGCCGAGGTGCTGACAGAAGAGGCAACGGCCCGTCTGCTGGGTTTTCTGGCAGATGCGCCTACGGGCGTGATCCGTATGCACCCCCATATGGAGGGCATGGTGCAGACCTCTCTGAATCTTGGTGTGATGCAGTGGGCTGCGGACAAGCTCTCTGTGCAGTTCCTCATCCGCAGCAATGTGGTGGAGGAAAAACAATGGCTGATGGAAGAAACCGAAGCCTATATCCGCAGATTTGGCGGTACCCCTGCCCATGATGCAGGCTACCCGGCATGGGAATACCGTGAGGATTCGACCCTGCGTGACCTGATGGTGCAGGTGTTTGAGGAGCAGTATGGCAGAAAACCGCAGGTTTCCGCTATTCATGCAGGTCTGGAATGCGGTTTGTTTGCCGAAAAGATCAAAAATGCGGATATTGTATCCATCGGCCCCGATATTGCCGATATTCATACCCCCGATGAACGGCTGGATGTGGCATCTGCTGCCCGTGTGTGGGAATATATCAAGGAGATCCTGCGCCGCAGCCGTTGATGGATAAAAGGAAAATATAATCGAAACAGCACAAAAACTATTGCACTTTCTGCCGAAATATGGTATAATTACTGAATAGTACTGTCGTTTGGCAAAATGGCGATTTGGAGGTTAACATGGACAAAAAGACAGAATTCAAACCCTATATTCCGGCATCCAAGGTCACGCCGGAGTTGACGGTCACATCCATCATCATGGGTGTGCTGCTGGCTGTGATCTTCGGTGCAGCCAATGCGTACCTGGGTCTGCGTGTGGGTATGACCGTATCCGCATCCATTCCCGCAGCGGTTATCGCCATGGGCGTGATCCGTGTGATTATGAAGAAAAACTCCATTCTGGAGAGCAACGTGGTGCAGACCATCGGCTCCGCAGGTGAATCTGTGGCGGCAGGTGCCATCTTCACCATTCCCGCCCTGTTTCTCTGGGCAGCGGATGACTCTCTGGGCATGGAAAAGCCCGGTATTCTGGAGATCACCCTCATCGCCATGATCGGCGGTCTGCTGGGTGTGTTCTTCATGGTGCCCCTGCGTAACGCCCTCATTGTTCGTGAGCATGGCGTGCTGCCCTACCCCGAAGGTACTGCCTGTGCAGAGGTTCTGCTGGCAGGTGAGGAAGGCGGCTCCAATGCCTCTACCGTGTTTGCGGGTATGGGCTTTGCCGCACTGTTCAAGTTCATCATTGATGGCATTAAGGCAGTGCCCGGTGAGGTTTCTCTCCGTGTCAAGGGCTTTGCAGGTGAGATCGGTACACAGATCTACCCCGCTGTTATGAGCGTGGGTTATATCTGCGGCTTCCGTATTTCTTCCTATATGTTTGCCGGCGGCGTGCTGAGCTGGCTGGTGCTGATCCCCCTGATCGTAATGTTTGGCGGCGATGCTGTCATCTACCCCGGCAACGATCAGACCATTGCCCAGATTTTTGAAGCCGGCGGTGCCAGCGGTATCTGGAGCAACTATATTCGTTACATCGGTGCAGGCGCACTGGCAGCAGGCGGTATCATCAGCCTGATCAAGTCCTTGCCCCTCATCGTTCGTACCTTCAGAGATGCCCTGAAGGGCATGGGCGGCGGTACCGGCAACTCAGCCCTGCGTACCGAGCAGGATCTGAACATGAAGATCGTGCTGGGCGCCATTGCCGTGCTGACCCTGCTGATCTGGCTGATCCCCGCAGTGCCTGTGAATCTGCTGGGTGCCATTATTATTGTGGTGTTCGGTTTCTTCTTTGCAACCGTATCCTCCCGTATGGTGGGTCTGGTAGGCAGCAGCAACAACCCTGTTTCCGGCATGGCAATTGCCACCCTGCTGATCTCCACCCTGATCCTGAAGGCAACCGGCATGACCGGTGCCGTAGGCATGACCGCAGCCATTTCCATTGGCTCTATCATCTGTATCATCGCAGCTATTTCCGGCGATACCTCTCAGGATCTGAAGACCGGTTACCTGCTGGGCTCCACCCCCAAAAAGCAGCAGATCGGTGAGGTCATCGGCGTGCTGGCATCCGCACTGGCCATTGGCGGCACCCTGTATCTGCTGGATAACGCATGGGGCTTTGGTTCCGAGGAGCTGGGCGCACCCCAGGCGACCCTGATGAAAATGATCGTGGAAGGCGTTATGAGCGCAGAGCTGCCTTGGGGTCTGGTTTTTGTAGGCGCATTCATTGCCGTTCTGATTGAGGTCATGGGAATTCCCGTGCTGCCCTTTGCCATTGGTGTGTATCTGCCTGTGCAGCTCAATGCCTGCATTCTGGTGGGTGGTATCATCCGCCTGATCTTCGACAAGATGAAGAAGGAAGAGAACAAGAAGAAGGAGATCGTCAATGATGGTATCCTGTTCTGCTCCGGTATGATCGCCGGTGAAGGTCTTGTGGGTATTCTTCTGGCACTGCTGGCAGTATTTGACGTGGCAGATGCCATTGATCTCTCCGAAAAGCTGAACCTGCCTGAGGTTGTGGTGAATATCGGCAGCCTTGTGGTATTTGGCCTGATCATTCTCACGCTGCTGAAGTTCTCTCTGTGGAAGAAAACCAAGAAGGACAGCAAGTGATCATGGGGCGCAAACAACAGCAAGAGGAGAATTATCTGGAGCGTATTCCCATGCAGCCCGAGGGTCTGGGCTGGTCTGCGGATGCAGAGGGCATGGTAACGCTGGAAGTGGAAAACAAGGGCATTATGAACCGCATTGCTCAGAAGCTGCTGAAAAAGCCGAAGATCTCCTACATCCATCTGGATGAGATCGGCAGCTTTGTGTGGCCGTTGATCGACGGGCAGCGCAGCATTATGGATATGGGTGAGCCTTTAGAGGCCCATTTCGGTGAGAAAGCCCAGCCCACCTATGACCGTCTGGCGCAGTTCTTCCGGATTCTGGAAAGCTATGGCTTTGTGCAGTGGAAGAATGGATAACGCTTTCACCGAAAACGCAAACGGAGATGCAGGTAAACTGCATCTCCGATTTTTTTGCACTGTAAAATTGGGGTTTGTAGGTGCCTCCAGCGGATTCATATTGAGGCTCCGCCTCAAACTCCGCCAAAGGGACATTGTCCCTTTGGAAACCCGTGACAATCCCCCTAAGCCCCTCTATGGGGCTTAGGGGGATTGATGCAGGAGTTCAGAGGAATCATATTCCTCTGGTGGGGGTGTGGGGCAAAGCCCCCACATAGATTCATCGAAAGTACCTACAAATCCCAATGGAACGGTGAAACGCTCCGCAGGAGCTTCGGAAAATCAACAGTCAAAGAAAAAAGCCGCCTCCCACCAAAGGGAAGCGGCTTTTGTTGATTGCATTTCAGCCTTACAGCTCTCAGAAGTTGATCTTTCTGGGAACGTAGGTGGTGTGCAGGATCTCGTGAGCCTTGTGGCTGCCGGGCTGACCCAGGAACTCCTTGTACAGCTCCTGAACAGCGGGGTTATCCTGAGACTTACGCAGCTCCATGGAAGCATCCTGATCGTACAGAGCCTTTGCACGGAGAGCACGGAGATCGTTGAAGTTGCGGACAGAACCGGGCTGGATGGGCTGACCGCCGCCGTTGACACAGCCGCCGGGGCAAGCCATGATCTCAACGAAGGTGTAGTCTGCCTCGCCCTTACGGATCTTATCCATAACGATGCGGGCATTTGCCAGACCGCTGACAACAGCAACCTTAACCTCCAGGTCACCAACCTTGTAGGTAGCTTCCTTGATGCCCTCGGTACCACGGACTTCCTTGAAGTCGATGGCATCGGCACCCAGCTTATCGCCGGTGATGGCCTCAACAGCATAACGGAGAGCAGCCTCCATCACGCCGCCGGTTGCACCGAAGATCAGACCTGCGCCGGAGAAGATGCCCAGCGGGTTGTCGAACTGCTCATCGGGCAGGGCGTTGAACTGCAGGCCTGCACGCTCGATCATGCGAGCCAGCTCACGGGTGGTCAGAGCGTAGTCGATATCCGGGTAGCCGGAAGCGGACTGATCCTCTCTGCCGCTTTCGAACTTCTTGGCGGTACAGGGCATGATGCTGACGCAGACGATATCCTTGGGATCCCAACCCATCTTCTCTGCGAAGTAGGTCTTGGTCACAGCACCGAACATCTGCTGAGGGCTCTTGCAGGAGGAGAGGTGGGGGAGCATATCGGGGTAGTAGTGCTCGCAGAACTTGACCCAGCCGGGGGAGCAGGATGTGATCATAGGCAGCACGCCCTTGTTGGTAACGCGCTCGATGAGCTCGGTGCCTTCCTCCAGGATGGTCAGGTCAGCGGAGAAGTTGGTATCAAAGACGAAATCGAAGCCCAGACGACGGAGAGCAGCGACCATCTTGCCCTCAACATTGGTGCCGATGGGCAGACCGAATGCCTCGCCCAGACCTGCACGAACGGAGGGGGCGGTGTTGACGATGACCTTCTTGGTGGGGTCAGCGATGGCTGCAAAGACTTCCTTGGTGAAGTCCTTCTCGGAGAGTGCGCCGGTGGGACATACTGCGATACACTGGCCGCAGCTTACGCAGGCGGTCTCGCCCAGGCCCTTCTCGAAAGCGGAGCCGATGTGAGTGTGGAAGCCACGCTCGTTTGCGCCGATAACGCCGATGCCCTGGGTTTTTTCGCAGACAGCCACGCAGCGACGGCACAGCACGCACTTGTTGTTATCGCGGTACATATGGGCAGCAGAGCTGTCGATGGCATACTGCTCGGTTGCGCCGTCGTAGTAGCCGGCATCATCCACGCCCAGATCCTTAGCCAGCTTCTGCAGCTCGCAGTTGTTGCTGCGTACGCAGGAGAGGCACTTACGCTCGTGGTTGGAGAGGATCAGCTCCAGGGTCTTCTTGCGGGAATCCAGAACCTTGGGGCTGTTGGTGAGGATCTCCATGCCCTCGGTAACGGGGTACACGCAGGCTGCCACGCAGCGGAAACCTCTGCCCTCGTTTGCCTCTACCATACACATACGGCAGGCACCGATCTCGTTGATGTCCTTCATGTAGCAGAGGGTGGGGATGGTCACATTGGCCTGGTGAGCAGCCTCCAGAATGGTGCTGCCCTTAGCGACCTGGATCGCCTGGCCGTTGATTTTTACATTAAGCATTTCACTCATGCCGAGAAGCCTCCTTACTTTTTGATGATTGCGCCGAACTTACAGGTATCGATACAAGCACCGCACTTGATGCACTTGGTCTGATCGATGACGTGGGGCTGCTTCACAGCACCGGCGATTGCATTTGCGGGACACTTTCTTGCACAGGCGGTACAGCCCTTGCACTTGTCCTCGATGATGGTGTACTGGAGCAGATCCTTACAAACACCTGCGGGGCAGCGCTTCTCAACAACGTGAGCAATATACTCGTCGCGGAAGTAGCGCAGGGTGGAGAGCACGGGGTTGGGGGCAGTCTGACCCAGACCGCACAGGGAGTTTGCCTTGATGTGGTTGCACAGCTCTTCCAGCTTGTCGATATCCTCCAGAGTACCCTGACCCTTGGTGATCTTGTCCAGGATCTCGTACATTCTCTTGGTGCCGATACGGCAGGGGGAGCACTTACCGCAGGACTCATCCACGGTGAACTCCAGGAAGAACTTTGCGATATCGACCATACAGTTATCCTCGTCCATAACGATCAGACCACCGGAGCCCATCATGGAGCCGATGCTGATGAGGTTGTCGTAGTCGATGGGGATATCCAGATGCTCGGGAGGAATGCAGCCGCCGGAGGGACCACCGGTCTGGGCAGCCTTAAAGGTCTTGCCGTTGGGGATGCCGCCGCCGATCTCCTCGATAACCTCACGGAGGGTAGTACCCATGGGCACTTCCACCAGACCGGTATTGGTGATCTTGCCGCCCAGAGCGAACACCTTGGTGCCCTTGGACTTCTCGGTACCCATGGAGGTGAACCAGTCCACACCGTTGATGATGATCTGGGGGATATTTGCGTAGGTCTCAACGTTGTTGAGGATAGTGGGCTTGTTGTACAGACCCTTCTCAGCAGGGAAGGGAGGACGGGGACGAGGCTCACCGCGGTTGCCCTCGATAGAGGTCATGAGAGCGGTTTCCTCACCGCAGACGAATGCACCTGCGCCCAGACGCAGATCCATATCGAAGCTGAAGTCGGAGCCGAAGATGTTCTTGCCCAGCAGACCGTTTTCGCGGGCCTGCTCGATGGCGATACGCAGACGCTCAACAGCGATGGGGTACTCGGCACGGACGTAAACGTAGCCCTGGCTTGCACCGATGGCGTAGCCTGCGATGGCCATAGCCTCGATGAGAACGTGGGGGTCACCCTCCAGGATGGAACGGTCCATGAATGCGCCGGGGTCGCCCTCGTCGGCGTTACAGCAAACGTACTTGATGTCTGCATCGGGAACCAGGTTCTTAGCCAGTCTCCACTTCAGACCGGTGGGGAAGCCGCCGCCGCCTCTGCCGCGGAGACCGCTGTCCAGAATGGTCTGGATGACCTCATCCTGGGTCATGGAGCTGACGACCTTAGCCAGAGCCTCGTAACCGCCGCGGCCGATGTACTCGTTGATACATTCGGGGTTGATCACGCCGCAGTTTCTCAGGGCAACACGGTGCTGCTTTGCATAGAAAGCGGTGTCGTCCAGAGCCTTCAGCTCATCGCCCTGTACGGTTTCCTCATACAGGAACTCCCTTACGGGGTTACCGTTCTTCAGGTGCTCGGCAACGATGCGCTCGATCTCCTCCACCTTCACCATGGAGTAGAAGGAGCCTTCGGGGTAAACGATCATGATGGGGCCCTTGGCGCACAGACCGAAGCAACCGGTCTTTACGATCTGCACCTTATCGGTCAGGCCCTGTGCAGCCAACTGCTTTTCCAGCTCCTCGATGACCTTCATGGAGCCGGAGGAGGTACATCCGGTACCGCCGCAGACCAGAACATGTCTCTCATATTGGGAAGAGGCGCCGCCGTGGGTTCTCAGAGCAACTTCTTTTTCGTACTGCTCACGGACAGCCTTGAGTTCCTCAAAAGTCTTCATTGTTTATCCTCCTAGATTGGAATGGTTTTACACAGTCCTTGTGAGCAGGGCTCAGTCTGTGTACTTGGCCAGAATGGAATCGATGTCATCGGCTGTCAGACGGCCGTAAACGTCATCGTTGACGGTGAGAACGGGAGCCAGACCACAAGCACCGATGCAGCGGCAGTCATCCAGAGAGAACTTGCCGTCGGGGGTAACTTCGCCCACGCCGATGCCCAGACGCTCGGTCAGACGGGTGACCAGATCGGCTGCGCCCTTAACGTAGCAGGCAGTACCCAGACATACGGAGATGCGGTACTTACCCTTGGGGGAAAGGGTGAACTGTGCGTAGAAGGTTGCTACGCCGTATACCTTTTCCAGCGGAATGTTCAGGTGCTCTGCGATGATGGTCTGCACCTCGATGGGAAGGTAGCCGTAGATATCCTGTGCCTTCTGCATGATGGGCATCAGCGCACCGGGGTCGCCCTTGAGGGACTCAATCACGGCAACGAGTTCCTCCTCCTGCTGCTTGGTCCCCTGGAACGGGAGTGTAGAGAATTTTTTGCTCATGAAACAGGTTTCCTCCTTGTAAGAATTGTTTCAGACAGGCGGCACGGTGAGAGCATCGTCTTTGCCGCCCGACATTGATAAAAAAATAACGATGCTATACTTGTACAATTGTAACATATCGCAGCCGAAAAATCAAGATGAAAAGTGCACAACTTTTCCGTAATCTTTTCATGCTTTCCCACCATTTCGACAAATCCCCTTCTATTTCTTAAATTTCCGACAATAAATTTCAAGAATTTACCATTGCTTTTGTGTGTTTCGTGATTCGTCAAAATCACAAAAAGGAGAGAAACGGCGGTTGGTATGAGCCGTTTCTCTCCTTTGGGAGCAGATCGTTTACAAGGCGGCAAGCGCCTGCAGCAGTGCATCCACCTGTCGGGGCGAATTGAACACGGAAGGGGCAAAGCGCAGGGTACCCTGTGCGGAGGTTCCCAAGGTCTGATGGGCAAGGGGGGCGCAATGCAGGCCGCCCCGCAGACAAAAGCCCTGCCTGTGCAGGGCAGCGGCCGCTTCGGAGCAATCGGCACAGCGCGGAGCAAAGGCTACCACGGGGGCATATGCTCCATGAGGGCTGCGGTATACGGTCATCTGCGGCAGCGCAGCAAGCCCGTTGAGGAATCTGCGGCAAAGGGCGGCTTCTCTTTCGTGGATGTTTTTTACCCCCTGCTGCGTGAGCCATCGGATGCCTGCGTACAGCCCCGCAATGCCCGGTACATTGACCGTACCCGATTCCAGACCGTCGGGAAGAAAATCCGGCTGGGCAAGGCTTGCGGAAAGAGAACCCGTACCGCCCTGCATCAGGGGCTGCAGCGGTATACTGCCATCGGAAAGCAGCAGACCCGTACCCATGGGGCCGTACAAACCCTTATGCCCTGCGGTGCAAAGGATGTGCATACCATCTGCCAGCGTGACAGGCAGCACACCGCAGGCCTGTGCGCCATCGGCAATGAAGATCAGGTCATGAGCACGGCAGAAGGCTGCAATGGCTTTATAGGGCAGGATCTGCCCTGTTACATTGCTCACCAGCGTACTGATCACCGCTTTGGTGTGAGGACGCAGGCAGCTTTGAAAGTTTGTCAGTGTTTCTTCCGCATTGGGGGTTACCTGTGCGATACTGTAAGTGCAGATGCCTTTTTCTGCCAGAGCCGCTATGGGGCGTGCGGTGGAATTATGCTCCATGCTGCTGAGAATGACGTGATCTCCCTGCCGGATGATACCGTGGATGGCAAGATTCAGGGCATGGGTACAGTTTGCGGTGAATACCGTGTTTTCCGTTGCGGCACCGAAAAACCGTGCAGCGGCTTCTCTGGCGGCAAATACCGTATCTCCCGCGCGGTTGGAGAGAATATGTCCGCCTCGGCCGGGGTTGCCGCCGCTGAACCGCATGGCATGGGCAACGGCGGCATATACCGCAGGCGGCTTGGGGAAGGTAGTGGCGGCATTATCAAAATAAACGGGTTGTGCAGACCTCATGGACGTTCTCCCTCCCGATGTGTCATTCAGCTTCATAGGGGATACGGTGCCGCCGCAGCAGCTCACGAATGACTTCGGGGGAGGCTGTCATGCGGAAAATGGTAACACAGCCTGCGGAGGTGGTTTTTTTGCGGCTTTCAAAGGCAATATGATTCTGTTCCAGCAGCCTTCTGACCAGTCGTGCGTGGGTCTCGGAACGAATCTGGATGGCGGTTTTCATCATGGGGGGGAATCTCCTTTCCGTTACGCGGTATGCAATATCTCAGGCAAAGATAACAGGTGCCTGCTGTATTGTATGCCCATTCGACAGAAAAGGACACCGCTGTTTGACAAATCCTTTGGCGGTATGCTATAATGATGCAGAGCACAGAAAATCAAAAAAAAGGAGAGTTTGGTTATGGCAGAGCAAAAGAGCATCGCACTGACCTTTGATGACGGTCCCAATACCTCTACCACTGTTGAAATGCTGGATGTACTGGAGGCCTTCGGGGTGCCTGCTACGTTTTTTCTGGTGGGAGAAAACATTACGGCGGAAACGATTCCCGTGGTGCGGCGTGCTTATGCCTGCGGCTGCGAGATCGCCAATCATTCCGTGAGCCATGCTGCCCTTTCGGAGCTTACACCTGAAGAGATTCTGGCAGAGGTACAGCCCGTTACAGAGCAGATCACTGCCATTACAGGCGAGCCGCCACGGTTTTTCCGTCCCCCTTATATTGCAGTGAGCCCCACGGTGTTTGAAACTGTCCCCTTGCCCATGATCTGCGGTATGGGTGCGGAGGATTACAACGATGCGGTTTCTGCACAGCAGCGGCTGGAACGCTGGCTTTCTGCCGCCCAAGACGGCGGTATTCTGCTGCTGCATGACAGTGAGGGCAATACCCAAACGGTGGCGGCGGTTCAAAAGCTGATCCCTGCCTTGCAGGCACAGGGCTACCGCCTTGTGACCCTTTCCCGCTTGTTTGCGGAAAAAGGCGTGCAGCCCGCAGCACAAAACGGTGTGCTGTATTCCTGTACCGCAGACGGTGACGCTGTATGAGCAAAAAAACGCCTGTATGCATCATCGGGATGATACAGGCGTTTTGTTTATCGCAGGCACTGATTGAAGAAGCTCTCATCCAGAAGGATGTGATCGTCTACCTCGGGAATGATCTTGCCTAAGTTCTGCCCCTTGACAGCAACCACCACAACTACCTTGCCGATGGATTTCAACTGACGGTACAGGCTGATGTAGTCGGAATCCGCACTCATGATGAAGGCAACATCATAGGAGTTGTAAAAGCCTTTGGAAAGGGCATGAATGGCCAGATTGATATCGGTGCCCTTTTCCACCTTGTAGTAGGTGGAATGATCGTTGATATCCATTTCCACTTCGGGATCGGTGGGACGTGCAATATAGCGGCCTTCAATCACATCAATGCATTTTGCGTTGTTTAATCCGATGACCCATTTGTAGTATCCGCACAAATTGGGGTCCTGCATCAGAAAATCATCGGGGTGGGGCGCAAAGACCAGTGTTTTTACCAGTGTAATATCACGGCGCAGCTTTACAATGTTTTTGAACAGCAAATTGTAATCCAGACGGGGAGCGGGCTTTTCCAATTCCTCTCTGTAATATGTTTTGGAGGCAATATCGAAATTCATATGATCCACAAATACCATACCTCTGAGCATTGCCGGATCCTCCTTGCAAGATAATTTAAAGGGTACTGCGCGGAATGTCACAGTACCCAAGTCGAAATCTAATGCGAAGGGCAGGCTGAAGAGCCATCCTTCACACTGTTATTTTACCATATATCTGCGGATTTGTCAAGCAGAAACCGACAAAAAGTGACAGCGTTTTACCAATCAAATGCAAGCCGAAAACCGCCTGTACACGTCATAACAACGGTACATGCGGTTTTTCTCCGAAGTCGGAGTGACAGGATTCGACTCCCGCAGGGATGATCCTGCTTCCCAAGCAGGCGTATACAAACAAAAAACCGCAGGGATATTCTCCTTGCGGTTTTCTTCCGAAGTCGGAGTGACAGGATTCGACTCCCGACGGGATGATCCTGCTTCCAAAGCAGGCGTATACAAACAAAAAACCGCAGGGATTTTCTCCATGCGGTTTTTCTCCAAAGTCGGAGTGACAGGATTCGACTCCCGCAGGAATGATCCTGCTTCCCAAGCAGGCGTATACAAACAAAAAACCGCAGGGATTTTCTCCATGCGGTTTTTCTCCAAAGTCGGAGTGACAGGATTCGACTCCCGCAGGAATGATCCTGCTTCCCAAGCAGGCGTATACAAACAAAAAACCGCAGGGATTTTCTCCATGCGGTTTTTCTCCAAAGTCGGAGTGACAGGATTCGACTCCCGACGGGATGATCCTGCTTCCCAAGCAGGCGTATACAAACAAAAAACCGCAGGGATTTTCTCCATGCGGTTTTCTTCCGAAGTCGGAGTGACAGGATTCGACTCCCGATGGGATGATCCTGCTTCCCAAGCAGGCGTATACAAACAAAAAACCGCAGGGATTTTCTCCATGCGGTTTTCTTCCGAAGTCGGAGTGACAGGATTCGACTCCCGATGGGATGATCCTGCTTCCCAAGCAGGCGTATACAAATGAAAAACCGCAGGGATGTTCTCCTTGCGGTTTTCTTCCGAAGTCGGAGTGACAGGATTCGAACCTGCGGCATCCTGCTCCCAAAGCAGGCGCGCTACCAACTGCGCTACACCCCGATCGCATAACAAAACAGAGGCATCCCCAAGAGGACACCTCTGTTATTATATCATGTTTGATCGGTGTTGTCAAGAGCAGCAGACTTGTTTTTGCGCTTGTTTACAACAGCCAGAGAAATGGAAGTGGAGACCAGCAGCACCAGAGCAACAGCGATCTGTGCCAGAGCCCAGAGCATTTCAAACAGGCCGCCGAACCATTCGCCATCCCAGAAGCCGGTGGCATCCAGATACTGTGTCAAAGCAAAGCCCGCAATGCCAATGGCAACAGAGATGCTCTCAGCCAGCAGCACAGCCTTTACAGGCAGCCGTTTCCGCAGCCGTATGCAGAGGATTCCCAATCCAATACAGATCACTGCACAGATGATGGCACCGATGCCCAGTGTCGCAACAGAAAGCATCAATGCGCCAAAGCTCATTGCTGCAATGAGAATGATGCCAAGAATGACAGTCAGAGCAAAAGCCATAGTTTTATCCCCTTTGTAAGCGGCAGAAAATACGTTCAGGTAGCAGCCAGCAGATCGGTCATATCATAGAGCTTGGGCTGCCGCTGCTGTGCCATAAAGATGGCAGCGTTCACGGAGCCTTCCGCAAAGACTCTCTTGGAGGATGCGGTATGCTTCAGAGAAACGCACTCATCGGGGCCTGCAAACAGCACCTCATGCTCGCCCACAATGGTACCGCCCCGAACAGAGTGCATACCAATCTCGGTGATCTCACGCTTGCGGCGGACACTGTGGCGGTCATACACAAGATGCTTGGGGGGCTCGCACTCCTCGCACAGCGCATTTGCCAGCATCAGAGCTGTACCGGAAGGTGCGTCGATCTTCTGATTGTGGTGCTTTTCGATGATCTCGATATCAAACTGATTGCCCAGCACCGCAGCCGCCTTTTTGGAAAGCGCAATGAGAAGCTGGATGCCAAGGGACATATTGAAGGAGAAGAAAATGGGGATCTGTGCAGCAGCGGCACGGATCTGTTCCATCTGTTCTTCGGAATAGCCGGTAGTGGCCAGAACCAGAGGCACACCTTTTTCCAGCGCATAATTCAGCAGCCCGTCAATGCTTGCGGGGTTGCTGTAATCAATGATCACATCGGGGGTCTGGGGCAGAGCGGCAGGGGAATTGACCACAGGGAATCCCAGTGTATCATTGGAAAACAGGTCAATACCGGCCACTACGCAGCAGTTTTCCCGTTCTGCGATACAAGCGGCGAGGGTTCTGCCCATTTTGCCGCAGGCACCGCTGATTGCTATTTGAACCATCCTGATATACCCTCACTTTACGGTGTTTTTGGTTATGTTATGCAAGACCCTTTGCCTGCAATGCGGCACGGAGCACCTCACGGTTCTTATCCTCCATAGCGCACAGCGGCAGACGGCATTCGCCTACATTCTTGCCCATAAGATTCATGGCTTCCTTTACGGGAATGGGGTTTACTTCAATGAAGAGAGCGTTGACCAGCTCCAGATACTCAAGCTGCAGCTTTGCGGCGGTCTGATAGTCACCCTTCAGGGCAGCCATCGCCATGTCGTGAGTCTCCTTGGGAGCCACGTTGGAAAGCACAGAGATCAC
>SVNP01000021.1 GCA_015066805.1 Ruminococcus sp. | reverse complement strand
CCTTTGCCATTGCCGGCTACACCGAAGAAGAGCTGGCTGCACGGTTCTCCGCACTGTATACCGCATTCCAGTACGGCGCACCGCCTCACGCAGGTATGGCTCCCGGCATTGACCGTATGGTCATGCTGCTGGCAGAAACCGAAACCATCCGCAACGTCATTGCCTTCCCTCTCAACGGCAATGCACAGGATCTGCTGCTGGGTGCACCCTCTACCGTTACCGAGCTGCAGCTTCGGGAAGCCAATATTCAGGTGCGTGAAGAAGCCTGAATCATCCGTTCCGATACAAAAGACGCTGTTTCGTAAGGAAACAGCGTCTTTTTTTCATCGCACTTCGTTTTTCAGGCTTTTCAGACCGGGTTTGGCGCACAGTGCGGAGATCAGCAGATTGATCGCAAACATCGCTGCCGAAAACAGCACAACATAGATACCAATCCCAATGGTGTCGGCACCTTCCGCACCACCATCGGCGAGATAAACAAGCAGCGCACCCAGGCCAATGCCGATTGCCGTGGAAACCGAGGAGAACAGCATGCCCTCCATCACCAGCATTTTCTTCATCTGCTTGGTGCTGCAGCCCACTGCACGCAGCATACGCAGTTCATTGCGGCGGTTGAGCACATTGGTATGCAGGGTATTGATCATGGAAAGCACACCTGCCAGCCAGATGCTGCCCAAAAAGATCACCAATGCGATCAACGCGGCGATGAGGATCTTGATGAGACCTGTTCCGCCCGCATAGCTGTCATAAATCTCCAGACCGTTTTCATGTGCCATATCTGTCAGAGAGTGCATCAGATCTTCATAGCCTACCGCCGGATTTGCCCTTACTTCCGCAGAGACGATCATATCATTAAAGTACTGATAATAATTCTCCACAGGCAGCAGCAGACCACAGCCCGACCATCTCATATAGCTGCTGTACACAGCTTCCGGCAGCACCATAACGCCCATAACGGGAACAGACTCTTTGCCCTCCATCATGGTCACAACAGGCTCCAGATCACCGAACACCTCTGCAGCAGGTGCATATTTTGCAGGCAGAGGCTCCAAAGGATCGCCGTTTACATCCATGTTGCCGTGCAGATAGGGCGACTGGGTGAGGAATGCTTGTTTGGAATCCACCCATGCCTTATAGGAAATACCGGTCAGGTCCGCCAGATCCCGTTCATAGGCAGCCTGATCAATGACAGGCACCCAAGTAAGGCCCACCGCTTCGATCATAGGCAGTGCATCCAGTTGCTCGGCACAAGCGTCTTCCATATCAGACCAATCACCTGCTGTGATTACATAGGATTCAAAATCGGAATTATCCTTCAGGTAGCTGTGCAGCGCATCATACGCTGCGGCACCGCTGCCTTCAATGTAAAAGTCCGGCATCTTATACCAGTCATCGTTTTCTGTATTCATTGTATAGATAAACTCGCCCGCCATACTGAGCACCACAAAGCCGCAGAAGGTAAAAAGCCCTACGCCCAGTACCAGGGCAATGCTGCTGATGAGGAACCGCCGCTTGGTACGCATGATGTTCTTCCAGCCATAGCGGTAAATAAAGCCCCTGGCAGATGCATTCAGCTTGGAGTGCACATTCTTGTTCTTCTTGGGCATCTGCGGCTTACCGAACTGCATGGCCTCGGTCAAAGTCAGCTTGCGGGAAGCATAAATGGCGGAGGTATACGCAGAAATATAAATCGCAATTACCGCAAGAAATACCGTGACACACTGCAGCACCGGCTGCACCTCAAAAATGACCGTGCTAAGACCGGCATTATGGATCACCTGCAGAATCACAGCGGTAAGCCCCAGTGCGGCACCAAGGCCCAAAGGTACACAAATCAGCGTATACACGGTTGCTTCGGTGAATACCACAGCCAGCAACTGCCGCTTGGAAGCACCCATCAGCCGCAGGGCAGCAAACTGCACACTGCGTTCCTGCACGGAGATCTCAAAGGCATTGTCAATGACAAAACGGGAGAATGCCCAGATCAGGATCAGCAGCAATGAAAAGCTGGCAAACAGCAGCATGATATCCGTCGCAGCATTCATGTAGCGGAACTTTGTCATCAGCAGGGTGCCGTTCAGACTGCCGGCAGAGAAGTAATACTCCACCAGCTCCGGGTCTTTTGCGCCTGCGGAGGTCAGCAGCATGGTCAGACCATCGGAAAAGGGAATTTTCTCGGAGATACAGGCAAACCAGCCGGCATTTGTATCATAGCTCAGCATCTCTGTACCGCCAAATCCTGCCGTTTCATCATCAGCAGTCAGATAATCCTCCTGCCACTGTTCTGTCAGAGGTGCCGCAGCCATGTACATTGCCTCGGCAAAATCCATGCATTCCCGGGACATCAGAACACTTGTCTGACGGTGCATGGAGTAGGGATCGGCATCATAAAAGCCCGCAATGGTCACAGGCAGCTCTACCACCTCGCTCCGCAGGGTTTCCCGGAAGTCGATATCCTCCAAGGTATAATCGCCCAGCAGCGTCGTCATCAGTGTCATCAGGTTGGTCCGATGGATGGGTCTGCCGGCTCCTCTGATCTCTTCCGGCGGCTCGGTGCCGCGCCGGGTACCGTCATTGATCATGTAATAATGCTCATCGGGGTCAGCGTTCTTTTCTTCCATGATCTTCAGGATCTCCTGCACCTGGGGCACAGATTCATCCAGCACAGCATACACAATGCTGCCACGCAGCATAACGGTATCTCCCACCTTGCAGCCCTGTGACTGCACAGATGCCGGCAGGAACACCTCGTTCCCCTTAAGCGTTGTTGCAAAAGAGGCTATGGAAGAACCCGCAGAGCCGGTCAGCGTGCCGTTGCCCTCTGCCTGATAAAACTGCAGCTCCGTCATACGCTGCGGCGCACAGTCATCCACCTGCAGCTCCATAAAAGCGATGGCATTGGCGGGATTTCGTTCCATAGTAACACCGGTGCGTAAATATCCGCTGCGGGTAAACAAATAATCGGAAATCGCTGCGTGCTCCCGCACGAGCTGCTCCATTTCTTCTGTGGTGCGACCGTTTGCAGTCTCCGGCTTGGTAACAAAACCACCCAGATCCACTTCCCATGCACCGTTATTCAGGATCTCTGTTTCCCGCAAAGAAGCCAGCAGGCTGCTGCCCGCAACCGCAAATACATTCAGAATAAACACTGCAAGCACAATGCACATGACTGTCAGCGAGGTACGCAGCTTTTGCCGCCGTATGTACTTCAGTGATAAGGAAATCAGATGCTTCATATCTCACACCCCAACTTCCGTCATAACGCCATCATGCATTTTAAACACACGATCCGCCTGTGCGGCAATATTGCCGTCATGGGTGATCAGAATCAGGGTCTGATTGTACTTGGCAATGGAATTTTTCAGCACCGAAATGATCTCACGGCTGTTTTTGCTGTCCAAATTACCCGTAGGCTCATCGGCCAGCACCAAAGCAGGCTTGTGGATCAATGCACGGGCAAATGCCACACGCTGCTGCTGTCCGCCGGAAAGCTCATGGGGATAATGCTTGCGCTTGGCAGTCAGTCCCACCAGCTCCAGCAGCTCATCCAGATATGCCTTGTCACAGGGGGTATTGTCCAGATTCAGGGGCAGAACGATATTCTCCTCCACCGTCAGTACGGGGATCAGATTATAGTGCTGGAAAATAAACCCGATATTTCTGCGCCGATAGGTGGAAAGGTAGTCATCGCTGCGGCCGCTGAGATCCGTGCCGTCAAAGATCACCCTGCCGGAATCCGGCAGATCCAGTGTACCCAGAACATTCAGCAAGGTGGTCTTGCCGCCGCCGCTTTCGCCGGTCACCGCCACAAATTCTCCGCGGTTGACCGTAAAGCTCACATGATCCAGTGCATAGATCATTTCTTCGCCTTTTCCGTAGGTTTTCACCAATGTATCCGCCTGTAAGATCACACGATCGTTTTGCTGTTCGCTCATAACAAAAGCCTCCTTTGGTTTTGATACTTGTATTGTAACACAGAAATCTTACGCCAAAGTGACAAAAACCGTTTTTTTCGGAATTATCGCAAAAAAGTCAGTACAAACCGTGTCCCCTCCTCGGGAGAAGAAAAAACGGTGATCTCCCCCCCATGGCTTGCCACGATTTTCTGGGCAATTGCCAGACCGATGCCCACACTTTGCATATCACTGCTGTTGGAGCGTTTGCCAAAGCGTTCAAACAGTTTCGGTATCTCCTCTCTCGGGATGCCCTTGCCGTTATCCCAAACTGTCACGGAAGCATACACAGGCGTATCCGTCACAGTCAGCTTCAATTGCGTGCATTCGGCATGGTCAATGGCATTCTTCAGAATATTCTGCAAAGCCTCCCGCAGCCAGACACCGTCATGGTACAGCAGCGCATCCGTATCTGCAACAGCAGCAGTAATGCCCTTTTGCCGCAGCAGCGGAGAAAGCTCTGTTACCGCAGCACGGCAGGTTTTTGCCAGGGAAGCCTCCTGCATCCGATATTCCACCGCACCTGCCTCCAACTTTGCCAGCTTCAGGGAAGTCCGCAGCAGGATCTCCATATGATCCAACTGCCCTGCGATCTCCTCTGCAAGCTGTGTCCGCTGATGCGCCTGCAACAGCTCGGGTTCCGCCAGCAGATCGCTGTTCAGACGGATCACAGCCAGCACGGTTTTCAACTGGTGGGACAGATCTGTGAGAAATTCCGCCAGCGAACGTTTTTCCTGTGCCAGCGCCACTGTCATATGGTGCATCTGTCTGCCCAGGCAGTGCACACCCTCTGCCGCACGGCCTACGCTGTCACATTCCGCATAGGCATCGGTGATCTCCGTAGGGATACCGTCCCGAAGCTGCAGGCACTGACTGTGCAGCCGTTCCAGACGGCGGTATTCCTGCATCACGGAAAGAATACCCACCACTGCCATGATGACAGCAGGCAGAGCAAACAACAGAAAGATCCCCCAAAAGCTCTGCAGCCGAAGCCGTTCCCAGCCCTCCAGCAGCCGCAGAGGGAAATCATTGGCGGCACCGCCGGCATATGCAGTCTCCATAAGCTGATCGGCACAATAGCCGCAGCTTACCGCCCCGACCAGAAGACCTGTCAGCACCAGAGCCATAGCACCTGCCAGCAGCCGCAAAGGCGTCCGATTAAACAGGATCAGATCTGCGGTATCCATTGATAGCCCACACCCCTTTTGGTTACGATCCTGCCTGCATCCCCTGCCTGCTCCAGCTTTTCACGCAGGCGGCTGATATGCACAGACAGTGTATTATCGTTGACAAATTCGCCCCTAGAATCCCATAAATATCCAAGAAGCTGCTCTCTGGAAACAAACCGTCCCTTATTCATCATCAGGTATTCCAGCAGCTTCTGTTCTGCCGCCGTAAGATCGGAAAGAGGCAGCACCACAGTA
This sequence comes from Ruminococcus sp., assembly GCA_015066805.1. GTDB lineage: Bacteria > Bacillota > Clostridia > Oscillospirales > Ruminococcaceae > Firm-04. The sequence goes on along the minus strand of SVNP01000021.1, from coordinate 37,290 downwards.
CGCCGCCGCAAATTCGCCTTGATGCGGGAAAGCAGCTCTGCCAGACGGAAGGGCTTAGTAATGTAATCATCACCGCCCTGCTCCAGACCGTAAACGATATCGGCTTCATCATCACAGGATGTCAGAAAAATCACCGGTACATCGCTGCAGCTTCGGATCAAACGGCAAAGCTCCACACCGCTGCCGTCGGGCAGCATCACATCCAGCAGCAGCAGATCTGCCCGTGCATAAAGCTGCTCCGCCTCACGGATAGTTGCGGCACATATCACCTCGTAGCCCACATTGGTCAAAGCCAATGCGATATTTTTATTCAGCAGAGCATCATCGTCCAGAATCAGGATCCTAGCCATGACTCACAAGCACCTCCTTGCATTATTTTTTAGTATAGCACATCCTGTGGGGATTGTCAAAGGGATGGATCTGTGCTATAATAAAAGCATCATTGAAAAGGAGTACCCCTATATGAAATGGCTCATCGCATCCGATCTGCACGGATCGGCATACTACACTCAAAAACTGATGCAGGCATTTGAAACAGAACAGGCAGACCGTTTTCTGCTGCTGGGTGATCTGCTGTATCACGGCCCCCGCAATGATCTGCCTCGTGACTACGCCCCAAAGGAAGTCATTGCCATGCTGAATACCCGCAAGGAAAGCATTCTTTGTGTGCGGGGCAACTGTGATACGGAGGTGGATCAGATGGTTCTGGCATTTCCCGTTATGGCGGAATATGCCTTGCTGACCGTAGAAAACCGTATGATCTTTGCCACCCACGGGCATCATTTTCATACGGAGCAGCTTCCGCCCCTGCATAAAGGAGATATCCTGCTGCACGGACACACCCATGTACCCAAGTGTATCCCCTGCGGCGATGGCTGCTTTTACTGCAATCCCGGTTCGGTTTCTATCCCCAAAGAAGGCTCTGCACACGGCTATATGACCCTGACCCACACCGTTCTGGAATGGAAGGATCTGAAGGGTGAAGTCTACCATCGCTGGGATCTGAAGGATGCCGTGCCCGATGTATTATAAAGAATAGCGGCAATTCTCACCGGGGCTTGACTTTTCCCGTGTAATATCGTATAATGGTATTGTAACGGATCGCTCCCGCACCGTCGGTTTTTTTCCTGCGGCAAGGCAGCATCCCGATACACGGATCTCAATTGCATTGTTACCGAAAACCTTATCTGACGCAGAAAAATTTTTTGATGCGAAAGTACAGGGAATCTTTGTTATGCTTATCTGCTGATACAAGATGGCCATGTCCTTTCGGGCATGGCTTTTGTTTTACGAAAGGAGGAAGTCTGTGTCCGCACAGCTTGTCGATCAACTGCGGGCAGAACGTCATCTGACCGATGCCCAATACGAAATACTGCTGACCACACAGGATGCCCAGACCCTTTCGGCGCTGCGCCGTGCCGCTGTGGAAGTACAAAAAAAACAGTTCGGCAACAAGGTTTATCTCCGTGGATTGATCGAACTGACCAATTACTGCAAAAACAACTGCCTTTACTGCGGCATCCGCCGCGGAAATGCCAATGTACAGCGTTACCGCCTGACGGAAGACGATGTGCTTGCCTGCTGCAAAGCAGGTACAGAGCTGGGTTTTCAGACCTTTGTGCTGCAAGGCGGTGAGGATGGCTTCTTCACCGATGCACGTCTGGTGCCCATGATCCGCCGCATCAAGGAGATCGCACCCCACTGTGCTGTCACCCTTTCTCTGGGAGAACGCAGTCATGAAAGCTATGCACTGCTCCGTGAGGCAGGCGCAGACCGCTATCTGCTGCGGCATGAAACAGCCGACCCCGACCATTACAGCCTGCTGCATCCTGCGGAAATGACCCTTGCACACCGCATAAAATGCCTGCAAAGCCTGAAGGCACTGGGCTACCAGACCGGCTGCGGCATGATGGTAGGCTCCCCGCACCAGACCATCGCCCATCTCATTGCAGATCTGCGGTTCATTGAGCAGTTTCAGCCGGAAATGGTAGGCATCGGGCCATTTATGCCCCACCATGATACGCCCTTCCGTGCTTATCCCGCAGGCTCCGCCGATCTGACCCTGCGGCTGCTTTCCATTGTGCGGCTGATTCTGCCGCAGGTGCTGCTGCCCTCTACCACCGCACTGGGCACCTTGCTGCCCGATGGTCTGGAGCAGGGCGTACTGGCAGGTGCCAACGTCATTATGCCGAACCTGACCCCCTGTGCTGTCCGCAGCAGCTATCTGCTGTATGACGGCAAGGATACCGCCGCAAAGGATACGGTAGATCTGCTGGAGGAACGCAGCAGACGATTTGCGGCCATCGGCTATGAAATTGTCCATCAACGGGGAGACGCACCCGCTTTTTGCGTCTGAAACAGAAAGGAAGGTATCATTATGTATAATCCCAAATCCCTGAAAGCCGAAGAGTTTATCAATCACGAGGAAGTGCTGGCTACCCTGCAGTATGCCGAGGAAAACAAGGATAATCTGGAGCTGATTGACCGGATCATTGCCAAGGCAAAGCTGAGAAAGGGTCTGGATCACCGTGAGGCATCCGTACTGCTGGCTTGCGAAAATCAGGAGAAGATCGAGGAGCTGTATGAGCTGGCACGGCAGATCAAGATCGACTATTACGGCACCCGTATCGTGATGTTCGCCCCCCTGTATCTCTCCAACTATTGCGTCAACGGCTGCGTTTACTGCCCCTACCACCACCAGAACAAGGAGATCCCCCGTATCAAGCTGACCCAGGAGCAGATCCGCAAGGAGGTCATCGCCCTGCAGGATATGGGTCACAAGCGTCTTGCCATTGAAGCAGGTGAGGACCCTGTGAACAATCCCATTGAGTATATTCTGGAAAGCATCAAGACCATTTACAGCATCCAGCATAAAAACGGTGCCATCCGCCGTGTAAATGTCAACATTGCCGCCACCACCGTGGAAAACTACCGCAAGCTGAAGGAAGCAGGCATCGGTACCTATATTCTGTTTCAGGAGACCTACCACAAGGAAAGCTACGAAAAGCTGCACCCCACAGGGCCCAAGCATAACTATGCCTACCATACCGAGGCCATGGATCGTGCCATGGAGGGCGGTATTGATGATGTGGGTCTGGGCGTGCTGTTCGGCCTGGAACTGTATAAGTACGAGTTTGCCGCCCTTCTTATGCACGCAGAGCATCTGGAGGCGGTACACGGCGTAGGCCCCCATACCATCAGTGTACCCCGTATCAAGCGTGCCAGCGATATCGACCCCACTGTATTCGATAACGGCATCAGTGATGAGATCTTTGCAAAGCTCTGCGCCCTGATCCGTGTCTGCGTACCCTATACCGGCATGATCATCAGCACCAGAGAAAGCCAGGAGGTGCGTGAAAAGGTTCTGCCGCTGGGTGTTTCCCAGATCAGCGGTGCATCCCGTACCAGCGTAGGCGGCTACTGCGAGGAGGTTCGTCCCCATGAATCCGAGCAGTTTGATGTCAGCGACAGCCGCACCCTGGATGAAGTTGTCCGCTGGCTCATGGAGCTGGGCTATATTCCTTCCTTCTGCACCGCCTGCTACCGTGAGGGCAGAACCGGAGACCGCTTTATGTCCCTTTGCAAAAGCGGCCAGATCCAGAATTGCTGCCACCCCAATGCGCTGCTGACGCTGAAGGAATACCTGATGGATTACGCCTCTCCCGAGACCCGTGCCATCGGTGAAAAGGTCATCGCCGAACAGCTCAGTCATATTCCCAATGATAAGGCAAGAGAGCTCTGTACGACCCACCTCGGCTCCATTGCAGAGGGTAAGCGTGATTTCCGCTTCTGATCGCTCTCCACAGCAAGGAGGATTGCTATGAGTCTGAATGAAACCCCTGCCGCCGAACGCATTCACATCGGATTTTTCGGTGTACGCAACGCAGGCAAATCCAGCATTGTCAATGCAGTAACGGGTCAGCCGTTTTCCATCGTCTCCGATGTGGCAGGCACCACTACCGATGCGGTCAGCAAAAGCATGGAGCTGCTGCCTTTGGGGTCGGTGGTCATTACCGATACCGCAGGCTTTGATGATGAAGGCACACTGGGGCAGCAGCGCATCGAAAAAACACGCCTCGCCCTGTACCGCACCGATCTTGCGATCTTGGTCACCGATGCCACACGCCCTATGGGCGAAACGGAGCAGACCCTCATACAACTGTTTACGGGGCAGAATATCCCCTATCTCATTGTAAAAAACAAAGCCGACCTTTGCAGCAATCATCCACAGGAGGAAAATATCCTGTGGGTGAGCGCAAAAACCGGTGAGGGCATTGAAGCCTTGAAGGAACGCATCGGAGCCATGGGGAGCCGTTTGCAGCCCCAAAGACAGATCGTGGCAGATCTGCTTGCCCCCGAGGATACGGTCATTCTGGTCACCCCCATAGATGAAGCAGCACCCAAAGGCAGGCTGATCCTGCCGCAGCAGCAGACCCTGCGGGAGATCATTGATATGGGCGGCATTGCCATTGTCACCCAGCCCGAACAGCTTACGGCTGTTCTTTCCAACCTGAAAAAACCGCCCCGCATGGTCATTACGGACAGTCAGGTATTCGGTGCCGTGGAGCAAATGCTCCCCAAGGATACGCCCCTGACTTCTTTTTCCATTCTGATGGCAAGGTACAAGGGCTTTCTGGAAACGGCTGTCAAGGGCGTGGAGTCGCTGAAAAACCTCCCCAACGGCGCAAAGCTGCTCATTGCAGAGGGCTGTACCCATCATCGCCAATGCAATGATATCGGCACGGTCAAGCTGCCCAAAATGCTGATGCAGCTTACCGGAAAGCAGTTTGATTTTTCCTTCACATCCGGCGGACATTTCCCCGAAGACCTTTCCCCCTACGCACTGGTGGTGCACTGCGGCGGCTGTATGCGTACCGAGCGTGAAATGCTCTGGCGGATGCGTACCGCTCTTTCGCAGGGGGTACCCTTCACCAATTACGGCATTGCCCTTGCGGAATGCCACGGCATCTTGCAGCGTTCTCTTATGGGAGGCTGTTTACAGTAAAAAAACACGGGTATTCGTTTTGGAATACCCGTGTTTTTTGCATCTGATAAAGTGCGGCCCTACATGCCGATACAAAAAGCCAATAAACGCATCATTCAGTATAAGAGAAAAGCGGATCGTTGCTGTGTTTTCTGCCGTTTGTTTATCTCTGTGAATGTGCAATATTCTTTCCCCCTTTCGTGATGCAGCCCTTTGTAACAAATTGTCACACCATTTGCTACTCTGCCGATCTGCAACCGGCGCCACACACCTGTATGAGCAACAGGATTATTATAGCATATGTGATTTTGAATGTCTACTGTGAAAACCCGTCGTCTTTCGTCGAAGCACTTCGGAATCGGTCGAATCCTGTCGAAAACCAAAAAGCATAGCACGATCTTTCGTTGTCTTCGGCAGGAGAATTGTTTTTTCGCACAGCATAGCAAACACAAAAACGGGCGGAGTTCCGATCCGCCCGTTTTTTCACATTTTAATACCTCCGGCCGCAATAGTGTCCTCACTGCGGCGCTGCACCAAAAAGTACACAAGGATCTGCGGCAGCATTGCCACACAGCACACTGCCAGCACCCGATTCCATGCAAAGCCGCTGTCGGCATCCATGGAAAGCTTGACAAACACCGAAAGCGGATACCGCGCAGGAGTTTTCACATACAGCAGCGGCCCCATGTAATCGTTCACAGACCACAGAAGCTGCAGCACACCGCAGGTCATCAGCACAGGGCGCAGCATAGGCAGCAGCACATACCAAAGCACCTGCAAGGAATGACAGCCATCCAGCCTTGCAGCTTCATCATACACCTTGGGAATGCTGTGAAAAAACCGTATCAGCATGACCACCAAGGCAGTTTCTCCTGCCAATGCCGCAGGAACAATCAGTGGCAGATAGAAGGGAGAATCCACCCACCCCAAGCGATCAAACAGCACAAACTGCGGCACATACAAAACAGTCCGGGGCAAAAACAGCGTGGAATACAGCAGCATCAGCCACAGCTTTTTGCCCGCAAAGGAAAACCTTGCAAAGCCGTAGGCAGTCAGTGTAACGGAAATCAGCGTCAACAGCACCTTCGGCACCACATACAGATATGTATTGCCCATGGCACGCAGCAAGTCGATCTGGCCGCCGTATGCGGCAAAGGCTCTGCGCCAGCCCTCCAGGGTAGGCTCCAGAGGGATCAGACCGCTGTGGGAGAAGATCTCGCTGTTGCTGCGGAATGTGGCACTGATGAGCCACAGCAGCGGATAGATCATGACAAAAGCACCTGCAATGAGCAATCCATACCGCAGCAGCTTGTTTCTTTGCTTTGCTCTCATGCCGATTCCTCCTGCCCGTCAAAGAGCCTGCCCCTGCCGATCAGCAGATACAGCCCCACAAACACAGCCGTCAGCAAGAACAGCACCCAAGCCAGCGCACTGGCATAGCCCATCTCATACAAGCCAAAGGCATTGCGGTAGATCAGCAGAGAGATCAGGGTGGTGGATCCCATGGGACCGCCATCGGTAATGATAAAGGGCGCATTGAACTCCTGCAAGGCAGCACAGATCTGCAGCAGAACCGAATAAAACAGCACAGGAGAGATCATGGGCAACTGGATATGCCAAAAAACCGCCCAGCCCCCTGCACCATCCAGACGGGCAGCCTCCAGCATGGTACGAGGGATCTGCTGTAAAGCCGCCAGCAGCAGCACCATGGGGGAACCAAATTCCCACACCCGCAGCAGAATCACCACCCACAAGGCAGCCTGGGGCTCTGCCAGCCATGATACGGGAGCAAGCCCCACCATTTCCAGCAGATGATTGACCACACCGCCATCACGGAACAGAGCCTTCCAAAGCACAGCAGCCGCCACAGAGCTGCCCAGAATGGAAGGCAGATAATACAAGGTACGGAACACACCAATGCCCTTCAGGGAGCAATGCAGCAGATATGCCACCGCCAATGCCGTCAGGATCTTCAGCGGAACCGTAACAGCGGTATACAATAACGTTCTGCCGATGGCCCCCAGAGTTTCGGCATCGGTCAGAATCTTCCCGTAATTGGCAAAGCCAATGTCACTGATGCCCCGAAACAGGTGAAAATCAGTAAAGCCGCATACCAGAGAATACAGCATCGGGGCTGCCTGAAACAAAAAAAATCCCAGCAGCCACGGCAGAATATAAAGCATATGCCGGTTTCGTTTACAAAAACCGGCAAAGCGTTTCCATGCGTTCATGTTATCCCCCCAAGGCGTTGCCTGCGCTGTGATTTGCCACCGTGCAGCCCTGCCATTGTCCGGCTGCTGCACAGGCAAGCATCAGCGCACCCACACCCTTCGGATCATTTTGTACCCGTGGCTCGCCGCAATAATACCCGCAGCTTCCGTCCCGATTGGTTGCACCGCCCAAGCCCGCACTGGAACAGATATCTCCCAGTGCAAAACCGGAATCGGTTTGCAAAAGCTTGTTTTCGCATAACGTATGCAGCATTTGCAGCCCGATCTGTGCCTGTTCCGCAGGCAGCACCTCCAAGGCAGCACCCTGCATCAGCGTATAGGCGATCATGGCATTACCGGAGGTTTCCGTGTAATTCTCTGCTGCCTCGGGCTGATCCACCACATGATAAAACAGCCCTGTCTCATTGCGGTAGGGCAGCAGATCCTCCACCGCCTGCCGCAGCATATGCTTCAGCTCCTCACACAGCACCCCATCGGTTTGCTGCACCAAGGGGATACAATCCACCAGAGCCATCAGCAGCCAGCCCATGCCACGCAGCCAGCAGCTTGCAGAAAGTCCCGTAACAGGATCTGCCCAGCTCTGCACCATGGCACGATCCGCACCATGCCGGTACAGACCGGTTTCTTCTTCCCGCATATACTGTCGTACAAAACCAAAGGTCCTGCGGAGCTCAGCATTACAGGCAGCGGCATCTTCCGCCGACCACACAGCATACTCCGCCAAAAAGGGCATGATCATATACAGCCCATCTAACCAGATCTGGTGAGGGTACATCTCCTTGTGCCACAGCAGACCTTCGGCAGTGCGCGGGTGCAGGCGCAGATACCCCGGATGCCGCCGCAATGCCCTTGCATATTTCCCATGGGGCTCTGCGGCATCCGCCAAAAACAGTGCCTTGGAGCAATGAAAGCTGTCCAGACAATGCTTGCTCTCCAAAAAAGTAGGAATGGAACCGTCCTCCTGCACACGGGGGGACAGATAATCCATCACAAAATCCAAGCAGCGGACATCTCCTGTGATGTCATACAACTTGCGGCAGCCCCGCAGGATACAGCCGTCCTCATAGTTCCAATAGGTCTTAAAGGGGCGGTATTCCGCCAGATATGCCTGAAAGAATCCTTCCAACATGATTTATTCTCCCATAAGGGCAGTGTTGATTCCGGCATACAGCCGTTCTGCCGCTTGGGAAACCGTATATTCACCATAACTCAGCTTCACGAATACATCCTCATACACCGTTCGGAGGGCGGATTCCTCAAAGCGGGGGTCAACCGAAAACTGCACCCACGCTTCCATCCGCTGATTGGCCAGTGCTGCCATATCCCCAAGCAGCCCTGCCTCCTTACAGATCTGATATGCATTCCGATTCAGCGGTACACCTCGTTCTGTCCCAAGGATCTTCACCGCTTCCTCCCGTGAAACAAGATAAGAAATCAGCTTTGCACAGGCTTCGGGCGCTTTGGTTTCCCCCGAAATGGCAAAGCCCAGAGAGATTTTGGAAAAACCGCCCCGGTATCCGCCCAGATCGGAGAAATACTCGCCCACCACCATCTGCTGCCCCTCTGCCAGAGAATCCTGAAATTTACCGGCAGAAGAATCCCATTCATAAATACCGCCGTAGCGGCCTGTGATCCAGTTTTCGTCCTTATCAAAGCTGTCTGCGCCGCCGCCGATGACTTTTTTCAGCGGAGGGATCACATGGGCGGCTTCCAGCTCATGAATGCGCCGCAAGCCTTCCTCCAACTGTGTCTGCGAATACTGCAGCCTGCCGTCCGCTGTCCAATCCATGCCGTATTGCGATTCCAGCATATACACCAAAAACAGCATACGATCATACCAGCCCAGGGCAAGTGGGTAGTAATCCTCCCCCAGCTTTGTGCGGAACACTTCACCTGCTGCCAGCAATTCCTCGTAGGAAGCGGGCACCGGCAAACCGGCCGCAGCAAAGGTGGTTTCGTTCCAGAACAATACTCTGCCCGTTAAGCTGACAGGCACACACCGCACCTCATCCTCCACCGTACACAGCGCAAGGGATTCGGCATCATACAGCGAAAGATCCAGCCATTCCTTCATACCGCTGAGATCCATAAACTGTATGGTATCGTCATCAAAATTGGTCAGCCAGTTCCAGTTCACCTGCATGACATCGGCTTCGGTACCGGCATACAAAGCCGCAGCCGTAGCGTCCTCCCAGCCTGACCACGCACCGTACTCGCACTCCACACGGATATCGGGGTGGAGAGCCATAAACTGCTCCACAGCGTCAAGGGTCACCCGATGTCGGGAATCACCGCCCCACCATGAAAAGCGAATGACGGTGCTGTCTTCCTGATTGCCGTTGCAGGCGGTGCAGCAGAGGGTAAACACAGCCGCCACCCCAAGGGCAGCCCAAGGTCTACGCATTTTCATCACCGCTTTTCGCTAAGATACCTACATTATACACGAATCCTCGCCATTTGTCAAGGAAAACCAAAAGCAGCATCACCGAAGCGACGCTGCTTTTTGCGTTTTCTCACTTTGCCATATGGGCATTGAGCTTTTCCACCAGCACATCGGCATCCACGCCGTGAACGGCGCAGGCATCTGCCAGAGACTCACCTCTTGCAGAGGGACAGCCCAGACAATGCATGCCCATCTCCAGAAAATAGGGGGCGGTGGAAGGATCGGCATCCAGAATATCACCGATAATGGTATTCTTTGTGATCTCCATGTAATCACATCCTTTCTTTGCATAGCATCTCCCAAAGGGAGCGCGAATATGCGGGTACTCAAAAAGCGCAGCCGTTACGACCGCGCTTTTCTTGTGTGAATCAAAAGCTTACTGCTCGTTCTTCATCTGAGCATAGCACTCGCTGCAGAACACGTCACGGTCTTCCTTGGGACGGAAAGGCACTCTGGCCTCCTTGCCGCATCTTGCACAGGTAGCAGTGAACATCTCACGCTCTGCCTTGCCGGCATTCTTGCGTGCGTCACGGCAAGCCTTGCACTTCTTGGGATCATTTGCGAATCCCTTCTCTGCGTAGAACTCCTGCTCACCGGCGGTGAATGTGAACTCCTGTCCGCACTCATTGCATACTAAGGTTCTGTCTTCGTACATTGTTTTTTCCTCGCTTTTTTGAAAATTGGACCTCGGACGGTTTCACGCCATCACTATTGCTGTCATCGCCTGCGGGCAAACGCCCTTTTGGAGCAAAGCGGTTTGCAGGTCATCGCGCTGGAAGAAATACTCCCGGGTCTTGGTCTGCAGCCATCCGGACTGCGCGGTCAATTCGGAAAAGGTTCTGTCTTTCCCGAGCCTTGGATAAGCCTGTCTTCCGCCTCAGGAGGAGCCTTCCTCTTGCTGCGGCACATTCCGGACACCACGGAGCTTCCGTCTGGCACGCTGGATGGCGTTATCGACGGATTTAACGGAGATCCCGAGCCGTTTGGCAATATCCGCATAGGAAAGCTCATCCACATATAAGCTGAAGATCTCCAATTCCAGCTTTGTGAGCACACGAGCCATCTCCCGATACAGGGAAGTCATGCGTTCCTTCTGCAAAAAAATGGTTTCGGGTGTCCCCGCAGGATCATGCAGCAGCTCCCCTGTTTCCTCCAACGTGTCAATGGACACATGAGGCTGTGGGGCACCGTCGCGATGCTCTCTGGTCATTTTTTCGTGAGCGTTGCGCATTCGGTTACGGATACAGACTACGGCAAAGGTACGAAAGGACGCATCCCGACCGGGGTCGAAGCTGTACACGGCATTGAGCAGGCCCAAAAGCCCCTCTGCTGCGTAATCCTCGGCATCCTGGGGGTTGGCTGTCATTGCGCCGGCGATGTGATAGATCAACCGCACATAGCGCAGCATCAGCACCTGAAATGCGTACTCATTGGTTGGAAACGCAGCGACCAGCTGTTCATCCGGGACGTCATTCAGGGAAGGGTCGTAAACAGACTGCATAAGCAGAAGCTCCTCCATCATCCGTGAGTCACAAGGGCGCAGAATTTCCTTACCGTTCGCACCATCTCAGCACAGCACGGCACAGCAGAACCTGCGCCATGGTATGCCTCGACTCTTATATGATAAGCGAATTTTGCAGATTTGTCAAGCATTTTTGAAAAAATTATGAATATCGTGCCGAATTTTGTCGTTATTCATAAATTTCGCAAAGCATTTTTGTGCGTTCATACGAAAAGCAGGGCACTTACTCTGCGGCAAAGGATGCTCTGCCCTCTGCAAACAGATTCCCGCCGTGATTATCAATAGTGACAAGTAACGGAAAATCCTCAAACTCCAACCGCTTCACGGATTCGCAGCCCAGCTCGGGGTAAGCGATCACGTCGCAGCGGGTGATATGGGCAGCCGCCAGCGCACCGGCACCGCCCACCGCACAGAAATACACTGCACGGTTACGCACCACAGCATCGCAGACCGCCTGATTTCTCTCTCCCTTGCCGATCATGGCGATGAGGCCTTTATCCAGCAGCAGCGGGGAAAAGGGGTCCATCCGACCGGAGGTAGTGGGGCCGCAGGCACCGATGGGTCTTCCGGGAGGTGCAGCGGTAGGGCCTGCGAAGTAAATTGCGGCATCCTGCAAATCAAACGGCAGGGGTTCGCCCGCCTGCATAGCGGCAACAATGCGCTTATGGGCGGCATCACGGGCGGTATAAACAGTTCCGGAAAGCAACACGCGGTCACCCACGCGCAGCTTTTGCTGCTCGCGCACGACCGCGGGAAGCTCTGATGTATTCAGATGATAGGTCATAGATCAGGACCAGCCGTCATTGCCGTCGCCGCCGCCCTGTGCCAGCTCTTCAAAGTTGAACTCGAAGTTAGCGGGCTTCTTGTCGTCGGCCTTGCTGAAGCTGTGAGAAGCGACCTCGTCAAAGCTTGCAAAGGTGGGTACTGCGTCGCCATCGGAAACAGTCTCTCTTGCCTTTGCGATGACTTCCTTGGCCTCGCCCATACGCATATTGGTCTGATCCTGCAGATCCTTCAACGCAGCGGTAGCCTCGGTGATCTTCTTTGCAACAGCGTCGATCTCGCTGCGGAGCAGAGAACGAACGGTAACAGCGGTATCGGTGGTCATCTTGCTGCGACGCTCTGCGTCCTCCAGCTTTGCACGCACGCTCTCCTCTGCATCGGCAACAGTCTTAACGGCCTGAGCCTTTGCATCGCTGAGGGTACGCTGTGCCTCTGCATTGGCAGAGGAGATGGTAGCATCAGCCTGCTCGTTGGCGTTGGCGATGGTGGTATCTGCCTGTGCATTTGCAGCGGTAACAACTTCCTCTGCCTGGGTGTTGGCGGAGGTAATGGTCTGCTCGGCCTGTGCATTTGCCTCGGAGATAATGCTCTCAGCCTGCTCCTTGGCCTCACGGGTGATCTTCTCGGCAGCAGCCTTTGCCTCGGCAGTAGCCTTGGAGGTCATCTCCTGAGCCTGCATGAACAGTGCGCCCATTGCGCTCATGGAGTCATTGGACTTCAGGTCCTCAATGCGCTTCTCCTGCTCGGCGATCTTTGCTTCCAGCTCTGCGATCTTGCTCTTAGCCTCTGCCAGCGCAGCATCCTTCTCGGAAATCTGTGCGGTCAGGGTGGTGATCTGTGCCAGATCAGCCTCATTGGAAAGACCGGACTGCTCCTCCAGCATCATATCCTTGGCTTCCAGCTCGCCCTTCAGGGACTGGATCTCTGCATTTGCTTCGTCCAACTGGCTCTGCAGTTGAGCGACCTTTGCGGCATCCTCGCCGCTGCCGATTGCCTGTGCAGCAGCCTCGCTGAGATCGCTGCGGAGGGAAGCGTTCTCCTCGGTGAGACGCTCCACATCGGCCTTCATAGCCTCCACCTGAGTGGTCAGGCTGTCATTCTTTTCATTGGCGGCTGCCAACTGAGCCTTTGCCTCTTCCAGCTCTGCTGCGGAAACACCAGCCTCGCCGTCGCTGCCGATAACGGGACGGTTCTTCAGCTCATCCTGAGCGGCACGGAGCTGGTTCTTGGTGGTACCCAGCTCACCGCGGAGTCTGGACAGCTCTGCTTCATACTGCTTGACGGTCTCATCACTTGCACCGCCACCGGCATTCAGCTTTTCTCTCAGATCGTTGCATTCTTCTTCCAGAGCATAAATTTTCGAGTTCAGTTCATCAACGTAGGCCAGAACATCTTCTTTGATAAATCCGTTGCCGATTTTTGTGGTACGCAATACAGTAGGCTGATCCATAGTAACACTCCATTTCTCCGCAAAAAAAATAAATTTGGTCTTAGGATTCGTTGCTGCGGCTGCAAAGACCCATCAGCCGCCCCGAAGCAAGAGCCTGCCGGAAATGCTGCCTCCGTTTGCGGATACGGCACGGGCATGATCGACTGCACGAGGCACCTTGCTCACTGTAACTACTTAATCATACCACAATTTTTTTTGAATTTCAAGGTACATAACATACAATATTTTTTATGATTTTCGTGCAATTTGACAATAAACTCTGTAAAAACCGCCAAAAAAGGACAAGCCTTTCAGCAGGCTTGTCCTTTTGTTCACAGAAAATTTACATTTGGTAAGTGACCCCAATGCCGGAAGGCTGTATCACTTCTTGTCCAGGATCTTGAAGATCTCGGTGAGATCGTCGTCATCATCCAGCGTGGGGATGGTAGTGCTTCTTGCAGCGGAAGCCTTCTGGGGCTCGGCGGTGGGGAAGCCATCCACCAGAGGATTACGGATGGAAATGATCTCCTCCTCCATCTTTCTCTCCTCAGCAGCAGGGACATCATCCTCATAGCCTGCTGCGATGACGGTAATGATCATCTCATCATTCATGTCATCGCGGAAGGTGGTACCGGTAATGACCTCCACGCCGGGAGCGGCGGTCTCGGTGATCATTCTGTTGGCGGCATCCACCTCCTGAGCCAGCACATCCTCGCTCATTGCCACATTGATGAGCAGACGCTTTGCGCCGGCGATAGAGGTTTCAAGCAGCGGGCTGGTAATAACGGCAGCCGCAGCCTCCTCTGCCTTGTTCTTGCCGGAGCCGTGACCGATGGCCATGTGTGCATAGCCGGCATTCTTCATGATGGTGGAAACATCGGCGAAGTCCAGGTTCATGTAGCCGTCCTCCACAATGAGGTCGGAGATAGACTTCACACCGGTCTTCAGAATATCGTCGGACATGGAGAAGCTCTCGCGCATGGTCAGGGGCTTATCCAGACCAACCAGCAGACGCTCATTGGGGATGACCACCAGGGAGTCCACATACTGCTTCAGAGCCTCAATGCCTCTTTCGGCCTGAGCCATCTTCTGCTCACGCTCAAAAGCGAAGGGCTTGGTCACAACAGCCACAGTCAGGATACCCAGCTCCTGTGCGAGCTGTGCCACCACGGGAGCCGCACCGGTACCGGTACCGCCGCCCATACCTGCGGTAATAAAGATCATATCTGCGCCCTTGAGTGCATTGGTGATCTCATCGCGGTTCTCCTCTGCGGACTGACGGCCTACTTCGGGCTTATTGCCTGCGCCGCGGCCTCTGGTCAGCTTTGCGCCGATCTGGATACGGGTAGGTGCCTTGGAGTTCAGCAGAGCCTTTGCATCGGTATTGATCGCAATATACTCGATGTTCTTCACATCGGCCTGTACCATACAATCAAGCGCATTGCCGCCGCCGCCGCCGACGCCGACAACCTTGATATTTACTTGCGGGTCAAAAGAATCCTCATAGATAAAATCAGTCATCGATTGTTCCTCCCATTTTTCGCAAACGGCGACAAACCGCCACGATTACATATACACATATTCTACCACAGTTTTTCTGTGATTGCAAGACCCAAAATCAAATTTTTTCTTTTTTTCCGAGATTTACCAAAATCAAAGGGAATTATTCTGTCGTGGTTGTGGTTTCTGTCGAGTTGCCCGTTTCCTGTGGTGCTGTAGTGGTTACAACAGATGCAGCGCCCTCACTGAGCACAGAGATCTGATTATCACCCACCATCCGCAGGCGGTAGGCACGCTCCTCGTTGAGCTCCTTCATGGTTGCATCGGCAAGGCGCAGCTTGTACACAGCATCGGTGTAGCTGCCCATTTCGAACACATTGCCGTTTTCATAGTACACAATAACGTTATAGTGCTTTGCGATATCAATGGCGTACACATTCTCCACACCGGAATCAATGGTAGCGGCGGTAATGGCACGCAGCACATCGTCCTCACCGGGCTCACGGGATGTAAAATACTCACCGGGCACATCATTTGCGGGATCAAAGCCCTTGATGATCAGCAGATCCGCCACAGGATGCTCCGTGGTCTCCAGATTACGGTTGGAGGCACTGATGAGCAGGTAGCCGTGGGAATATTCCACATTGGCAACAGCCACAGCCTCCGTAACGGTGATCTCCACCGTGGAGGGGAACTTGCGCTTGACCGTCACCTTTTCCGCATAGGGCAGCGAGGCACGGATGCTCTCGGCTGCCACAGCGGTATCCAGCCGCACCAGATTATCCCCCGCCTCAATGCCGCTGAGCCGGATAATATCCTCCTGTGCGTATTGAGTTTCGTTGGTCACCTCAATGGTCGTGATGTTGAACAGCAGCGTCATGGAAAGGGAAACGCCCACGCCCAGCACCAGCAGCACCACCAATGCAAAATACAACGCATGATATCTGGTTCTGCGATGGTGGCGTTTGCTGCTCTGCTGACGCTTTACATTGGTTTTTACGATCTCCTGCATTGCCTTTTTGTCCCATTTACGCCCAACGGGCGCACCTTTCTCCGATTATTTTGTGGAAAACTTTATGGTTTTGCGGTGGATTTCCCCACAATCCCAACAGGTTTTCAACAGCAAACAGACGATAGTACGTCATTTCGACAGGGTGTGGAGCAACCTTTCCACAAAAGAAAGGGCTTTCCACAGGGTTTTCCACATTTTCTGTGGAATATTCCTCAAAAATCACGCATAGAATGCTAAAACGAGATGCGCCGCACCTGACAGCCCAGATTGTTGAAAACTCCTGCAAGATCCTCATACCCTCTGTCGATATGGGAAAGCCCCCGCAAAACGGTTTCACCCTCTGCACCCGCTGCCGCAGCAGCCAGAGCCGCACCGCCCCGCAGATCCTGCGCCGCAACTGCAGCACCGTGCAGCCTCGGTACGCCCCGCACAATGGCAGTCCGCCCGAAAATACGGATATTGGCACCCATACGCAGCAGCTCCCCGGCGTGCATATAGCGGCTTTCAAAAATGGTCTCCTCAAACACGGAGGTCCCTGCCGCAGTTGCCAGCAGCGCCATGAGAATCGCCTGCCCGTCGGTGGGAAATCCGGGATGCGGCATAGTGCGAATCTCCGGTACCGCCCGCAGCGGACGGGAAGCCTCCAGAAAAATACGGTCGGGGCAGATCCCCAGCCGACAGCCTGCCTGCTCCAGCACAGAAAGACAAGCCTCCATATCGGAAGGTCTTGCACCTCGCACGCAGATGCTCCCCTTGGAAGCCGCCGCCGCACACAGCCAAGTCACCGCAGCAATGCGGTCGGGCATCACGGTGTAGGAGGTGGGATACAGTTTTTCCACGCCCTGAATGACCACCGTACTCTCTCCGGCACCCCTGATTTTGGCTCCGCATTGGTTTAAAAATGCAGCCAGATCAATGATTTCGGGTTCTCTGGCGGCATTGGTTAAAACGGTTTCACCTTTTGCAAGGGTAGCCGCCATGATGACATTTTCAGACACACCAACCGATGGGAACGGCAGATGGATCTTGGCACCGTGCAGCTCCTTGGCACAGCATCGGATCCGTTCTCCCTCTTCCGCTACCGCAGCACCCATACGCCGCATCGCCTCCAGATGCAGATCAATGGGACGCGGGCCAAGCTCGCAGCCACCGGGCAGAGAAAGGGTACAAGCCCCCGTTCTGCCCAGTATGGGACCCAGAAACATAATGGATGACCGCATCTGCCGCATATCACTGTCGGGGATCTCCCAACTTTGTGCAGCACCGCCGTCTATGGTTACGGTATTGCCTTCCATGTGACAATTGCAGCCCAGCCGATTGAGAATCCTGCTGGCTGCCCAGACATCGGTCAGCCTTGGTACATTATGTAGCACACACTGTCCTTTGCAGAGAATCGTTGCGGCCATCATGGGTAGCGCACTGTTTTTCGCGCCCTGTACCGTCACCTCGCCCTGCATCGGCTGTCCGCCTGTGATCCGAAGCACCTGCTCCGCCATTGCACCCACACCTTTCACATCGGCTTGCGCCGTTTATGGTTTATGGTATGCAATCTGCGTTTTTTTGTGATTATTTCTCCTTGGGCAAAAACGGCTCCAGCACCCGCAGGATCCGTGCATCCGTATCCCGGATGGCCAGTGCACCTGCACGCTGCCCCATGGCCTCCAGCTTTTCGGGGTGCTCATACAGCGCAGCGATATGCCGTTTCATCACATCAAGAGTCAGATCCTTCTGTTCCACCACAATGGCTGCACCCGCCTTGCCCAGCACGTTGGCATTGTGGAGCTGATGATTCTCTGCCGCATTGGGGTAAGGCACCAGAATAGAGCCTCTGCCCACCATTTCCAGCTCACTGAGAGTCGATGCACCCGAACGGCTGATGACCAGATCCGCAGCCGCAAGACAGACATCCATATCATGGATATACTCGGAAACACGCAGTCTGCCATCGGCAAGCGGGATTCCCTTTGCCTGCATGGCATCGGGCACAGTCGCCTTGCCATGCTTGCCGTATGCGTGAATATGATTGATCTGCATTCCCTCGGCTCTGTGCCATGCAATCAGCTCGGGCATAAGATCATTGAGACATTTTGCACCCTGGCTGCCGCCAAAGCTGAGAATGGTCATCCCCTCACCGAAGCCCAGCTTCCGCCGCGCCTCATCTTTTTTCCGTTTCAGCAGAGAGCCGCGCACAGGCAATCCGGTCAGAGTCGTAGCAACATCTGCGGGAAAATACTTTGCTGCCGCCTCAAAGGTCAGCATAATGGCCTTGGCATGGGGAGCCAGCAGCTTGTTGGTCACACCGGGGAAAGCATTCTGTTCGTGAATAACCGTAGGCACACCCAATTGTCTTGCCGCACGGATCACCGGACCTGCCGCATAGCCGCCGGTACCAATGGCCAGATCCGGCGCAAACTGTTTGACCAGCTTTTTGGCATGATGCCCTGCCGTCACCAGATAGGAGGCAGCCTTTACATTCCGCACAATGCTTTCGGGAGAAAAGCTCCGCTGAAAGCCTGCTACCTTGATAAACTCAATGGGATACCCTGCCGCAGGCACCAAGGTGGCCTCCATGCCGTCGGGTGTACCTGCAAACAAAAATTCCGTATCCGGATATTTTGCGCTGATGATTCCTGCAATGGCCAGTGCGGGATTGATATGTCCGCCGGTACCGCCGCAGGCAAATAACACTTTCATAGATTACCTCACCGTTATCTTTTTTATTCCAAAGAGGACTGACGGGAAATATTCAGCAGCACGCCCATTTCCGCAAGCTGCATGATCAGTGCCGTACCGCCGTAGGAGAAAAACGGCAGGCTGATACCTGTATTGGGGATCATATTACTGACCACGGCAATATTCAGCAATGCCTGAATCCCGATATGCACCGTAATGCCCACGGCAATGAGCCTGCCCAGACGATCGGGTGCCTTGGATGCAATGTAGAATCCGCGGACGATCAGCAGACAGAACAGCAAAATGACCGTTGCCGCACCCACAAAGCCGCATTCCTCGCAAAGAATCGCAAACACAAAGTCGTTCTGCGCTTCGGGAAGATACTGATATTTCTGTCGGGATGCGCCCAGTCCCAGTCCGAAAAATCCGCCGGAGCCAATGGCGATCAGCGATTGTGAGGTCTGCCACGTCTGATCCTGCATATACTCGGGGTTAAAGGGATCCTGCATGGCAAGAAAACGCTCCCCGATATAATCGAATTTATCTGAGGTCATCAGAAACACCAGTACAACAGCCAGACCGGCCAGACCCAATGTCGCAAGATGCCAGAATCTGCAGCCGCCCACCAACATCAGCACAACACCGATGGCCAGAATAATGATCGTACCCGAAATATGGGGCTGGAACAGCATCAGAACGGAAAGCACGCCCAGAATCCCCAGATAAGGGATCACACCGTACCGGAAGCTGCTCATACGGTGGGCATTGCGGGAGATCAGCAGCGAGAAGAATAAGATCAAGGCCAGCTTCATGACCTCCGAAGGCTGATAGGTAATGCTGGTAAAGGGAATGTACAGCCAGCGTGTGGCAAACGTACCCAGATCATCACCGATAAACAGCACCAGCACCAGCAGGATCAATGCAACCAGAAAAACAGTGCCCGATATATAAAGCTTTTCAAAAATACGGTAGTTGCACAGCAGCGCAAAGACGATCATCATGACAAAGCCGATGCCTGCAAAGGCAAGCTGACGCATGGCATAAAAGGTACCGCTTTTGCCGTCCTCAATGGCGGCAGGATAGGAAGCGGAAAACATCATAGTCAGACCGATGGCCAGCAGTGCGATCACGATCGCAAACAACGGGCCGTCCATATCGCCCTTTACAATGCGGAACCCACGCCCCACCGATTTTTTCTGCGGTGCAGGTCGCTTTTGTTTCCCTGCGGCAGCCATTGTTTCTGCCATGAAACCACACTCCTTTCCCGATCAATCGGAATATTATGCGCCAAACATCACCTTGCAGACTGCCAGCAGTCCGCAAACCAGACCGAACAAAGCAAATACGATGACGATTTTGTATTCGCTCCACTTGCACATTTCAAAATGATGATGCACGGGGGACATCTTAAAGATGCGCTTGCCCACGCCCTTTTCACCTGTTTTTTTGTAATGCTGCCATGCGGTGATCTTGAAATATCCCACCTGCAGCACCACGCTCAGTGCATCCAGAACATACACCATGCCCACCAGCACCAGCAGCAGATGCATCCGGCAGGCAACGCCCAGTGCCGCAAAAGCACCGCCCAGATACATGGAGCCCGTATCACCCATAAAGCATTTTGCAGGGTGCAGATTCCAGATAAGGAAGCCCAGGCAGCCGCCTGCAATGGTCATAGCATACAGAGAAAGCTCCAGATACTCCAGCGTAGCGCAGATCACAGTCAGGCAAAGCATTGCTACCACCGTGACTGTTCCGCACAGACCGTCAATGCCGTCTGTCAGATTCACCGCATTGGAGAGATAAATGATAAACACTACCATAATGGGGTAGTAGAAGATCCCGAAATCCACCTGCCAGAACAGCAGATCAATGGTAGTGGCACGATCACCCAACGCATATAGAATGCCCAGCAATGCAATGCTCAATACAAGCTGTGCAGCCATTTTTTGCTTGGCGTTCAGCCCAAGATTCTGCTTTTTTACCGCCTTGATGTAGTCATCCGCAAAACCAATGGCGGAAAACAGCACCGAAAACAATATCACAGCCAGCAGCCGCAATGCGTTGTTTGTGGTAGCGGCAGCGGTAGGATCCGCACCGCCGAAGATCCGCCAGGAGGAATACCCGATGACGGTAGCAGCAATACTGCCCACAATAAACAGGAATCCGCCCATAATGGGGGTACCCTGCTTCGCCTTATGCCATGCGGGGCCAATATCCAGAATGGTCTGTCCAAAGTGAATCTTCCGCAGAAAAGGGATCAGCCACAAGCCGCCCAAACCCGCAATGATCATGGCGGTAACAGCCGCCCCCATAGTAACCCAAATCGGCATACAAATGCTCCTTTATTGCTTTTTCCTCAGATGCGTGCCAGTGCCTCAGCAACCAGCTCACGTTCATCCATATGCTGCTTTACACCGCCTGCAAGGATCTGATAATCCTCATGTCCCTTGCCTGCCAGCACGATCATATCCCCTGCCTGTGCCATCCGTACCGCAAAGGCGATGGCCTCTGCACGATCGGGCACAGTATAATATTCCACGGAAGTACCCGCAAGCCCCCCAACGATCTCCTCAATAATGGCCAGAGGCTCTTCATCTCTGGGGTTATCGGAGGTCACGACCAGTACATCCGCAAATTTTGCCGCAGCAGCAGCCATCAAAGGCCGCTTGGTACGGTCACGGTTGCCGCCGCAGCCAAACAAAGCGATCAACCGTCCGCTGACGCATTCCTTCATAGCGGAAAGCACCTTTTCCAGTGCATCGGGAGTATGGGCGTAATCGCAGATCACAGAAAAATCACGCCCCGTGGGGATCCGCTCACAGCGTCCCCGCACACCGATGTAATCCCTGAGCATAGCAAGGCACGTTGGCGCGGGAACATCCAGCTTACGGCACAGGATCATAGCCGCCGCCGCATTTGCCGCATTGAACCGACCCATCATGCCCATGGCAACAGGGATTTTTTCTTCACGGGAGCACAGGGTAAAGGCAGTACCGTCGCCACCGATGCACACATCCTGCAGCCGATAGACCGCCTCTGCATCCTCAAAGGCAAAGCTCTCCTTCGGGCAGCCGATCTCCCCCATCAGACGCTTTCCGTAGGCATCATCGGTATTCACAAGGGCATAATCGCAGCGGTCAAACAGCATTTTCTTTGCCTGATAGTAGTTTTCCATGCTGCCGTGCACATCCAGATGATCCTGTGTCAGATTGAGAAAAGCAGCCGCCGCAAAGCGGGAAGGCCCGATGCGATGCTGTTCCAGACCAAAGGAGGAGACCTCCATCACCACATCGGTGCAGCCGGCAGCCGCCATTTCCGCCAGAATTTCAAAATACGCATACGTCAGGGGCGTGGTGTTCACCGAAGGGATCACCTTTTCACCGATCTCATACTGCACCGTGCCCATCAGACCGACCTTACGGCCTGCCTGCTGCAGCATTTTCTGCACCAGAGTGGTAACCGTGGTTTTGCCGTTGGTGCCTGTCACACCCACAAGACGCATTTTCCGTTCGGGGTGGCCAAACCATGCCGCACACAGATCACCGTAGGTTTTGCGGGTATCTGCCGTCAGGATCTGTCTCTCGCCCAGCCCCAGATCCCGCTGCACCACCACGGCCGCCGCACCCTTCCGCAGCATTTCCTCTGCGGCATCATGGCCGTCAAAGCGGCTGCCCTGAATGCATACAAACACCATGCCCTCGGCAATTTTTCGGGTGTCGTCGGTCACTCCCGTGATTTCACAGTCGGGCATAGCCGCAGCCGGACCCTCCAGTAAAGTATACAGCTTCATGGAATCTCTCCTGTTCCTTGGCAGCATCGGATATCAGCCGCTCTGGTCACTGGTACCGAAGTCCAGACTGATAACCGACCATTTTTCCACCATTGTACCTGCAGGCACGCTTTGCAGCAGTACCTTAACATTGCTCTGCCCCGTAGAGGCACCCTTTGCCACATAATTCAACTGCGCCGCAGCAAATCTTGCGTTGGCCTCCGCAAAGGAAAGCCCCGTCACATCGGGCACCGCAACATACTCCTCGGAAACCACATTATCGGTGTACAGCAGCACGGTGCTGCCCTTGGAAACCACCGAACCTGTAATGGGAGTCTGCATGGTGACCACATTACCGTCGCCAACGATCTCACAGGAAAGGCCCAGCACCTCAAGCTGCACCTTGACCTCTGCCAGATCCGTATCAATGAGCAAAGGCACAGTCACATCCAGGTTTTGCTTTTCCTCATCGGAATATTCGGGATAGTATCCCAGATAGGGCAGAATTTTCTCCAGCACCGCACGGGCATAGGGCACCGCAACGGTACTGCCGTAGTAGTTGATCTCCGCATTGGGGCGGTCAGCCATGATCAGCATAACGATTTCGGGGTCATCCGCAGGGGCAAAGCAGCAGTAGGATGCCACATACAGATCATCATCCGCAGTGGTGCTGCCGCTGATGACCTGTGCCGTACCGGATTTACCGCCGATCTTGTAGCCCTTGATGTAAGCGTTGCCGCCGCCGTTGGTTTCCACAACAGCCTGCAAGGCCTGCCGCATCTGCGCGGAGGTTTCAGCGGAAATCACTTGTCTGCGGACAGTCTTCTCGTTGGTGAGCACCACGTTGCCGTCGGTATCCACGATCTTGCTGACCACATAGGGCTCCAGCAGGTAGCCGCCGTTGACCACAGCCGCATAGCCTGCCACCATCTCCATGGGAGAAAGAGAGTTGGTCTGACCGATGGAGCTGGAAGCCAGCTCAACAGGGCCCATATCCTCCTGTGCCTTATACACGGAGGAAGTCTCACCGGGCAGGTCAATACCGCTTTTTTCCGTCAGACCAAAAGCACGGAAGTAGTTGCAGAAGAGATCTCTGCCCAGCTCCTTGCCGATGGTCATAAACGCAGGGTTGCAGGAATTGGTCAGTACCTGCTCAAAGGTCTGGGAGCCATGACCCGCACGCTTCCAGCAGTGAATGGGCGGTACGCCCTCCACTACCACATGGGAGCCTGTGCAGTGGAAATGACTGTCATAGGTAATGGCATTTTCCTCCAAGGCAGCAGAAGCCGTAAACACCTTGAACACCGAACCGGGAATATAGGTTTCGGTGATGCACTTATTACGCCACTGCTTCTCACGCTCCGCAGAGATGGCTTTGCTGCGCTCGGTTTCATCCGGAATGGCATCAATGGCAGTCTGCACCGCAGGATCATAGATCACAAAGGGCTCATTGAGATCAAAACCGGGCACCGTTGCCATACCCAGCACCGCACCGGTCTTGGCGTTCATAATAATACCGCAGGCACGGTTGGAGACCTCATAGGTATCCACCATCTCCAGCAGTGCATTCTCCAGATAAGTCTGCAATGTAATGTCAATGGTCAGGTACACGTCATCACCGTTTTGTGCCGCATAGGTCTTGGAATACCGATAGGGCATCTCATTGCCGTTGGCATCCTGTGCAGTAACGGTTTTGCCGTCAATACCGGAAAGGTACTCGTTGTAGTATGCCTCAATGCCGTACAAGCCGTCGCCATCGGAATTATTGAAGCCGATCACCGCCGCAGCCAGCTCATTCTGCGGATAAAACCGCTTGGTGTCCGATTCTCTGCTGACCGATGCCAGAGAGATCACACGCTTGCTGCCTACGGTGGGGATAGCATTCACATAAGCCAGAATACGGTCTGCCTTGCTTTTTTCCACCTGTTTTTTCAGCACCACATAGTTGCTGTCGGCATCAAAAGCCTTACGCACATCGGCGGCATCCATGGAAAGGTTGGTGGCAAGATAATCCACCAGCGTATCCAGCAACTGATCGGTATTCACGACATCCGCCTGATAAGAATTGCCTTTTTCAGCCTCCTCAGCGGCCTTTTTCAGCTCCGACTGATTGCGCTGCTCCACCAGCTCCATTTCCTCGGCAAACAGGCCGGGGTCCACAAAGATCTTATAAACCGTGGCGCTCTGTGCCAGAATGGTACCGTTGGCATCGTAAATGGTACCGCGCTCTGCGGGGATGGTAATGGTGCCGAACTGGCGGGAGTTTGCCATATCGGTAAACTCATCATGGCGCAGAATGGTCAGATTGAAGATATTGCCGATGAGAACGGCAGCCATGAGCAGCAGTGCGGTCATCACCACAGTAGCGGAATAATCCCTTCGCTCGGTGGGGGCTGTTTTTTTGGCGGTTGCAGAGGAAAAGAAGCGGAATCTCCTCTTGCCCCCCTGCTTAGTCTGTCGGTTTTCGGCAGCCGGTTCCTGCATGAGCCATACTCCTTTCGGGCACACAGAGGGCACTGCCCCTGCGGATTTTTTCTTCCAATGAAAACGAAACGAACGGCGAGTCATCAAAATAATGCCCTCCGCCGTCCGTTTTGGATACCTTCACAGCCGGTTTTTCCGGTCTTATGTCGGTGTCGATTCTCTTTTTCTTTGTTCTACACACACTGATGTTCATGTCATATTTCGCATTGATCGCACGGTTTTATGCGGACGTTTGTTTTATGTATATGTCACGCACCGCGCAGCCATGCCCAGACCTGACGGAAATTTTCCTGCAGCTTTTCCCAGAACCCCTGTTCCGGCTCTGCAATCATCACTTCGTCCTCGGTCTGGATTTTGATGTACTTGATCTGGGAGTCGTCCAGTTGCATCAGCCCCAGAACATCCTCCGCGTATTCTTCCACATTCTTGACGGTGGTTTTTCCGTCGATCTCCGAGCGCAGAGAAACGTTAGATGCCTTCAGGTCATCGTACTCCGCCTGTGCCTCGGCAATATCGGTGTAGATCTCGTTGGTCATGACCTTTCCGTAGATGGTTCCGCCCAGCAATGCCAGCGCACATACTGCAAGGAAACATACTCGGATAGCCGCCAACGGCGTTCTGCGTAAACCGGAGCGCAACAAATTGCGAAACCTCCTCGCTGTAGCCACAACCGGGCCGCTTATTCCATCGGATAGCGTGTCATCATACGCATACCGGTCATCCCACGCATCGTCGTAACGGGGGTCGGCAACAGTCACATCGGCAGCGGAGTCCTCGTCCTCCGGCTCCCAACGTTCCTCTTCCCGCAGATCCTCCTCCTGCCACGGTGCATACGCATTGGCACCGGAAACATAGGAAAATCCACCCCTTGCACCGCGGGGAAATCCCGCATCGTTCAGCGTGGAGGAAGACCGCATACTGCGTTCCTCCATGGTTTCCTCACCCATAGCGGCAGCCCGCAGATTGCTTGCAGACTGTCGGTATCGGGCAAGCCGATCCGCATCGGTTTCGTTTCGCACATCCGTCATGGTACGGGGCGAGTTCTGCTCTGCGCGTGCACGGTTTTCCTCCGTCATCCGTCTGCGGTCTTCCGCAGTCAGAAACGGATCATGCGAACCGTTTGCCGAAAACATCTCCGGCATATAACGCGCCCCCTTTCCCTGATCCTGCACGACATTTGACTTCGTTCTCTATTCTCCGCAACTGTCATATCGTATCCTGATTTCACCGTTGCGGCAAACACTCGTTTTGCACTTATTTTGAATTTTTGACTTCAGGATCCAAGACCCCGAACTTTTGTTCTGTTTCGTTATATCTTTTCTATTGTTCGCAGTTTTGCGCTGCGGCTGCGTGGATTACGCAGCAATTCCTCCTCAGAAGCAACCAAAGGCTTCCGATGCACCGTCTTGCCCTTGGGTGTTTTGCCGCAAACGCAAACCGGAAATTGCGGCGGACACTCACATCCGCTGCAAAGTGCATTGAATTTCAGCTTCACGATCCGATCCTCCAGACTATGGAAGGTAAGAATCGCCAGCCTGCCGCCCGGCTTCAGCGCATCAAAAGCAGCATCCAAAGCGATCTCCAACACATTCAGCTCATCATTCACCGCAATGCGAATAGCCTGAAAGGTTTTCTTGCAAGGATTCTTCTCTCGTCTTGCCTTAGCGGGCACGCCCTTTTTCACCAGCTCCGCAAGCTCCAGAGTGGTCTCAATGGGCTTTTGTTCTCTTGCAGCAACGATCTGTGCCACAATACTCCGTGCAAATTTCTCCTCTCCGTACTTGTAGAGGATTTCTGTCAATGCTTCCGGCGACAATCCATTGACCAGATCCGCCGCCGTCTGCCCCTGCTGGGACATTCGCATATCCAAAGGGGCATCCTTATGGTAGGAAAACCCTCTGGAGGCCTCGTCCAGTTCGTGGCTGCTAACGCCCAGATCCAGCAAAATGCCGTCTGCCTTCGTGCCGTGCTGTGCCAGCACATCGCCCAAGGTGGCAAAATTTGCGTGCACCATGGTCACAGGAAGCCCCGCAAGCCTCGCAGAGGCCTCTGCAATGGCATCCGGATCCTGATCCATAGAAAACAGTCTGCCGCCCTCTGTGAGCTGCTTAGCGATGGCGTAGGAGTGTCCCCCTCCGCCCGCCGTACCATCCAGATACACCCCGTCAGGGCGCACCGCAAGGTCATCCAGCACCTGCTGCAGCATCACGGGGATATGATAGCCCTGTTCCGTTGTCACAGTCATCCCTCCGTCGATGCAGGCATCTGCTTGCGCTTTCGCAGAATCATAGCACGAACCATTTCGTTGTTCTTCTCACAGAACCGCTCATAGCGTTCCTTATCCCAGATCTCCGCATAGCCGCCTGCGCCAACAACAGCAACGCTGCCGCTGGTCATGCCTGCAAACTTGCACAGATCCTCCGGCACAGTAATACGGCCCATCTTATCGGGCTCCACCATATGGGTCACAGAACCGATATAGGTCATCACCATGCTGGCATCATAAGGAGAAAGCCCCTCCCGCATGGAGCGACAATACTCACTGTAACCGTCCTCGGAATAGACGATGACGCAGCCCTTGTCGTCGGAATCCTGCGTGAGGTAAAGCACATCACCCAGAATATTACGGAACACCGCTGGGAAGCTCATACGGCCGCGCGCATCCATAGAGGCCAACTGTTTGCTCGCCAATTCTGTTGCCACGCCGACCGCCTCCTTTGGCCCTTTTCGTTCCGCAGCAATGCGAAATCGGACAACCGATCAGCACGGAGATGATCGTTTGTCCATTTTCGCAGCTTTGGTTTTGAGGGTCTTTCTTTGTTCTACCACGGCAAGCCTATCTTTTTTTGTGTGAGGGGCAGCCTTGTCAAATCCATTTGGACTTGCCAATGCTTCCCTTGGCATGCCATTCGTTACCATTATGATACCATATCTTTCTCGGCTTGTCAATACCCAATTGCGTTTTTTTATGAATTTTTTTGCATCCACCTGCAAATCCAACGTATCTCCGTGATTTTCCATTCTCGTGTTTCACGCCTTATCCTTATGGATCAGCCGAGCATATGGCAAGACAAAAGATCTTTTCCGCCGGCCCAAGCGGGTCTTCGCCCCCAAAAAGCTGCTTTTCCGGGTCCTTTGGGCAAGGATTGGCAAACAAAAAAAGAGACCGTGCAAAAGCACGATCTCTTTTTGAACGAACAAATTACTCGTTAACAGTGGTAACAACGCCGGAACCAACAGTTCTGCCACCCTCGCGGATTGCGAAGCGGAGACCGCTCTCAATTGCGATAGGAGTGATCAGCTCAACACCGATCTCGATGTTATCGCCGGGGTTGCACATCTGAACGTCAGCAGGCAGAGTGATGATGCCGGTAACGTCAGTTGTACGGAAGTAGAACTGAGGACGATAGTTGTTGAAGAAAGGCTTATGACGGCCGCCCTCTTCCTTCTTCAGAACGTAAACCTGGCCATTGAACTTGGTGTGGGGCTTGATGGAACCGGGCTTGCACAGAACCTGACCTCTCTGGATGTCCTTTCTCTGAACACCACGCAGCAGAGCGCCAACGTTATCGCCAGCCTCAGCGTAGTCCAGCAGCTTACGGAACATCTCCAGACCGGTAATAACGGTGGAAGAGCTCTCGTCCTTCAGACCAACGATCTCAACGGTATCGCCAACCTTAACCTGACCTCTCTCCACACGGCCGGTAGCAACGGTACCACGACCGGTGATGGTCATAGTATCCTCAACAGGCATCAGGAAAGGCTGGTCAGCCTTACGGTCAGGAGTAGGAATGTAGGAGTCAACAGCATCCATCAGCTCAGCGATGCAAGCATAAACGGGATCGGAAGGATCGGTGGAAGCGGAATCCAGAGCCTGGAAAGCAGAACCCTTAACGATCGGAATGTCATCGCCGGGGAACTCGTACTTGCTCAGGGTGTCGCGGATATCCATCTCAACCAGCTCCAGCAGCTCCTCGTCGTCAACCAGGTCGGTCTTGTTCATGAAGACAACGATTGCAGGCACGCCAACCTGACGAGCCAGCAGGATGTGCTCCTTGGTCTGAGCCATAGGGCCATCGGAAGCAGCAACAACCAAGATTGCACCGTCCATCTGAGCAGCGCCGGTGATCATGTTCTTGATATAGTCGGCGTGGCCGGGGCAGTCAACGTGTGCGTAGTGACGTGCATCGGTCTCGTACTCAACGTGTGCGGTGTTGATTGTGATACCACGCTCACGCTCTTCGGGAGCCTTATCAATGTTTGCATAGTCCTCAAACTTTGCCTGGCCCTTCATAGAGAGGTACTTGGTGATTGCAGCGGTAGTGGTGGTCTTGCCGTGGTCGACGTGACCGATGGTACCGATGTTAACATGGGGTTTTGTACGTTCGAAATGTGCCTTTGCCATGGGAATCTCCTCCTAAATTGTGAATTTTGATGGCAGAAACGGTATTTTGCTCCCCCTCACGAATGCAAGGGTGAGCCAATACCTATATTCTACCAGATTTCCTAGTAAATTGCAAGTGTTTTGCAGAAAAAATTACGAAAAAAGCAAATTTTGCTTATTCGTCGCCGTGACCACGGTCACTCTTGATCTTATCTGCGATGCTCTTGGGCACTTCAGCGAAGCTGTGAGGCTCCATGGTGTAGTTACCACGGCCCTGGGAGCGGGAACGCAGATCGCTTGCGTAGCCGAACATATTGCTCAGCGGAACGAGAGCGTCGATCTGGGAAACGCCGGTGTGTACTTCCTGACCCTGGATCTGACCGCGGCGGCCGTTGAGGTCACCGAAGACATCGCCCATGTACTGCTCGGGAACGAACACGGAAACCTTCATGAGAGGCTCCAGCAGGACAGGATCAGCCTTACGCATAGCATTCTTGAATGCCATGGAGCCGGCGATCTTAAATGCCATTTCGGAAGAGTCAACCTCGTGGTAGGAACCATCGTACAGGGTGACCTTCACGTCAACCACCTGGTAGCCTGCGACAACGCCGGCTGCCATTGCGCTCTTGATACCGGCATCAACAGCAGGGATATACTCCTTGGGAATAGAGCCGCCCACGATAGCATTGACGAACTCGTAACCCTTGCCGGGCTCATTGGGCTCAACGGTGATCTTAACATGGCCGTACTGACCGGTACCACCGGTCTGCTTCTTGTGCTTGTAATCCTCGTCGACCTTCTTGCGGATGGTCTCCTTGTAGGATACCTGAGGTGCGCCGACATTAGCCTCCACCTTGAACTCACGGAGCAGACGGTCCACGATGATCTCCAGGTGCAGCTCACCCATGCCGGCGATGATGGTCTGACCGGTCTCGTGATCGGTCCAGGTACGGAAGGTGGGGTCTTCCTCGGCAAGCTTTGCCAGAGCAATGCCCATCTTCTCCTGACCTGCCTTGGTCTTGGGCTCGATTGCCAGGTTGATAACGGGATCCGGGAACTCCATGGATTCCAGGATGATGGGGTGATCCTCGTCACAGAGGGTATCACCGGTAGTGGTGCACTTTACGCCGATCACGGCAGCGATATCACCTGCGTAGATGGTATCAATGTCCTTACGGTGGTTGGAGTGCATCTGCAGGATACGGCCCATACGCTCACGCTGATTCTTGCAGGCGTTCAGCACGGTGGTGCCGGCGTCTACCTTACCGGAATACACGCGGAAGTAGCACAGCTTACCGACAAAGGGATCGGTTGCGATCTTGAATGCCAGTGCTGCAAAGGGCTCGCTGTCAGAGGAAGGACGCTCCTCCTCCTCATCGGTCTCGGGGTTAATGCCTCTGATGGCAGGAACATCCAGCGGAGAGGGCATATAGTCAACAACGGCATCCAGCAGCTTCTGCACGCCCTTGTTCTTGTAAGAGGTACCGCAGACAACGGGAACCATCTCGTTGGCAATGGTAGCCTTGCGGATGACTCTCTTCATCTCCTCGATGGTCAGCTCCTCTTCGTTGAGGTACTTCTCCATCAGCTCCTCATCCAGCTCGGCAACAGCCTCCACCAGAGCAGCATGGTACTCTTCGGCCTTATCGACCATATCGTGGGGGATCTCCTCCACGCGGATATCCTTGCCTACATCGTCGTAGTAAACGTAAGCCTTCATCTCCAGCAGGTCAACGATGCCCTTAAAGAAGGTCTCAGAGCCGATAGGAAGCTGGATCGGAACAGCGTTACACTTCAGGCGGTCCTTCATCATGTCAACGACACGGTAGAAGTCTGCGCCCATGATATCCATTTTGTTGACGTAGACCATACGGGGTACCTTGTACTTGTCGGCCTGACGCCAAACAGTCTCGGACTGAGGCTCAACACCGCCCTTAGCGCACAGAACGGTAACGGAACCGTCCAGAACACGCAGGGAACGCTCCACCTCTACGGTGAAGTCAACGTGGCCGGGGGTATCAATGATATTGATACGGTGCTGCTTCCAGTAAGCGGTTGTAGCTGCAGAAGTAATGGTGATACCACGCTCCTGCTCCTGTGCCATCCAGTCCATTGTAGCGGAACCGTCGTGGGTCTCGCCGATCTTGTGGTTAACACCGGTGTAGTACAGAATACGCTCGGAAGTAGTCGTCTTACCAGCGTCGATGTGAGCCATAATGCCGATGTTGCGGGTCATTTCAAGTGAACAATCTCTTGGCATTTGGTTTCCTCCTCAAAATTCTTCTAAGCTGCAGACCGTGAAATCCTCACCGGCCTGCCAATGCCGAAGCCCGAAGGCCTCGCCAATGTGCCAAGAGAATTACCAACGGTAATGTGCAAAAGCCTTGTTTGCCTCTGCCATCTTGTGTGTATCTTCGCGCTTCTTGACGGAACCGCCCAGACCGTTCACAGCATCCATGATCTCGCCTGCAAGGCGCTCCTTCATGGTCTTCTCGGAACGGAGTCTGGAGTACTTGGTGATCCAGCGCAGACCCAGGGTCTGACGTCTCTCGGGGCGTACTTCCATCGGAACCTGGTAGGTTGCACCACCCATACGGCGTGCCTTAACCTCCAGCACAGGCATGATGTTCTCCATAGCCTGCTCAAAGACCTCAAGAGCCTCACGGCCGGTCTTCTCTGCCACGATAGCGAAAGCGTCATACACGATCTTCTGTGCGACACCCTTCTTGCCATCGAGCATGATGTTGTTGATGAGGCGTGTTACGAGCTTGGAATTGTACAACGGATCTTCCAGAACGTCACGCTTTGCGATACTGCCTCTTCTTGGCATACTCGCTTCCCTCCTTCATAATAGAATGAATTCACAGGTACTCACAAATGAATATGGAGTCACTTGTGTTCGGCCATGCAGACAGTATACGCAGCCGCTTCATGAAGCGGGGCTATATATCTGATCCACAAGAGCCTTGTGGGTAAATGCTTGGTTGTTCGGTGGGTGAGAAGATTACTTCTTACCTGCCTTAGGACGCTTTGCACCATACTTGGAACGAGCCTGCATACGGCCGTTTACGCCCTGTGCGTCCAGCGTACCGCGGATGATGTGATAACGCACACCGGGAAGGTCCTTTACACGACCGCCGCGAATCAGAACGACACTGTGCTCCTGCAGGTTGTGACCGATACCGGGGATGTAAGCGGTAACCTCGTAGCCATTGGTCAGACGGACTCTGGCAATCTTTCTCATTGCGGAGTTCGGCTTTTTAGGCGTTGCGGTCTTCACAGCAGTGCACACACCACGCTTCTGGGGAGAGCTCTGGTCGATCTGGGACTTCTTCTGAGCATTGTAGCCCTTCTGAAGTGCAGGAGCAGTAGACTTCTCCGGCAGAACGCTTCTGCCCTTACGGACAAGCTGATTAAAGGTTGGCATAATTTTCCTCCTTCTTTAAATGATACTGTATACGAGCATTCGCATACCCTAGTATTATAACCCTTTTCGAAAAAAAAGTCAAGGGCGCAGGGAAATTCTACCCATTACACAAATTGCGTTAAGATCTGCGGTTTCTTTTGCGCTTTTTGCCTTATATCGGTAATCTCGACAGCAAAAACCGCTGTATTTCAAAAGAAAATACAACGGTTTCTCAATGCTTATTTACTTGTGCGGGCTTCCGCATAGGCCTCCAGCTCCCCGGCACCTTCATATTTGCGATTGAATTCCAGCGGCTTACTGTCGGAAAACTCCAGTCTTGCCAGTTCATTGCCGTAATAAACAGCAACACACGCATCCCAGCGGTAGTAAACGGGCTTTTCCAAAAAACTGCCGATTAGTGCGATCCGCTCATCATCATAGAAGATCAGGTTGCTGCTTGTAAAAAGGTCAAGCCCCAGAAAAACCACCGCAATCGCCAAACAGATCCATACAGTTGGCACAGCAAACGTACCTTTGACCAGAGTAAAGACCAGCAACGCCACAGGCAGCACGATGGCTGCAACCGGATAGAGATAGTGATACGCCTTGCTCGCACATACCATATGGGTAGGGGTAAAATCCAATCTTGCCTGTTGTTTCTGCTGAATTTTCGTCATCTGCATCATTTCTCCTTTCCTGCACTCATACAGGTGCAATATCATTGTAGCACACTATTATAATAATGTCAAGAAGATTTTGCACTTATTTAAGCGCAAATTTGAAAGGAGCAGCCAACATGAACCCAACAATCGAAAAACTGGTGGGCAGCAACATCCGAAAACTCCGTGAAGCGGCAAATCTGACCCAAGAACAAGTCGCAGCCAAGCTGCAAGTACAGGGCTGTGATATCACCAGAAGTGCAGTAGCAAAAATTGAAGTGGGTCAGCGACACCTATACCCCGATGAGATCATTTTGCTGCGGCAGATTCTCGGCACATCTTACGAGGATATTTTCAGGATAGAATAAAACCAAAGCCGAGGCAAACCCCCGGCTTTGGCAAATACTCATGCGTTATTCCTGCTTCTGTCAATGGTCTCCAGCACATCTCCGAAAAACGCCCCGAAATTCAGCTTCTGCGGAATAGTAGTCAAACCGCACCACAAATGCAGCGGATATTCCTTCCCCTCAAAGGAGATGGTTTCACCGTTCATGGCAAGCAGCTTTTCCCGCAAAGCTTCGGCCGCTCCAAGCTCGGTCAAAGCCGTCAGCAGCACAAATTCATCGCCGCCCACACGCATTACAACCATTTCCTCCCCTGCCACAGCCTCCAGACGCTGTGCCATGGTCAGAATCGCCAGATCCCCCAGCTTGCGGGAGATAGCATTCAAAGGGGTCAGCTCCTTGATATCGGCACACAGTACGAAGCTGCCGCTGTGCTCACGCATATAATCAAATGCAGCACTCATATCCACTTGCTTCAGCATATGTTCATCCTCCTTCTGATGAATACAGACAATGGGCGGAAAAATATCCGTAAAGCGATATTTCTCCCGAAAAGCAGAAGGATTTTCAAACCACACACGGCGAAACGCTCTGGAAAAGACCTCCACCGACTGAAACTGATACTTCATGGCAGCCTCGGTAACGCTGCACCTGTTGCAGACCAGATCTCTTGCAGCCATGGTCATGCGGCGGCGGTTGATATAATCCCGTATCCCCATATGCACCGCATAACGGAACAGCTTTTCCAACGCCGAAAGGGATACATAGCACGAATCTGCGATCTTTTCGCGGGTCAGTTCTTCGTCAAGATGCCCCTCGATATAAGTCAGCGCAGCCGTCAGGATATCAAATTTCTGCATGGTTCTCCTCCCTTCTCACATACTGCAATCATGATTGTACCTTTATTATAGCACAGCCTGCATCAGTTGACTTGACGATTTGCGTAAAATTTGCTGCCGCCGGCTGCTCCGGATTTCTGTTATCCTATCCCCCACCAAGGATCCGGCAAGAAAAACATTGACGCACAGCCGTAAAAATGCTATAATGTAGGTGAGGTGAATCCCATGAATATCAAAACCATCGTCATCACAGGCGGCCCCTGCGGCGGAAAATCCACCGCAATGGCACATATCAAGGAGCATTTTACCGCACAGGGCTATACTGTGCTGGTCATCCCCGAATCGGCAACGGAGCTGATCGGCGGCGGTGTTGCCCCCTGGACCTGCGCTACCCCCTACGATTATCAGGTGCTGCAATTCCGTCTGCAACTGGAAAAAGAAGCTATCTTCCAAGAGGCTGCACAGCAGATGCAAGCCCCTGCATTGCTGATCCTCTGTGACAGAGGCATCCCCGATGGCAAAGCCTATATGACCGATGCCCAGTATGATCGTATGGCAGCCGAAGCAGGCTTTACACCGCAGCAGTTATTGGCACGGTACGATGCGGTTTTTCATCTGGTAACAGCCGCAGATGGCGCACTGCCCTTTTATACGCTGGAAAACAACAGCACCCGCACCGAAACACCACAGCAGGCCATTGCACTGGATCAGCGGACACAAGCAGTATGGCAGGGGCACCCCCACCATTGCATCATCGGCAATGAACTGGATTTTAAGGGCAAGCTGGCACAACTGACAGAAGCCATGCACGCTTTTCTGGATGTTTGATACCAAAATGCTCCGCTATGGGCAACCGGCTTACAAAACAAGCAATTTACAATTGGCAAAACCGCCTGTGATGTTGACTCACAGGCGGTTATTTTCATGGAGATAGCAGTTTGGTATCAAAGTGGTATCAATGTGATATCATTTCGATATCATTGTACCCCGTTGAAATCTGTTTTGCTTTCAAAGGGGCGGTTGAAGGATCCGATCTCGATGAGATTGCCCTCAGGATCTGCGATATAACAGGTACGCTGACCCCAAGGCTCGGTTTCAGGCTCCAGAACGGGACGGGCACCCTTGGCAACGGCTTTTGCGTATGCCGCATCCACTTCCTCAAAGGTATCCACATACAAAGCAATCTCAAAATGTCCGTTCAGCCCCTTGATATACTCATACTTTCTGCTTGTCATCTGCTCAAAGCTGCTGCGCCCATAGAGCATAAACAAGGTGCCATCCTTTACAAGATACACATTCACGGTATTTTCATCCTCCCGGATTTCAAACCCAAGCACATCTCTGTAAAAACGGATCATGGAAGGCATATCCTCCACAAACAAGCCAAAACCGTCCAGTTTCATCTGCATATCCTCCCCGTATCAGAACAATTTCCTTACAAAAGAACATTGCCCCGTGATGCTGCGGCTCCTGTGATTCTTGTTTCACAAAGCCGAAAGCCACGGGACGATTATATTATATCATATAGGGCACAGGAATGTCAAGCAAGACCGCCGGAAGCTTTGTGAAAGACTTCGCACCGGAAAAGTACGAAGCTGCAAGGTATTTCCGGAATCCGTATTTACAGCCGACTTCATGAAACGCTATGCTGTATGGGTGGCACACACAGGTGTTACGAAAACCGATTTCAAGTATGAACACGGCATCCGGCAGTACAGCCATACCGGCGCTGTCAAAGGCATTGCCTCCGCTGTTGACCTGAATTACAGCTATAAGGATTACCCTGCCATGATGAAAACAGCAGGGCTGAACGGCTATCTCAAATCCTCTGTTTCCAAATACAGAGAGCATAGGGTTGCCAAAAACGAAAATCTGTGGGGTATTGCCGAGAAATATCTTGGCAACGGTGCAAGATATGCCGAAATCAAAGCCCTGAACAATCTGAAATCCGATACGATTTTTACGGGGCAGGTTCTGAAGATTCCTGAGAAATAAACACCTTTTAGGCAGTTTGCAGTTTACGCATTCCGCCTTTTTGTGATAGAGATGAAAAAGCCGTCTGTGATTGTTCATCACAAACGGCTATGTAATCATATTCAGTTCGATAAATTGGAATTTGTCTGTCTGACCAACTGAATTTTACGCTTCTAATATCTTATTACAAAAATCTGTTATTTCATCAATTCTTCCTGCAACATCTTCTTTATATTCGATGGAACATAACCCTAATTTGCCACATGACTCAATTTCCAAATGTCCATGAAAATGTTCAATACTGCCAATTACTTTTTCACATTCTGGCATACTCGGTCCAGTTCTCAAAGCAATCGTATATCCTCTTTTTCCATCAGAAAGTTTCGCATGAGGTTCATGAGTATTGCACCATGGTGTGCATCTATCTATGAATACCTTGAATTGTCCAGGTATATCAGCCCAATATGATGGTGACACAGAAATCACAATATTTGCCCATTCATAATCTTTCATAATTGAATCAACATCATCGTGCTGAATACATTTTGCTGTACTATGACAACTTCTGCATCCCATACAGAGACCAATTTCATAATCATCAATACAAATGGTTTTTACATTGAATTTATTCTTCAAACATTCTGAAACAATATGTACAATTTCTGCTGTCGCACCATTTCGTACTGGGCTACAATTAATCACTAATGCATTCATTTTAATTCCTCCGTCAAATTGGAATTTATCTGTCTGCT
Organism: Ruminococcus sp.; assembly: GCA_015066805.1. Taxonomy (GTDB): domain Bacteria; phylum Bacillota; class Clostridia; order Oscillospirales; family Ruminococcaceae; genus Firm-04. Next base: position 99 of record SVNP01000021.1, on the reverse strand, counting down.
ATAAAATCTATTCCTGCTTTTCTTGCTTGACTACACAGGTCTTTTGTCTGTAATTTATATTCTTTACCGTCCTTAATAAAGTGAGTTCCGCATTGTCTG